>DATKFV010000031.1:0-13585 GCA_035511035.1 Streptosporangiaceae bacterium
TCCTTGACGAAGTCCAGAACGGCCGCAACCAGCTCCAATCACGGCGAGCCGCCCTCTGGGAATCAATCCTCTGACCAGCGCCACTGGCCCCCCCAGCCATCCCATGAATCCAATCCGCCTAGCGAGAAGCCGCCCATGACCCTCCTGCCCCCCTTAACCCCCGGTCGGCCCGCCGCCCGCCGATCCGGCCCGGACGGCCCCGCCGCCCGCCGCCGCGCCCTCGGCACCGCCCTGCGCCAGCTCCGCGAAGACCGGTCCCTGCGGCTCGAAGACGTCGCCGCCCGCCTCGGCGTCGCGCCCAGCACCCTCTCCCGCATCGAGACCGGCAAGGCACCCACCCGCACCAGCTACCTCACGCTGCTGATGGACCTCTACGCCGTCGACGACCTCGGATACCGCGCCCAGCTAGCCGACCTCGCACGCGAAGGACAGCGCAAAGGCTGGTGGGACGACCACCCAGACATCATCCCGCCCGCCCTGCGCACCTGCTACGGCCTCGAATCAGCCGCCGTCCTCATCCGCGCCTACGCCCCCCACGCCATCCCCGACCTTCTACAGACCCCCGGCTACGCCCTCGCCGCCGCCCGCGCCACCCGCCCCGGCATCGACGCCGCCACCGCACGCCGCCACGCCGCCATCACCACCAGCCGCGCCCGGCATCTCAACCCCGACGCGCACCTCCACGCCATCTTGGACGAGACCGCCCTGATCCGGCCCCTCACCTCACCGCACGACATGGCCGGACAACTCGATCACCTCCACGTCCTCGCCAGCACCCCCGCCGTCACCATCCAGGTAACCCGCCTGTCCGCCACCCTGCCCGTCCTCACCCCGCCGTTCACCATCCTCAGCTTCGCCACCCCCGACGAACCCGACATCGGCACCTACCCCAGCCCCGCCGGCCACCCCATTACGACCACCCGGCACTCCGACACCGACGCCATGCAAGCCCTATTCACCTCACTCGCCTACGCAGCCGCCACCCCCGCCGAGTCCGCCGAACTCATCACCGAACTCGCGGGCCTGGGTGGTGCCCTTGGCCAGGTCGTGCTTGAGCAGCGCGTTCGTGAACGCGTCGTCGGTGAAGTCGCCGGTCACCGTGATGGCGCGGGCCACCTCTCCGATGACCGCGCTGTAGCCATAGCGATGCTCCCGGGAGATGACGCGGTCATCGACCCTGGGGAACTCCTGGCCCCGGTCATCCAGGCGCCGCTGTGTCACCGTGCCCGAGGCTGGGTCGATGGTCCAGCGGTCCAGGGTGACGGGTCCGTGCGCGGCCCACAGCGTGGAGACGTCGAAAGGGCCGTTGTACTGGCAGAGGTCGACCACGACCCGCCCGGCGTCATCCTCGAACCCGTTCAGGCAGTGGAACACCCAGCACGGGTCGACCTCGAACCAGCGGACCTCCCCGTCGCCAGCCCCGCGGAGCAGGCCGACGCGGGACTTGTGGTCGGGGTTCCACACGTAGGGCAGCTCCCGGCCCGCGCTCACCGCGTTCAGGCTGAACGTGACCGGCAGGTCAAGCACGACCACGTAGTTCTTAGTAAGGGCGAAGTCGTGCATCATCGGGCCGTCTGGCACTGGCACGTCCGTGGTGCGGATGACCTTGCCGGAGGCGTCGACGATGACGTGCTGCACGTGGTCCCAGGCCCAGAAGTAGGCGATGGCGTGCAGTTCGCCGGTGTCGTGGTCGAGCTTGGCGTGAGCGGCGAACCCGCCGGGGAGCGTGCCCCCGAAGTTGCACGGGCCGATCGTGTCCAGCTCATAGCTGAGTTCGTACGGCAGCGGCCCGGCCTCGACCGTGGCCAGCGTCCGGCCCGCCTGCTCGATGACGCAGGTGTTGGCGGCGAAGTCCATGTTCTCGTGCACAGGGCCAGCCGGCCACCGCTCGTCGTGCGCCGCCGCGACGGCCTTGGAGCGGACCCAGCGGTTCCGGTACCACTCGGCCTTGCCGGCGCGGAGCCGGACGCCGTGCAGCATCCCGGCGCCGAGGAACCAGTGGTAGTTCGGGTCGTCGAGGCCGAGCGGGTTCGGGCCATTGCGCAGGTACCGGCCGTTGAGCGCGGCGGGCAGCCGGCCGGTGACCGGCAGGTCGTAGGCGGTGATTTCCTCGGTCACAGGCGCGAACGAGCCTTGCAGGAATCGCTTCGCGTCAGGCGGGTTCGGGTCGGGCATCGCATGTCCCTTCTCGCATACTGCTGTCGCTTCGATTCTGAAGGCAGGCCAGCTCAGGGTCTTCTGTCAAGTGACTACGCCGAGTCAGAACAAACATGCGGCCTGCGATCAGCGGGCGTCAAGGAGCAGCGGCCCGGCAAGCATCGAACGCGCGTCGCGCCGCGATCTGACCTATTGTGTGGTAGCTGGCATCGTCCGCGCTGGCGCGGCTTCCCGCGGGAAGCCTATTACCCTGGTCGGCGATGTTGTCACTACGAAATAGCAAGCACGGAGTACGTCATGACTGAGCCAGTGAGTGAAGGCACGCAGAGCTTTAGCTTCCAGGCTGAAGTGGTCCAGATCCTGGACCTGATGATTCACTCGCTTTACAGCAACAAGGAGATCTTCCTCCGCGAGCTGGTCTCGAACGCGTCCGACGCCATAGACAGGCGGAGGCTCGAGAAGCTCACCAGCAATGAGCTACCGGATGACGACGCGCCGTTGCAGATCGTGGTCAGCTTCGACACTGAGGCTGGCACGCTCAGCATTTCCGACAATGGCATCGGCATGAGCAGGCAGGAGGTCATCGACAACCTCGGCACCATCGCCAAGTCGGGTACCCGCGAGTTCCTGAAGGCACTGACCGGCGACCAGCGCAAGGACGCCAATCTCATCGGCGAGTTCGGGGTCGGCTTCTACTCGGCGTTCATCGTCGCCGACCGGGTGACGGTGACCACCAGGCGAGCGGGCCTGCCCGCTGAGGAGTCGGTCCGCTGGGAGTCCGACGCGAAGGGCGAGTACACGCTGCAGCCCGCTGACCGGCCAGCGACCGGCACGACCGTCGAGCTGCACCTGAAGCAGGATGAGAAGGATCTGCTCAGCGGCTACCGGCTGCGCTCGATCATCGAGAAGTACTCCGATCACATCAGCGTGCCGATCCTCATGCCCGTCGAACCCGGCGATGGCGACGACGACCAGGCGCCCGCGGTCGACGAGACCGAGGAGGCCGACGAGACCGAGGAGGCCAAGCCGGAGGCTGACGCCGAAACCGGGGCCCCGGCGGTGCGGTACACCACCGTGAACCGCGCCTCGGCGCTGTGGGCCAGGCCGCAAAGCGAGATCAGCGAGCAGGACTACTACGAGTTCTACCGGCACGTCGCCAGCGACTACGCGGACCCGCTCGCCTACGTGCACCGCAAGATCGAGGGCCGGTACGAGTACACCCTGCTGCTGTTCATCCCAGCCCACGCGCCCTACGACCTGTGGCTCGCGCGCACCAGGCACGGCATCAGGCTGCATGTCAGGCGCGTCTTCATCATGGAGGACGACGGGCAGTTGCTGCCCAGGTACCTGCGGTTCGTCCGGGGCGTGCTCGACTCCGCCGACCTGCCACTGAACGTGTCCCGTGAGCTGCTGCAGAGCAGCCAGCTGGTCGCCAGCATCCAGTCCCAGGCCGTCAAGACCGTGCTGCGCCTGCTCAAGGACACCGCCGAGAAGGAGCCGGCCAAGTACGCGACGTTCTGGAAGGAGTTCGGCGCGGTGCTGAAGGAGGGCCTCGTCGAGGACTACTCCAACCGCGATTCGATCGCCCGGCTGCTCAGGTTCCGCTCGACCGCGGCGGCCGGGACCGACGAGGACGTCTCGCTGGCCGACTACGTCAGCCGCATGAAGGAAGGCCAGGACAAGATCTACTACCTGCTGGCGCCGACCCCTGAGCTGGCGGCGAGCAGCCCGCACCTGGAGGTGTTCAGGAAGAAGGGCATCGAGGTGCTGCTGCTCGGCGACGAGATCGACGGCTGGGTGATCGGCAGCCTGCCCGACTTCGACGACAAGCGGCTGCACAGCGCGGCCCAGGGGGATGCCGACCTCGGCTCCCTGGCCGACGAGGCCGAGCGCGAGGCTAAGAAGAAGGCGGACACCGACTACGCCGACCTGGTCGGCAAGCTCAAGGACGCGCTGGCAGGAAAGGCCTGGGACGTCCGGGTGAGCAGCCGGCTCACCGATTCACCGGCTTGCATCGTGGCCGGCGGCTCTGACCTCGGCTTCAGCCTGCCCAGGCTGGGTGGCGCGGGTGGCGGCCTAGGTGCGGGCTCGGGCCTGCCGTCCCAGCCGGTCCTCGAGATCAACCCTGGGCATCCGCTCGTCAGCAGGCTGAACGCCAGTCCGGATGACCCGAGGTTCGCGCAGTGGGCCGATGTCCTGTACAACCAGGCCGTCCTCACGCTCGGCGCGCGCGTCGACGACCCCGCCGCCTTCGTCAGCCAGCTCAACGAGCTGCTGGTAGCCCTCGCCGGAGGGCCGGAAGGAAGCCAGCAAACGCTGGCCGCTGACGCCGGAGCGCCAGCGGACGAAGCCGGAGCGCCAGCGGACGAAGCCGGAGCGCCGGCGAGCGAAGCTGAGGCCGAGGCAGGCGAGGCTAGCTAGCTAGCTAGCTAGCGTGCGCCCCCGCCGCGGGCAAGGTCAGCGTGACCCGCAGCCCGCGGCCGTCGCCAGCGGTCGCCTGCGCTTCCCCGTCGTGGGCGGTCGCGATCGCGGCGACGATGGCGAGCCCGAGGCCGGCCCCTGGCCGCGGTGACGGCGCTCCGCCCCGGTAGAAGCGGTCGAAGATGCGCGGCAACTTGTCGTCAGGCACGCCTGGCCCGTCGTCGTCCACGCTGACGACGACCGACCCGTTCAGCCGGGCGGCGGTGATCGTCGCCGCGCTGCCCGCTGGGGTGTGGGTACGGACGTTGCTCAGCAGGTTACTGATCGCCCGGCGGAGCAGCTCGGCGTCGCCGGTCGCGGCGAGGCCAGGGGCGATGTCCGCGTGCCAGGTCCGCTGCGAGTCAGTGACCAGCACGTCGTCGTAGCAGTCGGCGACCAGCGCGCTGACGTCGACCTCGTCATGGCGCTGACCAGGGTGCTGGTCGAGCCTGGCCAGCCTGAGCATGTCATCGACGAGCGCGCCCATCCGCTGGGACTCGATGACGATGCGGCGCATCGCCTCGTCGACCTGGGCCCGCTCGGTGAGCGCGCCCTGCTGGTAGAGCTCGGCGTTGGCCCGGAGCGAGGCGAGCGGGGTGCGCAGCTCGTGGCTGGCGTCGGCGAAAAACCGGTTCGTCAGCTCCAAGCTCGCCTCGCGCTCGCGCACGGACGACTCGATCCGGGCGAGCATGCCGTTGAGTGCGGCCCCGAGCCGGCCGACCTCGGTGCTGGTGTCGTCCGGGCCGACCCGGTCGGTCAGGTCGCCGGCGGAGATCCGGTCGGCCTGGGCGGCCATGGTCTCGATCGGCCGCATGCCCCGGCGCAGTACCAGCGCGACCCCGAGCCCGACCAGGAGCACGGCCCCGATCGAGCTGATGATCAGGATCAGTTCGAGCCGCCTGACCGTCTTGCTCACCCCGGCCAGGCTGGTCGTGACGATCAGGGTGCCGCCGCCCTCCTTGACCGACAGCAGCCTAAGTTGCTCAGGCCCGTTGTTGCTGGGCACCGTCGCCAGATGCTGGCGGACCGTCAGCCAGTCCACGTGGGCAGGCAGGTCAGGCCGCAGGTCGGAGTCACCGATGACGATCGGCTTGAGCTTGAGTTTCTTGCCGTAGATGAACTCGACGTAGTACTGGTCGAGCGCGGCCGGGGTGAGCAGCAGCCTGGGGCCGAAGATGATGAACCCGGGACCGCCGGCGATTCGCTGCCGCACCGCGTTCCTGGCGGGCAGCTTGAACACGTTGCTTTTCGTGAATGACTTCTGGACCTTCCCGTGCACGCTTGGCCTGACCACCCTGAACGGCTGGTACAGGCCGATGACGTTCTTCAGCGACGAGTCGGTCTGCGAGTACAGGTACCGGCGAAGCCCGGTCACCGCCGCGATGTCGAAGACGACCAGGGCGACCAGCATCACCGCCAGCACCCCGGCGAGCACCCGCGCCCGCAGCGGGGCCCTGACCGGCCAGGGCCTTCTCACAGGAACCCGGCCAGGTCGGCCTCGCGGGGCAGCCGCAGGCTGTAGCCGACCCCGCGCTGGGTGTGGATCACGTCGGGGCCGTGCTGCGCGAGCTTGCGCCGCAGGTAGGCGACGTAGGTCGCGACGACCGTGCTCGAACCGCCGAAGTCGTAGTCCCATACGTGGTCGAGCAGTTCGGCCCTGGTCATCACCCGGCCGGGATTCAGCATGAGGAACCGCAGCAGCCGGAACTCGGTCGGTGACAGCTCGATCAGCTCGCCGCACCGCCGCACCTCATAGCTGTCCTGGTCGAGTTCGATGTCGGCGAAGGTGAGCACCGCAGCGCTCGCCTCGGCCGGCCGGGCCCGGCGCAGCACGGTGCGAACCCGAGCGGCTAGCTCCTCGAGCCCGAACGGCTTCGTCACGTAATCGTCGCCGCCGATGGTGAGCCCGGTGACCTTGTCGGCCTGGGTGTCCCGCGCGGTCAGGAAGATCACGGGCACGTTGTTGCCCTCGCCCCGCAGCCGCCGCACGATCTCGAAGCCATCGGTGTCAGGGAGCATCACGTCGAGCACGATCAGGTCGAACGGGTGGTCGCGCGCCTGCCGCAGCGCTTGCGTCCCGGTCTCGGCCGTGCTGACCTCGAAGCCGAGGAACCGCAGCGACGCCGCGACCGCGTCCCGCAGGAAGGGCTCGTCATCGACGACGAGCAGATCTCCCTGGTCAGGGCCGTGTTCAGTCATCGGATCGCGCACCGCTCTAGTTGTGGCCGACGGCTTCATCCGATCACCTCATCCTGCGCCTGGCGCGTGAGCTGCGTGCGAGTTTCGTGTGAGCGCAGGTTACCCGCAGCGCGAGTGCGACAACTCCCGCAGAACTCAGGCGAGCGATGATCGCCAGCGCCCCTGCTGCGCGGCGGTCAGGCCTCCTTGCTTCCGGGCTATCCGGGAGAAACACGGCCGGGCCGTATCGTCCGACTTGACAGTACGAATCTCTAGTGCGCTGGCATTTCGGTCACATTTCCATGTGACAGCTGGTCGCGGTGCTCAGCCGGCAGTAGCAAGATGCCGTGACGGGCACGTCGGCGCGGGCAAGCGCGAGCTGGAGTTGCTCGCTGATGATGGCTGCCTGCTCGTGCTTGCCGAGGGCGGTCAGGCACTCGTGGTAGCCGTGCAAGCTCCAGACGTTGCCGGGATGCTGGCAGGGCCGAGGGAGGGTGTCGTCTAGGCCGAGGTCGGCGCGGTAGACGGCCTCGGCCTCGCGCACGCGGCCCTGCTCGAGCAGCAGGGCGCCGTAGGCGTGTCGCGCGGGCTGCATCCAGGCCCAAGGCTCGTCGTAGGGCAGGCCGTCGTCCAGCTCGACCGCGTGGCTGAGTTGAGCGAACGCGGCGTCGGTGTCGCCGGCCCGGTAGTCCAGCTCGCCGCCCAGCATCGCGGTCGCCACCTGCAGGATGCCCTGGCAGGTGTTGTTGAAGACCGTTCGCGACGCTGGCACGCGCGCGGCCGCGGTCGCCAGCAATGCCTGCTGCTCGCGCGCGGCGCCGAGCTCGCCGGTGGCCGCGAAGGCCAGGCCCTTGCCGTAGTGCAGCATCGCGGTAGTGACGCAGTACAGCTCGGGGTCGGATGGCAGGGCCGCGTCGATGAGCTCCTGCCAGCGGCCGAAGCGGATCAGCACGTGGACCCGCATCGGGACGAAGCCCTCGAGCCAGTCCGCCATCGGCGGGACGGGCACCCGGAGCAGGCTTTCGGGGATGGCCGCGGCCAGCGCGTCCGCGGTCCGCAGCGCCACCTGGGACTGGGCGGCGAACATCGCTCCATAGATCGCGAAGTGATAGTTGTGCGCCCGGTACAGGGTGTAGAAGCTCACCGGGCCGCGGGCGGCGACGAACCGCTCGTCGGCCGCGATGGCAGCTTCGTTGCTGGTCACGACCTCGCGGTAGTCTCCGCACAGCACGTCCAGGTGCGTGGGCATGTGCACCAGATGCCCGGCGTCCGGGCAGAGGCCGCGCAGCAGGTTCCCGGCCCACAGCGCCTCCTCCGGGTGCGGCGACATCTCCATCAGGTGGATGTACAGGTGCAGCGCGCCGGGATGAGCCCGGCCGTCCGGGGTCGCCAGGGCCCGCTCCAGCACTGACCGGGCCTCCACCGTGGCCGCGCCCGCGGCGGGCTGGCCGGTCGCGATGTCCCACAGCGCCCATGGGGTCAGGTTCATCAGCGCATCCGCGAACAGCGCGGCCACGTCCAGATCGTCACTGTGCTCCTGGTAGGCCGTCCGCATGGCATCGGCGTAGGCACGATTCCAGACGGCGGGGTCCGCGCCCGGCGTGCCCTGCGGGTAGCGAGAGGCGAGCGCGGCGATCAGGGCGCGCTCCGCGCCTGACACCGGCCGCTGGTCAGCGAGCCGCTGGGCGGCCGCAGCCGCGGCGTGGGTCCGCGCGGTCGCTGACAGGGCTTCGGCCGGCTCGAACATCTCCCACGGCTTGTTGTAGTTCGGGCCTAGCGCGTACGCCACGCCCCAGTGAGCCAGCGCGCACTCAGGATCGTCACTGATCGCCTGCTCGAAGCAGGCGATCGCCTCCTCGTGGTTGAACGCGTACGCCCAGACCAGGCCACGCCGCACCCAAACGCGCGCCGCGTCCGATGTGGTCGTGACCGGCCTCGCGTAGCTCCCGAGATCGAAATAATCAGACACGCTCGCCTTCCGTTCGCGCCCGCGCGCCCGCCGGGCCGCCGGCCGCCAGCCGCCGGAGAAGGCCCGCACAATGCTGACGGCAATGGGAGCGTAGTTGAAGCTAGGCCAGCCGACCAGGCTGACTTCGGGCAGGCCGGCCAGCCTCGTCCCCGGATCACGCAGAAAGGCGAGAAGATGAGCGCGCAGCTGAGTCCCGAAGAGGCCGTACTCAAGTTCTTCGATTGCTACACCAACAGTCGTCCGGAGGATTTCGACGACTGTGTCGCGCCCGATTACGTCGACTACGGTCATGAGCCGGCCGGGATCGGGCCCGCAGGAGCGCGTGACGACTACGAGCACGCGGTCAAGCGGGCTGGCGGGCCTATCGCCTACAGGATCGACGCGCTGGTCGCCGACGGCGACATGGTGGCGGCGGCCTGGACCGGCACGCTGCCCGGCGGCGGCACGTATCAAGGGCTGAGCCTCTACCGCATCACCGGGGGCCTGCTCCGGTCGACGCGGCACGCGCTGATCGGCAACATCCCGGCGTGAACCACATGCGCCGCCTCGTCGGCCTTATTGCCAAGTGCGTGGTGAATCGCATTGCCTACACGTCTCCCCAACTCCGGGCCTCCGAGCTGGAGAACTCCTATGCGGACGCATGGGCATCCTGGGGCTCCTCCGCCGACGCCGAGGCGTAGGAGTCGGCAGCGGCTGACGGCATCGCGAGCTGAGATGCGCCGCGGCGACCGGGCTCAGGAACGACTCCAAGGCGCACGCCGAGCAGATCCGCTCCGTCGCCGTCGAGCGGATTGGCCTGGCAGCTGGGCCGCCTGCCCTTTCCCTGCTCACGGAACTGGACGCCGCCATCCGGATACACCACCTCAGCCTGTGACCGCGCGGCCACGTACGGCCGCCAGCAGGCAGGCCTAACGTCCTCAGGTCGCGCCTGACGCGCGGTCAGTCGAATGCGGGCTTGCGGTTCCTGGTGCGCTTGAGCTCGAAGAAACCGTCGGCCTCGGTCACCAGCGTCACGCCGTCCCACAGCCGCCCAGCAGCTTCGCCCTTGGGCGCCGGGGTGATCACCGGGCCGAAGATCGGATTGCCGCGGATCCGGATGACCGGGGTTCCGACGTCGAGCCCGACGTCATCGAACGCCTCGTGGTGCGAGGCCTTGATCTGCTCGTCGAATTCTTCGCTCTCGGCCGCGCTGGCCAGCGAAGCGGGCAGGCCCACCTCGGCCAGCGATTCCGTGATGACCGAGGGATCCTCCCGTCGGCCCTCGTTGTGGAATCGCGTGCCGATCGCCGTGTAGATCGGTCCCAGGACGTCGTCGCCACGCTCATTGGCGGCCGCGGCGACTACCCGGATCGGTCCCCACGCCCTGGCCATCCGCTCCAGGTACTCGGGGCTGAGGTCCTTGCCCTCGTGCTGCACCAGGTTCAGGTAGGCCAGCGACATGATCCGCCAGTCCACTCGCACCGGCCTGACCTGTTCCACCTCCAGCATCCAGCGGGACGTGATCCAGGCCCACGGGCACAGGGGATCGAACCAGAACTGCACATCTTCGCGTTCAGAAGGCTTTGCTGTCACTCACGCGGCAACTACGTCAGTCACCGGGCTATTCCCGCTCTTAACGGTGGGGAATAGCCAGGCCGCGGGCTCCCAGCCCCCCGGTGCCGTCGTACCTGACCCGCGTCGCCTGATTCGGGTGCTTCCGCACCGGCCCCAAGTGACTGCCGGTAGCGTGAAGGCTTGCTGATCTTTCCTTGCTAAGGAGCCTTCGATGCCGGCGCTGCGATCTCGAACCGTCACCCACGGAAGGAACATGGCGGGCGCGCGGGCCCTGCTGCGGGCGACCGGGGTTGCCCGCGAGGACATCGGCAAGCCGATCATCGCCGTGGCCAACAGCTTCACCGAGTTCGTGCCAGGCCACGTCCACTTGCGCCAGGTCGCCGAGGTCATCGCCTCCTCGATCAAGGCGGCCGGGGCGATCCCGCGCGAGTTCAACACGATCGCGGTCGACGATGGCATCGCTATGGGGCACGGCGGCATGTTGTATTCCCTGCCTAGCCGGGAGCTCATTGCCGACTCGGTGGAGTTCATGGTCAACGCACATTGCGCCGACGCGCTTATTTGCGTATCTAATTGTGACAAGATCACGCCGGGCATGCTGATCGCGGCCATGCGGCTCAACATTCCCACGGTCTTCGTCTCCGGTGGCCCGATGGAGGCAGGCAAGCCCCTTGGAGCCGCTATCGCTCCAGGCTCGGCCCCGCGCAAGCTCGACCTCATCGACTCGATGATCGCCTCGGCCGACGCCAAGGTCTCCGACGAGCAACTGCTCGACATCGAGGAGTCCGCCTGCCCGACCTGCGGCTCGTGCTCGGGCATGTTCACCGCGAACTCGATGAATTGCCTCACCGAGGCGATCGGGCTGGCCCTGCCAGGCAACGGCACCACGCTCGCCACGCACACCGCCAGGCGGCGGCTGTTCGAGCGGGCGGGCGAGGTGATCGTGGAGATCACCAAGCGCTACTACGCCGATGACGACGCCTCGGTGCTGCCGAGGTCCATCGCCAGCAAGGACGCGTTCGAGAACGCGATGGCGCTCGACGTCGCCATGGGCGGCTCGACCAACACGATCCTGCACCTGCTCGCCGCCGCGCACGAGGCCCAGGTGGACTTCGGGCTCAAGGAGATCGACGAGCTGTCGCGACGGGTGCCGTGCCTATGCAAGGTGGCGCCGAGCAGCGATTACCACGTCGAGGACGTCCACCGGGCCGGCGGCATCCCGACCATACTCGGCCGCCTTGACCAGGCCGGCCTGCTCAACCGGGGCGTGCGCACGGTGCACAGCGACTCGCTGCGTGAGTTCCTCGACGCCTGGGACCTCGGCTCGGAGTCCGTCAGCGACGAGGCGGTGGAGCTTTACCACGCGGCGCCCGGTGGCATCCGCACCATCCAGCCGTACTCGCAGTCGGCCCGCTGGTCCGCGCTCGACACGGACCGGGTCGGCGGCTGCATCAGGGACGTCGAGCACGCGTACTCAGCCGACGGCGGGCTCGCCGTGCTGCAGGGCAACCTGGCCGCCGACGGCGCCATCGTCAAGACCGCGGGCGTGCCCGAGGAACTGTGGCGGTTCGCCGGCCCGGCCCGGGTATTCGAGAGCCAGGAAGACGCGGTCGACGGCATCCTGGCCGGCGCGGTCAAGGCCGGCGACGTGGTCGTGATCAGGTACGAGGGCCCCAAGGGCGGCCCCGGCATGCAGGAGATGCTGTACCCGACCAGCTTCCTGAAGGGCCGCGGGCTCGGGCGCGAGTGCGCGCTGATCACCGACGGCCGGTTCTCAGGCGGCACGTCGGGATTGTCGATTTGCCATGTCGCCCCCGAGGCGGCGGCCGGAGGCGTGATCGCCCTCGTGGCTGATGGCGATTCGATAAGCATCGATATACAAAGTCGTTCGCTGACGCTGGAAGTGTCAGAGGAGGAACTGCGGGCCAGGCGCGCCGCCCTGACGGGCGGCTTGGGCTACCGCCCGGTGAGCCGCCAACGGCCGGTCAGCGCCGCGTTGGCTGTCTACGCGGCCATGGTCACGTCGGCTGCGACCGGCGCCTCCCGCGACATCTCCCTCCTGGCCTGAAGCCGCCGCTGAGGCGGCGGGCCCGTCAGGCGGTTAATGTGACCGGGTGGCCAATGAGCAATGGGCGCCTTATGACGAGATGGGCCGCGGCTTCGAGGAGCACGCCGTCGACAGCCTCTACAACGCGTACCTCGACCGGCCCGCGGTGCTCGCGGCCCTCGGCCCGGTCAGCGGCCTGCGCGTGCTCGACGCGGCTTGCGGGCCTGGGCTCTATGCGCAAGAACTAGTCGGCCGGGGAGCGCAGGTCACGGCCTTCGACGCCAGTCAGGTCATGGTCGACTTGGCCAGGGCGCGGGTGGGGGACAGGGTGCAAGTGGACCGTGCCGTGCTTGGCGAGGCGCTGCCGTATCCGGACGCGGCTTTCGATGTGGTGGTCTGTGCGCTCGCCATCGGTCACGTGGACGACCGCGCCGCCGCCTTCGCCGAGTTCTGCCGGGTGTTGCGGCCAGGCGGCGCCGCCGTGGTCTCGAACATCCATCCGGTCATCGACTGGCTGCGCAAAGGCGGCTCTTACTTCGACGTGAAGCTGGAGAGCGACGTCTGGCCGATGCCATCGGGAGATCAGCTGGTGACCTTCTGGCGGGAGCCGCTGTCGTCGTTGTGCGTGGCCGCGACGCAGGCTGGCTTCTTGATCGAGAAGTTCATCGAGCCGCTCCCGTCCGAGTCCATGCGCGAGCGCTCACCTCAGCACTACGCCCGGCTGACCAAAGAGCCTGGCCTGGTCGTCCTCCGCCTGCTCAAGCCGGAATACCCGCGCTGATATCCGGTTGAAGCCGTTGAGTCACGGCGAAGGGAGCACATGTGGGCACCGTAGCGAGCCGGCCGGTTCTTCAGCCCGGTCCCGACCATCCGATCACGATCACCCCGACCGGGTCGCGGGTCGTAGTCAAGGCCGGGGACGAGGTCGTCGCCGAGTCCGACGGCGCGCTGACGCTGCGGGAGGCGAACTACCCGCCGGTCCAGTACGTGCCGGCCGCCGACGTGAAGGCGGACCTGGCCGGGCCTACCGGCACCGCCTCGTACTGCCCGTATAAGGGTGACTGCTCCTACTACTCGGTCACGACACCGGACGGCGAGATCGCCGATGTCGCCTGGTCCTACGCCGAGCCGTACGAGGCCGTCGCCGAGATCGCGGACTACCTGGCCTTTTACCCCAATAAGGTCACGATCACGGTCGGATAGCCGTAAACCGGGGCTGA
>DATKFV010000032.1:0-2041 GCA_035511035.1 Streptosporangiaceae bacterium
CCACGAGCTACGACAGTCAAGGACGCCTATGGCGCGTCACCATCAGCAATGGCGCGGCCATCACCGTGCCCGTGCCTCCCGGCGGATTCGTCATCGTGCAGCGCTAGACCCACGACCCAGTCTGGCGCAGCTGAGCCGGGCCAGCCGGACCTACGGAGCAATGACATGACCCAGATCGTGCTCGATCACGTCGACAAGACTTACGCCGGCGGCGTCAAGGCGGTGAGTGACCTGAGCCTGGAAATCCGGGACGGCGAGTTCATGGTCCTGGTCGGTCCATCGGGGTGCGGCACGTCGACCGCCCCGCGGATGATCGCCGGGCTTGAGCACATCACCCGGGGCACGGTCCAGATCGGCGACCAGGTGGTGAACGATCTGCCCGCCAAGGATCGCGACATCGCGATGGTCTTCCAGAACTATGCTCTTTACCCGCAAATGACCGTGGCCCAGAACATGGCGTTCGGCCTGCGGATGCGCAAGACGCCGAAGGACGAGATCGCGCGCCGCGTACAGGATGCGGCCACGATCCTCGGCCTGGAGCCGTATCTCAAGCGCAAGCCGACCAGGCTGTCCGGCGGCCAGCGCCAGCGGGTGGCGATGGGCCGGGCCATAGTGCGGGAGCCGCAGGCGTTCCTCATGGACGAACCGCTGTCGAACCTCGACGCCAAGCTCCGGGTGAGCATGCGGGCATCGGTGGCGCAGCTGCACGACGGCTCCATGTGACCACCGTGTAAGTGACACACGATCAAGTCGAGGCGATGACGCTCGGGGACCGCGTCTGCGTGCTGCGCGATGGGATGCTGCAACAGGTCGACACGCCCCAGCACCTGTTCCGTCACCCGGCCAACCTGTTCGTGCCGGTTTCATCGGCTCCCCCTCGATGAATCTCGTCACCGCCACACTGGTCGGCGACGACGACGCGGCAGCGGTCACGTTCGCCGGATACCGGCTGCCCATCCCGGCGAGCGTGATGCACGCCACCCCGGGGATCGCAGCGTACCTCGGCCGCGATGTGATCCTCGGAATCCGGCCGTCCGACTTCGAGGACGCTCACCTGACCGGCGAATCGTGGCCGGTGATGGCCGTCGAAGCCCACGCGACCGAGGTACTCGGCAGCGAGATCAACGTGATCTTCGCCATCGACGCGCCACCCGTCGAGCACAAGGACATCGCCGACCTGGCCCCGCAGGATGAGGAGGACGAATCGGCGGTCCCGCTTTACCAGGGCAAGTCCCTGTGGACGGCACGAGTCAACGCGCGCAGCAAGGTCCGGGCCGGCGACCGCGTCGAGCTCGGGGTGGATACCCGTAACCTGCACTTCTTCGACCCCGGCAGCGGACTCGCCATCGGCGGGCGCGCAACCGGCGGGCGTGCAGCGTTAGCTGAGCGGCGAGGGGGCGCCGCCGGATCATGGATTCCCCGCGGGCGGTACGACTGCCGTGGAGTACTTCACCGCCGGCAAGGATCACACCCATGGGCTCTGGAGCAGTGTCGAAGAAGGTCCTGCCTCGGGTGCCGCTGCGGCCTGGGGAGGGCAGCAAAGACCATCTGACCAGCTTCGAAGGGCTGGCCGCGCTGTCGCTCGACGCGCTCAGCTCGGTGGCCTACGGGCCCGAGGCCATCGTGCTGGTGCTGGCGGCGGCCGGGACGTCCGCGCTGGGCCTGACGCTGCCGGTCACCTTGGCCATCGCCGCCCTGCTCGCAGTGCTGGTCGTCTCCTACTGCCAAGTCATCGCGGTGCACCCCGGCGGCGGCGGGGCGTACGCGGTGGGCAAGAAAGACCTGGGCGCCACGGTCAGCTTGCTGGCAGCCGCGAGCCTGGTGGTGGACTACGTGCTCACCGTCGCGGTTAGCCTCGCCGCCGGGGCGGCCAGCCTGGCCTCGGCGTTCCCCTCGCTGCACCACCATCTGCTCGCGATGTGCCTGACCGGCCTGGTCTTGATCACGGCCGTCAACCTGTGGGGCATCGCGGAGAGCGCGCGCGTCCTTATGGCCCCGATGGTGGTGTTCCTGGCCGCGATCTTCGGTGTCATCATCGTCG
>DATKFV010000033.1:0-19325 GCA_035511035.1 Streptosporangiaceae bacterium
GGGAATTGATCCCGGTGGCCGCGGAGTGATCATATGAAGCGAAACACCGTCGAGCTTGTCCACGATGGCAAATATGCTGCCGAGGTTCCGGTTGAGCTCATCGAGGAAGAAGGCGGCTGGTCGCCTTACCTTTCGCTCGAAGACGCGCAGAAACTGGAAACGGTTCGCCTGGCATTGTGCCGCGGCGACATCGCTGAAGCGTCCAAGTACGCTCGCGTGTTTGAACTGACGCCGGTGGCGGCCGACTGATTGAACCGCCGACTGGGTCATCGACCTCGGCCCCGAAGGCGGCTCCCGTGGCGGGCAGATCATCGCCACCGGCAGCCCCGAGGACGTCGCCAAGGTCGAGGAGAGCTACACCGGCCAGTTCCTGGCCAAGGTCTTGTAGTCAGCTCGCGTCGGCCGAGTCCGGCCGGATTTTCGGGCGGTGCGGGATCTGCCTGGGTTATGGCGGTGGCCGGACGGCGTTCAGCGCTGTGAAGACATCACGCAGAGGACGAACCAGCCGACGGCGGGCAGGATCAGGAGCCAGCAGGCGATGGCGCCCGATGGCCGGAACGCTGGCCGGCTGCGGCTGCGGATGCCTAAGGTGATGACCACCGCCGCGAGCGGCCACTGACCGAGGCCGGCTGCCACCAGCCACCAGTCGCTCCCCGAGCTGCAGCCGGTGCCATGCGTTTCGTAGTACGTCCTGGGTCAGCCTGGTTCACTGTCACCCTCAGTCGGTAGCGTGGCCGACTGACCGCTCGGGGTCGCGGGAGATGCTTCTGACAGGAGGACAGGGATGCCGATCACGGCGAGGGAGCGACTGGCCAGGGTGCTCGACGGCTCGTCGCCGCCGGCTGCCTTCAGCGCGCGGCTGTCGGTGCCGGCGGGAGCTGTCCAGCTCACGGTCGCGGGAGCGGGGCCGATCAGTCTCCCGATCAAGGCGCCGCAGGCCAAGCGAATGATTGCCAGCGCGCGGCCGGCGAGCTTCGGGCGCGGCGAGCAGACGCTGATGGACCTGAGTGTCCGTGACACCTGGGAGATCACCCCGGATCAGGTGACGCTGACCGGGCTGGACTGGGATGCGATCCTCGCTGAGGTGCGCGACGAGCTCGGACTGCCGCCACGGTCCCGGCTGCGGGCCGAGCCGCACGCGCTGCTGGTGTACGGGAAGGGGCAGTTCTTCTTGCCGCACCAGGACTCGGAGAAGGACGACGCGATGATCGGCACGCTTGTCGTCTCGCTGCCATCGTCGCACAGCGGCGGAGAACTAGTCATCGAACACGATGGCGAGACGGTCGTGTACCGGGCATCGGCCACGGAGGTGTCTATCGCCGCCTTCTACGCCGACTGCCGGCATGAGGTCAAGCCGGTCCGGACTGGGTACCGGGTCACGTTGACCTGCAACCTGCTGCTGGACTCGGATCCGGCCGGTGAGGTTCCGGCCGAGCCGTCGGCCGAGGCCGCCCGTTACCTCACTGAGCATTTCACCACTAAGGCTTCCCGGTGGACGGGCGATGCGGGTGAGCTGCCGATCCGGCTCGTTTACTTGCTGGACCACGAGTACACCCAGCGCGGCCTGAAGTGGGATCGGCTCAAGGGAGCCGATGCCGAGCGCGCCGCTCTCCTGCGGGCCGCTGCGCGGGAAGCGGATTGCGAGGCGGTACTCGCGCTTACCGAGATCAAGGAGACCTGGGATACCGAGCCAGGTGCGCGGGGCCGCGACATTGACCTGACGTACATCATTGCCTCCGAGCTGACCCTGACCTGGTGGACCGCGACTACAGACGGCGAATCTATCTCGCTGTATGTGCCGGATGAGCAGGTGTCCGCCTCGGTTCCGTCGGCGAGCCTGAAGCCGTACGACTCCGAGTACACCGGATACATGGGGAACTACGGCAACACGATGGACCGCTGGTACCGCCGAGCCGCCGTCGTCGTGTGGCCACGCCAGCGAGCCTTCGCGGCCCGGGCGGAAGCATCGCGTTCGTGGGCGCTGAATGAGCTGAGCGTCCAGATCGATGCCGGGAATCTGGCCGGCGCACGGGCCGCGGCGGAGTCGGTCGCGCCCTTCTGGACCGCACCTGGTCCTGACCTGCTGGAACCCGCTTTGCTCGCGGCCGCGGGGTTGGACGATCCGGGTATGGCGCTCATGCTGGTGCGTCCGTTCCCGGTCGAATGGGTAACGGCCGTGCACGCGGACGGACTGGCCGCGCTCGCCGCGCGGTACGACGAGCCCTGGCACCGCGACGTCTTTGAGGCGTGGTTCGGGTCTCGGAACACGTGGCGGTACACCGGCGAGGCGAACCGCAAGGACTGGGCTGAAGCGCTGCCAGTGCTCGCCGCCGCGCTGCGGGATGTCGGCGCGGTGGCTACGGCCGGTTGGTTGCTAGCCGCTGCCTGGAACTGGCTGGATGATGACATCCGGTATTGGCTCGGCTACCAATCGCCGAATGCGCGGCGCGAACGGCTGGCCGAGCTGGGCGGGCCGCTCGCGGGGCTGCTGGCAGCTGCCGAGGGGACAGCGCTAGCTGACGAGATCGTGACCACTTTGCGGAAGCACGACGATGACGACGTGCTCGCTTGCCTGCTACCGGTGCTGCGGGCAATAGGGGCCCGATCCAGTGCGGCCCTCAGCGATCTGGCACGCGACTGCGAGCGTCGGCTCACCGCGATCACCGAGCGCCCAGCTCGGTCCGATGACGACTGGTCGGTCTCTTGGTCAGGCGGCTGCGGCTGCGGGCTGTGCGGCGTACTCGGCGATTTCCTCGCCGACGGCGGCGAGCGCTCGCTGGAGTGGCCGCTCGCCGAGGCCCGTCGCAACCACGTCAAGGGCCAGGTCAGCGTTGCTGAGCTGCCAGTCAAGCATGAGGTCTGGAAGTTCGGCAGCCCGCACACGCTGGTTCTGACCAAGACCGGCGAGCTGTTCCAGCGTGAGGCGAAGGCGCGCGAGGAGGCGCGGGCCGCGTTGGAATGGCTAACTAGCGCCGACTGACGACCGTTCGGTGCTAATGCTTGGTAAGACGGAGCCCACGTCGTCGAGCCCGCCGCCTTCGCCGCCTTCCTGGCCGACGTCAAGGTCGGCCGCTACGCCGGCTGACTTCGACCTAACGCTCTCCGAAGTGGCCGGTCGTCGGCGGGCTGGTAGCGGCCGACCTCGCCAGGCTCAGGCAGCTGCTGGAGTCAGGCTGAGTTCTGCGCTCGGCCGCGTTCACTGCCGCACGAGACCGGCTAGATATTCCTGAGCCAATGTACGTAGTCACCTCCACCCGCTGGCCATGACGGCCGTTAGAAGGCGAGCCCCGCTACGCGAATCGCCTGGCCGGTGTCGGGGTCGAAGTAATGCAGCCGCTTCCATTCGACCCCGAACGCGACCCGCTCACCCGGCCGCACCGTCGACGCCGGACTCAAGCGGGTCACCCCGTTATGCAGCCCGCCCGCCAGTTCGTACTCGCTCTCCCCGGCCGTCGACGCGAGCGCCGCGACACCAACTGCCGGGGCGTCGACCGAGAAGTACACCAGCACATGGTCGCCAAGCGGCTCGATCGCCCGAGTGTCCGCTGCCAGCCGCGCGCGGTGCTCGCCGATCGTGGCACCACGCCCGATCCGCGCATCATCCACGCGCGCGGAGTCGGTGCCGGGACATCAGGCTCGTCGCCGAGTCCGGAGTCGAGCAGGTCCTTCAGCGTGTCAGCCGTCAGCCGTCAGCCGTTGGTCCTGTGCCGCCCGGCCCCGCCCTTCGAACTCGCCTTCGCTCGCCAGCAAGCCCCGCAAGTCAGTACCCCGGTACGCGACATTGAGCAGCCCCTCGTCGGGCAAGGTTCCGTCCGCGTTCAAGGGTCAGCCTGTTTGTGGCAGGCGCGCAGCCGGAGTCAGCAGGCGACTTCCCCGGCCTCATCGATCAGTTGCTTGGCCCGCTGGAATGACACCCCCAGCGCCTTGCCGACGTCTCAGCCTCGCCCGGCACACGGTCGGCATGCCCGGGGTGCTCTTCCAGTCGGTCACGTTCATGGCCCTGGGGGCGGCGGTCGCGACCTCGCTGGCCGTCGGTGCCGTGTACGCCGGCGGTGCGCTGCCGCTCTCGGTACTGCTCGGCTACTACCGGCGCAAGCAGCGGTCCGAGTTCAACTGGGTTCCTCAACCTGGTGCTGCCCGCGGCCGGTGCGCTGATCCTGGTCCCGGTCCTGGCGGCGGCTGGTGGCGTGGGGCCGAGCGTATTGAAGTTCGTGTCGCCGCTCCCATACCCGATCAGCGAGGCTGGCCTGGCGGTCGGGATCTGGTTCCTCATCGGCGTCGGCTACCTGGTTTACCTACTGGTCACGCACCCGGATCGGATCAGAGACATGGAGCAGGTCTTCGACTAGAGCCGCCCGCGGATGGCGTACCGGGGCCTCGCCTACGCGCTGCCGTATATCGCGCCGACCTCGCCTTGCGGCCGCTGCGGTGTGCCGGAAATCGGTGGCAGGTGCTGCCGGAAACAGGTACTGGCACTCGCCGGAAACAGGTACTCAACCTTGTCGGAAAGCAGTACCCTTTCACCGTGGCAGAGAGCTACGTCAGCCGTGCGGTCGACGGGTTGCTGGACGAGATGCTCGCGGCCTTCAGCGCCATCTCGCTGGTCGGGCCGCGCGCGGCGGGCAAGACTACGACGGCTGTGCGGCGCGCAGGGACGGTGCTCCGCCTCGATCGCCCGAACGTGCGGACGGCCATCGCGGCAGACCCCGATGCGTTGCTTGCAGGACTGGCCGAGCCGGTCGTCATCGACGAGTGGCAGGAAGTGCCGGACGTCTTCGGCGCGGTCAAGCGATCCGTTGATGACGACCCCAGGCCGGGCCGGTTCATCTTTACCGGTTCTGTCCGCGCCGAGCTGGAGAACCAACTCTGGCCGGGAACTGGCCGCATCTTGCAGGTTCCCATGTACGGCTTCTCAGTACGTGAGCTGCGCGGCCGGCGGCCGGCCCGACATTCATCGACCGCGTGGCTGCCGGGGGAGTGCCAGCGGTGGCCGAGGGTGAAGAGCTCAACCTGCGTGGCTATCTCGATCTGATGCTCGAAGGCAGCTTCCCCGAGCCGGCGTTGCGCACGCCGCCGGCGGCACGGCGCGGGTGGTTCGACGGCTACGTCGAGCAGATGATCACCCGCGATGTCCCGGCGATTGCGCCGCGCCGGGATCCGGAATTGCTGCGCCGCTACCTTTCCGCCTTGGCCGTCAACACCGCTGGGCTAGCCACCGAGGAAAGCCTGCGCCAGGCGGCCGGTATCAATGCCAGGACGGCCGTTGAGTACCAGGCGTTGCTCCAGCGGATGTTCGTGCTCGACCTCGTTCCCGCCTGGTTCTCCAACCGGATTAAGCGGCTGGTGAAGATGCCCAAGCGCTACCTGGTGGACCCTGCCCTGGTAGCTGCCGTCCTCGGCCTAGGCCACGATGCCATCTTGTACGGCCCGGACATGCTCGGCCGCCTGCTGGACACGTTCGTCGCCGCTCAGCTGCGCGCGGAACTGGCGGTGAGCGGGCTCGGCCCGCGCCTGTACCACCTGCGCGAGGAGCACGGCCGCCGCGAGATCGACCTGATCATCGAGACTGCCAGCGGCCTGCTCATCGGCATCGAGGTCAAGGCGTCCGCGACCGTCACCGCATCCGATGCGCGGCACCTCGCCTGGCTGCGCGATGAGACCGGCGATGCCTTTGCCGCCGGAATCGTCCTGCATACCGGGTCGTACGTCTTCCCGCTCGGCGACCGCCTGATCGCAGCACCCGTCGCCACGCTCTGGACATAGCAGTCGCCGAGCTGGTCACTCAAGGGGTAGATGATCAGAGCCGACCGTTCGGGTGTATCGGCCGCGCTTTGTCAGTGCGACGTGGAACGCTTGGGCGATGCGACTGCAGATTCCGCACGAGGATGAGACTGGGTTCGAGCATGCCAAGGACTGGCTGCTCGAGGGGTTCGGCCGCTGGCTGCGCGAGGAACGGCGGCTGGATGACGGACTTGCCAACCTCGTGATCTGGGGTGCGGCGATCGCGCTTGACTGGAAGTTCAGCTACGACGACGGCGACTTGGTCAGGTGGACCACCGGTGACGTGGCCGAGTTCCTGCTCCGATGGTGCCCGCGCAAGCTCAGCGTGTCCAGAGAAGACAGCGTGCCCATCCCTGGCAGCATCGCGACGTTCACGGACTACCTCGCGGCGAAGAAGTTGCTCGCGCCGGGATCTTCTGAGGGTGCGGCGCTTCGCGAGGTGGCCACGGACGCTGCGGCTGACTTCATCGCTGAGATGGGTAATCCGGCGAACTTCGGTATGGCCAAGTCCTTCTTCACTCAAGGTATGGCCCGCGGCTATGACCTCACCGAGGAGGACTCCGCGAAAGCCTGGATGAGCGAGTTCAACTCACTGCGCGAAGACGAGCTTAAGGCCATGCTGCCGGGCTCATTGGCGGCTCATCCCGATCATCATCCGGCCGGCCTGTCCCTTCCTCCGGTCGTATTGCCGCCCGAGGACGCGATCAGGGAGTCGCGGGCGACCGCGCCAGTGCTCGCGATGTTCGCAAGGCTGGCCGAGTTCACCGGTACCGGCCGCCGCCTGACGCAGAACGGGAACCTCGGCTTGGCCGATGCGAGAGAACTGGTCGGCCTGCTTGGTACTGGCGACTCGTTCGACGAGCGCATCGGCGACAGGGTATTTGCGACCCGCAGTTCGGTGGACCTGCCGGTGCTGCGCCTCGTGTTCACCTGGGCGAAGAAGGCTGGCGTCGTGCGCGTGCAACACGGCAAGGTGCTGGCTACGAGGCGCGGCCTGGCCATCGCCGCGGATCCGGCCGGCATGTACGACCGGGCCGTGGACGCGTTGCTTGGGGCTGGGCCCGCGACCGCGCAGCGGCACCCGAAGGCCTGGCCGTCCTGGCCTGAGGTAGACCGGGCCATCGACAGCATGGTCCTGCCCCTGCTCATCCGGCCTTACGTGCAACGAAGGCCCGTGCCGCTGGCGGAACTGACCGAGTCGGTGGCGCCGTCGATACTTCAGATGTTCGAGTTCACAGCGTCGGACGAGTTCGTGACGGCGCACGTCGGCTCCGTGATCGTCGGTGTCATGAAAGCGCTGCAACTTGCCGGCGTGGTGCGCGTGAACTGGTCAGATGGCGACCATGCTCCAGCCGCGTGGCGGCGAGATGGCGAGATCGAGCTAACCCCGGCCGGCCTCTCGACGGCGCAGCGGCTGCTGGCCGCTGCTGGCATCGAGGCCCCGGTCGCCGGCCGGTGGGCCGAAGCCCCGGCTGAAGAGATGCTGGCAGGTGCGGACCCAGAAGACCCGATATCACTCTTCGCCGAGATCGAAACCTGGCGGCAGCGCCGATCGCCGGAGCAGGCGCTAGCGGAACTGGCTGCGGCTGTGCGCAAGCTCTCGGACCCAGGTCTGCAGAACCTCGCGCTGACCATCATGTCGGATATCGGAACGGACCTCGCGGTCCCCTACATCCGCGAGATGGCTGGCGAGGGGCCGGCCATCAGGGGCTTCGCGCTGTGCTGGCTGGCCGATCACGGCCTGCTGGATGCGAGCGAGCTGTACGACCCCGGTGACCTGGACACCTTCGTCTACGTGCTAGCTCACCGGCTGGTAACGGCGGGGGACGAAGGTTTGCTCGCCTGCCTGGCCGTAGCGGGCGGGGAGACGGCGCAGGCCAAGCTGGCCGAAGATCTAGGACGGAAGGCGGCACCGCCCGCTAGCGCTGTGCTTCAAGCGATCGGCCGGACTCACCCAGCGAAGCCGGTCGCCAAGGCTGCCCGCAAGGCGCTCTTCATCATGCGCTCCCGCGGCTAGCCCCGTCAGCCGGGGCCGGACTACAGCGTCGCGCCTCCGCTGTCGTTAGGACTACAGCAGAGGCGCGACGCTGTCGTTAGCGCTGCCGTTTAGTGCTGGTTGGGGCCGGGACCGCGGCCGTTGGCATAAGAGTCGGCGCTCAGTCAATGATGGTGGGCACTGCTGACCGCGAGGGAGCGGGTGCGCGGACCCGGTGCCGCTAGCTGACTGAGACCGGGGTCGTCAGCACGCGGTCGGGGTCGACGGCGCGCTCGGAGCCGGCGAGCAGCAGCGTGCCGGTCAGCCGCAAGTCGGCCGGCGACGCGCCGATGCCGACCTTGATGAGTCCAGGCTCGACCACCCTGGTCCCGTCACGTCCATGGAAAGAGGTGGGCCCCGGACTGGGAAGCTGGTGTGTTAGCCCACGCCCCTGATCCAGACCCTCTCGATGGCCGCGTCGCGTGCCATCTTCGCGTCATAGGGCGGGTCGTCGCAGGCCTCGTCGGCCCGGCGCAGGTCGGAGTTGCCCAAACGGCCGGTCAGGTCGGCCTCGGGGACACCCTTGAGCTCGGCCTCATCGAAGTCCTGGTCAGGCGGCAGGTCGTAGGACTCGGTGCCGTCGTCGCGAACGAGCTTGGTCGGCCAGCCCTCGGAGAAGTAGCGATCCTCATGGATCCCGAAGGGATCTCGATACCAGCCCTGCGCTCGCCCGCTCACCTACCGAGCATAAGCCGCGGTCCTAGGTATCACCGCCCTCGCGCGCCCCCGCATTGATCCGTGATCATGCTCCGTTCCTTGATCACGGACATCCCATGTACCCCGGATCTTCCGCGATCAAGGAGATCTGGTGATCACGGTTCTTTGCCGCGTGATCACCCCATCCAACGTCCCCGACCCCGATCGGTACCGGCCCCTACGTGCTCTCGTCGTTCTCGCCCCAGGCGGTCATCTTCACCAAGAACCCGAGCTACTGGCAGGCCGGCCTGCCGAAGGTCGACAAGCTCGACTTCCCCGCCTTCGACTCCAACACCAGCGCCAACCTCGCGCTCGAGCAGGGCACCCTGGACTGGGGCGGCAACTTCGTCCAGGACATCCAGAAGGCCTACATCGACAAGGACCCGGCGACGAACCACTTCTGGGACGCCCCGGTGCAGACCGAGACCCTCATCCCCAACCTCACCGTGTTCCGTTCAACAACCTGGCCGTCCGCCAGGCCATCGCGGTCGCCGTGTACCGGCAGGTCATCTCGGCTGTCGGCGAGGACGGCCAGCAGCCGCCGGTGCAGGGGCCTGGCTCGCTGACCGGGCTCACGCTGCCGAGCGACCAGAGCTACCTGACCTCGGCGACCGAGCAGTACACCGCCACGTACGATGCCGCCCAAGCCAAGCAGATCCTGACCAAGGCCGGCTGGAAGATGGGCAGCAACGGCTTCTTCGAGCTCGGCGGCAAGCCCCTCGCCTTCTCGATCGAGGATCCGTCCGCGTACACCGACTTCATCACCGATGACCAGATCATGTCGGCTGAGCTGAAGAAGGTCGGCATGGACGTCACCGTCACCGGCACCTCGGTGCAGAAGTGGACCACCGACCTGAACGATGGCACCTTCCAGTCCATCGCCCACTGGGGCAACTCGGGCCCCACGCCCTATTACCTGTACAACAACTGGCTGAACAGCACGCTCACCGCTCCCGTTGGCAAGCCAGCCAGCGGCGACTACGAGCGCTTCAACAGCCCGCAGGCCGACAAGTTCCTGGCCGAGTACGCCTCAAGCGACAGCAGCACGACCCAGGACGCCGCCATCGCTGGCATCGAGAAGATCGTCGCGACCCAGCTCCCGGTCATCCCGCTGTTCTACGGCGTCGCCTGGGACGAATACCACACGAACAAGTTCACGGGCTGGCCAACGCCGACCAACCCGTATGCCCCCGGTGAGCCGACAGGACCGTTCAACGAGATCACGGTGCTGCACCTCAAGCCCGTGAGCTAGAAGCCGGTGCGTGGCCCGCAGTTGGCGCTAGCCGCGGGCCACGCGCCCCCAAGACCAGACCGGCTCTGCTAGGCGAGCCGGTCTGGTCGCACTTCTGCGGGACAGTTTTTGCTGTTACGGGGGACCGTTCTCGTTCCGGGGACCGGTTTTGCCATATACCGGGGGCGAGTTTCCCCGCAACGACCACGGTCCCCGCAGCCGCTGAGAACGCTGCGCCAGCGAACAGCCGGTCCCCGCTTGACCGCACTCCCTTGGCCGTGACCGGCCCCATGGGATCGGGCCCGAGCAGCGGGGGCACTTTGGTGCTGCTCTGGCGACACCTAAGTGCCCCCGCTGCCAACTGGTGCTGCGGCCGAGCGGACGCGATTGCTGGAACGCTCGGTGCCTAGCGGGTGGCTGAGCTGAGGGCGGCGGTTCCCAGCAGGGCCAGGGCGAGTCCCGCTGGGCCCACGACGTCTGCCTAGACTGACGCCTGGCGCCAGTAGACTTCAGATCATGTTCTGACTACTATTGGCGGTGTGGTCGCTGAACCGGTAGATGCTGTGACGTTCTCTGACCTGTCTCGCAATCCGCGAGCAGTGGCTGAGCGCGCTCGTCGGCTTGGACGCATCCGGGTGACGCACCGCGACGCCGATGACTTCTACCTCACGGCTGCGGACCGGGAGGAGGAGCGAGACGAGAACCTGCTGACTGCCTCGCGGATGTTCATCGCTCTGTCCCGCAGCCCGACCGGGACGCGGGCGGTGGCGGCCGCTGTCGCTGAGGTTTTCCCCTGGGTCCGACACTTGTCGGCGGCCGAGCGGGCGGAATTCGCGGTCGAGTTGACCGAAGCCTTGTCGGACGCAGCGGAACTTGGAATCGACGTTACGGCCCGTGAGGTGATCGCCGGGTGGCGGGCCACTGCCCGGATCAAGGCCGACAGGAGCCAGTATGCGCAGGCGCTGGCGCCGACCACGGGCGACTTCGGGCCAGTCGAGGCGATATCTTGAGCCCACGTCGCGGTGATCGAGTTACCGTGCCGCCATTAGACGGCCGGTGGGATGTCCGCTTCGCGACGGGCGATGCCGCGAGCGGATGGGAGGAGTTGTGTCGGCACGCGATTGGGAACACCCGCCGCTGCCTCGAGATCCTTCAGACCGATCCCCGGTCGGCGGCAAACCCCGACCGGCAACATCGCCTGCGCGGCGACCTGGCTGTTCACCGTCACAATGGCAAGGACCTGGAACAGTGGGAATACGAGGTTACTAGCGGCGGCCGGGTTCGTTACCTTGTCGATGATCTGACCCGGACGGTGTGGCTGCTCTACGCCTCGCCCAGGCATCCTAAAGACACGGACCGGTAGATACGCGTGGACGTAGGCCAGCACCCTCCGGCGGGTCAAGGGCTCGGGGTGAACTCGACTTGGAGTTCCTTCAGAGTGCGGGTGAAGTAGCCGGGGGCGAACTCGGGCTGGCGGTCGTCGAGGAGGCGGATGCCGGGGAGCTGGCTCAGCAGTTCCTCGAACAGGATTCGCAGTTCGAGGCGGGCTAGGTGGGCGCCCAGGCAGAAGTGCGGGCCGAAGCCGAACGCCAGGTGATGGTTGGGTCGCCTGGTCACGTCGAAGCGGCCAGGGTTCGCGAACTCGCGCTCGTCGGTGTTGGCCGCGCCGTACATGAGCAGGACCTGGTCCCCGGCGCGCAGGCGCTGGCCGTGCAGCTCGTGGTCGGCGGTCACGGTCCTGCGCATGTTGAGTACCGGGGTCGCGTACCTGATGAACTCCTCGACCGCCGTCGCGGCGATGATGGACGGGTCGGCTAGCAGGAGGCGGCGCTGGTCCGGGAAGCGGGCGAGGTTCCAGACGGTCTGGCCGATGACCGAGCGCGTGGTCTCGGCTCCGCCGTCGAGCAGGAGCAGCCCCTCCTGGATGATCTCAGGGAGGTCGAGCGGCTCGCCTTCGACGGTGGCGTGGACCCAGGCCGAGGCCAGGTCGTCGCGCGGGTCGGCGCGGCGGGCTTGGAGCAGGGCGCCGAAGGCGGCGACGAACTCGCCGATGGCCTCGGGTGACCCCGTCGGCTGGCCGGGATCGTCGTTGCGGAAGCCGGCCGAGCTCATCGTCCGTTCCGACCATTCCATGCACTTGGGCCACTGCGCGCGATCGAAGCCGAGCAGCTCGCAGATCACCATCGCAGGCAGCGGGGCGGCGAGCTCGCTGACGACCTCCACCGTTCCCTTCGCGGCCGCCGCCGCGACCAGTTCGGCCACGGCGGCCCGCACCCGCTCCTCGTGCTGGCGGACCGTCCGGGGCGAGAACCGCCCGGACACTAGCTTGCGCTGCTGGCTG
The DNA here is from genome assembly GCA_035511035.1 of Streptosporangiaceae bacterium. GTDB lineage: Bacteria > Actinomycetota > Actinomycetes > Streptosporangiales > Streptosporangiaceae > Chersky-822. The sequence continues at coordinate 12,085 of DATKFV010000033.1, forward strand.
TGCCTGGGGTCGTCCCGGTTGATCATCGACGCGCTCATCTCGATGAGCGGACGGCTGCCCCGCGCTGAGCTGTAGCGAGCGGCGTCGCGCTCGATGGCGAGCACGTCCGCGTACCGGGAGATCCCCCAGATCTCGTTGACCGGATCCCAGTAGGCCGGAGCGTCGTCCCGCAGCCATTGGTAGGTCGCGCTCGGGTCGCTCGCGTACAAGTACGGGTCGAGGATGTTCAGCGGTGCGGCGGAAGCTGGCGGAGAGCTCGGCATTTGGCTGATATTAATCTGTATGGTTCTTAGCCAGGCTAAGAACCATGCCGGGTGCCTATATGAGGAGCGAGCGCGAATGCGGCGACAAGGCTGGCTAAGGCGAAGTGGCAGGATCTGGGCGCTGGCCGCGGCCGCGGCGGTACTGCTGGTCGGCGCGCCGGGCGCGTCATCGGCGGCCACGGCAGCCGGGTCGTGGTCGGCCAGGCCGCAGACGCTGTCCGGGGTGTCGGTGTCGTTGTCGACGACCGCCGCCGTGCCCGGCGTCACTTACACCGTCCAGTTCACGACCAGCGCGACCGGCGGGCTGGCCTCGGGGAGGGGGCAGATCACCCTGAAGGCGCCGGCCGGGACCGTGTTCCCTTCCGAGACCGTCTCGGGCATTACCGGCGCGTTCATCAATGACATCTACGACGTCACCGCCGGGCAGGATCTCGGCTACTCGCGGGGCGGGGTGTTGTCTGACCACGGTGCGGCCGCGACCTGGACGGTCGAGCCCACGATCCCCGCCGGGCACGTGATCAGGCTCACGATCGAGGGCATCACTAACGCGGGGGTCGGCCGCCATGAGCTCGATGTCTCCACGTCCGGCGATCCCGACGTCGTGCAGGCCCCGTACTCGACGACCAAGCCGAAGGCGCTGACCGCGCCGTCGGTGACGCTGTCCTCGTCCACGGCGGCGGGTCGGGACGGCGTGACCTACACGGTCGAGTTCACCACCAGCTCGACCGGCGAACTGGCCGCGGGGAACGGGCAGATCACGCTGAAGGCACCGGCCGGGACGGTGTTTCCTGTCGCCAATGTCGGGGGCGTGGAAGGCGCGTTCATCAACGATGTCTATGACGTCACCGCCGGGCAGGATCTCGGCTACTCGCGCGGTGGCGTCGTGGCTGACCACGGCGCGACCGCCACCTGGACGGTCGAGCCCCAGATCCCGGCCGGGCACGTCATCAGGCTGACGATCGAGGGCGTCACCAACCCGGCGGTCGGAAGCTATCGGATGGGCATCTCGACTTCGTCGGACCCGGCGCAGGAGATGACGCCGTCGTACGCGACGACCGCGCCACACGCCCTGATCTCGCCTCAGGTCTGGGTCACCCAGCCGGCGGTCGCGCACGAGGGCCAGCTGACCTACACGGTGCGCTTCGAGACCAGCTCGACCGGCGCCCTGGTGCCGGGCTACGGGCAGATCACGCTGGCCGCGCCGTCCGGCACCGTGTTCCCCGTGCAGAACCTCGAGGGCGTCTACGGCGCGGTCATCAACGACGTGTACGACGTCACGACCGGTCAGGATCTCGGGTTCTCGCGGGGCGGGGTGCTGTCGGATGGCGGATCGACGGCCACCTGGACGCTTGAGCCCGCGATCGGCGCGAACCAGGTGATCGACCTGACGATCTCGGGCATGACCAACCCTGGACAGGGAACCTACAAGCTCGGCGTCTCCACCTCGTCCGACACGAAGGTTGAGACCGCCGCCTACACCATCGGCCCGAGCACGCTCCCGAGCCTGACCGGGACCGTGAGCTACAACGACGGCAGCGGGCTGGTCGCCGTCGCCGGCTCCTACGTCCAGGCCTGCGACGCCGACGGCTGCTGGGAGTCCATCGACCCGACCGACAGCGCGGGCGGCTACCAGCTGTACGTGCCAGGGCCTGGCAGTTACACGGTGACGGCATTCGCCCCGACCACGAATGAGTACAGCGCCGGCGAAGGCTCGACCGGGCCGGTCAGCGTCGTCAAGGGCGACAACAAGGTCAACGTCACCCTCCCGCCGCTCAACCCGCTGCCAGCCGGGGTCACGTTCAACGGGCAGTCAGGCACGGTCGCCAGCGTGTACTGGGACTATCCCAGCCAGGTCTCCGTCCCCGGATGCCAGGGAGGCACCGGGGCCGCGTTCGTAAGCTCGGTCAACTCGCAGACCGGCAGCCCCGTCGTGGCTTTCGGCGCCCTGACCGAGACGCCGGCGGGATCGGGAACCTACACCGCGACGGTGCCGCCGTTGTATCCATCGCACGGAACCGGCGCGATCCAGACGGCGATCCAGTGTGAGTCGCCGACGGCGTTGCTTCCCCGTTCGGGACCGGGGGAGGGCGGGACCGAGGTGCAGATCAACGGCAGCGGGTTCGCCGGGGCAACGGCGGTGACGTTCGGCAGCAAGCCGGCCGAGAGCTTTACCGTCGCCTCGGACGACGAGATCGACGCCGTGGCGCCGCCGGGCTCGGGGACCGTCGCGGTCTCGGTCGTGACGCCGCAGGGCACGATCGCGTCGGCGAGCCTCGCCCAGTACACCTACGTGTCGGTCGACTCGGTAAGCCCGGACAGCGGCCCGGTCAAGGGCGGCACGACCGTGACGCTGACCGGCAGCGGGTTCAGCGGCGTCGAGGCCGTCTACTTCGCCGGGCGGGCCGCCGCCAGCGTGACCATTGACTCGGATACGAAGCTGACCGCCGTCGCTCCGGCTGGGGTCAGCGGGCCGGTGGTCGTCAGCGTCATGACGGCCGATGGCGGCCATAGCGACCTCAGCGGCCCGTCCTTCAGCTACGGCAGCGGCAAAGGGGCAGCTCGGTCGGCCGGGAGGATCGGGTCGCGGCCCGCGCCCGGTCCTGCCGTCGCCGCTCCCGTCGTCACCAGTGCGGCCGGCGTTCCCGCGCACCCGGACGGTGGCTTCTTCGAGAGCTTCAGCGACGCCCTCGACCGCTACAACATCGTCAACGACATCGCCTACTACATGGCCGAGAACTGTCGCTCGGAAAGCGCCGGGTCGGCCTTCGTTGACGCGGTCAGGCAGTGGGCCGCGGACGGAGGCGGTTCTGACCTGGCGTGGTCAACGAGCCAAGGCTACGCGGGAGAGGCTGGCGGTCAGGCGATCGGCTGGGCGACCCGCAATCCGGCCTGGGTCGAGGGACTCCCCGAGATGCTGGGGTTCTTCGGTGCCCTGTCGGCACTTGAGGCGCTCTCGTCCAACCCATCGTTGACCCAGACCGCGCTGACCGATGACTGGAACTGCGCCCGCGGCACCCTCGGCTACATTCCGCCCGACCAGGTCAACTGCTCGGGCAACACCTGCCAGTACCGGGTTCTCGGACAGTACTTCCAGGTGCGGATCGACCCGTCCGGCACGGTCGAGGACACCAACGGCGCTCCCGTCCCAGGGGCGACGGTGACGCTACTGCAGTCGGACGGCAAGCTCGGCCCGTTCACCGCGCCGCCGTCAGGAAGCCCGATCATGGCGCCGTCGGTCAATCCGGAGACCACGGATGCCGGCGGCGCGTTCCACTGGGACGTGTTCGCCGGCTACTACCAGGTCACGGCCAGCAAGGCCGGCTGCGCGACGCCAGGTCACCCGGCCAGGCCGGTCGTCTCGACGCCGGTCTTCCAGGTTCCGCCGCCCAAGGTCGGGCTCGTGCTGACGTTGCAGTGCAAGGGCGCGGGGCCATCGGCCAAGCCGCAGGTGAGCGGACTGAGCTCGGCTTCAGGCCCGGCCTCAGGGGGCACCCGTACCGAGATCAGCGGCTCGGGCTTCACCGGCGCGGCCAAGGTCAGCTTCGGCCAGAAGAAAGCGGTCGCGGTCACGGTACTGTCGCCTACGGCGATCCTGGCCACCGCGCCCGCCGGCAGCGGGACCGTCGCGGTCCGGGTCACGACTGCTCACGGGACAAGCACAAGCAAAGCCAAGGATCGCTTCAGCTACCTCGCCGCTGCCAAGGTCACGCGAATAGCCCCGGCCGACGGCCCGGCCCGCGGTGGCACGATGGTGACCATCACCGGCACTGGCTTCGCGGCTGGTGACCAGGTGCAGTTCGGCACCGCCTTCGCGCCGTCGGAGACGGTGGTGTCCGCGACGAGGATCTTCGCCGTGGCCCCGGCCGGGCTTGGCACGTCGGACGTCAGGGTCATCAACGTCGACGGCGCCAGCGCCAAGACCAGCGCCGACCTTTACGGCTACGCCGGCCGTCCGGTCCTGGTCTGCCCGCGCACGGTCAAGGCGAGCGTGGGCAAGGCGGTCGCGGTCGCGATCGAGGCAGGCGGTTACCCGGCGCCGGTGGTGGGCGAGACGGGGCGGCTGCCGGCCGGGCTGAAGTTCACGACGCGCACGAACGGCACCGCTGCCATCACCGGAAAGCCAGCCACGGCCGGGCGGTTCGCGATCACGATCTGGGCGCGGAACCGCTACGGGAAGACCAGCCAGAAGGTCGTGATCACCATCAGCAGGAAGGGCAGCAAGAAATAGCGTCCTGGCCCGCTGTCAGCAGTTGCTGGGAGCGGGGGTGCCAGCGATCCGGGCGCTGAGCCAGCTCACGACTTGGGCCTGGGCTTCGACCTGGGTAGTGACGTGCTCGCCTGGATAGCTGGTGAGCAGGGTGGTGACGCCCATGGCGCACCATTGGCGGTGCAGGGCTGCTTCGACGCGCCAGGGGATGACCTCGTCGGCCTTGCCGTGGTACTGCAGCAGCGGCACACGGGGTGCGATGGTGCCGAGGTCGTTGGCGGTGAGCACCTTCTGCCACCTTGGCTGGTCCATGGGGTTGACGTGGCCGGCCGTGTAGTCCTGGATCCGCTTGCCTGCGTACATCGCCAGCGCGGGTACCTGGCACATCCGGTCGAGCCTGGCCATGGCGGCCCGTCCGGCGCGGGTGAGGTTGCTCAGCAGATGGCGGGCCGGATAGGCGGCATTGAAGCCGAGGGCGGCGCCGCCGAGGAAAGCGAAGAACGCGCCCCCGTTGATGTTGGCCGCGACTGCCTGCAGGTTCGCGGGCGTGCCACCCATCGCTACTCCGCGCAGCCGTAGGCCAGGTGCGTACTCGGGCTGAAGCTGGGCGGCCCATCCGGCCGCGCCGCCGCCTTGGGAGTAGCCCTCGATGCCCATGGGAGCCGTGCTGCGGAGGCCCGCGCCAGGCAGCAAGGTGGCGGCCCGGAGCGCGTCCAGCACGGCGTAGCCCTCCGGGATGCCGACGGCATAGGTCTCATCGCCAGGCGTGCCGAGTCCTGGGTAGTCGGTAACGGCGACCGCCCACCCCTGGGCGAGTAGGTCGTTCACCGCGAACTGCTCGTCGAAGGTGCCGCTGCGCATCTCCCGCGATGGCGCGCACTGGTCGCCCCAGCCCTGGGTGCCTGAGGCGTAGGCGACGACCGGGCGGGTGCCGACGAAGGGAGCGTCAGGGACCAGGACGGTTCCCGACACGGCGGTGCGGGCGCCGGACACCGTGGTCGACAGGTACAGGATCTGCCAGGCGTCTGCGCCCGGCACTGGCGAGGGCACCGGGCGGCAGCGGATGATGTCGCCGTGCCGACCGCTCGGGAGGGGGTGCGGCGGCACGTAGAAGGCATTGCCGGCCGGGGCGCCCGTACACGATTTCGCCCCGGCAGCCGTCGTTGCGATCGCCTCGGCGCCGGGCGGTCTAACTGCGGTCCGGCCATGAGAAGGGGCAAAGCCCAGGAGGGCCAGACCGCAGCCAGCAACCGCCAATATGCGTACGCCAATGTTCATGACCTTGTCCTAGCCGTCGGCGAGTCCGGTTGGCCGTTCCTACCCGCCGGTAACCGGATAAACATGAACCGGCCTAGCTTGTGCTGTTCGCGCCTGCGCCACCATCCAGGCTCGCGACCAGAGGGAGCGCGTCAGCCTGCGCGCTCGTGGCCGGCCTGGCCCGGATCATCGCGATGATCAGGAGCGGGTAGAACCAGGTGACGTAGCTATAGAACCAGTAGCCCAAGAGCAGTTCGGCGCCAATGAGGAGCGCGGCCGCGAGCGCGGCGTGCTGCCGCGCGTCCTGCACGGGAGGACGGACCACGGGTGAGAGCGCGAGCAGGATCAGCGCGACAGCGAGCACCGGCCGCGCGACGGTCGCGATGTGCGGCAGGTAGGTCCAGATGCTGAACTGCAAGCCGCCGCCGCGCTGCCTGAGCTGGTAGCCGAATGTCGAGTCGAGGAACTGAGCCGGGCCCGAGGTGATGAGCGGCCAGGCGAGCATCGCCGCGAGCGAGGTGACGAGCGTCAGCGCGTAGCGGGCGCGCCCTCGCCTGACGCCCAGGAACTGTAGTGCCAGCAGCGCGGGGAGGAACTTCGTCAGGGCGACGGCGGCCGCGAGCAGCCCGCGAGCGACCGGACGCTCCGCCGCGACGATTATCCATACGCACAGGGCGGCTATCAGCCCGTCGTTGGTCTCCGCGGTCAAGGACAGGTCGGGGAAGGGGTACAGCAGGTAAGCGAACACGAACGCTTGCGCAAGCGGCCGTCCGCCGAGCCGCTGGCCGAGCTTGTGCAGTCCGGCGAGCGTCAGCGCGTCGAAGCACAGCGCAGGCACCAGCGTCGCGAGTGTCGTCGGTACCTGTGCCGCCGCTGGCGGGAAGAGGATTGCGAACGGGATGTACGCGTAGTAGGCGAACGGGCCGTAGGAGTCCGGGCGGTTGATCAGCCGCCCGCCTGGCCACGGCCAGGACACCGCCCCGTACAGATGCAGTCCGTGCAGAAGCCGCCAGGCGCCGAGCGTGCTCGCCTGCCCGACATCCAAGATGTCGCCCCCGGCGAGGCTCGCGGCCCTGACGAGCAGCAGGATCCATATCGCCGCTCCCAGCCGCTTGGAGTTGATCGACGGGCGCAATTCCGGCATCGGCCATTTCCCGAAGGCCGCTCCGGTCATCCGCGCGAACAGCCAGCCGAGGCAGACGGCGGCCAGCCACAGGCCGGCCCAGGCGACATCGTCGCTGAGCAGCATCGCCACGGGAAAGAAGCCGGCTAGCGCCAGGAGGTCCAGGTGCTCGATTCGCCACGGGCGATGCCAGTCGAGCAGCCCGAGGACAAAGAAGGCCGCCCAGGGCACGGCGACGAGCAGCGGATGCAACGTGAACGCGCCGCCGACGACCGCCGGGATGAACCAGCCGCCCCCCTTCGGCTCGAATCCGTGACCAACTGGCACGATCACGGCCAGCACTCCAAGCCCGCCGATGAACGCGAGCACGAGCAGGCCAAACACCGCCAGT
>DATKFV010000034.1:0-19947 GCA_035511035.1 Streptosporangiaceae bacterium
CGGGCTGAGCGACGTGCCGCCGGGATAGTCCTGCGCGAACACGCCCAGGGAGTTCTGGGGATGGTCATCGAAGCCACGCCCCTTCGGATAGGCGCCGAAGTAATGGTCGTAAGAGCGGTTCTCCATCATCAGGAACAGGGCGGTCTTGGCCCAGACGGCGGTGTTCGCCAGCAGCGCGCTCAGGACCATCGAGACGAAGTACTGGCCCTGGTTCGGTGACGCGGACGGATGGTCGTCGAAGCCGAGGGGCGGGATGATCCACGACACGCTCGGCAGCCCGCCGCTGGCCACGTCCGTCGCGAAGTCGCCGGGGAAGGTCGGCGTGAACGCCTTGGCATACAGCACGGAAGCAGGATCGCGGAACGCACTGAAGTAGGGCAGGACGTGGTCGGTGGCGACCATGATCTCGGGGTTGGCGATCGGGTTGTACAGGGCCGGGTTCCAGGTCGGGAAGCTCGCCAGTTCCGCGTACTGCGGCGCCAGGTCCACGTTCGACGGGCTGTACACCTTCCATGAGACGCCCGCGTCCTGCAAGACCTCCTGCATCGTGGGCCAGGTGCACTGCCACAAGCTGTCGGGCGTCTCGTTGGTATCGGTCACCGGGCCGCCGCTGGTGCCCGCCGGGTCGATCGTGCCGCTGTTCGCCATCAGCCGGTTGGGATGCGTCGGCCCGAGGATCGAGCAGTGGTAGGAGTCGCACAGCGTGAAGGCGTCGGCGAGCGCGTAGTAGAACGGGAGGTCCTCCCTGGTGTAGTACCCCATCGTCATCGTCCCGTTCGAGCCCTCGTAAGACGAGGACGTATGGGTCAGGACGAACGCGTCCATCTTGCCGTCGTCCCAGCACAGGTGCTGTGGTCCCCAGTCGTGGGTCAGGTCGTCCGTGCACTCCTCACCGGCGCTTTGCAGCAGGTGGAACGGCAGCAGCACGCCGGGCGGGCTGAGCGACGTGCCGCCGGGATAGTCCTGCGCGAACACGCCCAGGGAGTTCTGGGGATGGTCATCGAAGCCACGCCCCTTCGGATAGGCGCCGAAGTAATGGTCGTAAGAGCGGTTCTCCATCATCAGGAACACGATGTGGTCAACGGCTCCGAGGTCCGAGCCGGCCGGCGTGGTCGCGGCGGCAAGCGATCGCCACCCCAGCGGCGGTTCTCAAGGGGTTATCACGATGATCTTGGCGAGCTTTCAGCGCCGATGCCATGATCTTGTTATTTTCCCGGAACATGGACTGGTTAAAATAACAAGATCATGAAAACGGTGACGAGGACTTTCCATCATCTTCTGATGCGAACGATTGCAGAGGTATGGGCGCCAAGTTCGGTGCGCCGAGGTGGCGCCGGGTTCGCGCGCTGGGGTTCGCCCGCCGGGGTTCGCTGCGCTGCGGTGAGCTTCGCCGCGTAGCTGTCGTTCGGCGCCGCGGTGGGTGTGCTGTAGTTCGGGCGTGGGGCGTGGGGCGACGGGCGCTTGGGCTGCGGTCAGGTCGTGAGGTGGATCCTGCTTGTCAGGAGCTGTGGAAGGCAGCGTAAATGATGGCGCTCAGGCGGTCGATCATCTCGTCCCTCGGCAGCCTGACCTCGACGCTGAGCAGGTAGTTGATCCGCTCCAGCATCATCAGGCAGGCGAGCGCGGTGAGTTCGGCGTGCTCGGTCGGCTTGGCGGCCTCACCACGCTCGCCACGACCGGTCGTCGCGGCCGTCATCCCCTGGGTGATCGCCTCGGAGAGCCGGAACAGCAGCCGCAACCCGTCTCCGTAGACCTCCTCGCCCACGATGTCGGCCTGGCTCAGGATCCGGATCACGGTCGCGTGCGCGGCGTAGGTGTCGGTGAACCGCTGGATCCAGTGCCGCAGGGCAGCCCGGCCGGCGTCGTTCGGCGTCACGACAGGAAAATCGTCGGTGATGAGCTGCATATCATGCAACGCATCCTGAAGTAGCGTTCTAAAGAGGTCATCTTTATTAGCGAAGTATAGATAGAACGTGCCGTGCGAGGTTTTTGCTCGGCGCACGACGTCGTCTACTCGCACGGCCTGAAAACCGCGCTCATCGAACTCGGCGAGGCCGGCCTCAAGCAGCCGCCTGATCGTCAGCCGGCCTTGGGCGCCCAGTTCCCTGCCCTTGGCCGGGATTCCGCCACCGAGCGAGGGACGACGACTGCGCTGACCTGACGACCGGCCGACCGCTGCTGAGTTGCCGCTGGTCACGGCGTCGTCAGCCACGGGCACCGGCTGATGCGGATCGACTCGGACCGGCTCGCCCTTCACTGCGGGCGGCTGCGGGCTCGCTAGGGCGCGAAGCTGGCTGGGCGGCTTGTCTCCGGCCCTGGCCTGCGGAGTGACCGCTCCAGGCGGGGCATCCGGCGGGGCGTCCTGGCAAGGTTCCCTGCTCATGTGCGCAGACTAGTCCGCATTCCACCTGCGAGCTACCACCGCCCCGGTCGGATCTTTGCCATAAATCGTCTGAGTCGTATGATACCAGACTTTCCGGACTGGCAAGACCTGGCTGCCAGAGTTTCCAAAGGTCAGCACAGAGAATACGACGCTCATATCAGGTGACGCAGATGTCATTATTTGCATTCTGATTCCGAAGCATGAACGAATAGGAACGTGACAGGTCAGGGGGCAGAGGCGGCTGGTGCGCGGTTCCCGCGGGAGCGGGCAGCCGCGCAGTCCGCTGACGCCGCCGTCGCGGCCAAGGCCGCTGACGAGAACTTCCCCGTAGCGCTGCGGTTGCTGCCCTCGCGGCGACGACGGTACCTGATGGCTGTATACGTATTCGCTCGGACTGTGGACGACATCGGCGACCGGGCTCCGGTCGCCGATCGGTTTCGGCTGCTTGCCGAGGTCGAGGCGGACCTGCGGCGACTGTACGAAGACTTGGCGCAGAAGAGGCCAGGGGCGACGGAACCAGCGGAGTCGGCCGGCCCGGCTGCGACTAGTGGGCGCGTGCCCGCCGTCCGGGGCCTGCGGGACGCGGTCGCCGACTGCGCGATCCCGATGCAGCCGTTTATCGACCTGATCGAGGCTAACCGCCAGGATCAGGTCACTACCAGGTATCAGACCTTCGATGACCTTCTCGGTTACTGCCGGCTCTCCGCCAATCCGGTCGGACGTATTGTCCTTTACGTTTTCGGGAGTTTCTCCCCGGCTAGGGCCAAGCTGTCCGATTCCATCTGCACCGCGCTCCAACTGGCCGAGCACTGGCAAGACGTGGCGGAGGACTTCGCGGCCGGGCGGATTTATTTGCCGGGCACCGATCTGGCCGAGTACGGCTGCACCGACGCCGATCTCGGCGCCGAGCACGCCGCACCGCAACTGCGCCGGCTGCTTGAGTTCGAGGTCCGGCGGGCAAGCTCGCTACTTGATGCTGGGGCTCCGCTGATCGGGACGCTGCGCGGCGCGGCGCGCCTCGCCGTCGCCGGTTACCTGGCGGGCGGCCGGGCGGCGCTGGCCGCGATCGCTGCCGCCAATTACGACGTGCTCGCCGCGACACCCAAACCTGGTTCCGGCAAGACGCTCGCCGAGCTCGGGCTCGCCGTCGTGCGAGGGAGGTGAACGGTGAGCCTGCTCGGACCCGCGGCGACCGTCGATGTTCGGACTGCCTACCGGCAGTGCGAACAGATCATGCGGACGCAGGCCAAGAACTTCTCCTACGGCATCGGCCTGCTGCCAGGTGACAAGCGCCGGGCGCTATCCGCCGTCTACGCGTTCGCCAGGAGGATCGACGACATCGGCGACGGCACCATGGCCGCGGCCGACAAGCTGACCGCGCTTGATCAGGCCAGGACCGACGTCATGTCGCTGGACGGGGGCAGCGGTGCGAGCGCACGGGCCGTCGGCGACCCGGTGCTGATCGCGTTGCAGGACGCGGCCGAGCGATTCCCGATCCCGCTCGCGGCGTTCGGTGAGCTGATCGACGGATGCGTGGCCGATGTGGGCGGGGTGACCTACACCACGTTCGAGGACCTGAAGTACTACTGCACCTGCGTCGCGGGCTCCATCGGCCGACTCTCGCTTGGCGTGTTCGGCAGCAGCGACCCTGAGCAGGCCGCGACGCTGGCCGACGCGCTCGGCATCGCGCTCCAGCTCACCAACATCACCAGGGACATCAAAGAGGACCTCGGCAACGGCCGGGTCTACCTGCCCGCCGAGGACCTGGACCGGTTCGGCTGCACATTGCGGCCGTCCGGGCCCGACGGTCAGCCGGTCATGGTGGGTGACCTGGGCTCTCTCATAAGATTTGAGGCAAAAAGGGCCCAGGGCTGGTACTCGACTGGCCTGAGGCTGATCCCCCTCCTTGATCGTCGCAGTGGGGCCTGCACCGGGGCGATGGCGGGTATCTACGCGCGGTTGCTCGACCACATCTACGCGGCCCCGCAGGACTCGCTCGACCACAGGATGTCGCTGCCCACCAGTCAGAAGGCACTGGTGGCAGCCAGCGCCCTGGCCGGGATGGCGCGTCGCCCCAAGCTGGCGGCGGGTGCCGCATGACCGGCCGCCGGGTCGTCGTGGTCGGCGGCGGGCTCGCTGGCATCACCGCCGCGATCGACCTGCGTGAGGCCGGCCACGAGGTCACCTTGCTTGAGGCCAGGCCAAGGCTGGGCGGGGCCGCCTCGTCCTACCAGCGCGGCAACCTGACGATCGACAATGGCCAGCACGTCATCCTGCGCTGCTGCGAGGCCTACCAGGGCCTGCTCGACAAGCTGGGCGTGGCCGCTCTCGTGGCCTTCCAGCCCAGGTTCGACGTCACCGTGCTCGCCCCTGGGAACCGGGTGGCCAGGCTGCGGCGCAGCGGGCTGCCAAGCCCGCTGCACATGACCGGCTCGCTGCTGCGCTACCGGATGCTGCCGTTGCCGCAGCGGCTGGCCGTGGCCAGGGCGGCGCTCGCCATGCGGTTCCTTGACGCCGACGATGCGAGGCTCGATGAGTCCTCACTCGGACAGTGGCTGATCGCGCACGGGCAAGGCGAGCTTGCTCGCCGGGCCCTGTGGGATTTGTTCATCGTGTCGGCTCTGAACATCGCCGGTGATGACGCGAGCCTTCAGCTGGCGGCGACCGTGATCAAGACCGCGTTGCTGGGCGCGAAGGACGCCGCGGACGTCGGGGTCGCGACCGTGCCGCTCGGCGAGTTGCACGGCACGGCCACGGCCGCCCGGCTCACCGCCCTAGGCGCGCTGGTGCGCACGGGGGCCAAGGTCTCGGCCGTGCGCCCGGTGGTGGGTGGCGGATTCGAGGTCGAACTCGGGCCCGAGGCAGAGAGCATCGCGGCGCAAGCGGTGGTGCTCGCGGTCCCGTCGGCCCAGGCGTCGAGGCTAGCCGCCGATGCGGGGGTCGTCGGCGCGGGGCGCTGGGAAGAACTCGGTGCCTCGCCGATCATCAACGTGCACGTCATCTACGATCGCCAGGTCACCGACCAGCCGTTCGTGGCGGCGGTCGACTCGCCGCTCCAGTGGGTCTTCGACAAAACCCGGATTGCCGGCCTGAACATAGGGCAATACCTCGCGGTGTCTGTGTCGGCGGCAGACAGGTACGTGGGGGTTCCATCAGCGCAGCTCAGGGAGGAGTTCCTGGCTGAGCTTGCGCGACTCTTCCCGGCGGCAGCTAATGCCCAGGTCGTCGACAGTTTCGTGACCAGGGAACGCCGGGCGACGTTCCGGCAGGCGCCTGGCTGCGGCGCGCTGCGTCCCGGTGCCGCAACCTCGGTATCCGGACTTGTGCTCGCCGGTTCGTGGACCGACACGGGCTGGCCCGACACCATGGAGGGTGCTGTGCGAAGCGGACACTGCGCTGCGCAGCAGTTGATGAGAGAGCTGACGCCGGACTATCCGATTTCGGATAACCCGAGATCCGGTAGTCCGAAATCCGGTAGTCCGATTTCGGATAACCCGAGATCCGGCAGTCCGATTTCGGGCAGTCCGATTTCGGATAGTCCGAAATTGAGTAATTCGAAATTGGATTATCCGATATCGGGAGATACGAGGTCGGATAGCGCGACTGAGGTCGCGTCGTGACGGCGACCATCCCGGCGGCCGTGGAGACCGCCAGAGACTGCGTCGGGCCGGCGATGGTCGCGGCGGTGGACCGGCTCAGCCCGGACATCCGCGAGGTCGCGGCCTACCACCTGGGCCTGCCCGGCACGCCGGGGACGCAAGGAGGCGCGGGCAAGGCCCTGCGCCCCGCGCTCGCGCTGCTGTCCGCGCGGGCGGCCGACGCCGCCCCCGAGCGAGCCGTGCCTGCCGCCGTCGCCGTCGAGCTCGTGCACAACTTCTCGCTGCTGCACGACGACATCATGGACAGCGACACCGAGCGCCGGCACCGCCCGACCGCGTGGACCGTGTACGGGGTAGGGGCGGCCATCCTGGCCGGGGACGCGTTGCTGGCGCTCGCCCAGGACCTGCTGCTCGAGGGCCCGCCGCCGGAAAGCGTCTGGGCGTCTCGCTGCCTGTCGGCGGCGGTGCAGCGGCTGATCGCTGGCCAGGGCGCCGACCTGGCGTTCGAACGGCGCAACGACGTCACCGTCGCGGAGTGCCTGGACATGGCCGGTGACAAGACGGCGGCGCTGATGGCGTGCGCCTGCAGCATCGGCGCGGTCTACGTCGGCGGCTCGGCCAGCACCGCCAAGAGCCTGGCCGGGTTCGGCGCCTACGCCGGGCTGGCGTTCCAGCTGACTGATGACCTGCTCGGCATCTGGGGCGCTCCCGAGGTGACCGGCAAGCCGGTGCGCTCTGACCTGCGGGCCAGGAAGAAGTCGCTGCCGGTGGTGGCGGCGCTGACGAGCGGCACCGACGCTGGTCGCGACCTCGGCAAGCTGCTGGCCCGTCCTGACCCGCTCACCGAGGACGAGTTGCTGCGTGCCGCCGAGCTGGTCGAGACGGCGGGTGGCAAGCAGTGGGCCGAGGCCAAGGCCGACTCTGCCCTCGCCTCCGCCGTCGCCTACCTGGAACAGACGCAGATGCGCCACGACGTCAGGGCCGAGTTCGAGGGCATCGCCGCGTTCGTGACCGCGAGGCAATGGTGAACCCGGTTACGGCGGCCTCGGTGTCCAACGGGGCTGGTGTGACTCCCGAGGCGCCTGTGAGCGACTCGACCGGACAGCCGCCGCCCCGGCCGATGGCGGCCGGGCCGCCGTCGGCGCCCGAGCTAGCTCGGGCGACGCTAGCTCGGGCGACGGCGCACTTGCTCGGCTTGCAGCAGCCGGATGGCTGGTGGCAGGGCGAGCTTGAGACCAACGTCACCATGGACGCCGAGGACTTGCTATTGCGGGAATTCCTTGGCATCAGGACGGCGGAGCAGACGCAGGCGGCGGCCCGCTGGGTGCGGGCGTCCCAGCGAGGCGACGGCACCTGGGCGAACTTCAGCGGCGGCGACGCTGACCTGTCCACCACGGTCGAGGCCTACGTCGCGCTCCGGCTAGCCGGGGACCGGCCTGACGCTGAGCACATGGCCAGGGCCGCCGACTGGATCAGGGGCGCCGGCGGCATCGAGGCCACGCGCGTCTTCACCAGGATCTGGCTGGCGCTGTTCGGCGAGTGGTCATGGGACGACCTGCCGGTCATGCCGCCCGAGCTGATCTACCTGCCGGCCTGGTTCCCGCTGAACGTGTACGACTGGGCCTGTTGGGCCCGCCAGACGATCGTGCCGCTGACGATCGTGTGCTCGCTGCGCCCGGTTCGCAAGCTGCCGTTTGACCTGGCCGAGTTGCGCGTCGCCAGCGGATCGCCTGGACCGGGAACCGGCGGCGATGCCTGGGCCCGAGTATTCGAGTCGCTTGACCGAGGCCTGCACCAGTACGAGCGCCACGTGAGGCCCCTTAAGCCAGCCAATAGCGTGCGCCGCGCGGCGATGCGCCGATGTGCCGAGTGGATCATCGCCCGGCAGGAGAATGACGGCTGCTGGGGCGGCATCCAGCCGCCGTGGGTGTACTCGCTGATGGCGTTGCACCTGCTCGGCTACGGCCTTGAGCACCCGGTGATCAAGCGCGGGCTCGATGGCCTTGACCGGTTCACGATCTGGGAGCAGACGCCGGACGGGCCGGTCCGCAGGCTGGAGGCGTGCCAGTCCCCAGTCTGGGACACGGTGCTCGCCATGGTCGCGCTCGGTGACGCCGGGCTGCCCGCCGATCACCAGGCGCTGGAGGCGGCCGCCGCCTGGGTGCTCGCCGAGGAGATCCGCGGACCGGGGGACTGGCAGGTGCGCAGGCCGGACACCAGCCCAGGTGGCTGGGCGTTCGAGTTCGATAACGACGGCTACCCGGACGTGGACGACACCGCCGAGGTGCTGCTCGCGCTTGACCGGGTCGCCTCCTCTGCACAGGCGGATGCGGCCAGGGCCAGGGCCATCGAGTGGCTGCTTGGCATGCAGTCGCGGGATGGCGGGTGGGGCGCGTTCGACGCCGACAACACCAGGCGCCTCGTCACCAAGCTGCCGTTCTGCGACTTCGGCGAGGTCATCGACCCGCCGTCGGCCGACGTCACGGCGCACACGGTCGAGGCGCTCGCGGCGGCTGGGTTCGGCGAGAGCAAGGCGGTCCGCCGCGGCGTGGTCTGGCTGCTGCGGGCGCAGGAAGCCGATGGCTCGTGGTTCGGCCGCTGGGGCGCCAACTACGTATACGGCACCGGCGCCGTCGTCCCCGCCCTCATCGCGGCCGGGGTCAAGCGGCGCAAGCCCGCGATCAGGCGCGGGGTGAACTGGCTGGTCAGCCACCAGAACGCCGACGGCGGCTGGGGCGAGGACCTGCGCTCCTACGACGATCCGGCGTGGGCCGGACGCGGTACATCGACCGCCTCGCAGACCGCGTGGGCGCTGCTGGCCCTGCTGGCGGCCGGGGGCGACGACGCGATCAGGAGCGCCGAGCGCGGCATCGGGTTCCTGGCCGCCACCCAGCGCGAAGACGGCAGCTGGGACGAGCCCCAGTTCACTGGCACCGGCTTCCCCGGCGACTTCTACATCAACTACCACCTGTACCGGCTGGTGTTCCCGGTCAGCGCGCTCGGCCGGTACCTGGAGGGAGCGCGGTGAGCAGGCTGGTGGTGTGTGCCCCGCTGAGCGTCGAGGCGCGGGCCCTGCGGCTCGGCCTGCGCGGCCTGTCCCTTGACGACGGCGCGGTCAGCGTGCTGCGCACCGGCTACGGTCCGGCGCGGGCCGCCGCCGCCGCGGCCACGATCGCCGGTTCGGACGCTAGCTCGGTCGCGGTGGGCGGTGTCGCTGGCGGCCTCCGCGCTGATCTCGCCGTGGGCGACGTCGTCGTCGCCGACCGGATCACCGATGCCTGTGGCGGGGGCGACCTGGCGCAGGCACCGACCTACGACTGCCCTTCGGCACCGCTCGTCGCTGGCGAGCTTCGCCGGGCCGGCCTGCGGGTGCACGTCGGCGCGCTCGCCACGGTCGGCAAGCTGAAGTCGGCGAGCGCGCACGCTGAGCTGACCGCCGCCGGGGTGATCGCGGTCGACATGGAGTCCGCGCAATTGCTGTGCGGCGCCGCCGGGCGACCGTCCATCGTGGTGCGGGCCATCTCCGACACTCCCGAGCACCCGCTCGTGAGCCCGCACACGATCGGCGGCGGCCTGGCTGCCTTGCGCTCGCTGCGGATCGCCGCTCCTGTGCTGGCCAAGTGGGCGGCGGCGGTCGGCTCCCGGCAGGTGCTGCTCGCCAGCCCGAGGTCGTTCTGCGCCGGGGTCGAGCGCGCGATCGAGATCGTCGAGCAGACGCTGCAGCGCCGGGGCGCTCCGGTCTACGTGCGCAAGCAGATCGTGCACAACACCAGCGTCGTCGCCACCCTCGAGCGCAAGGGCGCGATCTTCGTGGACGACCTGAGCGAGGTTCCGCAGGGAGCGACCGTGGTGTTCTCGGCCCACGGCGTGTCGCCCGAGGTCCGCCAGGAGGCGGCGGGTCGCGAGCTCGCCGCCGTCGACGCGACCTGCCCGCTCGTCGCGAAGGTGCACGCCGAGGCCCGCCGGTTCGCCGGCGACGGCTACCTGGTCGCGCTGATCGGGCACGGCGGCCACGAGGAGGTCGAGGGCACGCTCGGCGAGGCGCCGGGCTCGATGGCGCTCGTCGAGACGGCGCAGGACGTCGCCCGGCTGGCCCCGGCGGACCCCGACAAGGTCGCCTACCTGATGCAGACCACGCTCGCGGCCGACGAGGCGGCCGGGCTGGTGCAGGCGATCCAGGACCGGTTCCCCGCCGCCAAGGGGCCGGGCACCGACGACATCTGCTACGCCACGACGAACCGGCAGCGGGCCGTGCGCTCCATCGCCGCGGACTCTGACCTGGTGCTCGTGGCCGGATCGGCCAACTCATCGAACAGCCAGCGCCTGGTGGAGACCGCGCGCCGCGCGGGCACGACCGCCTACCTGGTCGACAGCGCGCAGGACATCGAGCTCGACTGGCTGGTGGGGGCTAGCAGGGTCGGGATCGCCGCCGGGGCCTCCGCCCCCCCGGCGATGGTGGGGGAGATCGTGACCGCGCTGTCCGGTCTGGGCCCAGTCACGAGCAAGGAGGTGGTGGTAGCGACCGAATCGGTCCAGTTTGGCCTGCCCAGAGAACTTCGGCAGTGATCCAAGCCACTGGGGGGACATCGATTTTCAAGTCGATCGAAATCGATCACGGGGATCGATCACATAAAGAGGTGAAGCCTAGTGAGTATGCCGCTGCGTCAGAGCGTGCGGGTGGGAACCTACCTGCTGCGCCAGAAGCTGTCGCGCCGCGAGAAGTTCCCGCTGATAGTCGAGCTAGAGCCGCTGTTCGCGTGCAATCTCGCCTGTGCGGGCTGCGGCAAGATCCAGCATCCGGCGTCAGTGCTCAAGCAGCGGATGCCTGTTGAGCAGGCAATCGCCGCGATCGAGGAGTGCGGTGCTCCTATGGTGTCGATCGCTGGCGGTGAGCCGCTCATGCACCCGCAAATAGATGTGATTGTCAAGGAGCTCATCAAGCGAAAGAAGTACGTATTCCTCTGCACTAACGCACTGCTCGTACCGAAGAAGCTCGACAAGTTCACGCCGTCGCCCTACTTCGCCTTTGCCGTGCACATCGACGGGCTGGCCGAGCGCCACGACGCGTCGGTCTCCAAGGAAGGCGTGTTCGACCAGGCGGTCGAGGCGATCAGGGAGATCAAGCGCCGAGGGTTCCGCGTCACCACCAACACCACCGTGTTCAGCAACGACACGCCGCAGAGCGTGATCGACGTGCTGAACTACCTCAACGACGACCTGCAGGTCGACCAGATGATGATCTCGCCGGCCTACGCCTACGAGAAGGCGCCCGACCAGGATCATTTCCTCGGCGTGACCGAGACGCGCGAGCTGTTCCGCAAGGCCTTCGCGGACGGCAACCGCAAGCGCTGGCGGCTCAACCACTCGCCGCTCTTCCTCGACTTCCTCGAGGGCAAGGCCGATTTCGGCTGCACGGCGTGGGGCATCCCCTCGTATTCGCTGAAGGGGTGGCAGAAGCCGTGCTACCTGATGAGCGACGGGTACGTCGGCAGCTATAAAGAGCTGATCGAGACCACTGACTGGGACAGTTACGGCCGCGGCAAGGATCCGCGCTGCGCTAACTGCATGGCGCACTGCGGGTACGAGCCTTCCGCTGTGCTCGCGACGACGTCGTCGCTCCGCCAGTCGATCCGGGCGATCAGGGGTTCCTGACCGCACCAGGCTAGCCCGGCGGGCCGTCGCGGCTCGCCGGGCTAGCCTGTGCTGGGTGTTGGTCTCCGGGTGATGGCGATCAGGACTATTGTCAGGAATCGACCGTCTGTCAGAGACCCCGATTGCCGGAGACCGAAGAACATGGGATTTGACCTGCCTGGCCTGCTCGCCGCCAATGACGGCAGGGGCTACGAGTTGCACGCGCGCTACATGAACCCCCAGCTTTCCCGCATGCTGCACGCCATCGGCTTCGACAAGGTGTACGAGCGGGCCGAGGGCAGCTATCTCTACGATCGCGACGGCGAGCGTTACCTGGACTTCCTGAGCGGCTTCGGCGTCTTCGCGCTCGGTCACAATCACCCGGTCGTCCGTAAGGCCCTGCACGACATGCTGGAGGCGGAGCTCGCCGACCTCGTGCAGTTCGACTGCGCGCTGCTGCCGGGACTGCTCGCCGAGCAACTGGTGGCCAAGGCGCCGGGGATGGACCGGGTGTACTTCGGCAACAGCGGTACCGAGGCCGTCGAGGCCGCGATGAAGTTCGCGCGCTATGCGACCGGCCGGGCCCGCGTGCTCTACTGCGACCACGCGTTCCACGGGCTGACCGTCGGCTCCTTGTCGGTCAACGGATCGGCGGAGTTCAAGACCGGCTTCGGGCCGCTGGTGACCAGCACCTGCGTGCCTTTTGGGGATCTAGACGCCCTTAAAGGCGAGATCGCGAAGGGCGATGTGGCTGCCCTCGTCGTCGAGCCCGTGCAAGGCAAGGGCGTGCACGTGGCGCCGGCCGGGTACCTGCAGGCGGCGCGTGAGCTGCTGCACGCCAATGGCGGGCTGCTGATCTGCGACGAGGTGCAGACCGGGCTTGGCCGGACCGGGCGGTTCTTCTCCTACGAGTACGACGAGGTCGAGCCGGACATCGTGACCGTGGCTAAGGCCCTCTCCGGCGGGTTCGTGCCGGTCAGCGCGACGCTGGCGAAGGAGTGGATCTTCGCGAAGGTGTACTCGTCCATGGATCGGGTGCTTGTGCACGACTCGACGTTCGGGTCCAACGCCTCGGCCATGGTGTCCGGCCTGGCCTCGCTGGCGGTCATCGAGGACGAGCAGCTGATCACGAATGCCGAGCGCACTGGGGACGCGATGCGATCCGCGCTCGCTGAGCTAGCTGGTAAGTACGAGATGCTGGCCGGGGTCAGGGGTCGCGGGCTCATGATCGGGATTGAATTCGCCCGGCCGAAGTCACTCAAGCTGCGGACCAGCTGGAACATGCTCCAGGCGGCTAGGGTCGGCCTGTTCTCGCAGATGGTCGTGGTGTCGCTGTTCGAGAAGCACCACATTCTGACGCAGGTCGCCGGCGATCACATGGAAGTCATCAAGCTGTTGCCGCCGCTGACGATCGGCGATGCCGAGGTCCAGGCCTTCGTCGACGCCTTCGCTGACGTGATGGAGGACGCGCACCGCGGCTCAGGCCTGATGTGGGACTTCGGCCGCCGCCTGGTCAAGCAAGCCGTTACCCGCTAGCGCCGGGGCATCTCGACAACACCGATGCGCCAGCGATGGGGCTGGAGCAACACCTAAGCGCCAGCGATGGGGCCGCAGTGGGCTAACTGAGTGGGCAGGCCGACCTTTGACCAGGCCACGAAGCCGCCCGCGAGGTCGGTCGCGCGGTGCAGGCCGAGGTCTTGGAGGGCCGCGGCGGCGAGGCTCGAGGTGTAGCCTTCCGAGCACATGACGATCACTTGCTGGTCGTAGCCGGTCGCCTGTGGATGCCTGGCGTCGCAGCGCGGGTCGAAGCGCCACTCCAGCACGTTCCGCTCGATCACGAGCGCGCCCGGCACCTCGCCCTGGGCCTGGCGCTGGGCGGCCGGCCTGATGTCGACGAGCAGAGCGCCCGCCTCGATCGCCTCGTGGGCGCGAACCGGGTCGAGTCGGCGCAGTCGCCTGCGGGCGCTGGCCAGGAGTTCGTCGATCGACTGGCCAGGGGCGGTCGAAGCGGCCGGGATGGTAGGGGCTGTTCGGGCGGTTACCATGTCCGGTCCTCGGCGGTCACGCGCAGCAGCCCGTTGCCGCCGAACTCGAACCGGCGCATGCTGGTCAGCGGCGGGGAGTAGGCATGAATGCTTACGGCCGGGTCGATGCCGTCGTTGCGTACGTCGTGCACGTAGTGCGGCCCGAAAGAGCGAACGCTGCCCGCCGCGAGCCGTCGGCCAGGGGACCGCGGCCGGCCGGCCGCCACCGCCCGCTCGGTGAGCGCGCCGTCGGCGACCACGAACGCGCCGGACGACTCACCGTGATCGTGGAAACCGGTCTGCTGTCCAGGTAGCCAGGTGAGCAGCCAGACCTCATGCTCGTCGCCGCAGGCAAGCCGGACGTACCATCGCTTCTCTGCCTCGAACCTGACCAGCGCTCGCCAGAGTTCTGGCTGGTCAGCGCTATGCCGTGCGATCTGTGCCAACTCGGCGGGGCTGAGTGCAGGGCGGAGCGCAGGGCGGAGCGCCGCGCTGACGCCCGAGGCCGTCCTGACGGCGCCCAAGGCAGTGTTCACTGTTTCTCCGATCTGTTTTATAGGAATTAGATTCAGAGAGGTTAGCACGCGACTAGGTGATCTTGTGGTCGGCTCGTCCCGAGTCGCTTGTCCAGGCGAAAACGTGGCACCGTTGTGTGTGGCCTGGTGCCCTGCGCCTGCCGCCCCTGGCCCGGGCTTATTCCCGACTTAATCCGTAGGTATATGCTGGTGGTGCTGGTGGTGCTGGCGTGTGATTGGCGCCGGGCTCGGCGGATCGTGAAGAGCTAGCTCGTGACACCGCAGATGGGGAGATCAGATGTCAGTCACCGACGAGTACCTGGCCAACAACGCGCGTTACGCGGAGACCTTCAGCGGGTCGCTGCCGCTGCCGCCGTCGAAGCACGTGGCGGTCGTCGCCTGCATGGATGCCCGGCTCAACGTGTACGCGATCCTCGGGCTCGGTGACGGGGAGGCGCATGTGATCAGGAACGCGGGCGGGGTGGTGACCGACGACGAGATCAGGTCGCTGGCCATCAGCCAGCGCTTGCTCGGGACGCGGGAGATCATCCTGATCCACCACACCGACTGCGGCATGCTGACGTTCACCGACGATGCCTTCAAGCGCTCGATCCAGGACGAGACGGGCATCAAGCCGGCCTGGTCGGCGGAGTCCTTCCCTGATCTGGACGAGGACGTGCGGCAGTCGATCGCCCGGATCACGGCGAGCCCGTTCGTACCGCACACCGACTCGGTCCGCGGCTTCGTCTTCGACGTGGCGACCGGCAAGCTGAACGAGGTCAGCTAGCTGGCGGCCAGGGCAGACGGCCAGGGCAGGTGACCTGGCCCAGACTGGGCGAGGGCGGGGCCAGGCGCCTCGACTAGGCTGAGCCGGTGGGCCCGATGACTGCGCCAGAAGCTGGCCCGGCGCAGAAGGGCAGCGGCAGCGGCAGCGGCGCCCCCCGCGAACCGGGACCGCTGCGACTGCACGGGCGCAGCTTCCCGACCGGCCAGCTCCTGGTCATGGCGATCGTGAACCGGACGCCCGACTCGTTCTACGACGCGGGCGAGACGTGGGACGAGTCGGCGGCGATGGACCGGGTGCACCAGGTCATCGCCGAGGGAGCCGACATCGTCGACGTCGGCGGGGTTCCGGCCGCCCCTGGCCAGGTCGTCGACGTCGCCGAGGAGATCCGGCGCATCGTCTCGTTCATCGCGGCCATCCGGGCCACCTATCAGGACGTGGTGATCAGCGCCGACACCTGGCGGCACGAGGTCGCCCGGCAGGCCTGCGAGGCCGGAGCCGACCTGATCAACGACAGCTGGGGCGGCTGGGACGGCAAGCTGGCGCTGGTGGCGGCCGAAGGCGGAGCTGGCTTGGTGTGCGCTCACGCCGGCGGCCTGCCGCCGCGCACCAGGCCGTTCCGGGTCAGCTACGCCGACGTGATGACCGACGTGCTCGACCGCACGCAAGGCCTCGCGGCGCAGGCCGTTGCCGTCGGCGTCGACCCGGCCAGCGTGGTGATCGACGCCGCCCACGACTTCGGCAAGAACACCTGGCACTCACTCGAGGTCACCAGGCGGCTGGGGGAGATGACCGCGACCGGCTGGCCGGTCCTGGCATCGGTGTCACGCAAGGACTTCATCGGCGAGGCGCTCAACCTGCCGATCCAGGAGCGACTGGCGGGGACGCTGGCGACCACGACGGTCTGCGCCTGGCTGGGTGCCCGCATCTTCCGCGCCCACGATGTCGCCAAGACCCGTCAGGCTCTTGACATGGTCTCCGTGATCAGGGGCGACCAGCCGCCGGCCAGGGTCGCCAGGGGACTGGCCTGATCCATGATCATCTCTGCGGCCCTGTGCCCGGCCGCCCCGCTGCTCATCCCCGAGCTCAACGGGGCCGAGCCGGTGCTGCCCGAACTGCGCCAGGCCGCCCGTTCCGCGGCGGGGGAACTGGTCGCGGCCGACCCCGGCCTGCTCGTCGTCGCCGGGACCGGTGCTAGCACGGCGACCTGGGACCGACCGGCGAGGGCTGACCTAGCGGCGTTCGCGCCGGGAATCGACCCCGGCCTGACCAAGGCCGACGAGGCGGCGGACGAGGCAGGGGAGCAGGCCGGGGCCGGCCGCGCCTGGGCGTCCGTGCTAGCGGTTCCCGCCCGGTCAGGCTACGAGCATGGGCACGAGCGGCCAGGATCGCTGCTGGTCGGGAACTGGCTGCTGGACAGCGTCGGCTACGCCGGCGAACGGCTGCTGACCTCCGTCGCGATGGACGAGCCTGCGGCTAGCTGCGCCAGGATCGGCGCGGAACTCGCCGGGCTGGCCGACCGGGTGGCCTTGCTGGTCCTCGCCGATGGCAGCGCCTGCCGGGGGTCAAAGGCACCTGGATACCTTGATCACCGCAGCACCGGGTTCGACGCCGCCGTCGAGCGGGCGGTGCGGACCGGCGACCTTGGCGCGCTGCTGGCCATCGATGCTGGGCTCGCTGCTGAGCTGAAGGCGACCGGCCGGGCGGCCTGGCAGCTCATGGCCGGCGCGCTTGACGGCGCGGGGGTGGCGAGCGTGGTCAGGTACTGCGATGATCCTCTGGGCGTGGCCTACCTGGTCGCGTCGCTACGGGTAGCGGGCGTCGGCTAGGAGGCCAGGAGATGGTTGACGAGGACTTGAGCGGCCGGCCGGTGCTGGTGTTCGGCGCGAGCGGCGCGCTCGGCCACGGCGTCGCGGAAGCGTTCGTCTCGGCGGGCGCTTCGGTCACCGGAGTCGACAAGTTCGAGCCTCCGCAAGACCGGCGGCTGCCCGGCGTCAGCTACCGCACCGCCGATGTCATGGACGACGCCGAGGTCTCCGCTGTCTTCGCGGCGAACGGCGCGCCGTGGGCGGTGATCAACACGATCGGCGGCTTCGCGCCGCAACGACCGCTCGCCGAACTCGACCCGGCCGAGCTCACCGGCCAGCTGAACCTCAACCTGCTCACCGCCGCGCTGATCACCAAGCACGCGCTCGCCGCGCTCCAGGCCGCTGGCCAAGGCCGGCTGGTGCACACCGCCAGCCGGGCCGGCGTCGTCAGCAAGGGATCGGGCTTCGCCTACTCGGTGAGCAAGCTCGGCGTGCTGCACCTCGTGTCGATGGCGGCCGAGGAGGTCCGCGGCACTGCGGTCACGGTGAACTGCGTGGTCCCGAGCATCATCGACACCCCCGCCAACCGCGCCGCCATGCCCGACTCCGATCACAGCGCCTGGCCCAAGATCCACGACATCGCCAAGAGCTACTTGTACCTGGCCGCCCCCGGCTCAGCGCTCGTGAACGGCGCTGCCGTCCCAGTCTGAGCCGGCTACCACTGGTGCCTAGTGGAAGGCGAGCTTCGGTGGACCGCGCCGACGGGGTGCGGGTGCGGGAACACCGACTGGATCGCGATTCGCCCCGGTCCGCTCAGCGCGAGCCAGATCGACTTCTGCTGGTACCGAGCCGATGAGAACCAGTACTGGCCCCGGGGATACTCGAAGTGCAAGTGCATCGAGACGCTCGGGTCTTTCCAGATCAGCCCGCCGGGCTGGATCAGCATCCGCTCGCCCGGCCGCAAGTCGCGCACGAACACGTTGCCAGGACTATGCAAGAGCAGCAGCCCGGGCCCGCCCTGGGCGAAGAACCGGTCGACGAACCGCCCGACCGGATAGTGCCACTCGGTATCGTCACCGCTCTTGGTGGTGAACCAGACGCCCGAGCGCAGCCACTGGTAAGTGACGTTGCCCGTCGCGACGAGGAACCGGTGCTCGACCACGTCTACCGCCTGGTTGTGCTGCAGCGGGATGGCCAGGGTCTCGCCCGGGTGGTCAGCGCTGAACGCGACATGGCCAGGCCCGGCGGCGGTCATCATGATCAGCGGCATGCCCGCCAGCTTCCGGTTCCAGCCGTTGCCCATGTTCATCGTGTTCAGCCGCACCTGGCCGTCGGTGTGCAGCAGCACATGGTGACTGAAGAAGACCCAGTCCTGCGGATCCAACGCCATCTCGGCGACGGGCACGAACGCGCCGCTGATCTGGCACGTCGACCGGTTGAACCGGATCCTGGCCATGTCGCGGATCGGCGGCTGCTTGATCCACCCTGACTTCGAGAGCCGCAACCGCACGTCGACGGGGGCGCCGCATCGCGGGCAGGTCGGCCCGGCGCCCTCACTCGGCTGCCGGCAGTAAGGGCAGGTGTAACTATGCGTTCCGGGCATAGCCGACATACTCTTCCTTTCCCCAAGCGAGCCGTGAGCACCGATTGTCCCAGGTCGCAGACCCTTTAGGCCAGGAAAGCAATACAGTACACTTTTTGGCTAGGGGTATTCGTTCGCGCGCCAGCGACCACGGGCGAGAGGGAGAAAGCCGCATGCGAGACGCCGTCATCGTCGAAGCCGTCAGGACACCAGTAGGCAAGCGCAACGGCGGACTGTCCGGCGTGCACCCCGCCGACCTGTCCGCTCACGTCCTGCGCGCGCTCGCGGAGCGCTCCGGCATCGACCCGGCGCTGGTCGACGACGTGGTCTGGGGCTGCGTGGGCCAGGTCGGCGAGCAGACCTTCGACATCGCCAGGAACGCGGTGCTCGGCGCTGGCTGGCCGGAGACCGTGCCCGGCGTCACCGTCGACCGCCAGTGCGGCTCGGGCCAGCAGTCGGTCAGCTTCGCCGCCGCGAGCGTCCTCGCTGGTCACTACGACCTAGTCGTCGCGGGCGGCGTCGAGTCGATGAGCCGGGTTCCGATGGGCATGGCCTCGGCCGGGCAGTGGCCGTTCGGCGAGGGCTTCCGCGCCCGCTACCACGACAAGCGCCCGCACCAGGGCATCGGCGCCGAGATGGTCGCCGAGCGCTGGCACCTGACCCGTACCCAGCTCGACGAGTTCAGCCTCGAGTCGCACGCGAAGGCGGCCGCCGCCCAGGATGAGGGCCGGTTCGCCGCCGAGATCGCGGCGGTCACCACCCCCGAAGGCACCAAGGTCGAGATCGACGAGGGCGTCAGGCGCGGCAGCACGCTGGAGAAGCTGGCGACCCTGAAGCCGGCGTTCTCCGAAGACGGCGTCATCCACGCCGGCAACAGCTCCCAGATCAGCGACGGCGCCGCCGCCCTGCTGATCACGACCAGCGAGAAGGCCGCCGAACTCGGGCTCACCCCGATCGCCCGGATCCACACCGCCGTCGTCACCGGCGATGACCCGATCATCATGCTGACCGGTCCGATCCCGGCCACCGCCAAGGCACTGGCCAAGAGCGGCCTGTCCATCGGCGACATCGGCGCCTTCGAGGTCAACGAGGCCTTCGCTTCGGTGCCGCTGGCCTGGCTGGCCGAGACCGGCGCCGACCCAGCCCGGCTGAACCCGAACGGCGGCGCGATCGCGATCGGCCACCCGCTCGGCGGCAGCGGCGCCCGGATCATGACCACCCTCGTCCACCACATGCGCGCCAGCGGCATCAGGTACGGCCTGCAGACCATGTGCGAAGGCGGCGGCCAAGCCAACGCGACCATACTCGAACTAGTCTGACCGACTCACCTTAACCCCAACCCCATCAGCCAAAGGCGTGGTAGCCGGATCGGCGCGGCAAAGCCGCGCCGCCGCCGGCAAAGCCTCCCTACGTCGCCGCCGTTAGCCCGGCTCCCGGCCCCTCCCGCGTTGGGACTACAGCGTCGCGCCTCTGCTGTAGTCCCAACGACAGCAGAGGCGCGACGCTGTAGTTGGGAAGCCTTCGGAAGCGCGGCCTAGGGGACTGAGTGGTGCTTGGTTGGGCTTGGCTCCTGGGGTAGTTATGTCCCATGGCGCCGATCCCCGAGTCGGTGCCGCTCGCA
>DATKFV010000035.1:0-19538 GCA_035511035.1 Streptosporangiaceae bacterium
GACTGCTCGCCTTCCTCGCGGCCGTGGTCGAGGTCGTCGGCCGGAACAAGAACCTGCTGGCCGAACTAGCCAGCCCGGCGGCAGCGGTGCAGCGCGCCGGGGAATGCGCGGCCAACGAAGCCGGCAATCGCCCGGTCTACGGGTTCTGGCATGCGCATCTCAGCGCGCTCATCGCGAGCGAGCGACCGGACGCCGACGCCGACCTGACCGCCCACCTGCTGCTTGGTTCGCTGCACAGCGAGCCCGTGCTCAGCCGGCTCGCGGCGCAAGGCCATGACCGCGTCACGACCGCGCTCCAGGCCCTGGCCGTCGCCGCGCTTGACGCGAGTCCCGCGAGTCCCGCGAGTGAGCCTGCGGCCAGCGCTAGCCGCGCGGATGCTTCCTAGCTGACCGACTCGTTCTCCAGATCGGTGTACTTCGACGCCCGGCCTCGGGCAGCCTCGACCGGGTACTTCGCGGCGTTCTTGACCATCTTGTCGGCAAGCGCCCGCTCCAGGTCCACATCCAGCGCATCGGCGACGCTCAGCAAGTAGGCGAAGACGTCCGCCAGCTCGTCGCGAACCTGGCCGGCCCTGACCTCGTCCGACATGACCGCCACCGACTCGGCCGGAGTCAGCCACTGGAAGATCTCCGTCAGCTCGCCCACCTCGCCCGCGAGCGCCATGACCAGGTTCTTCGGGGTATGGAACGGCTCCCAGTCACGCTCGGCCGCGAAGGCGCGGAGCTGACCTTGCAGGCTCGCAATGCTCACCGGCCACATATAGCAGCCAACCAAAGCACCCAGCCCGCCACTCCCCAACTCCGCCGAGCACATCCCTCCTCTCCCCCTTGCGCCTCCCTCCCCTGCGCCTCCCTCTCCTCAGCGCAATCGTTCGCACCGCTCCAGGAGAAAGATCTTGGTATTCGCACCGGTCCATGTCCCGGACGGATCACAAGATCATGGTCCGGTCACGGCCGGCGGCCGGCTACGCCCAGCCAGCGGAAAAGTCGCGGGCCGCAGGTTACTGATTCCGGATTCGGGCATCAGACGGGCATGATCGACATTGCCAGCCGGGCATAGCGGGCCTCTGAGGAATTCGCCCGCTATCTAAACCCATGCAGGCCGCGAGATAGCGGTTGATCAGGCCATACGGGGATCGCAGGAAGAGGGAAATAAGCCAGGTCGACGGCAACTCGGATCGGGGGATCAGATGAGCAACATGCCTGATGAGGGCGCGACCGGCCGGCCAGAGAACACGCAAGGCACCGTCGGGCCCGACGTGCCGCCGCAGGCGAACGCGCCGCAGGCCGACTCGATGCGGCAGCCACCGCCACCGCCGCCACCACCGCCAGGACAAGGCCAGTACGGCCAGCAGCCCTACGCCCAGCAGCCCTACGCCCAGCGGCCCTACAGCCAGGATCCGTACAGCCAGGATCCGTACACCCAGCAGACCTACGGCCAGGCAGGCCAGCCAGGCATGCCGGGGCGGCTCATGGTCCCGCGCGACGAGACGAGGGTCACCGGCCGCCGCGTGGTCCAGTACATCATCGACATGATCCTGGCCGGGATCGTCCCTGGCCTGGCTTACTGGCTGTTCGACCGGAGCAACGGCACGGTGCACAACGTGGGCTGGTTCGTCGCAAGCATCATCGCGATCGTCGCTTACTTCCTGTACTGGGTCGTGCTGCCCTACGGGCACCGCGGCCAGACGTTCGGGATGCAGTTGATGCGTATCCACGTCATCGGCAAGGACGGCAGCAAGGCGAGCATGCTCCAGTTGTTCGTCCGCTGGGTGTTCCTGATCATCGACGGGCTGCTCCTGGGCCTGGTCGGGTTCGTCGTGATCCTGTGCTCAAAGCACCGCCAGCGGGTCGGCGATCACGTCGCCAAGACGGTCGTCGTCCCGGCCAGCTACGGCGACCAGATCTAGGCAGCCCACCCGCTCAGGCGCCCAGCCAAACGAGCCGATTTCGGATTATCCGAAATCCGATAATCCGAAATCGGCCTATAGCTGTGGTGCGCGCTCCGCGCGGCGCCGCTCCGGGACTAGGCCTGGACTCGGGACTGTGGAGGGACTAGCCACGGACGCGGGACTAGCCACGGACTGGCCTGGACCCGCGTCTAGCCCTGGAGCCGGGACTAGCCACGGACTACAGCAACCTCAGCAGGCCAGGACCGGCCCCTGACTCGCGTCCCCGGAGCTCGCGCTCGACTAGGTCGACCAGGTCGGGATGGGCCGCAAGCCGTCGCAGGAAGTCCGGCGGAAACCCGAGCTGCCGGTTGGCCTCGTCGATCACCGGGTCGGTCATGCCGAGCGCGTGCGCCAGTCCTTCGTCCCGGCCGAACGTCGCCGGCAACTCGGCCAGGTCAACCTCGGCCGGGCGGCGGAACGAGCCGTCGGCAGCCGGCAGCCACGCCGCCTCCGTCACCAGCTCCCCAATTCGTGACCTCAGCTTCTCCCGCTTGGCATCAGCGAATCCTTGCCGGGGCGAACTCTCGACAACACCCACAATCAAATACTTATAAGGCAGCAACAAACCATTCCAGACAAACTCCGAGCGCGAACCACTCGGGTGGCCCAGGGCGTGCTCAAGGCCATCAAAATGCGCGGCCGGGTCAAATCCCGCCAGGCCTCGCTCATGCCGGGCGAACTCGGCGGCGATGACGACGTGGCCAAGCTCATCGGCCGCGCGGGCGTCCAGGCGCACGCTCTCGCGGACCCCGAAGTCGCGGAGCTGGGCCCGCCAGGGCCCGTACCGGTCAGCCGCGAACCACGCGTCCTGGTTGCCAGCGAAGTAGGTCTCAAGTGCCGGCGTCCGCTGGTACAGCTCGCCGGGAAGCATCAGCCTCGTCTGGCCGTCGGCGGCGTTCTCCCCCAGCAAGAACGCGGTCCGCTCCACCTGCTGGCGCAGCCGGTCGCGGGCGGCCGGTGGTGACTCGGCGAGCGCCCGCGCGAGGACTTCGAGGTCGGCCTCGTGCTGGGCTAGGTCCAGGCTCTCGACGTCCGCCTCGGCGTATCTGGGCAGCACGTGATCGATCGCCTCGGCGAGCACGTCGGCCTCAGCGAACCCCAGCGCCTCAAGGAACCGCCGTGCCCCCCGATCCTCGGCGACCGCCGGCCGCACCATCGGGAACCGGGTCGGGACCGGACCCGGCAGGTAAGCCGCCGGCCGCCCCCTGCGGTTAAACGGCAGCACCTGCGCCCCGTCGGTCAGCCGGATGATCGGCCGCTCCCGAGCGACCGGGGGCTCGGCCTGCGGCAGCGGCTCCTGCCAGAGCGACTGGTGCTGGTCGAGGAACTGGTAGAGCTTCGCGATCCAGTCGTCGGGCTGGGCGGCGAGGAACTCGGGGGTCAGCGCGGCCACGGCGACGGCCGGGGTGAGCTCGGCGACCCCGATCTCGTCGCGCAGGTAGTGCCAGAGCGGCGGCGTGTCCTGCGCGGTGACCGACCCGGCCACGAAGCCGACCGGCCCGGCCGAACCGGACAGTTCCCCGAGCTGACCGGGCGTCAGCAGCTCGCGCAAGCCGGCGCTCGCGGTCAGCCTCAGCGCGGCCGGGCCCTCGTACCCGCCCTTGTCGTCGGGGATGATCCGGTCGGCGAGCGTCACCGCCAGGACCGAGTCGAATAGCGGGCGGAACAGGCCGTCACCGGGGAACAACGCCGGGTCCAGCGGCAGCGCCAGCCAGACATCGGCCGTGAGCAGCCCTTGGTCGCGGAGCTCGGTGAGGATCGCGGCGAGCAGGATGCCGGTCTCGGTGACGAGCGCCTGGTTCCAGTCGTCGTGCTCGGGCACGTTGTCGCGGGCCGGCGTGGTCCGGTACGGGCCCGAGATCAGGAAGCCGAGGCCGGTCTGCTTCTCGGTCGGGAAGTACACGACCAGCGGCGAGTGCTCGCGCCTGGTCAAGTGCCTGGCGTCGTGCTCGGCCCGCAGCGGGAACGCGACCTCGACCCGCAGCCCAGGCTCGCCCAGCGCGCCGAGCGGCCTCGACCAGACCAGCCACTGGGCGCTGGCGAGCCGCTGGCCCCGGCGCGTGGACAGCACGACCTGCCGCTCCGGCTGCCCGGCTGGCGCCGGGCCGCGTTCGAGCACTACCTCGGCGACCTCGTACCCGAGGGCGCGGATGCGCTCGATGTGGCGCAGGAACAGCAGGGTCTCGGCGTCAAGCCGGCGCAGGGCCGCCGAGATCTCCGCGCAGGCGACGTCGGCAGGCACGCCCGGGTGGTCGAAGGGGAACACGAACGTGGTCGGTGGGTCCGCCGGCTCCGCCGGCGGACCCACCGGCGCCGAGCGACCCACGGCAGTCGCCGGGCTCACCGAGTAGGGCCGGACAATTTGCCGGATCTCAAAACGCTCTTCACCGCTCACCACGAGCGGCGTGCTCGTGTAGGCGTAGACGGACTTGAAGCCGATCCCGAACTTGCCGATCTGGGTGAGGTCGCCGGCCTTCGTGCCCTGGCCGACTCCGCACACGCCCCTGACATCGGCCGTCGTGAACGGCCGCCCGTCGTGCCGGACCTCGAGCCGGTCGGCGAACAGCTCGAACGTCACCTCGCTCGCCCCGGCGTCCTCGGCGTTCTGGATCAGCTCGAAGATGAAGTGAGTGCGGTCGCTGTACAACTGGCCGAGCAATTCGAGCACGGCCGTGTCCCACCCGTACCTGGCGATGTTCTCCGCCCGGATCGCCTCGTAGTCACTCGCCACGCCGTCTCCCGCCACTAGGCCAGCCCCGCGCCGGACCCGCGCAACCTTCCCCGATCATGGTCCAGCCATCCGCGCAAGGACACCGCCCCGCATGAAGTCTCCGTGATCTTGCCCCATCCCAAGATCCCGGACGATCAATCGCGTAGCTTTCCACCTGCGAACCTCCGTGATCAAGCCCGCACAGGGAGCACGGAAGTCTGCGGCGTGATCAGCCACGCGATCATCCGTGATCACCATATTGGGCTTGATCCCGGACGATCGACCGGCCGGGCCGCGAACCGGGCTGACTCCTGTGGCTCTATGCCAGGATTGATCGCATGGACCCCTTCCCGCCTGCGGCGGGATCCGACCGCAAGCAGCCGGACAAGGCGAAGTTCTGGCTGACGATCGTCGCGGCCGGGTTGTGGGCACTGGTGAACGCCACGTTGTGCCACGCCGTCTTCGAGTTCTCCGCGCGCCCCGGCCCGACCAGCCCGAATGCCGGGCCGCTGCCGGCCAGCGGGTGGCACCCCGTGATCCTCATCCTCACCCCCGTAGCGCTCGCACTCGGCGTCGCGCCGCTGCTAGCGCTGTACACGGGCCTGCGCTACCTGCGCAGCGCCGGCTTCGCCAGCCGGCCGTGGCTGGCCGCCTGGGGCGCCGCCGTCACCGCGGCTCTCGCCGTCGAGGCCGTCATGGTGCGCGCGACGATCAGGATCCTGCTGCCGAGCGGGCACCTCCCAGGCCCGAGGCCGGTCGACAACGGCCCCAAGGAACTCGCCCTCGGCTTCGTGGCCACCGGCCTCGCCATGCTCGCAGTGATGATCGTCGCGATCCGCTCGGCCAGGACCGCCGCCAAGCTCCCGGTCACTATGCCTACTGACTCGACCACGGGGTAACTCGCGCGATCGCGATCGCGATCGCGCCCCGGCTGGCCGCTCAGCCGTCCACCTCGACGATGCGGGCCTCGAGCAGGGCGCCGTCGTCGATGTCGAGCAACCCGATGGTGCCGTGCGGCTGGCGGCGGCGGTCGGTAGGCGACCCCGGATTGAAGATCCGCAGTTCGCGGGCGGACTGGTCGAGCGGGATGTGCGAGTGGCCGAAAACGACCAGCTGCGCGGCCGGGAAGCGGCGTCGCAGCCGGGCCAGACGACCGGTAGCGGCCCCGCTGTCGTGCACCATCGCGACGTTGAGCCCGGCTAGCTCAAGTTCCATGATCTCCGGCGCGCCCCAGGCCGCGACGTCGGGGCCGTCATTGTTGCCGAGAACGGCCCGCACGGGCGCGTAGCCGGACAGTTCGTCGAGCACCGCGGCGGTGCAGACATCGCCGGCGTGCAGGATCAGGTCCGCGCCCGTCAGGTGCCTGGCCACGGCCGGCGGGCATTGCCGCCAGCGCTGCGGGGCATGCGTGTCGGACAGGACCACTGCTCTCATCGTGGTCAGTATGCCCCGCCGGCTTGGCATTCGCCGAACGGGTCGGCCGGGAGGGCCTTGGACGCCAGGGCCAGTCCCCACGACGGCACGGCGTGGGTCACTTGAGCGAGCCGAACCCCGTCGATGGCCCATAGCCGGGGCTGGCGAGCCGCGGCCAGCCCCTTCGATGGCCCATGGCAGGTGCTATAGGCCCGTCGATGGCCCATCGCAGGGGTTCGAAGCCCGGGTCCAGCCCCTTCGATGGCCCATCGCCGGGCTGGCGAGTACATCTGGCCCCACGATTGCACGAAGTAGGCATCCTGACCCCCACGACGGCACGGTGTGGGGGCCAGGGCACCCACAATGGCACGGCACACTCGTGGTGGTGAGGAGTCGAGGGAGGCGGCGTGGCTTTCTCGTTCTGCTTTATCGCGGAACGAGAAAGGGATGCCATTGCCTGGGCGGCATTCGCGTGCGATCATCGTTGTTTCGCGACGGCCCGTATCGATTCGGGATTGGCGGGCCATTTGGCTCGCGGGGCGCGTCGCCAGTCGCGAGTGCCTCGGTTCGAACAGCGCGTGAGGGAGGACGAGATGGATCCGAACTATACGAACCCGGTACAGCGTTTCCGCGATCTCATGTCCGACACGTCGGCGTCACTCCCGGTCGAGCTTGCGCCCCCGGCATTGACCGGCGTCATCACCAGGGCCCAGGCCAACCAGCAGGACGTCCCTGACGCCCTGGCCGGTCATGTCGCGTTGTACAGCCGGCTCGATCTCGCGAGCTCCAAGGACCTGGTGGCGAAGTCGCTCCAAGGCCAGGCTGACCCGCAGGCACAGGCCAGCGCGGTCAGCAAGGCCGCCGCGGCGGCGGCGGCGCCATCGGGCCAGATCGACCTGAGCGACCCGGTCATGCTCTGGCCAGGGGCCAGGCTCGGGTTCAGCGTCGCGCTCGCGCTCGCCGTGCTCGGGTCGATCGCCGCGATCTGGGGGCTCGGCTCCAAGGACGTCGCGCCGCCCACGGCGACGTTCGTCTGCCTGGCGGTCGCGGGCGGGCTGGCGCTCCTCGGCCTCCTGATCCTGGTCATGGGCTACAAGAACGTGAAGATCTCGGGCAGCAAGTAGGGGGTGCGCCCGCGCCCGTATCAGGGACAAGCCAGGGTCGTCCCCGATGCCCACCGCCTGGCCGGTCCGGCAGCATGAGGCCATGCGTCGATTCCTGAGGCAATCGAGCGGATGGGTCGTCTCGGTAGTGCGACTTGACCAGCGCGGGCTGCGGCGGATCGCGACCGCGCTGCTGCTGATCGCGGCCGGGCTGACCGCCTGGGTGTTCGAACTCGGCGCGGTCCTGACCGGGCAGGTGGAAGTCAGGAACTGGTCGTCAGTCTGGGTCGGCCTCGACCTCATGGAGATCACCGGGCTGGTGCTGACCGCGGTCCTGCTGCGCCGCCGGTCGGCCTACCTGGCACCGGTCGCCGCCGCGACCGCGACGCTGTTCGGCCTGGACGCCTGGTTCGACGTGCTGACCGCCGGAGCAGGCTCGGCCTGGTACGGCTCCCTCGTCGAGGCCTTCTTCGGCGAGCTCCCGATGATGATCATCCTGGCCGCGATCGCCGTGTGGGCGCCGCGCCACTGCCGCCCGGCGTCCGCTTGCGCCCCAGTCGGCCGGCCTGACTCACACCTGGACGAACTCGATGCCGGTGAGCTGGCAGAACTGCTTCCAGGCGGCGGCGTGGTGACCGAGGTTCATGACCTCGTGGTGCGGTCCGCCGGCCGTCATCCAGCCGGTCAGGCAGGCGCGGACTCCTGAGCCTGGCCTGAACTGACCGTAGGGCATCTCCAGGGCGGGCAACTCGGGGGTGTCCAGGTTCTCGCCCTCGGCGACGACGAGCCGGAACCTGGTGCCCTCGAGCGAGACCAGGGTGGCCAGGGTCGCCGACCCTGGCTGGTACTGGAACAAGAAGGTGGGCGGGTCGGCGAGGCCGCCGATGCCGAGCGGCCGCTTGATCAGCCGGACCGGGCGGTCCTTGCGGGCGACCTTCCAGTTCCCCTCGCCCATGTGGCTCATCAGGATCGAGTCGGTCGCGAAGTCCATGGCGTACATCTCGGTGAAATGGGCGTCGCCGATCAGCGCGTGGCCGGCGAAGACGAGGGCGGCGGTGAGCACGTCGCCCTCGGCGCCGTAGCCGTAGCCCTTCGCCATCAGCGTCGACGCGGCCGCGAGCGGGAGACGGCTGAACCGGCCGTCCTCGCCGATCGCGTCGAAATGGGCACTGTAGGCCCCGAACCCGCCGTCGTCCAGGATCTGCTCGATCGCGACCTGCATCCGGGCGTGGTCCTCGCGCTCGGCCGCCGACAGCCGCTGGTCGATCTCGAAGCGCTCGTCCTCGAACGCGATCACGTCGGCGACCTGCTGGTCGGTGACGGCCTGCATGCCCCGGTACAAGTCGCCGGGCGCGACCGCCAGGATCTCAGGGCCCAGGCTGCGGATAAGCGCGGACTCGTCCACCCTGATGTCGCCCATGTCGTTCATCGCGTAGCCGAAGATGGCGACCTTGAGCCGCTTCCACGCCGTGATGGCGGCTGCGGCGCGGGCCCACCGGTCCACGTCGACGGCGAAGGAAGGGCTGCGCCAGTCGTCGGTGATGACCGCGAACCGGCGCCCGGCCCGCACCATCGCGTTCGCCGTGTCCTGTGCCCCGTGCACTCCCTGGTTGTAGGTCATGTCCGCCATGTCCCAGGCCGCGGTCACGTCGGGCTCCGGCTGGATGTTCGCCAGCAAGATGGGCAGCCGGCACTCGGACAGCAGCCGGGCGACCCGCATCGCCGGGCCGTAGGTCAGCATGACCACCATCACGCCATCAAGGCCGGCGTTCTCGAACGCCCGCAGCTCCCGCTCGGCGTCCGCGCGGTGCTTGACCGGCGAGCTCGGGATGAACTCGCCAACGTCGGCGAGCC
The DNA here is from genome assembly GCA_035511035.1 of Streptosporangiaceae bacterium. Lineage (GTDB taxonomy): Bacteria > Actinomycetota > Actinomycetes > Streptosporangiales > Streptosporangiaceae > Chersky-822. The sequence continues at coordinate 9,033 of DATKFV010000035.1, forward strand.
GGGCCGCGACCTGCGCCGCGTAGCCGGCCTGCCGCTCCGCGATCCCTGGGATCATGTCGTCGTACAGGTCCTGCATGATCCCCAAGATCCCGATCCGGGGCTTACGCCCAGTCATGGCATTCTCCTTTGGTTCGTGGCGATAGCTGGCTGATGGGACGGACGGGGCCAGGAGCGAAGGGCCGCGCGGTCAGCGCTGGCCGTATTCCTGCGTGTAACGAAGGTGGAGCGCGTCTACCTGCTGCGGCGCCAGCGGCTCGGGCTCGCCGAGTACCCGGGCCAGGTGCACGGTCCGCGCGACGTCCTCGCACATCACCGCCGCCTTGACCGCGTCGGTGGCGGTCGGCCCGATGGTGAAGACGCCGTGGCTGCGCAGGAGCACGGCCGGCGAGCGGTGACCGGTCAGGGTCGCGACGATCGCGCGCCCGATCTCGTCCCCGCCGATCGGCGCGAAGGGGCCGCAAGGGATCTCGCCACCGAACTCGTCCGCCATCGCCGTGAGCACGCAAGGGATCGGCTCGCCGCGGGCCGCCCACGCCGTGGCGTACGTCGAGTGCGTGTGCACGACCCCGCCGACCGACGGCAGGTGCCGGTAGACGTAGGCGTGCGTGGCGGTATCGCTGGAAGGCCGGTAGTCCCCCGCCACGGCCTGCCCGTCCAGGTCGCAGACGACCATCGCCTCAGGGGACAGATCCTCGTAGCCGACGCCGCTCGGCTTGATCACCATCAGGTCGCGGCCATCCCCGACCTGCGCGACCCGGGCCGAGATGTTGCCCGAGGTCCACGCGACGAGGCCGTAGTCGAACAGCACCCGGTGCAGGTCGCTCACTAGCTGCCTGGCCCGCTTGACCGCCAGGTTGGAATCGGGGCTGTCAGTGTTCACGGCGTTCCCCTCACTGCTGTCCCGCCGCGACGTCGGCGCTCGGCTCCGCGGCAGGCACGTACTCAGCGGCCCGGCGCCCGGCCAGGGCCTGGTCCCTGATCGCGCGCAGCCGGTGCAGCACCTCGTTCGGGCCCCGGCCGAAGTAGTCGTGCAGCCGGACATACTCGGCGTAGAGCAAGTCGTAGACGTCGGCATTGGCCGGGTCAGGATGGTAGGCGGACTGCCTGCGCTTGCCCATCGCGGCGGCTGCGGCGCTGACGGTGGGATAGGCGCCGGCCGCCACGGCCGCGTGGATCGCCGACCCGAGCGCCGGGCCCTGGGCCGAGCCGATCAGGCTGAGCGGCCGCCTGGTGATGTCGGCGTAGAGCCGCATGACGAACTCGTTGCGCAGCAGCCCGCCCGCGATGACCAGCTCGCTGACGCGGATGCCGGCGGTCTCGAAGGCGTCGATGATGACCCTGGTGCCGAACGCGGTCGACTCGACGAACGCGCGGTAGATGTCGGGGGCGCGGGTCGCGAGCGTCATCCCGGCCAGCACCCCGGATAGGTGATGGTCGACGAGCACGGACCGGTTCCCGTTCAGCCAGTCAAGCGCGATGAGCCCGTGCGCTCCCGCTGGCTGCCTCGCCGCCTCCGCCGAGAGCACGTCGTGCACGCTGACCCCGAGCCGGGCCGCCTCGGCGTGGTAGGCGGCCGGCGTCGCGTGGTCGGCTACCCAAGCGAAGATGTCGCCAACGGCGGTCTGGCCAGCCTCATAGCCCCAGTGCCCTGGCGTGATCCCGCCGTCCACGACGCCGCACATCCCCGGCACCTTGGCCAGCGTGGCCCCGTTCATGACGTGACAGGTGGAGGTTCCCATGATCAGCACCAGCTGCCCTGGCTCGATCGCGTTCGCGGCGGGCGGGGTGACGTGGGCGTCGACGTTGCCGATCGCGACCGCGATGCCCTCGCGCAGGCCGGTCCAGTCGGCGGCCTGCGCGGTCAGCGAGCCGGCCAGGCCGCCGAGCGGTGAGACCGGGTGCTCGAGTTTCTCCTGCGCGAACCCGGCGAAGGCCGGGTCGAGGGCGCCGAGGAAGGACCGGCTCGGATAGCGCCCGTCCTGCCAGATGCCCTTGTAGCCCGCGGTGCAGGCGTTGCGGGTCTCGGTCCCGGTGAGCTGCCAGACGATCCAGTCGGCGGCCTCGATCCAGCGGGCCGCCCGCCGGTAGATGACCGGATCCTCGGCCAGCACCTGCAGCGCCTTGGCGTACTGCCACTCCGATGAGATCCGGCCGCCGTAGCGGGCCAGCCAGGGCTCGCCGCGCTCGGCCGCGACCTGGTTGATCAGGTCGGCCTGCGGCTGGGCGGCGTGATGCTTCCATAGCTTGGGATAGGCGTGCGGCCGGTCGGCCAGCGGGGGGAGCTGGCACAGCGGAGTGCCGTCCCTGGTGACCGGCAGCGGGGTCGAGGCGGTGAAGTCGGTGCTGATGCCGATCACCGCCGCCGGGTCGATCCCGGCCTGGGCGATCGCCGCCGGGACCGCTCGCCGCAAGACCTCCAGGTAGTCCTCGGGGTCTTGCAGTGCCCAGTCGGGCGGCAGCGGCTCGGCGGTGGCGTCGAGGCGCTCGTCCATGACGCCGTGGGCGTAGTCATGGACGGCCTCGCCGAGCTCGGCGCCGTCGCAGACCCGCACGACCACCGCGCGCCCGGACAAGGTACCGAAGTCCACTCCGATCACGCACGCACCGGAGTTGTTATCGCTCACACGTGCCTCCCAGTGCCGGGCGGAGTGCCGACCAGGCCCGGGCGGCCCGGCCGGCACTCCAGATTGTTATCGCTCTCATCTTCGGGCCAGACGGATGGCTCTGTTCATTCTGGGCCATACCGGTTTCACCCAGTCGATGCAGGGCGGGTGCTGGCCTAGAAGTTGTACTGCAGGTAGTTCGCCTTGGTGAACTCGAGCGGCTTGGAGAAGATGATCGTGCCGGGAGCCGGGCTGTTGGTGACGGTGAACGTTCCCAGCGAGCCCGCGGTGAAGCTGCCGCCGGCGGCCGGCATGGTGCCGTCGTAGATGTCCCTGGCCACGTAGGCGATCAGCTTGCCTTGGTTGACCTCGTTCCACAGGAACAGGCCGGTCAGTGAGCCGTTAGCGAAGTACTTGTGGTTCGGGTTCGGGTCGCCGATGCCGAAGACGCCGATCTTCCCGGCCTTGCCCACTGCCTCCACCGCCGCGAGCGCGCCTGGGACGGCCGCGCCGTCAATGGGGATCAGGGCGAGCAGGTCGGGGTTGGAGTTGATGAGGTTGGTCGCCTGGGTCTGCGAGATCGCCTGGTTGGACTGGCCGTAACCGATCGGGCCGATCTTCAGGTTCGGGAACTTCGCCTTGACGTAGGTGCGCATCGCGCCGATCCAGGCGTTCTGGATGGTCGCGTCCGGGGTCGAGGACAGGATGCCGATCGTGCCCTTCGAGCCGAACTTGGCCACGACCGCGTTAATGAGCGCCTGCGCCATCGCCGGGTAGGCGGTGTCCTGGATGAAGTAGGAACGGGCGCTGGCGGTGACGTCGGAGTCGAAGCCGATCACCTTGATCCCGGCCTTGGCCGCCGCCTCGAGCGCCGGCACCTCCGAGGTCGGGTCGTTGGCTGAGTAGGCGATGACCTGGGGCGGGTTGTTGCTGTGCACCAGGCCCAGGATGACGGCGGCCTGGTCAGGGCCGCTGGCGTCCACCGAGGCGGTGTAGTCGATGGTCTCGTTCAGGCTAGGCGCGATTTCCTTCGCGCCCTGGACGTTGGCCTCGAACACCGACAGCCCCAGTAGCTTGGGCACGATGGCGACGGTGATGTGCTTGCTGGCCAGGGACTTGGCCGACGACGTGGCCGACGGGGACTTGCTGGCGCTCGGGGTGCTGCTCGAGCTGCCGCTTGAGCAGGCCGCGAGCCCGGCCGCTAGCGCGACGACCGCAATCGCGTAGGCCGGGCGCCGCAGCGCCTTGGTGCTGGATCTTGACATTCGGACCCTCCTCGGTGGAACCGGTTACTCGACTAGCTAAAACGTGGGCAAATTTGCATATTTGTTGTTGGTTTGTGGCATGCGTCACCTGGCTTGATGGCATGCGCTTGCTGCGGCCGCCGGCCAAGCTCGGCAGGCGGCTGGGGTGGGTGGGATGGGCAAGGGGCGTGCGGACCGCCGCAGGAGGCGGCGTTCTATGTGGGGGGCGGTGGCGACGGGTGCCAGGTGCGCAGCCGTTGCAGTCGCGCCGCCAGCAACTGGCGCGAGTTGCGCTCCAGTGAGATCTTCAGCACCAGCGCGCCGATCAGCACCAGGCCGGTGACCATCGTGATGGTCAGCGAGCTGTAGCCCTCGATCAGCATGCCCTGACTCAGGTAGCCGAGCAGGAACCCGGCGATGATCACCTCGCCGACCCGGCCCCGGCCGCCGAAGATATCGACCCCGCCGAGCACCACGATCGTGATCGCGGGCAGCAGCAAGATGGTGCCGATGTCGGGCTGGGCCGAGTTGTAGTAGGCGGCGAGGAGCACGCCGCTGACGCCGGCGAAGGCGCCGCTTAGGGTGAACACCATGGTCAGCGTGCCGCGGGTGGCGATGCCCGAGTAGCGCGCGGCCCGCTGGCTGTAGCCGATCAGCACTAGTGACCTCCCCAGCGTCGTGTAGTTCACGATCACGATCGTGGCCAGGCCGAGTCCCACGAAGATGAGCACGTCATAGGGCAGGCCACCGATGGCGCCCTGGCCGAGGGCCTGGAACGCGGTCGAGAAGCCGAACGGCGGGGACGCGCCGGCGACCGAGGTGGCCGTGCTCACGACGATGAACTGCGTCGCGAGCGTGACCAGCAGCGAGTCGATCCGCAGGAAGGCCACGATCAGGCCGTTGACCAACCCGACGAGGGTCGCCGCCACGATCGCGGCGACGATGCATTCCGCCGCCCCGTAGTGCTTCTCCAGGCCGGCCCCGACCAGCACGGCGGCCAGGCTGGCGTTGGCGCCCGCGGACAGGTCGATGCTGCCGGTGAGGATCACCATGGCGAGGCCGAGGGCGAGCACGCCGGTCGGCGCGAACGGCTCGGCCAGCGCCAGCATGCCGCTGGCGCCGCCCTCGCCGAAGTACCTCGTCGTCAGGGTGAAGTAGGTCAGCTCGGCGAGCAGCGCCACGAGCAGGCACAAGCCCCAGCCGGGTATCCCCCAGCGCCGCGGCAAGGCGAGCGTTGTCATGGTCGTGACCTCCATGGACGCGACCTCGCCGGCCGCGACCGGCGTCGGAGCCTCGGGCGTCCGCCGCTGCTGTCCGAGATCACGGCCAGCAGCACGAGCACGCCAACGCCGGCGGGCTGCCAGACGTCAGAGACATGCAGGTAGCTCAGCGCGGTCAGCGTCGCCGACAAGAACACGCTGCCGATCAGGGCGCCGAACGCGCCGCCGCGCCCGCCGGTGAGCGCGGTGCCGCCGATCAAGGCGGCCGCGATCGCGCTCAGGTTGTCGGTATTGCCGGTCGTCGATGAGGCCCCGCTGGTGTGGATCAGGAACACCACTCCCGCCAGCCCGGAAAACAGCCCGGCGATGACGTAGGTCAAGAACAGGGTGCGCTGGACGGGTATCCCCGCCCGGTAGGCCGCCTCGGCGTCGTCGCCGACGGCGTAGATCGAGCGGCCGAAGGTGGTGTACCGCAGCACCAGCGCGGCCACGATGAAGAACGGCAAGGTGGCGATCAGGATCACCGGAACCCCTGGGAGCACGGTATTCACGCCCAGGTTGGTGATCGAGTTCGGGATCGTGTCGACCTGGTTCCCGTTCGTGACCACGAACTCCAGGCCCGAGTACACGCTGAACGTCCCGAGCGTGGCGATGATCGGCGGCAACCTGGTCACGCCGACCAGCAACGCGTTGCCGAGCCCGAGCACGATCCCGACGGCCGCGCCGAGCAGGATCGCCGGGCCCAGGGTCATGCCGTGGTTCTGGATGCGGAACCCGACGATGATCGCCGACATCCCCATGATCGCGCCGACCGACAGGTCGATGCCGCGCCCGAGCATCACGAACGACTCGCCGAGCGCCAGGAACGCGACCACGATCGAGTCGGCGAAGATGAACGAGATGTTGGCCGAGGACCAGAAGTACGAGTGAACGGCCGTGCTGATGGCGATCACGATGATGACGGCTGCCGCCACCAGGACTTCGCGGCGGCGGCCCAGCCAGGCCACGTCCCAGCGCCGAGACGCGGCCTGGCGGGCGCTCACGACGGGCTCCGCGTCCTTGGCCATGGTCATGACGCGCCGACCACGAGTTGCCCGAGAGCGTCGGGGGTGATGTCGGGCCCGGTCAGCTCGCCCACGATCCGCCCCTCGTACACCGCGTACACCCGATCGCAGACCCTGATCAGGTCCTCAAGCTCGGAGGAGATGACCAGGACCGCGAGCCCCTCGCCGGCCAGTTTTTCGATGATCTGGTAGATGCTCTCCTTCGCGCCGATGTCGACTCCTCGGGTGGGCTCGTCGAGAACGGCGACCCTGGGCTCGGCCAGCATCCAGCGGGCCAGCAGCGCCTTCTGCTGGTTGCCTCCCGAAAGGGTCTTCATCGCCGCGCCGACCGAACTCGCCCGCACGTCCATGCGCTGGGCGGCGTCCCTGGCTCGCTCCTGCTCCAGGCGCGGTCGGATGAAGATCCCGGCAAGCCTGGGCAGCCTGGGCAGGATCGCCGCCGTCTCGTTCCTGGTGATGTCCACGTCGGCGAAGATCCCGCTGCGACCGCGATCCTCGGCGAGGTAGACCAGGCCCGCGTCGATGCACTTGCGCGGTGAGGCCCCGGTGATGTCGCGCCCGGCCACCTGGACCGTCCCGGAGACCGGCGCCCTGATGCCGAATATTGTCTCGGCGAACTCGGTGCGGCCACTGCCGACCAGCCCGGCGAGGCCGACGATCTCGCGCGCTCTCACCTGCACGGACATGCCGTTGACCTGGGGCGGGGAGCTTAGCTGATCGACGTTGAGCATGACCGCTCCGGTCCCGCCGCTCTCGCGGGTCTCGCCTGGGCCGCTGCCGGGGCCGGAGCGGCGGGACCTGGACATCACTGTGAGCTGGCGGCCGATCATCGCGCGGATCAGGTCATCGCGGGTCAGGGTGCCCCGCTCGGCGCGGGCCACGACCGCGCCGTCGCGCAGCACGGTGATCCGGTCACCGATCTCCTGGACTTCCTCGAGCCGGTGGCTGATGAAGCCGAGGGTGAGTCCCTCGGACCGCAACTGGTTCATGAGCTCGAACAGCTTCTCGGCGTCGTGAGCGGTGAGCGGCGAGGTCGGCTCGTCGAAGAAGATGATCCGGCAGCCGTGCGACAGCGCTCGAGCGCACTCGAGCAATTGCTGCTGGGCCAGCGAGAGGCGCCCGGCCGCCGTGCGCGGGTCGACCCGCAACCCGACCGATGAGATCAGCCCCTCGGTCGTGTCGTACATGGCGCGCCAGGCCACGGTGCCGGTGCCGCGCCTGGTCCGCAGCGCGCCGAGGTAGAGGTTCTCTGTGACTGACAAGTCGGGCATCAGCCTGGGCTCCTGCGGCACCAGGTAGATGCCGCGACGCTGGGCCTGGCTGGGGTTGAGGGCCGGCAGCGGCTGCCCGTCGAGCACTAGCGAGCCCGCGTCCGGGTGGTAGATCCCGGCCATGAGCTTTAGCACCGTCGACTTGCCGGCGCCGTTCTCGCCGACCAGCGCGTGAACCTCGCCGGGGCGAAACCTGACGGTCACGTCGCGCAGCACCGTGACCTCGTCGAAGCTCTTGGTGATGCCGCGCGCCTCGTAGTCACCGGTCCGCTCGGCCAGGAGCCCGGTACCCGATGACGAGCGGTGCTCGCCGTCCGGCTCGGTCATCGCCACCATCCCGCGACCGCGACACCCGCGGCCAATTGGCCGCGCGAAGGTTGGGTCGGCCGCAGCGGCCGGAGGCTAGCGCCGACGCCGACGCCGACGCCGACGCCGGCTCTGGCGTTGGCGCCGGCGCTGGCGTTGGCGCCGGCAGCTGGCCTCGTGGTCGCTCCGATTGTTTGCGCAAACAATCGGAGCCAAAAAAAGGGAGGCCCGAGGTCGCCAGCGACGGCCTGAGCCGACCGAGCGAACCCGGCCGAGCGGCCGCGCCGCGCTGACCCCGACCAGCGCCCGGCGTCATCGAGCCAGCGCACCGTGCCTCCCAGCCATCGCACCGTGCCTCCCAGCCATCGCATCACCTGCACGGCAGCCCGCTGACCTGCGAGTACGCTAACTCGCAGGAGCGCACGCCAGTATCGGCCAGGGCGACCCCGGCGACCGGCAGCTATTTTTTGAACCCTGAAATTGCTCACAGCAGACGCTCCGCTCGCAGCAGATCCAATCTGTGTTGAGAGCAGCGTGATGTCAGAAATTGTTAACGTCAACATCCCCGGTGGTCACAATCCGGTTAACGGCCCCCAACCTGCGACGTCCGGCCCCGAACCTGCGACGTCCGGTCCCCATCCCGCGACATCCGGTCCCCAGCGCCGACGCCCGGTCCCCACCGCTGACTCCCGCGCGCCCATTTCTCTCCGCCGAGACCTGCCGGACGCCGTGACCGACACCCCTGATCATCCGTGATCATCGTTTTCAGCCGCTCACGGAGTTCTAGCGCGTGGTACCCCACCCGAACTACCGTGATCATGAAAGTCAAGGGATCACGGACGAACCGCCGGGGACGATCGTCCGCGAAAGCAGCCGTGATCATGAAAGCGCCGTCATCAGGGAGGGTTCGAGGGCGCTTCGGCCCCGGCGAGCTGCCGAGCGACCGCTCGGGCGCCGGATAGAACTTCGGCGTGAACGCCGGCTTGGCCGAACAGGCGACGGCGCCGCCTGAGCGGCTGAGCTGGCGACCAGCCGCGACGGGTTGACACGACTCCAGGATCGGCGGCTATCAGGCCGTCTGCGAGCAATTGATGATCATCGTGATAAGTTGAGCTGCCCTGGCGGGAGGCACGGAGGGACTCGCGTGGAAGCTCGGTCGTCGTGAAGGCGCTGGTGTTCAGGAACAGCCTGGCCAAGGAAGCAGTCGCGACGGTCGGCGGGCGGGTCAACCCGCACGCGTTCGTCTCCAGGCTGGCCCCGGTCAGGATCGAGGAGATCACCGAATTGCCGCTCCCGGCGGCGGACTGGGTGCGGGTCAGCACGACCTTCTCCGGGCTGTGCGGCTCAGATGTCAAGCAGATCCTGCTGAACGGCGCCCGCGACAACCCGCTGACCGCGCTGGTGTCGTTCCCGCACGTGCTCGGGCACGAGGCGGTCGGGCGCAGGGAGGATACCGGCGAGCGGGTCGTGCTGAACCCCTGGTTGTCGTGCGGGCCGCGCGGCATCGACCCCGTGTGCCCAGCTTGCCAGGCCGGCCGCTACCCGTGGTGCCGGAACTTCAGGTCGGGTGACCTGCCGGTCTCGATTCACCTCGGCAATTGCGCGGGAGCGGTCGGCGCGCACGCGCAGCGGTTCGGCGCCCACGTCTCGCAGCTGTTCACCATTCCCGACGGCATCTCCGACGAGGCCGCGGTGCTCGCCGACCCGGTGAGCGTCTCGCTGCGGTCGGTGCTGCTCGCGCCGCCGTCCGACGGCCAGACCGTCCTGGTGTACGGCTCGGGCACGCTCGCGTTCGCGGCGATCGCGCTGATCAGGCACTTGTATCCGGGCGTGACGGTATGGGCGGCGACCAGGCCGGGGCGCCGGGCCGAACTGGCCGAGCGGACCGGCGCGCACGCGGTGCTTTCGTCGGTGCCCGATGAGCTGGTCGCCGAGGTCGCGAGCCGGGTCGGCACGAGCCCGCTGGCGCCGTGGAGCAAGCAAGACTGGCTGCAGGACGGCCCCGACATCGTGATCGACACCATCGGCTCGGTGCAGACCGTCGAGACCTCGCTCCGGCTGCTCGCGACCGGCGGCACCCTCGTCGTCTCCGGGGTCGAGCCGCCGAAGCGGTTCGAGTGGACTCCGCTGTACTTCAAGGAACTGCGGGTCATCGGCTCGAACGGGTTCGGGATCGAGGAGGTCGGCGGGGTCGCCAAGCACGCGATGCAGCATTACTTCGACTTCATCGCCGGCGGCCTTGACCTCACCCCGGTGATCACGCACCGCTTCCCGCTCGATGAGTGGGCTCAAGCGGTCCTGACCGTGAAGAACTCCCGGCATACTGGGGCGGTAAAGGTGCTCCTCGAGCCACCCCGGTGAATACCGGCGTTGTTATTCCTCGATGCTTTGACCAGCGTCTGGCAGAATTTTGCGGCAAGGCAATTTTATGCAAAATGGGCCCCCCGGCTGGAGGAGTCAGAATGGACGCTGGATCGAGCCGAAGGAGCTTCTTAGCGGTCGCCGGAGCGGGCGCGCTCGTGGCCGGATTCGACCCGGTCAGCCGGGGCTGGGTCACCGACCTAGCCGGCCATCCCGGCGCGCTGCCAGTGCCGAAGCTGAAGGGCAAGCTGCTCAGGAGCGGCCCGGCGCTCGCGGCCGCGGCCGACGACTTCGGTCACATCGTGCAGCACCGGCCCTGGGCCGTGCTTGAGCCAGGCAACGTCGACGACATCGCGGTCATGCTCCGGTTCTGCACCAGGCACCGGATCCAGGCAGCACCCCGCGGCCAGGGCCACCAGACGTTCGGGCAGGCCCAG
>DATKFV010000036.1:0-78481 GCA_035511035.1 Streptosporangiaceae bacterium
CGCAGGGCTTCCTCGATGCAGGCGGCGACCGCGTGCGTCGGCTCAGGCGCGGGCACGATGCCCTCGGTGCGCGCGAAGCGCAGGCCGGCCGCGAAGCATTCCGATTGCGGCTTGGCCACGGCCTCGATGAGCCCGAGTTCGTAGATGTGCGACAGCAAGGGCGACATTCCGTGGTACCGCAAGCCGCCCGCGTGGATCGGGTCAGGAATGAAGTCGTGGCCTAGCGTGTGCATCTTCAGCAACGGCGTCAGGCCAGCCGTGTCACCGAAGTCATACGCGTACGTGCCCTTCGTGAACGACGGGCACGCGGCTGGCTCGACCGCCCGGATCACCGGGTTCATCCGGCCCGCCAGCTTCTCCCGCAGGAACGGGAACGCCAGGCCGCCGAAGTTGGAGCCGCCACCAGTGCAGCCGACGATCACGTCAGGGGTGTCGCCGGCCTGCGCGAGCTGCTTGATGGCCTCCTCGCCGATCACCGTCTGGTGCATCAGCACGTGGTTGAGCACGCTGCCGAGCGAGTACCTTGTGTCGTCGTGGGTCGCGGCGACCTCGACCGCCTCGCTGATCGCGATGCCGAGGCTGCCGGTGGAGTCCGGGTTCGCCGCCAGGACCGCACGCCCGGAGTTGGTGACGTCGGACGGGCTGGCGTGGACGGTCGCGCCGTAGGTCTCCATCAGGAGCTTGCGGTAGGGCTTCTGGTCGTAGGACGAGCGCACCATCCAGACTTCCAGGTCGATGCCGAACAGCGCGCACGCGAACGACAGCGCGGTGCCCCACTGCCCGGCGCCGGTCTCCGTGGTCAGCTTCCTGATGCCTTCCTCGGCGTTGTAGTAGGCCTGCGGGACCGCGGTGTTCGGCTTGTGCGAGCCGGCCGGGCTGACGCCTTCATACTTGTAGTAGATCTTCGCGGGGGTACCGAGATCCTGCTCCAGGCGGCGGGCCCGGTACAGCGGGGTCGGCCTCCAGAGCCGGTAGACGTCAAGGACCGGCTCAGGGATCGCGATGTGCCGGTCGCCTGAGACCTCTTGCAGGATTAGTGCCATCGGGAACAGCGGGGCCAGCGCGTCGGGTCCGACGGGCTCCCTGGTGCCGGGGTGCAGCGGCGGTGGCGGCGGCGCGGGCAGGTCAGGGATGATGTTGTACCACTCGCGTGGCATCTCCGATTCTTGGAGGACGTATTTCACCTGACGTGAGTCGTTCGTCATCTTTCCCTCCCGGCAATCGGACCTGTCAGCCCAGCTGAGCGGCACCTGTCACGCTAGCTGGTTGGGTGTCGCCAACGTTAGCCGACCGGCGAGCCGCAGGTCAGGCCGATTCGGCGGATATGGTTCAATAGCTCCCAGCAGTCGCACTTCTCCCAGTGACACCCGGTGTCACTGGTCTCTTGCCCTATGCCGGATCGGTTGCGGCTTGCTTTAGCGCGTGACACCCTTAGATGTCTCCTCGCGGTCGGCAGCGAGGTCACTTTGGGGCCACAGCGGGAGCCAGCTGTGCGGAGGTACAGGTCTTGTCGGTGCGGGCAACCTTGCCAGTTGGGGCTGGCGGCGCCGCGCCCGGGGGGAACTTCTAGCAATGGCCGGGGCACGTAGAGGTCGGCGCAAGCCAGGCCAAGACGAGGCGGACGCTGACCGCCAGGATCTCGACAAGGGGCGCGGGCGCCAGTCGGGCCGGACGTCGGCGGGCTCGGGCGATGGCAATTCGGATACCGATGCGGATCAATGGCTGACGCCGTTCCGGGCGGTCCAGTCGATCAGGCCGGTCGTGTCGCAGCGGACGAGCCAGGCTGCCGCGGAGCCGGTCGCTCAGCTGTCGGAGCAGCCAGGTGCAGCGGGAGCCGGGGCCAGCGGCGTTGCGGCCGGAGGGCCTGGGAGTGCTGTCTTCGGCGGTGCTGACGCATATGGTGCTGCGCCTGACGGCGCAATCCTCGGCGGCGCTGCTCCTCAGGGCGCCGGTCCGTACGGTGCCGGTCCGCACGGTGCCGGTCCGCACGGTGCTGCTCCGCACGGTGGCGGTCCGAACGGCGTGGCTCCGCATGGTGCCGGTCCGAACGGTGTTGTTCCCAACGGTGGTGCGCCCAATGGTGCCGGGGCGGCGGCGAATCCGTTGCCACGTCGGCCGGCCCCGCCCGGCGGGCCACAGGGACCACAGGGACCACCCAGCCCGCAGGCGGGACGGCCAACCCGTTCGGTGTTCGCGCCGCCGAGTCCGGCGCAGCAAGGCCACTCGCAGCAAGGCCACTCGCAGCCACGCCAGGGTCAGCCACGCCAGGGCCAGCCGCAAACCCAGGGCCAGCCGCAAACCCAGGGTCAGTCGCAGGTCCAGGGTCAGCCGCAATCACGATCAGGTGAGCCTCAGCATATGCGCGCGCAGGCGCCACAGGCGTATGCGCAGCCGGGTCAGCCTCAGGCTCCGCCTCAGCACGGTCCGCCTGAGCATGCTCGGGCTCAGCACGCTCAGCCCCAGCAGGCTCAGGCGCAACAGGCTCAGGCGCAACAGGCTCAGGCCCAGCAGGCGTACGGGCAGTGGGCCCAGGCGCAGTATGACCAGCCGCGGTATGACCAGCCGCAGTATGACCGGGCGCCGTTTAGCCAGCAGCCGAATGGGGGTCGGCAGGCCGGGTCGGCGTTCGTGCCGCCGGGGTCGGCTCAGTACGCCCAGCCGCAGCCCCATCCAGGCCCGCCCCATCCGGGCCAGGCCCAGTCGGGCCAGGCCCAGTCGGAGCATGGACAATCGGCCCAGTCGCAACCCGGACCGCCCCAGTTTGGCGAGTCCCAGTTTGGCCAGTCCCAGTACGGTCAGCCTCAATTCGCTCAGCCTCAGCGAGGCCAGAATCAGCACGGCCCGAGTCAGCACAGCCAAGCTCAATACGGCCAGAGTCAGCAGGGCCCGAGTCAGCAGGGCCAGAGTCAGCACGGCCAAGCTCAATACGGCCATGGTCAGCATGGTCAGCCCCAGTATGGGCAGGCGCAGCCTCGCTCGGGCCCGGCACCGCAAGCGCAGGAACAACCGGGTCAGTCGCAGTACGGAAGGCCACCGCACGGCCAGTTCGCACCTGGCCAGTCGGCTCAGGCGCAGCAGCCCCAAGCGCAGCCGCCTCCGCCTCAGTACGCCGATCCCCAATATGCCCAGCCCCAGTACGGCCAGGCGCAGTACGGGCAGGCCCAGTATGAGCAGGCCCAGTATGAGCAGGCCCAGTATGAGCAGGCGCAGTACGGCCAGGCGCAGTACGAGCAGGCACAATACGGGCAGCGGCCATTCCAGGGTGAGGCGCGCCGGGCTCAGGCCTACCAGGATCCGGCTCCGCGACCGCAGCCTCAGCAAGGACCGCAGCCTCAGCAAGGACCGCATCTCGAGCAAGGGCCGCCTGCCTACGGTCAACCTCAGTACGGTCAGGCGCAGGGTTATCAACCTCAGGGTTATCAGGCCCAGGGCTATCAGGGACAGGCGCAGCAAGCGCCGCGCCAGTACGCGCAGCCACCGCGGTCGTTCCAGGGCGCGCAGTCGTTCCAGGGCGCGCAGTCCTTCCAGGCGCCGCCAGTGGAGCCGCCGCGAATGCCGCCTCACGCGCCCGCGCCCGGTGATCCCTGGCCGCAGCCGGGGTTCGCGGGGCAGCGACTGGCCGATGGCTACGGCCGGGTGCCGCGCAGCGAGGCCGAGCAGCGGGTCTACAAGGTCTGGCACGGGCCGGAGCCGCGCCCCAAGCTCGGGGCCGACCTCGACGGGTTCGAGCATCCGATGGTGCGACCCGACGACCGCAGGAGGTTGCTGCGGCCGGACGGGGGAGTGACGGGGGGCTTCCAGTCGCGGTCCGCTGAGCCCGTTGTTGGCCGTCCGGTGCCGCCGCCACCCGGCTATACGCCGCCTAGCCGGCAGCGGGGCGGGTCGGTGCCGCCCGCGGCTGAGGTTTTCGAGTCAGGTGGCGCTTACCGGCAGGCTGATGGCTATCAGGGCCCCGAGGCTTACCCGCCCTGGCGCGGGGCTGACGGGTATGCGCCGGCTTCGGGCTACCAGCGCGATGCCGGGTACCGGCCCGCTGGCGATTATCGAGCCGAGCCAGGTTATCCGCCGGAGGCCGGGTACGGGCCCGCGATTCAGTACGACCCCCAGCCGGGCTACCGGGGCGAGGACTACCTGAGCCAAGAGGGCTACCACCGGCGCTACCAGCGTTCAGGGGGAGCCGGACCAGCCAATGGATACCCGGCTGGCGTCCGCCAATTTGCTGATAATGGTTTTCGCCCTGACGAGTACTCCGGGTCCGGTCAGGTTCCTGGCAACGGCCGGCGCGGCAACGGATACTCAGGGCCCAGCCACGAAGCCGACGCGCGGTACCGGCCGCCGGACGGCTACCGGTACGCCGGCCCCGGCGACTACCCGGCCGACGGATTCCGGCCACGGGGCGGCTACGAACAGCCGCGCGGGTTCGAGCGTCCGCCGGGGTGGCCGCCCGGTGGTCCCGCGCAGCCCTGGCCAGGGCCTGCCTACCAGGACGGCTACCAGCAGGGGGGCAGGCCGCCGCACGGCGGAGCACCAGCCGACTACGGTTACGACTCCAGGCCCTGGCCGAGAGGCGACTACGGGCCTGGTCAGCAGCCTTGGGATGATCCGCCGGAAGCCGGGGGCGGCGAGCAGCACAGCGGAGCCGTCGCCGGACGCGAGACGGCGGTGCAGCCGGTCAGGCCGAAGGGGCCGCCCGCTGCGTTGCCTGCTGCTGGCCCGGTACCGGAGCCGGGAGCCGGCGACGCGCGGGCTGGCGCTGGGTCGGTGGCGGACGAGCCCGGCGTTGGCGAGCCGGTCGGGGAGCCGGCTCAGGCGCCTGCGGCTCAGGACGTCGCCAGTCCTACCGGCATGAAGCCACCGCCCGCGGCCGAACTGCCGTCAGTGCCGCCGCCGCTTCGGCCTTCGCGGTCGTCGGTCCCGCCCGAGGCCGTAGCTCGAGAGCCCGTCCAGGCCCAGTCGTCGGAGTACTCGGTGGGCGCGGATGACGATACGGCGCCGCTGCCGGTAATCGTGGTTGACGCATCCGGCGAGGCGGTGGCGCCGACGGCCCGGACGGCGCCAGTCGCCCAAGTGTCGGCCGATCCTGGGGACGGCGGCGAGGACAGCGAGCGCGGGCGGGAGCCGGAGGCCGGGCGGGTACGGGATCCGTTCGAGCCCTTTGACCGCACGGGCGCTGACCGTGCGGGTGCTGACCGGGACAGTTCTGATCGGACCGCGATGCCAGGGATGGCGCAGCTCGCGTGGGAGCAGCGGCGGTCGGCCGCGCGAACGAGCGCTGACCCGGATGGCCCGGCCCCTGAGGCCGCCGTTTCTTCGCCGGCCCGAATCGCTCCGCCGCTGCCGGTCAGGAAGCCTGCTGCCCCACCGCCCGAGGCTGAGATCCCGGCCGAGGTCCCGGCTGAGGTTCTGGCCGAGACCTCAGCCGGGACCTCAGCCGAACCGCCGGGTACTGCCAAGCTCGAGCAGATCAAGGACCTGTACATTACGGCCGAGGCGATCGGCGAAGACGCGCTTGACCAGCACTTCCAGCAGGTCAGTGAGCGTCAGCGGCAGCTCATCAGGGAGTACTTCGGCCAGACGACCGAGGGCCAGCCGCTGAAGTAGCCGCTAGCGACGGCCTTACCGGCTGGCCTTACCGCCGGTAGTCGCTGATCTGAGCGTTGCCGGGCGGGGCCGGAATCGATGCCCAGCTCGCAGCGAGGTCGGATTGCAGGTGCGCGGCCTGTGCCGCAGGGATCCTGGGGTCGTTCATGAGGACGGCCGACGAACGGGCCCGTTGCTGGGCTTCCAGGCTCGCCTGCGTATGGAACTGCACCTGGAACGGCAGGTCATTGGCGGGATCGTGCCACATCGTGGCGACGCAACGGTTGACGGCGCTGTTCCAGTCGTTGCGCCTGGCCAGCAGTTGGAACCTCGCCGTGCTCAGCGCGTCCTGCACCGTCCAGATCCCGGCCGAGTAGTGCTCGGCGTCGAAGATGAACGAGTACGAGATTGCTCCTGGTATCCGGTGGGCCAGCCGGTCGGCCGCTCGGTCGGGGTACCGGCGCAGCATGTCGGCGAACCTCAGCTTGAAGGTGTCCGGGTCGAGCAAGGCGCTCTGCTCGGTGTCAGGGGCGAGGTCGCCGTGCTGCAACTGGTCGGCGATCCGGCGCATCGTGGTCGTCAGGCCGACGCTGCTGTAGCTGCCGAACAGGTTCCTGCCCTCGGCGACGCGGAACCTGTCGTAGGCATCGTCGGCGACCCGAACCTGGTCAGCGGACAGGCGGGCCGGGCCCCAGCTCCACGAGCCGTCGAAGTCCAGGCGAGGCACCGGGCTCTCGGGCAGGTCGGGCCGACGGGGAGATTGGGTGGCGGGAGGCTGGTCGCGGCGGGGCTGGTCGTGGCGGGGCTGGCTGTAACGGGGCTGGCTGTAGCCGGGCTGGCTGTAGCTGGGGCGGCTGTTGCTGGGCTCGCCTTGGTCAAGCCGGCCCTGGTCAAGCCGGCCCTGGTCAAGTGAGTGCTGGTCGAGCTGGCGGTGGTCGGGTCGGCCATTGAGCTGGGGGCTCGCGAACTCGCTCGTCGCATCGCTGATCTCAGCGGCGGCTGCCACCGGCCTGGTGACATCGGAGGGTCCGGCGGCGCTGGAGCTGACCTCGGGAAGCTTTCCTGAATATAGAACGCTTTCGGAATATCTGATCTCGGGGTATCGGGGAGCGGGCTCGGCCGGGCGTGCGGGTTCGGTCTCAGGACCGGACTCGGCTTCCGGAGCTGGTTCGACCGCGAGAGCTGACTCGACCTCTTGGCCTAGCTCTTGCTCGTCAATTGGCTCGGCCGCGTCCAACTCGGCCGCGTCCAGCTCGGGTTCCGCTAGCTCGGGTTCCGCCGGCTCGGGCTGGTCGAGTTCGAGTTCGCCGACGTTGGCCTCGTCGAACGGGACTTCGTCCGGGTCGGGGGTATCGAATCCGCTGGTGCCCGGGCTGCTGGTCGCGGCGACCGGCGGGCTCGACCAACTGGCCGAGCTTAGGCTCGCGGCGGCGGCGAAGCGACTCGGGGCAGGCGGGGCTAGTTCCAGGTGCTTGAGTCGTGGCGGCGGCGGCTTCCGCTCGCCGTCGACGTGGTAGGGCGACGAGGGGTGCCCCCAGGGCAGCCGCTCCAGGCGTTGCCGCAGGTCCGCCAGCGATCCGGGGGCCGGCTTCTCGAAGGGGCGCGCGTCAGGGACGACGGCGCGCGGCGGCGCCGCCGGCGGCTGCACGGCGGGCTGTTGCACCAAAGGCTGACTACGCTCAAGCGGCGGCGCGGCGTGGGCCGGGGGAGCGGCTGCCTGCGGGAGCTGGGCAATCGGCTCGGGCGGTGGCGCCGACGGAGCGGCCTGACTGACGCTGTGGGCGCCCGCCCGAATGGGCGGCTGCACGCGCGACTCGGTGATCGGTTCAGGGATCGGCTCCCGCACCACGGGAGCCGCGTGGCGGCTGTGGCCGTTGACCTCGGGAGTCGTCCGGTGCTGATCAGGCTTGGCGTGATGACCGGCCCCGCCGACGCCATTCACCGCGGGGGCCACGGGGGCCGATGGCGCTATGGGGGCCGCTGGCGCTATGGGGGCCGGCGCCAGATCCTGATGCGCGGTCACGTCGTTGTCAGCGACGCCACCGGCTCCGGCGTGACGCCCATTCGCCGGCGTGGCCCGCAACTGGTCCTGCATTCGGTCGATCAGCCCAGAGAAATCCAGGGTCGCATCGCGCGGATCGAGCTGGTCAAAACTATCCAGCTCACCCCACCGCCCCTGCTCCCCTGACATGGTGCCGTCACCCCCCAAACAATCAGCGTAGTCGTCATCGTAGTCTCCGATCCGACGACGACGGGCCGATCTAGGGCAGGCCTGGCTCAGGCGGCCAAGCAGGCATGATCTGCCCGTGGGCGTCACCGAATCCGATCCGTGTACCTTCCGGACCTGCGGCGGAGGCAGTAATCACCACTTCGTCCCCATCCTCAAGCCAGCTGCGCTTGGCTCCGTCGCCGAGCGTGATCGGCTCCCGTCCGGCGTGGGCGAGCTCGATCAGCGAGCCGAATTCGTCAGGCGATGGCCCGCTGATGGTCCCCGAGGCGAACAGGTCGCCGGTCCGCACGCTGGCGCCGTTCACGGTCAGGTGGGCCAGCATCTGGGCCGGGCTCCAGTACATGGTCCGATAGGGTGGCCGGCTCACGACGTGCCCGTTGATCCGCACCTCGAGGTCGATGTCGAGTCCCCAGTCGCCGGAGTCCGCCAGGTAAGGCAGCAACTCGGTGTCCAGGCTCGGCGGCCTGACCCGAGCGTCCGCCAGCGCCTCAAGTGGCACGATCCACGGCGAGACCGTGGTGGCGAACGACTTGCCGAGGAACGGCCCGAGCGGCGCCGACTCCCAGCCCTGGATGTCCCGCGCCGACCAGTCGTTCACCAGGCAGGCGCCGAAGACGTGCTCGGTGAACCGGCTGGCCGGCACCCGCTCGCCGATCACGCTGTCCGCGCCTACCACGAAGCCAAGCTCGGCCTCGAAGTCAAGCCGCCGGGATGGCCCGAAGATCGGCGCGGGGGCGCTGGCCGGCTTCGCCTGGCCGTACGGGCGGCGGACCGGCGTGCCCGAGACCACCACGGTGCCCGACCGGCCGTGATAGCCGACCGGCAGGTGCCGCCAGTTCGGCATCAGCGGATCGCCGTCCGGCCGAAAGATCCGGCCGACGTTGGTCGCGTGCTGCTCGGAGGCGTAGAAGTCGACGTAGTCCGCGACAGTGAAGGGCAAGTGCATGGTCACGTCGTCGGCGGGCAGCAGCAGGTCCTCGATCGCGGACCTGAAGTGCTCCTGCGACAGCCAGGCGGTGAGCTCCGCCCTGACCTGCGCCCAGGCCGCGTCCCCGGCGGCGAGGAAATGGTCAAGGTTGCCGCCGCTGAAGTCGGCCGCGCGCCCAGGCGCGAGCCGCTGGGCCGCCTCCGTCAGGTCAAGGACCTTGTCGCCGATGGCGACGCCGACGCAGCGCCTGGCCGGGTGATGCACGCTGCTGAACGATCCGTACGGCAGCGTCTGCAACCCGAACGGGTGCCCATCAGGTATCCCAAGCCACTCACACGGCACCGGCACTGTCATGGTCAAACCCTCCTTATGCAAAGGACCTCGCGCCCGCGATCGAGCCAGGAAGAGTCTGTCAGCCCGGCTGATCCAGCAGACCAAGACCAACCAGATCAGCCACCGGCTCGTCCGTGCTGCACGTGCCGAACGCGGTGAACAGGGCCCTGACGTCGCCAGCCAGGCCAGGCCCGATGGCGCTGACCCGCGCCGCCACGCGGCCGGGATCGCGCTGCGCGAGCAGGGCGGCGACGTGCGCGGTATCCGCGCCATTGTCGGCGGCGGCGACCGCGAGCAGCACGTTGAGGAAGCCATGATGCTCGAACCCAGTGTCGGCCGCAGTATGCCTGACCGCGTGGTGCAGCCCGGCGGTGCACTTGAAGGGCAGCCGCCGGTTCACGACGGCGTGCAGGCAGGCGGCGAGCGTCGCCTCGTCAGGGAAGGCGTCGGCGGTGACCCCGCCGGTGCGCAGCTTGGCTCGGTAACCGCGCCCGCCGATCGCGGCCAGCAGCGTGTTCGTGGTCCGCAGGTCGGCGAGGGCGCGCAGCGGAATCTCGATATAGGCGGCGGCCGCCGCGAGCGGGGCGTTGTCAAGCGCGTGGGCCACGGCTCTCGCTGCCTGCACCGGGTCGCCGTCCGTGGTGATCGGCACCTCGACGGCGCGGAGCCGCAGCCTCGGGTCCGCCGCGACCGCGTCGATGGCCTCGGCGACCGCGCTCGCTCCGGCCGGGACGACCAGCGACAGGTCGATCGAGGTGGCGGCGGCCACCGATAGGGCGATGCGCAGGTCGGCGAGCTGGCCCTGGCCGCAGACAAACGGGCCGCACAGCCCGCTGTACCAGGCGCCGGCGTGCTGGCGGTGGGCAGCAAGCGCCTTGGGCATGGTCAGGCTGGCGGGCGGGAACAGGGACGCGTCGTCGAGGAGGCCAGCTAGCAATCGCGTGCTACTCATCTGGTCACGTTAACTCGCCTGGCTCTGCGCCTTCGCGTCCGCCTCGGCGGCGGCGGCGGCCTGCTGCTCGGCCTTGGCGTCGTGGTCGGCCTTGGCCTCCTGCGCTGCCTCGTCGAAGATGGAGTCACTGCGGAGCCTCGCCTCGTAAGCCTTCAGCCCGCCCCGGACGCCCAGCAGCCGTTTCGTGATCACCAGGTACGCCACCAGCGTCAGGTTGATGATGAAGAGCACGAGCTTGGTCCAGCTGACGCTCTCGGTCAGGTCGTAGATCTCATACGGCAGCCCGAGCGAGGTCACGACCATCGCGAAGTACTCGCCCCAGCGCCTGGCGAGCCAGAGGCCGACGCCCTCGAACAGCTCGACGACCGCGAAGGCGGCGACGCCGATGGCGATCAGGGCCAGCGTGCCCTGGCTGATGTCCAGCACCTTGCGGAACTCGATCAGCAGGTGCGAGTGGCCGATGTCGAAGCCGAGCTGGCTGAACGTGCTCCTGACGATCGGCAGGTCGCGGTCGAAGGTCTGCTCGATTGATCCCTTGCTGGTGCTGAACTGCCAGATCGCGTACGCGACGCCACCGAACAGCAGGAACCGGAAGAACCGCTCGACCGCGAACACCCGCAGGATCAGCTCGCTCCTGATCTCCTTGCCGCGCTTGACGACGGGCGCCTGCGCGACCGGCCCGCTGCCTTCAGGCTCGCCGGTGACGAACGTCCCGCACCGCAAGCAGCGCCAGAGCTCGCCCGCCGGGCCCGAGGCGTGCAGGTAGTCCCGCAGCTCCGCCTCGTCGGGAGCATACGTGGTATGCCCGACTCGCCCGCAGCGGTAGAGGCTCCAATCCATCTCGTTAGCCTATGGGAACCCAAAGGCCCAGGGCTGCGTCGGTTTTGATCCCTGATCGTAAGCTTCCGGTGTGGAATTCAGCGATGTGATCAGGAAGCGCCGGATGGCGCGGGCGTTCACCACCGAGCCGGTCGACCCCGCGGTGACCGAGCGCATACTCAGGGCCGCCAACCGGGCGCCGTCAGCCGGCTTCAGCCAGGGTTACGCCCTGCTCGTGCTCGACCAGCCGGACCAGCTCGCGTCGTTCTGGGAGCTGGTGGGACCGAGCGACGATGACGACGAGGAGGACCGGGCCAGGTTCGCGGCCGTGTCCAAGGCGCCGCTGGTGGTGGTGCCGTTGTCGTGCAAGGACATCTACCTGGACCGGTACGCGCGAGCCGACAAGGGCTGGACCGACAAGGACGAGGCTCACTGGCCGGTGCCCTACTGGGACATCGACACGGGCTTCCTGGCGCTGCTGATGCTGCTCGCGGCCGTCGACGAAGGTCTCGGCGCGTTGTTCTTCGGGATCACCCCCGAGCTGATGGGCGACTTCCGCGCGCTGTTCGGCGTCCCCGCGCAGTACGTGCCGATCGGCGCGGTCGCGATCGGCCACCACGACCAGGCGGCCGACCTCGGCGGCTCAGCGCGCGTGATCAAACGGCGGGAGCTGAGTGACCTTGTGCACCGCGGCCGGTGGTAGCGAGATCTGACCCACGACTTGCCCGTCGGCGATCGTCAGGATCTGCTCGCAGAACAGCAGGAGCGGGTCGGCCTCCCGGCCGAGCGCCACGATCGAAGTGTCGCGCTTGAGCTCGGCGACAGTGCGGGCCAGGGCGGCCCGGTCGAGCGGCGACAGCTGATCGAGCAATCCGTCGATGATGAGCAGGTCGGGCTCGTGCACGCACGCCGCCGCCAGTCGCGCCCGCCTGGCCACGAGCGGGGGAGCGGCCCGCAACTGGACCTCACTCCACGGCGTCAGCGCGAGCCGGTCCAGGATCGCCGCCACGAGCAGGCTCCGGTCGGAATTCCGCTGGGCCGAGCGCCTGGCCGCCTGTTCGGTCAGCTTGCGGATGGTGATCGTGGGCCAGGTCCGGCTCGTGCGGGACGCGACGCCGACGTGCTGGCGCACCGCGAGCCGGCCCGACGCCCTCGTCATGTCCTGGTCAAGCACGCGCAGGCTCCCGTACGCGGGCGCGAGCCGGCCCGACAGCAGGCCGACGAGCGCCGCCGAGGCCGCCGAGTGCGGCGTGACGATGCCCAGCGCCCCGCGGCCTAGGTCAGAGGACTGGAGCCGGAAGCTGGCCAGCCTGATCGCGTACCTGGCGCCGTCCCTGACTCCGACGCCCGAGCACAGGACCGGGGTGAAAGCCGTCGCGGCGTGACCGGACTGCATATCGCCCCCTCGATCGCTTCGGTCACGGGCTGTACAGGGAACGCGTGCGCAAGGAGCGGATGACTTTGCCTCCTGGCAGCCGAAACAGGCTCCTGAGCTGGCCAAGCAGGAAGGAACGGCTGTCAGCAAAGTACAGTTGCCCCCGCTAGTTTGCTGAAATGATCCCCGGGCCTGAAGCCTAGCCTGCCGGGGGTTGGACGTCCCGTAGGCCAGCCGTTGCGCGATACCGGTAACTTGTGGTTGTGCCTAAGCCGCTCGACCTGCCGTTCGACCCCATCGAGCGCGCGGCCGCGATCTGGGAGCGCCGGTTCGGCGACTCGAAGGCCATGGCGGCGGTGACCTCGATCATGCGGGTTCAGCAGATCCTGATCGGCGAGCTGGACGCGCTGCTGCGGCCGTTCGGCCTGACCTTCGCCCGGTACGAGGCGCTGGTGCTGCTGACGTTCAGCCGGACCGGCTCGCTGCCACTGCGCCTTATCGGCCAGCGGCTGATGGTGCATCCGACCAGCGTGACCAACACGATCAACCGGCTCGAGCAGGCCAAGCTCGTGATCAGGCGCCCGAATCCCATCGACCGCCGCGGCACCCTCGCCGAGATTACCCCGGCCGGCCGCGACCTCGTCGAAGCGGCCACCGCCAAGCTCATGGAAGCCGAATTCGGCCTCGGCGGCTACCAGCCTGAGCAGCTTGAGGCCATGGTCGGTCTGTTCGAGAGCCTCCGAGTGGCAGCGGGCGACTTCCGTGACGAAGCCGCAGAGACTCCTTGACCATCAGGGACTGAACAACCCACGAGAACATCCGTGATCACGCTCCTGGGCTGATCACGGACGATCGCAGGGTAGTCGGGGCGCCTCAGATCCTCCGTGATCACGAGTGCGCCGGGATCGCGGACGATCGCGCGGGTGAACGCAGCCGCCGGATCGTCCGTGATCAAGAACCCGGCATGATCACGGTAATCAGCCCGGGTCGCCGCGCTCAGGAACTCCGTGATCTTGGTTGGACCATGATCACGGACGATCGCAGTGTGGTCGGGCGCCTCAGATCCTCCGTGATCACGAGTGCGCCGGGATCGCGGACGATCGCGCGGGTGGACGCGACCGCCGGATCCTCCGTGATCATGAGTGCGCTGGGATCACGGAGGATCGCGTGGATGATCGCGCGCCGAACTGCCGTGATCATCGATTTTCCATGATCACGGAGCTGGGCCTGGGTTAGGGGAGCCGGCCGGGGTTGCGGAGCCGGCCGGGGTTGGGGAGCTGGCCGGGGTTGCGGAGCTGGCCTGGGTTGGGGAGCTGGCCTGGGTTGGGGAGGTCTGGGCCGGGGCTAGGGGGCGCTGGGCCGGGGCTAGATCTGGGTGGGGGTCCAGGTTTGGCCGCCGTTGGTGGTGATGTAGAGCTTGCCGGCGGCGGGTGAGGTCGGGACGGCGACGCCGTTCTGGTCGGTGGTCATGCCCACGAAGCTGAAGCCGCCGGCCGGCGGCTGGCCGCCGAGGCTGGCCTGATGCCAGGTGCGTCCGTTGGCCGAGTCGTAGATGCCCGAGGTCGTCGCCAGGATGACGTCGCCGCCGGCCTGGCTCCCGGCCGGTACCACGGCCACGGAGGTGGCTATCCCAGGCACAGCGGCCGCGCCGTCGCGCTGCCAGGTCAGGCCGCCGTTAGCTGACTGGTAGAGCACCGGGCTTCGGGCCGCATGACCAGCGGAGACTGGCTGGCAGGCGAGGTAGAGGTCGGTGGACAGGCCTGGGGCGATGATGCCTGACTCGCCGGGCGCGGCGGGCTGACCACTGCCATTCAGGCAGGCTGGCACGGTGCCCGAGCTGATCTTGTCGGCGTGCCAGGCGCCGCCGGAAGGCGAGCCGGTGTAGATCACCGGCCCGGCGATCAGGTAGCCGTAGTCGCTGGTGAACTGCAAGCCGCCGGGCAGTTCGGCCGCGTTGCCCGCCGCGCCCGGCACCGCCTTCCAGTCGTTGGTACTGGCGGGCGAGGAGTAGAGCGCGAAGCTAATGCAGTCCGCCGCGTAGTCGGCCCCGGTGCCGGCGCAGGTCGCCACGACCGCGAAGGCCCTGGAGCCGACGGTGGCGAGGTCGATCACCCGGCCGGGCAGGCCCGTGATCTTGTTCCAGGTCACTCCGCCGTCGTGGGTGGAGTACAGCTGCGGTCCGTAGGCCCAGCCGTCCTCGGTGTTCAGGAACCGGACCTGGCTGACCCCCGAGCCGCCGTCGGGCGGACCCGCGGGCGGTGCGTCGGCCGCGGACCAGGACAGCACGCCGTAGTTGCTGGTGCCGGCGACCACCGTGCATGCGCCCGAGGCACACGACCTCGTGTGCCCGAGCACCGCGCCGATCGTCGAGCCGACGAACGTCACCGACGTGGGCTCGAACCCGGCCGCCGGAGGATAATTGGAGTTCGTGATCGACGAGTCGGCCTCCGGCGGGGACAGGCTGACGGGACCGTGCTGATGGGGCGCTGGGCTGTGGTGGCGGTGATGTGCAGGCGAGTTCTTCGACGGGTGCGGAGAGCTCGAGTGCTCGATCCGGTCAGGATTGCTGGGGCCGGGGAGCAGGTTCGAGACGAGTTGCGGTAGCGTCACCGCGCCCGCGATGACGATCACGGCGGCGGCGGCGGTGCTGAGCGCGACCGTCGCCTTGCGGCGCCTGGCCCGGCGGTGGACGTGCTCGAACGCGCCCGTGCGGGGCGGCAGGAGCTCCACGTCGGTACTCAGCCAGTCATCGATCGGGTCGTGGTCGCTCACGCGTGCTCACCTACCGCCGCCTTGAGCTTCGCGCGGGCGTGATGCAGGTCGGCTTTCACGGTCCCCTCCGGCCGGCCGAGCAAGGTCGCGACCTCTTTGACCCCGAAGCCAGCGTAGTAATGCAGCAGGAAGGCGCTGCGCAGCTTAGGCGGCAGATCCTCGATCAGGGCGCGCACGTCCACATCCTGGGACTGATGCCAGGCGGGCTCCTCGGGGGCGGCGGCGGTGAAGGTCTTCATGGCGCGCCGTTCCCTGCTGGTCTTGCGCCAGTGGTCCCTGATCAAGTTCGTCGCGATCATGTACAGGTAGCTCTGCGGGTTGTCCAGCCTTGACCACCTGGACAGCAGCCGGGTAAAGGCCTCGGAAGCGATCTCGTGCGCGGTCTCGTCGTCGTCCACCAGACGCCTGCACCAGCCAGCGAGCCTCGGGTAACAAGCGTTGAAAAGCTCCTCGGCGGCCTCACGGTCACCTGTTCGAAGCCTCGCCACTGTGTTTCCTTGCCTGGCTGCACTTCCTGGCGTGGCCGCACTGTCCTGCTTGGCCGCACTGCCCTGCCTGGCCGCAGGCAGTGACGGCATGGCCCACGGCACCTGAAGGGTCGCCACCTCACCGACCGCTATGAGGCAGCCGGCGTCGCTGGTCGGATTCCGCATTCGTTTTACCACACATTCCGCCGCGGGCCAGGCCAAGTCTCGTCTGTCGATCGTGCGCGCACATACACCTCAGACGACGCAGGTGCCGAGATGGTTGGAACCTCGTCTCCCGCATACACTGGGTACACCAGTTAGTAGGACGTCCTACTAACTTGTTGACGAGGCTGTTGACGAGGCTGTTGACGAGGCTGCTGGAGGGTCTTCGATGGGTGCTCAGGATGACCACGGCCGGGCCCGCTGGCAGGAGCGGTACGACCGATCGCGGGTGCGGGACGCGGACTTCACCACGTTGTCGGGCGTGACCGTTGACCCGGTCTACGGGCCGCCGGACGGCAGCGTCGTGCCTGGCTTCGAGCGGATCGGCTGGCCGGGGGAGTACCCGTTCACGCGGGGCCTCTACCCAGGCGGGTACCGTGGCCGGGCCTGGACGATCAGGCAATTTTCGGGCTTCGGCACCGCAGAACAGACCAACGAGCGGTACAAGATGCTGCTGCGGGCCGGAGGCGGCGGGCTCTCGGTCGCCTTCGACATGCCGACGCTGATGGGCCGGGACTCCGACGACCCGCGCTCGCTCGGCGAGGTCGGGCATTGCGGCGTCGCGATCGACTCGGCGGCTGACATGGACGTCCTGTTCGGCGGCATCCCGCTCGCTGACACCACCACCTCGATGACGATCAGCGGCCCGGCGGTCCCGGTGTTCTGCATGTACCTGGCCGCCGCCAAGCGCCAGGGCGCCGACATCACCAAGCTGAACGGCACCCTGCAGACCGACATCTTCAAGGAGTACATCGCCCAGAAGGAGTGGCTGTTCCCGCCGGAGCCGCACTTGCGGCTGATCGGCGACCTGATGGAGTACTGCGCGGAGCACATCCCGGCCTACAAGCCGCTGTCCGTCTCTGGCTACCACATCAGGGAGGCGGGCTCGACCGCCGCCCAGGAACTCGCGTTCACGCTCGCCGACGGATTCGGCTACGCCGAGCTTGGCCTGTCCCGCGGGCTCGACATCGACGTGTTCGGGCCAGGGCTCTCTTTCTTCTTCGACGCGCACATCGACTTCTTCGAGGAGATCGCCAAGTTCCGCGCGGCCCGGCGGATCTGGGCCCGCTGGATGCGGGACGTGTACGGGGCCAAGACCGACCGGGCCCAGTGGCTGCGCTTCCACACCCAGACGGCTGGCGTCTCGCTGACCGCCCAGCAGCCGGACAATAACGTGGTGCGCACCGCGATCGAGGCGCTCGCTGCCGTCCTCGGCGGCACGAACTCGCTGCACACGAACGCGCTCGACGAGGTGCTCGCGCTGCCGAGCGCGAAGGCGGCCGAGATCGCGATGCGTACCCAGCAGGTGCTCATGGAAGAGACCGGGGTGGTCAACGTGGCCGACCCGCTCGGTGGCTCCTGGTACGTGGAGACCCTCACCGACCAGCTAGAAGCCCAGGCCGAGGAAATTTTTGCAAAGATCCGGTCTCTTAGCCTTGACGGATCCATGACCAGCGGAATCCTTCGCGGGATCGAAGAGGGCTGGTTCATGGCCGAGATCGCCGAGGCGTCGTTCAGCTACCAGCGCCAGCTTGAGAAGGGCGAGAAGAAGATCGTCGGCGTGAACTGCCACACCGACAGCCTGGAGAAGCCAATCGAGATCCTGCGGGTCAGCCACGAGGTCGAGGTCGACCAGGTGCGCGAGCTCGCCGAACGGCGCTCGCTCCGCGATGGCGCCGCCGTCGAAGCCGCGCTGGCCGCGATGGCCGCCGCCGCCCGCTCCGGCGACAACATGATCCCGCCGATGATCGACGCGGCCATGGCCGAGGCGACCCTGGGCGAGATCTGCGGTGCGCTCAAAGCTGAATGGGGCAGCTATTCGGAGGCTCCGGCGTTCTAGTCCTCGCCTAAGGGCCACCGACGGGCGGCCCGGCGGCGAACGGCAAACACAGCGTGCCTCCCGCCGCGGCCATGTAGCGCGGGCGCGCCGCCCTAGGATGGAGTCATGCAACAGCCGCGCAATTTTTCCATGTATGGCGCTGTGGACCTCGGTGCCAGGCAGGCTGCGAACAAGCGCAAGCAGCAGGTCGCGCAGTCGCCCGCTAGCGACTCGCCCTACGTCATAGAGGTCACCGAGGCCACCTTCAACGCCGACGTCGTCGCGCGATCGCAGCGCGTCCCCGTGATCATCGACCTGTGGGCTGACTGGTGCGAGCCGTGCAAGCAGCTCGGGCCGGTGCTGGAGAAGCTGGCCAACGAGGCGGCCGGCGCCTGGATCCTGGCCAAGGTCGATGTGGACGCCAATCCGCAGCTCGGCGCGGCGCTGCAGGTGCAGTCGATCCCGATGGTCGTGGCCGTGATCGGCGGGCAGCTGGTGGACGGATTCCTCGGGGCGCTACCCGAGGCGCAGGTGCGCGGCTGGCTGAGCCAGGTCCTCGCGATCGCGCCCCAGCTCGGCCTTCAGGCGGGCCCGGCGGCGAGTGACGGGCAGGACGGGCCGCAGCCGCAGGACGACGCCAGCCCGGCGGCCGCCGCGGCCGCGGCCGCCGCCAACGGGATGCGCGCGGCCCCGCCCAGCCCCGAGGAGGAGCTGCTACGCGACCCGAGGTTCGCGGCGGCGCAGGACGCGCTGGACAAGGGTGACCTGAACGGCGCCGCCAATGCCCTGGATCAGGTGCTGCAGGACGCGCCCGGCCACCCGGTGGCCAAGGCGTGGCTGGCCCAGGTCGACCTGCTTCGGCGGGTCAGTTCCTACGACCAGGCCAAGGTGCGCCGCGCCGCTGCCGAGCGGCCCGATGATCCCCAGGCCCAGGCCCAGGCCGCTGACCTCGAACTGGCGAGCGATCAGGTGCAGGCCGCGTTCGACCGGATGCTCGCCTTGATCGGCCGTACCTCCGGCGAGGATCGCGATGCGGCGCGCAAGCACCTGATCAGCCTGTTTGACATCCTGCCGCCGAGAGACCCCATGGTGGCCAAGGCCAGGGGCAGGCTGTCCAGCCTCCTGTTCTAGCCCGCCCAGGCGGGCGCCCTTCTCGCCCGCCGGCGTGCGCCGTGGCTGGCCGATGCCTCATGATGGTGCCATGGAGTCCGAAGCCCGGACCGGCCAGCTACTGGCGGCGACGCCGATGCTCGGCGATGCCAACTTCAGGCGCACGATCGTGCTCATCGTCGAGGACGACCCGGCCGAAGGCACCCTCGGCGTCGTACTGAACCGGCCGAGCGACATCCCGGTCCGGCAAGTACTCGAGCAGTGGACGGACCTGGTCACCGGTCCCTCAGTGCTGTTCCAGGGCGGTCCGGTCTCCCCGGACAGCGCGCTCGCGCTGGCCCTGCCCAAGGGCGCCGAGGAGCCGATCGGCTGGCGGTCGCTGTCCGGCTCGGCGCTGATGAGCCGGATAGGGCTGGTCGACTTGGGCGCGCCGCCGCAGTTGCTGGCCGACGGGATCAGCTCGCTGCGGGTCTTCGCCGGCTACGCGGGCTGGGGCGTGGGGCAACTCGAGGCCGAGATCGAGGCGGGTGCCTGGCTGGTGCTGGACGGGTTCCCCGAGGACGCGTTCGCCGCTGATCCTGACCGGCTCTACCCGACCGTGCTGCGGCGGCAGGGCGGAGAGATGGCGCTGCTCGCGACGTATCCGGACGACCCGGTGCTCAACTAACGTCCCAGGCGTTCCACCGACCCCAGCAGTAAGCCTGGCCCGCCCGGAAAGCGTAAGCTGGCGATTGTGACCGAAGTGATTCCGTCCGGCGGGACGAAGCTGGACCGCGATGTACGCCCCCGGGTGACGACCGACAACGGGGACCATGAGCGGTTCGCCCATTACGCCGACAAGGACAAGATCATGGAGAGCATGGTCAACGGCACGCCGGTCATGGCGATTTGCGGCAAGGTGTGGGTGCCGAGCCGCGATCCCAGCCGCTACCCGGTCTGCCCGGAATGCAAGAAGATCTACGAGTCACTGCCGGAGGGCGCCGACTGAGGCGTCGGCCGAAGGGAACCTGGTCGGGATAGCGGGCTCGCCGGGCTGGGGCAGCCTGGCTTCGGCGGGAAGCTCCGCCAGGGCGTGCCGGTGCCGGTCGCGCGCGGTTCCCAGTGGCTCGGCTCCGATGATGTCGCCGTCGCGCACCAGGTGGGCGAGCAGCGGGCGCAGCCCGGGCTCCTGATCGGCTGGGGCCAGGCTGACGACCTCGGCGGTGGCCGTGCCTGCTTCGTCCTTGGCCCGCGCGGCCCATTTGCGGCCGCCCATGGTCGGCTTGCCGACCGAGCGCTTGGCGACCGGCAGGAGCTCGGGACCGTTGTCGGCCAACCTCGCGACCAGCTTGTAGACCAGGGCCGCAGTCGGCGCTCCCGACCCTGTGACAAGCGCGGTCCCGACGCCGTAGCCGTCGACGGGAGCGGAGGCCAGCCCGGCGATCGCGTACTCGTCCAGGTCGCCGGTGACCACGATCCTGGTGTGGCTGGCGCCGAGGGAATCGAGCTGCGCCCTGACCCCGCTGGCTACTGCCGCGACGTCACCGCTGTCGATCCTGACCGCGCCGAGCGCCGAGCCGGCGAGCTCCACGGCGGTGCGGACGGCGGTCGGCACGTCGTAGGTGTCGACCAGCAGCGTGGTGTCCAGGCCGAGCGCCTCGAGCTGCACGCAGAACGCCTGCCGCTCGTCATCGAACACCATCGTGAACGCGTGCGCGCTGGTTCCCGCCGTCGGAACCCCGTAGTCCAGGCCGGCCCGCAGGTTCGACGTTGTCGCGAAGCCGGCGATGTACGCGGCCCTGGCTGCCGCCACGGCGGCGATCTCATGGGTCCGGCGTGACCCCATCTCGATGATGGGCCGCGGCCCGGCGGCGCTGACCATCCGCGAGGCCGCCGAGGCGACCGCGCAATCATGGTTGAAGATCGACAAGGCGATCGTCTCGAGCACCACCGCCTCGGCGAACGTGCCATCGACCACGAGGATCGGCGAGCCGGGGAAGTAGCACTCCCCTTCGGGGTAGCCCCAGATGTTGCCGGTGAACCGGTAACCAGCGAGGAACTCGGCCGTGGGCTCGTCGATCACTCCGGTGCCCAGCAGGAAGTCAAGCTCGGCCGGGCCGAACGTGAAGCGGGCCAGCGCCTCGAGGAACCGCCCGGTGCCAGCCACGACGCCGTACCGGCGCCCGGCCGGAAGCTGACGGGCGAACATCTCGAAGACGGTCCGCCGGCGTGCGGTTCCGCCCTCGAGCGCCGCCCTGATCATCGTCAGCTCATAGTGATCGGTCAGCAGCCCGGTGCCCGAAATCGCGGGAACCGTCCGCGCCGTGATGTCAGTGGTCACGGGGGAAGCATACGAAGAGGCCAGGCGCCGTGAATCACCCCAGGAGTCCCGTCAGTGACCGGGCAGGCGCCCGGCAGTGGGACACTAGAAGCGAAGGAGGTGGCAGGCATTGAGCGTCGCACCCGTAGAGCTCACCAGACCAGAGACCCATGAGCAGACCGCGCTGGACCAGCCGTGGCTGACGATCGTCTGGAACGACCCGATCAACTTGATGGACTACGTGACCTACGTGTTCCAGCGCGTGTTCGGGTACGCCAAGCCCAAGGCTGAGAAGCTCATGCTCGATGTTCACCACAAGGGCAAGGCGGTCGTGGCGGCCGGCGCCAGGGAGGCGATGGAGCGTAACGCCGAGACCTTGCATGGCTACGGCCTGTGGGCGACGGTGAGCCACGACGCGTGACCGATCGCGATGACCAGGGGGAACTGATGGCGGGATTCCGCCGGTCCGCTGGCGGCGTGACCGCCAGGTTCGCCCGGCCCGAGGCCGCCATCATCAGGGACCTGGTCGGGCAGGTCGTGGAGCTGATCGAGCCCGACGAGGCCAGCCCAGCCGCGGCGGCGCCCGCCCCCGCCCGTGACGAACGCGACGAGTTGGACAACCTCGAGGCGATGGTCGGGATGACCGACAGCGACGACGTGACCAGCCCCGACGACCCGGTGCTGGCCCGGCTGCTGCCCGACGCCTACCGCGATGACCCAGAGGCCGCGCACGAATTCCGCCGCTACACCGAGTCGAGCCTGCGGTCCGCGAAGGTCGGCTGCGCCCAGACCGTGCTCGCGACGCTGCCCACCGGGGGCGGCAAGGTCAGGCTCAGCTCGGAGCAGGCTGAGGCCTGGCTGCGCTCGCTCAACGACGTGCGGCTGGCGCTCGGGGTGCGGCTCGGCGTGACCGACGACTTCGACGAGCGGGCCGACGACGTCAGGGCGGACGACCCGAGGTTCGCCTACGTGCAGGTCTACCAGTGGCTGGCCTTCATCCAGGGCAGCCTGGTCGAGGCGCTGTCTTAGTGCAGCCAAAGGGGATTCCCCGTGGCAGAGCACTAGCGCCGCCGGTTACGATCACGGCCATGCTGCGGATCTCACGCGCCCTCATCGACCAGGTGGTCGCGCACGCTCGGGCCGATCACCCGGACGAGGCGTGCGGCGTGATCGCGGGCCCAGCGGGCAGCGATCGCCCCGAGCGTTTCATCCCCATGGTCAACGCGGAGAGATCGCCGACTTTCTACCGGTTTGACTCGATGGAGCAGCTGGCCGTCTGGCGCGAGCTTGACGACAGGGATGAGGAGCCGGTGGTGATCTACCACTCGCACACGGCGACGGAGGCGTACCCGTCCCGCACCGATGTCTCCTACGCCAGCGAGCCGGAGGCGCACTACCTGCTGGTCTCGACCAGGGAACCGGACGAGACCGAGATCCGCTCGTATCGCATCATCGACGGGGTAGTCACCGAGGAGGACGTCGAGATCGGCGAGGCGCTCTCGGCGGCGCAGGAATGATCGGACTCCCCGCTGAGTTCCCACTGGCGGAATGTGTGCGGCCTTGCCAACGTCTGGAGAGTTACTGATGGCCATCGAAGTCCGGATCCCCACGATCCTGCGCCCCCTGACCGGTGGCGCGAAGGCCGTCGAGGGCTCGGGTGACACGCTCGACGAGCTGCTGACCGACGTGGACTCCCGGCACGCCGGACTCCGCGGCCGCCTGGTCGACGATTCCGGGCTGCGCCGGTTCGTGAACGTGTACCTCAACGACGAGGACGTCAGGTTCCTTGGCGGCCTCGGCACGACCGTCAAGGACGGCGACACCGTGACCGTGCTCCCCGCGGTCGCCGGCGGCGCCCGCTGACGCCGACCCGCCCACGCTGACGCCCGCGACGATGCGCTACGACTCGATCCTCGATGCGGTCGGCGGCACCCCGCTGGTGGGCTTGCCGAACCTGTCGCCTGGTCCGGACGTGCGCTTGTGGGCCAAGCTGGAGGACCGCAACCCCACGGGCTCGGTCAAGGACCGAGTCGCCCTCGCGATGGTGCGCACCGCCGAGAAAGAGGGCAGGCTCTGCCCTGGGAGCACCGTGCTCGAGCCGACCTCCGGCAACACCGGCATCTCGCTTGCGATGATCTGCAAGCTGCGCGGCTACAAGCTGGTCTGCGTGATGCCGGAGAACACCTCGCCCGAGCGCACCGCGCTGCTCCAGATGTACGGCGCCTCGATCGTGTACTCGCCGGCCGCCGGCGGCTCCAACGAGGCCGTGCGAGTCGCCAAGCAGCTGGCCGCCGCCAACCCCGACTGGGTGATGCTCTACCAGTACGGCAACGAGGCCAACGCCCGCGCCCACTACGAGACGACCGGCCCCGAGATCCTGCACGACCTGCCAGGGATCACCCACTTCGTGGCTGGCCTCGGCACCACCGGCACCCTGATGGGCACCGGCCGGTTCCTGCGCGAGCACGTGCCCGGCGTCAAGATCATCGCCGCCGAGCCCAGGTACGGCGAGCTGGTGTACGGGCTGCGGAACATGGACGAGGGCTTCGTGCCCGAGCTCTACGACGACTCGGTGCTGACCGCCAGGTACTCGGTCTCGTCGGCGGACGCGCTGCGCCGGACCCGGCAGCTGGTGTCCTTGGAGGGAATCTTCGCCGGGATCTCCTCTGGCTGCGTGCTGCACGCCGGGCTGGCGCTCGCGAACCGGGCGACGGAGGCGGGGGAGCGGGCCGACATCGCGCTGCTGGTCGCCGACGCCGGCTGGAAGTACCTGTCGACCGGCGCCTACGGCGGCACCCTCGACGAGGCCGAGTCCCGCCTCGAAAGCGAGCTATGGGCATAATCCCACCCCCACCCTCTACACCCCCACCCCACCGCCCACAGCCTCCAGAGCTGGTCGAATGAGTACCCGAACGGACGGTTTGCTGATGACTGTCTTTGACGAGGCCACCGCCGTCACGAAAGATGGCGAGGGGCGTTACCTTGCTCACCCCGATCAGCGGTTCGCGATCGTGGCGCCGGGGAGTAGCACGCCTGCGGCGGTCAACGGCGGGGTCATGCTGGCCACGGTCCTGCGCGCCGTGCTCGACTGCTCGCCGCTGCCGCATCCAGTCGCCACCAGCGCCCACTTCCTGCGGGTGCCCAGGCTCGCCCCGGCGCTGATCGAGGTGACCTGGCTCAGGGCGGGACGGACCGCGGCAACCGCGCAGGCCACCCTCTCTCAGGATGACGAGCCCATTCTGGCCACAATAATCACGACGGGCACGGTGCCGGCCTCGAGGCCAGCCCCGGCGGACGAGCCCGCCGATGGCGCCGAACTGAGCTGGTCGGGCGCGGCGCCGGCGATGCCGGCGCTTCAAGAATGCGTTGACCTCGGCCCCTGGCGCGGCACCGAGGCCGACGACGGGACGCTGGGGTACGCCGGGCAGGTGTCGATGCTGCTCGATCCCGCAGTCACCGGTTGGCGGTCCGGTGAGCCGTCCGGGCTGCCAGAGATGCGGGGCTACTTCCGCTTTCGCGAGGAACGTGACCCGGACGCGCTGATGCTGGCGGTCGCCGTGGACGGACTGCCACCGGTCGTGTTCGGCCTCGGCGCGACCGGCTGGGCGCCGACAGTGGAACTGACCATGCACATGCGGCTGGTCCCGGCCCCTGGCCTGCTCGCCGTCCATGCTCGGTGCCGCCAGGTCAGCGGCGGCTGGTTCGACGAGGAAGCCGAGGTCTGGGACTCAGCCGGGAACCTGGTCGCCCAGAGCCGCCAGATCGCCCGCCTCGGCCGCGGCCCCGTCAGGAACGGTTCACCCGCCGCCTAACGATCACCCCAGCAACCAAGATCGCGGAGCCCCGAGCGTGACGGAGGGCCCGACCGAACCTCCGTGATCATGCCGCGTTCTTGATCACGGAGGATCACTGCGTTGTACCTCGGTCGAACTACCTTGATCATGGAAAATCCATGATCAAGGAGGAGTTTGGGCACGGCGAACTTGCCGTGATCATGAGTCCGAGCGTGATCCCGGAAAGTTGCCGGGGGCTGGGCGATGTTTTATGGGTTCGACCGTGATCACGGAAGGCTGCTGGGGCGTGGGATGGCGGTGATCATGGGTGCGAGCGTGATCACATCCGCCCCGCTACCCTGCGCATTCGCGTGTTGACTCTCGGGAGTAGGGCCTGCCTTCGGTCACGGCCATACTCGGGCTTGGGGCATTGCTACGGGACGCTCTTGATCTTCCATACCAGGACGGAGCCGAACGCGGCGACCACGGCGGTGGCGGCGTAGAGGGTCGGGTAGCCGCCGAGGTCTACGAGCACGGCGGAGAGGGCGCCGGCGACCGCGGCCGGGCCGACGATCGCGATGTTGATGATGCCGAGGTCCTTGGCCCGGTCCTTGGCGGCTGGCAGCACCTGGGTGATCAGGGCCTGGTCGACGGCCAGGTAGGCGCCGAACCCGGCGCCGAACAGCACCGCGGCCACGAGGGCGGCATCCCAGGTCTCCCGGAAGGTGAGTACCAGGGCCGCCACGCCCATCAGGATCCCTGAGACCGTGACGATCATCCTGCGCTTGCCGATCCGGTCCGAGATCACCCCGCCGACGATCGCGGTAATGATGACCAGCACGGTGTAGATCGCGATCAGGATGAACAGGCCTTGGGCCGGGTGAGCGTAATGCACCTTGTCGCGCAGGAAGTACAGCAGGTAGAGCGTGCCCATGCCGATGGCGAGCGAGGCCAGGAACCTGGTGATCCAGGCCCAGCCGAAGTCGGGGTGCCGCTTCGGGCTCACGTAGTAGGAGGCGAGCAGGGTCCGCAGTGACATCGGGGCGCGATGCTCGGCGTCGAGCGGGTAGTCAGGGGTGGCGAGCACGAACGGCAGGGCCAGCAGGACCAGTGGGATCGCCAGCACCAGGTAGCCGCCGACGCGGCCGGTGAAGACGAAGACGACCAAGGCGGTGCCGACCACGAGGCCGAGTGCCTGCGGCATGCCGACCCAGCCAGCGACGGTGGCCCGCTGGTTCACCGGCACGTGGTCGGGCACGGCGGCGGACAGGCTGGCGTACTCGCCGTTCTGGAACGCGCTGAACAGCACCCACAGGATGCCGATGCCCACCACGGTGGTCTGCCAGGCGATCAGGGCCAGGCTGATGGCGGCGAGCAGCGCCATGATCAGCGTCCAGCGGTGCCGCCGGCCGTTGAGGTGCAGCAGGCTCCAGGCGCGCGTGGTCCGGTCCGAGAACGCGCCGGCGATCGGCGTGGCCAGCAGCGAGGAGATGGCGCCGAAGGCGGAGACGAGGCCGAGGGCGAGGATCTTGCCCTTATGGTCGATGTGCTGGATCTGCTCGGGCAGCAGCACTTGCAGCGGCGTGATCGACGCCATCCACATGGCCAGGCTGGCGAGCCCCAGGGTGCCGATCCAGGCCTTGGTGACCGGCTCAGTGGGCTCGGCGAGTGCGCGTGGGATCACATGCGGCGATTCGGTCGCCTGCTCAGCCAAGGGGTCTCCTGCTGGTTCTATCTGGTCTTCCAGGGATCATGCCGCCTTTTTAACGTTCTGGGTAGATGCCGCGACGATCAATCTCGAAGGGTGCGCCGCGTCACTTGTAGCCTTGTTGGCCATGGACTTGACCATCGTGGGATGCTCAGGCAGCTTCCCTGGCCCGGACAGCGCCTCGTCGTGTTACCTGGTCGAAGCCGACGGTTTTCGCATGCTACTCGATCTTGGTAACGGTGCCCTCGGGCCCTTGCAGCGTTATGCCGCGCTTGACCAGATCGATGCGGTCTGCCTGAGTCACCTGCACGCGGATCATTGCCTGGACATGTGCTCGTTCTACGTGTTCAGGGCCTATCATCCGGGCGGGCCGCTGCCGCCGATCCCGGTGCACGGCCCGGCCGATACCGCGGCCAGGCTGGATCGCGCGTCCAGGGCCGAGCAGGCCGAGCCGATGGCGGCCAGGTTCGACTTCCTGCCGCTGGCGCCAGGCAGCAGGGAGATCGGGCCGTTCACCGTGGTCACGGCGCTGATGAACCACCCGGTCGAGACGTACGGGTTCCGGATCAGCGAAGGCGGGCGGACGATCACCTACTCGGCCGACACCGGGCCCTCGGACGCGCTCGTCACGCTGGCGGCCGACGCGGACGTGCTGCTGTGCGAGGCATCCTTCCCTGAGATTGACGGCCTGCCCGGGAACGTTCACCTGACCGCCCGGCAGGCCGGCGAGCACGCCGCCAGGGCCGGGGCCGGCGAACTCGTGCTGACGCATTTGGTGCCATGGAATAGCAAAGACGAAGTAATCGCTGACGCGGCGGTCGCTTATCGGGGGCCTGCGTCACTGGCCAGGCCCGGCGGGCTGGTGCGATTACCCGCGTCGTCGCAGCTAATACGCGGTGCGGCCGGGCCGCCCGCATAGACTGCCTTAACATGCGCGTAGTCGTGACCGGCGGAGCCGGCTTCATCGGATCGCACGTGACCGACGCCTTTCTTGCCCGTGGCGATGATCTGGCGGTCATCGACGACCTCTCGGCCGGCCATCTCGGCCGGCTCGATGACCGGGTGAGCCTGCACAAGGTGAGCGTCACCGACGCCGACTCGCTCAACGAGGTGATCGGGGCGATCAAACCCGAGTTGATCTGCCACCTGGCCGCGCAGATCGACGTTCGCGCCTCGGTCGGCCATCCCGCCGCGGACGCCCAGGCGAACGTCATCGGCACGATCAACGTCCTTGAAGCGGCCCGCGGCGTCGACGCGCGGGTACTGCTGTGCTCGACCGGCGGCGCACTGTACGGCCGGGACGCGCCGATCCCCTCGCTTGAGGACGTGCTGCCGCTGCCCGAGTCGCCTTATGGCATCGCCAAGCACTGCGCCGAGCAGTACGTTGGCCTGTACAACCGGCTCCATCAGGCCTCGCACACGGTGCTGCGGCTCGCCAACGTGTACGGCCCGAGGCAAGATCCCTCGGGCGAGTCCGGCGTGGTGCCGATCTTCTGCTCGCAGGCCCTCGCCGGGATCCGCCCGACGATCTTCGGTGACGGCCGCCAGACCCGTGACCTCGTCTACGTCGGGGACGCTGTCGCCGCCTTCATCGCCGCCGCCGACCAGCACATGCCGGGTACCTGGAACATCGGCACCGGCATCGAGGTGAGCGTGCTCGAGCTAGCCAAGGTCATCGGCGACG
Source organism: Streptosporangiaceae bacterium (assembly GCA_035511035.1). Classification (GTDB taxonomy): domain Bacteria; phylum Actinomycetota; class Actinomycetes; order Streptosporangiales; family Streptosporangiaceae; genus Chersky-822. The sequence goes on from DATKFV010000036.1 coordinate 28,072, forward strand.
TCACTGGCAACCCGGTCGAGCCCCTCTTCGCTCCGGCCAGGCCAGGGGAGCTGCAGCGCAGCGCGCTCGCGGTCGAGCGCGCCCGGCGCGACCTCGGCTGGCAGGCCAAGACCGGGCTCGCCGATGGCATCAGGGCGGTCTGCCAATGGATCGAGGCGGGAACGCCGGACCGGGCCCCGGCCTGAGTCGGCCATGGCCGGGCAACCGGCCTGACGAGGTACCAGCTGACGAGGTACCAGCCGGCGAGGTACCGGTCGGACCGGTCGCCCCGCCCGCTACGCTAGCCCGCATGGTTCGCCCTGATGGCCGTCGGCCTGACCAACTACGCGAAATCAAGATCACCCGAGGCTGGCTCGACCACGCCGAAGGCTCGGTGCTCGTCGAGTTCGGCGCCACCCGCGTGCTCTGCGCGGCGAGCGTGCTCGACGACATTCCGCGCTGGCGGCGCGGCAGCGGCCTCGGCTGGGTCACCGGCGAGTACGCGATGCTGCCCCGGGCGACGAATACCAGAGGCGACCGGGAGTCGGTCAAGGGCAAGGTCGGCGGCCGTACCCAGGAAATCTCCCGGCTCGTCGGGCGGTCGCTGCGGGCCAGCGTTGACCTTAAGGCGCTCGGCGAGAACTCCATCATGATCGACTGTGACGTCCTGCAGGCCGACGGCGGCACCAGGACCGCCGCGATCACCGGCGGCTACGTCGCGCTCGCGGACGCGATCGGCTGGCTTGCCCAGCGCAAGCGGGTGAAGCCGGGCGCGCTGGCGACCTCGGTCGCGGCCGTGAGCGTCGGCATCATCGACGGCGAGCCCAGGCTCGACTTGTGCTACACCGAGGATGTCGCCGCCGAGACCGACATGAACGTGGTGTGCACCGGCGATGGCCGGTTCGTCGAGGTCCAGGGCACCGCCGAGCGCGAGCCCTTCGACCGCGCCCTCCTCGACCAGTTGCTTGACCTCGCCGTCAGCGGCTGCGCCGAGCTGACCGCCCTGCAGCAGAAGGCGCTCGCCGGCTCATGACCAGCCGGCCGAGGCTTGTCCTGGCTACGGCTAACCCGGACAAGCTGATCGAGCTGACGAGGATCCTCGCCGCTAGCTCGGTGCCGGTGGAACTGGTCGGGCTTGACCAGTTTCCCGGCGCGCCCGACGTGGCCGAGACCGGTGCTACCTTCGCCGAGAACGCCCTGCTCAAGGCCACGGCGATCGCCGAGTTCACCGGCTTGCCTGCGGTGGCCGACGACTCGGGCATCTGCGCGGACGCGCTCAACGGCATGCCCGGCGTGCTCTCGGCCCGCTGGTCTGGCCGGCACGGCGACGACGACGCGAACCTGAACCTGCTGCTCGGCCAGCTTTCGGACGTGCCAGACGAGCGGCGCGGTGCCCAGTTCGCCTGCGCGGCCGCGCTCGCGCTTCCTTCCGGAGAACGGTCCGTCAGCGAGGGCGCGGTGCACGGCCGCCTCATCCGCGAACGCCGGGGCAGCAACGGGTTCGGCTACGACCCGATCTTCGTTCCTGACGGCGAGTCCCGCACGACCGCGGAGCTGAGCGCCACAGAGAAGGACGCCATCAGCCACCGGGGTCGCGCGTTCCGCGCGCTGGTGCCGGCGATCGCCGAGCTAGTCGCAGGCTGAGTAACTCTGGGCGCGGGCTTGGCCGTGCTGCCCGATAGGCAAGGCTGCCCGTGGGCAAGCCAGTGCCGACGCAATTTGGCGTAAAAGGGGTTGGCCTTTTCAGATCTTCGGCAGCGGGGCGGTCTGGCTCGCAGGCGGCAGCGTTACGTGCACGCGCTGGTTGACCGACGTGACATTCAGGTTGGTGATGACGACCTGGCCGCGCACGTTGTCGGTGTCCTGGGCGCGCCGGACGATGTCATGGGCGTCCAGCCACACCTCGAACTGGACCTGGTTGGTTCCGATCGACTTCAGCGAGGGGCCGATCTGCTTGCGCAGCGCCGGGCTCAGTTCGGCCAGCGCAACGGCCGGCTCGTAGGTACCCGCGTACTCGACCGTGCGGACGCCGCTGATGATGGCGGTGCCGACCTTGTGCGCGTTCCTCGACGCGACGAACAGCTTGGCCTGCTCAAGCGGATTGCTGCTCTCCAGGTTCTGCAGCAGCGAGCCGAGGCTCACCCCGACCTTGGACGAGATGTCGGATAGCCCGGCCTTTACCCAGGGCTTGCCCGCTGCCTTGGTAAAGGCGGGATCCTTGAAATAGATCGCCTTTGACGTCAGGATCTCGTCGAGTTGTATGGCCCCGGACTTAGCCGGTGCCACGTTGAACATCGCCTCGATTATCTTCGTCGGCTTGAGCTGAATGGCGACGTGGCCGGTCAGGTTGCCTGCGCCGGTGTTGGAAGAATGCACCGTAATAGTTGCCGTGAGCGACTTGATCCGCTCTGTCGCGGCTGCGGCCAGTTGCAGCGCCTTGCTCGTGGCCGCGGTCTCTGTTGAGGTATCGACCGCGCCCTTACCTGAGGACTTGGTCGGGGCCGACGAGCAGCCCGCCGTGGCCACGGCTGCGCAGGTGCCGACCGCGACGATGACGACGGCCGCGCTCACCCGAGCGGGACGGCGCAATACGGAATTCCGATGGAAAACTGAGTGGCCCGATGACGAAGTCATAAGAGAATGCTAGCAGTATTAGCGATCGCTTGAGGTCTGATAGTGGCCAGGTGCAGCCGCTTGGAAAGCGAGTGAGTGCCCATTTACGAGCTCATTTGAATTGATTGAGCGCTAATGTCACGGCCGGTCCTTTGTGGCGTCAGTCAGGCCCTTGTCGCTGGCTCGGCCGCGCGAGGCTGGCCGCGACCGGTACGGTAGGTCACGACCAGGAGGGATGTGTGCCAGTGACCGCAACGCGACTGGAGCCAGGCGACGCCGCGCCTTCATTCACGCTGCCCGACGCCGACGGCAACGAGGTCTCGCTGTCAGCACTGCGCGGCCAGCGGGTGATCATCTACTTCTACCCGGCCGCGATGACGCCGGGATGCACGAAGCAGGCCTGCGACTTCCGTGATAGCCGGCAGGACCTGTCGGACGCTGGCTATGCCGTGCTCGGCATCTCGCCGGACAGCCCGGCCAAGCTAGCCAAGTTCCGTGACCGGGACGGGCTGACGTTCCCGTTGCTGTCCGATCCTGACCTGGGCGTGCTCAGGGCCTACGGCGCTTACGGCGAGAAGATGCTGTACGGCAAGACGACCGTGGGCGTGATCAGGTCCACCTTCGTCATCGATGCCGACGGCAAGATCGAGCGCGCCTACTACGCCGTCAAGGCGACCGGGCACGTGGCCAGGCTCCGCAAGGACTTGGCGGCCTGACGCCAGGCCTAACCGGTTTGGCGAAAACTGACGCATCGGGGAGACTGTTTCCCCGCGGGGCCGTAGCCCAACGGCAGAGGCACAGGACTTAGGATCCTGCCAGTGTGGGTTCAAATCCCACCGGCCCCACGCGTCCGCCGACCATGCTCGCCGATCTTTGATCGGCTTCGCTTTTGGGCGCGTGGCGTATCTTCCCAGGGGTACGAACCCCCGGACCCCCACGTTACGGGGGCTCGGCGGTGCGCATCGGTGCGGGGGCTGGGCGGTGTGCATCGGTGCAGGTCTGCACGGCCCGCGCTCGCCGGCTAGATGCGCTTGATTGTCGCCAACCAGGCTGGGGCGCCATTTTCGTCGTGGTACCTGGCCTGGACCCGGTCCGGCTCGATGGCTGCGATGTTCCACCCAGATTCGGCGGTGAACGCTGCCCTCAGGTCTTGCTGAGTGACGGGATGCGGGCCGGTGTCAGGGCCTTCATCGCTGAAGCACAGGACATAGAGCGTCGCGTCGGGCCCGGTTACTGACGCCAGGCTGGCCACGTATCCTGGTCGCTCGTTGCCGTCGAAGGTGTGGAACAGCCCGCAGTCGAGCACCGTCTCGAACGTGCGGCCCAGGCGCTCCAGTGCGAGCGCGTCAGCCGTGATGAACTCGGCCTCGATCCCGCGGGCGGCGGCCTTCTCCCTGGCGAGGGCCAGCGCCGTGTCGGCGACGTCTAATCCCAGTACCGGCAGCCCCAGCGCGGCAGCGCAAAGAGCGTTCTCAGTCCCGTCATCCGCTCGTGGCTGGTCGGGCTCCGGCCACCGAACGGATCGTCAGCGGGGGATCCTGGTCGTTCGGGCAACATCGCCTCTCCTTTGCTACCTCATCGTGACACGACAGCCGCGTCTAAGCGTGGCATGGCTGTGCTGTGCGCTGGTGAGGGCGGCGAGGGCGGCGGAGCGCCGCCATTGGGGAGCGTTTTCGGCGTTACCGGGGGTGCGTTTCGTTCCGGGGAGCGTTTTTGTCACATGCCGGGGGCAAGTCTCCCCGCAACGAGAACGATCCCCGCAGGCGCTGGGAATGCTCCCCGCCAAGGCGTGAAAGCGGACGCAGGCTTGGGGCAAGTAGAGGTGACGGACTTCCCCGACGCCCGGAAGGGCCCTGTGACATGACGGACTGGATTCGATGACGGCGGTGCCGTCGAGCGCGTCGGTACCGGTCGCTGGCCCGCGGCCCGCATCGGAGCAGGAGCGCGCGGACGCGCGGATAGTGCAGGCATCACTGACCGACCCTGACCGGTTCGGCGTGATCTTCGACCGCTACTTCGCTGAGATCCACGGCTATGTGGCCCGGCGCCTCGGCAGCGACGTGGCTGACGACGTCGCGGCGGAGACCTTCGCCACCGCGTTCGGCGACCGGCGCCGGTTCGACGCGAGCCGGGGCGCGGTCAGGGCGTGGCTATACGGGATCGCGACCAACCACGTCGGCCGGCACCGGCGCCGGGAGGTGCGCGAGTACCGGGCGATCCGGCGGACCGGCGAAGCGCCGGCTGAGGAGGGCCCGGCCGACCGGGTCGCGGCTCAGGTCAGCGCGGGGGCGATGCGCGGGCGGCTGGCTGGGGCACTCGCTGGGCTCTCGGCGGCTGACCGGGACGTGCTGCTGCTCATCGCCTTGGCCGGGCTCAGCCACGCCGAGGTCGCCGCCGCCCTCGGCATCCCCTACGGCACGGTCGGCTCCCGGCTGAGCCGGGTCCGCCGCAAGCTACGCGATCAGCTTGGCGACACCGCCAGGCCTGAACTGGACTAAAGGAGTACACCATGGACGAGTTCACCAGCCTGCGGGCCCTGCTGCCTCAGCGCCCGGCGCCTGGGCCCGAGGTCATCGAGGCGGCCAGGACCCGGATGTTGCAAGCGGACAGCCCGCGGCGCGTGGTCCGCGGTGGGCACCAGCGCCGGGCGGCCCTGCGGGTTGGTCTTCCGGTGACGGCGGTCTGCGCGGCCGGAACCGCCGCCGCTTTGCTGCTGACGGCCGGCCAGCCGCCCGTTGTCGGCCACCCCGCCGCAGGTGGCCTGACCGTGTTCGCTGTCCCTGCGGGCGCGCGAACCGCCGGCGCGCTCGGTAGCAGGGCGGCGGCCCGGCAAGTGCTGCTGACCGCTGCGCAGACCGTGGCCCAGGGTAGGGCCGCGGCCTCAGGCCGGTGGTGGGAGATCCCCGCGCTCGCCGGGAACGTCATCCCGGTCGGCCACGTCCATGATCGCTACCTCATCCTTGAGAAGACGGTCAACGACCAGTTCATGGCCAGTTCGCGGCATGCATCCAGCCCGCAGGTCGTGGGGGAACGTGGGGTCCAGCTAGCCTCCGCCGCCAACCGCGACGCCTGGGTTCGGGCCGGATCGCCGACCAGGTGGCGCGTGAATCAGGAGTTCGGGCTGGCGAACCCGCTCGGTCCTTCCGCATCAGAGCATTACGACGTCGCCGTCGGGTCCGGCCGCCTGTTCGCGCTCGACTCCTCGTCGGGGACGCAGGAGTTCCCGATCGGCGACACGTTCCTGTCCTACCGGCAACTTATGAACCTGCCCGCCTCGCCCCGCCTGCTCAGGAAGTTGCTGCTGCGCGGGTACCAGCCCGGCCCGCTTGGCGGCGTGAGCTCGTACCTGTTCCAGACCGCTCCTACCGTCCTCGACCTGCCGGTGACGCCGGCCGTACGGGCGGCCTTGTACCGCATGCTCGCCGAGTTGCGCGGCGTGCGCAGCGCCGGACAGGTCACCGATGTGGCTGGTCAGCGCGGTCCTGCGGTCAGCTTGACGCAGAAGTTCAGGCACTGCGGTGTGTACGGCTGGCCGAAAGTCGTCGGGACCAACACCAGGATCGTCAAGGCGAGGATCAAGGGGAAGGTGGTCAGGGCGAAGATGATGACCGGCGGCAAGGTCGTCGGCGGCTGGATGTTCTCGTCCTGCACCGTGCAGCAGCGCCTGGTTATCAGCTCGGCGACTGGCCTGCCCATCGCGCAGGAACTGCGCTACGTCAAGCTGCCGCTCGGCCAGCACTGGTCAGCGCCAGGTGGCTTGTTCTCCTACGAGGTCTTCGGAACCCCGAAGTGGACCAACGCGCTGCCGGCCTTGGACCCGCACGGCCGCTGACCTGACGACCGGCGCGAGGACCGGAGCGGGGCCGGTATCGCCCCGCCCGGTCCTTTGGGGTCCGCCACCGGGTCGAGATCGCGGCCCGGGCGTTCCAGAGCCATCTTGCTGGTCCCAGCTGAGGCCCGTTCAGTGATAAGCGATACTCTGTGGTACTTGTGACGGGGACACAGGGGATCAAACCGGACGCGGGCATTTACCATCAGCCCCGGTTCCAGCTGCCGCCGGGCGCCACCGAGGTGATCTTGGTCCGGCACGGGCAGTCGGCGCCGTACGTCGAGGGCACCAGCTTCGCGCTGGTCGGCGGGCAAGGCGACCCGCCGCTCTCGCCGCTGGGGCAGGCTCAGGCGCAGCGGGCCTGCGAGCGCCTCGCCGCCGACGCCATCGCCGCGCTCTACGTGACCACGCTGACCAGGACCGCGCAGACAGCGGCCCCGCTGGCCGAGCGCCTTGGCCTTGGCCTGACGGTGGAAGAGCGCTTGCGCGAGGTCTACCTGGGGGAGTGGGAAGGCGGGCTGTTCCGCAAGATGGTCGCCGACGGTCACCCGACCGCGCTGCGGATGGTCGCGGAGGAACGCTGGGACGTCATCCCAGGGGCCGAGCCAGGCGCGGCCTTCGCTGACCGGGTGCGATCGGCCCTCACCGAGATCGCGGCCAGGCATCCCGGCCAGAGCGTCGCGGTCTTCACCCACGGCGGCGTCATCGGCCAGGCCCTGGCGCTGGCGGCGGCATCGCGCCCGTTCGCCTTCGTCGGCTCTGAGAACGGGTCGATCTCCCGCCTGGTCGTCGCCCCCGAGCGCTGGCTCGTGCGCAGCTACAACGACACCGCCCACCTGGACGGCCTGGCGTAACGGATCGTTAGAGCATTTATGCAAAATGGCCTCGGCTGTGGAACGTCTGGTCAGCGGGTGGGGCGGACGCCTGGCGCGCTCGCCTGGCGCCCGCCTGGCGCGCTCGCCTGGCGCCCGCCTGGCGCCGGTCAGTCGCTGCCGGCGATCAGTGTGATGGCGTCGAGTATCCGGTGGCAGTCAAGCTCGCTGAGCGGTCCTGGGGTCGCCGCTGACACGGCCGCCATGGCGGCGACCAGGCGCTCTCGCTGTAGCTGGGCGGGCAGGCCGGTCTGCTCGGCCAGGTGATTGGCTGCCGTGGCGAAGCGCGGTGACCGGGCGAACCTCGCGAGCGACGCGGGCAGCGCCGGCTTGGTCGGAGGCCCTGGCTGCGGCTCGTCCGCGGGCTCGGCCAGTTCGACCCGCAGGTCGGCCCCCAGCGCCTGGGCAAGGGCGCTGAGCGCGGTCAGCGTCGGGTTCCCCCGGCCGTTCTCCAGGTTGGCGATGTAGGGCACGGAGAGCCCGGCGCGCATCGCGACCGACGCGATCGTCTCACCGGCCGCCGTCCGTCGCGCTCGCAGCCTGGCGCCGAGCTCTTGTATCTCCATGGCACACACCTTGCATTTTACTATTCTGTCAGAATACGCTCGTGGCGTGTTCCTTGCTCGCGGGATCGTGCTGCGAAACCGGGTCTTCGGCCGGCTCTGGCTGAGCCAGCTGCAATCCAATCTTGGTACCTGGCTGATGATCGTCGCCGTCCCCGTCTACGTGTTCCGGCTGACCGGCTCGGCGACGGGGATCGGACTCGCGCTCCTCGCTGAGACCGTTCCCGCGTTGTTCGTCGCGCCGTTCGCCGGGCTGCTCGCCGATCGCTGGAACCGCCGCCTGATCATGGTCTGGTCGGACGTCTTGCGCGCGGCGAGCGCCGCTGGCCTGCTGCTGGCCACCAGCCAGAGCCGGGTCTGGCTGCTCTACCTGGCGATTCTTGCCGAGAACACCTTCGCCCAGTTCTTCGACCCGGCCTACGGTGCCATCATCCCAGCGATCACCGGCCGCGGCGACGAACTTGACGCCGCGAACGCCTGGTCGGCCGTCTCCGGGGGCGTGATCAGGCTCGCAGGCGGTCCGCTCGGCGGGCTGCTGTATGCCGGGCTCGGCTTCAGGCCGCTGGTGCTCATCGACTGCGCCACTTACCTGCTGTCCTCAGCGCTCGTGCTCTCGTTGCCAGGTCGTCCGGGCCAGCCGGTCCAGGTGACCGACGGCGAACGCGCCAGCTGGGCAACGGTCAGAGCCGAACTAGTAGCCGGCGTCCGCTTCCTGCGCCGGGACACGGTGCAGGCCGTCCTGCTGGCCACGTCGGCGCTGTTCTTGTTCGGAAACGCGGCTCTGACCGTGGTGGTCGTGCCGTTCGTGGTGCGCGTGCTGCATCGGGGACCGGCGGAGGTGGGCCTGCTGATGGCCGCGCTCGGCATCGGGTACCTCGCCGGGGCGCCTATCGGCAGGCGCCTGTCAGCGAGCGGCCGCCTGCGGCTCGGGGCGGCGGGCTGCATGGTCTGGGTGAGCGGTGCCTTCGCCGGGCTGTTCAACTGCCACGACCTGCCGGTCGCGGTCGTCTTCATCGCGCTGGCTGGCGCCCCCGGCTGCGCGTTCCTGCTGCTCGTCCGCGTGCAGCGGCAGCGTAGGACGCCGGGTTCCTTGCTCGGGCGGGTCGGCTCGGCCAGCGCGGCCGTCCAGATGGCGGCGACGGTCGCCGGCGCGGTCGCGGGCGCGGTCCTGGCGGCCAGGCTTGGCATCGAACTGCTAGCCGACCTCGCGCTCGGCCCGATCTTGGCCGCCGCCGTGCTGGTCGCCACGTCACTGCCGTCGCGGGTCACCCGCCCGCCGGAGCAGCCGCTGTCTCCAGGCTCGGCCCAGCCACTGGCTCCCGGTGCGAGAGCCCGGCAATGAACGCGGCGATGTCGGCGGCCGCCGCTGGTCGGCCGAGGGCCGCCGAGGCGGTCCGCATCACGTCGAGGATGCCAGGATCGCGGCGCATGAGGTCAAGCTGAGCCACCAGCGCGCGGATCGTCTTGACGTAGCGGCCGGCGCCCGCGCCGACCACGTAGTCGGCGTTGCCATGTTCTTGTCCCGGCACGAACGAGGGTGGCTTCGGTGGCCGACGAACTGCTCCCGGCGGTGTACCGGGCCGCGTCGGTGTTCGCCTTGCCGTCGCTCGCCGAGGGCTACGGCCTGCCCGCGCTTGAGGCGATGGCGGCGGGAGTGCCGGTCGTCGCCAGCGCGATTCCGGCGCTGGCGGAGGTCTGCGCCGGAGCGGCCCTCCTCGTGCCGCCAGCCGACGCGGGCGCGTGGGCCCGCGCCCTGACGGTCAGCCTCGCTGGCGGCGCGGCGGTCAGTGACCGCGTCGTCGCGGGCGAGCCCGTGGCCAAGGCCGCGAGCTGGGACCTGGGCGGGGCCGCGCTCGGCGCGCTGTTGTCCAGGGTCGCGCGGCTCAGCCTGGATGGGTGGGCGCGATCACGAACGCGTGCAGCGCGCCGATCGCGGTCGGGCCGACCTCGTCGGCCGATGCGGTGGCGAGGCCCGAGCCGGACAGCCGGCAGGCTCCGACGGCCGCGACGAGCAGACCCGTGATCGTGACCCTCATCTGCCTGCCTCTCGCTTGCCGCGGTCCCGTCCGCAATCGGACTACCAGGCAAAACGATAAGCCATGGGGCATTGGATCGGAACAATGCCGTATCACTCTCATTGGCGCCGTCAAGGGACACGCGCCCCAGCCAAAGCCCGCCGCTCCCCAACCCGGGAAGACAGCGGGGGCACTGTGGTGTCGCGAGAACGGCATCAATGTCCCCCTGCTGTGTGGTGCGGAGCGCCGGGTGTCTGGAGTAGTGGCTCGCGAGCCCTGACCAGGTTCCGTGATCTTGATCGCTGTCTTGATCACGGTGATCCGCGCGGGCAATGGCCACACGGCAGATACTCCGTGATCTTCGAAGTCTCAAGATCACGGAAGTTCGAGTGGGTCAGCTACCCCCCGCCAACGTCCGTGATCATGGTGGCGTTCTTGATCACGGTAGTCGGATGTGTGATCACCCGCTCGAATTGCCCTGATCACGAGTTTTCCTTGATCACGGAGAATCGTGGGGGCCCGGGGATCGGGGGTCGTGCGACCGGGGCCGGGATCGGGGGTCGTGCGGCCGGGGCCGGGATCGGGCTCTGACTGGCTAGGCGCCGGGGCCGGGATCGGGCTCTAACTGGTTAGGCGCCGGGCCGGGCTCTGCCCGGTCGATTTGCAGGGGGCGAGGGTCAGTCTTGCCCGGCTGGAGTGCCCGGGGCGTGGGCCCGGACCTAGCCCGGCTGGGGTGCCGGGGCCGGTTCTGCCCGGTTGTTGTGCCGGGGCCGGGCTTTGCCCGGCAGTGGGCTGGGAGCCGGGGGGCGGGCTTTGCCCGGCTGGGGTGCGGGGCAATTTGCTGATGTTAATGGTTAGACCGGGGAGTTGGGCGGTGCTACGGTCCCGCTTTGTGACGGGATCGCTGGTGTGCACGGTCAAGTTGTCGGCGCCGCTGACCTGGCGGGCGCACGACGGCGGGGTGCTGGTCGGCGTGCTCAAGGCCTGGCTGCAGCCGGGCCGGCGGTGGTTCGCGTGGTTCGAGGCCTGCCGGGACGACTGCTACGAGCCGCTGCTCGCCATGGCTGTCGGTGACCTCCGCAGCGACTTGCATGCCAGCGTCGATGAGGCCGACGACGAGGCTCTCGCTGTCTATAGCCGGCTGGGCTTCGAGGTCGTCCGGCGCGAGGGCAACATCGTCATCCCGGTCGGCGGAAGGCCCGCCGCGCCGACCGGGCGGGCCGGGCGGGCCGGGTTTCCGCTGCCGGACGGCATCAGCCTGATCTCGGCCAAGGACGCGGACGAAGACCGGCTGCGCCTGCTCGACGGGGCGCTGCGGGAGGACGTTCCCGGCAGCGAGGGGTGGCGCTGGGATCCGGCCGACTTCAGGGCCGAGACCTATGAGTCCGACGAGTTCGATCCTGCGACCTACCTGGTGGCGGTGGACCAGGCCAGCGGCGAGTACGCGGGGCTGGTGCGGATCTGGATGCGGCCGACGGCGCCGAAGCTCGGCCTGATCGCGTTGCTGGCGCCGTACCGGCGGCGCGGGCTGGCGAAGTCGATGCTGGCGACCGCGCTCGACGTGGTCGGTGAGCGCGGGCTGACCGAGGTTGTTGCCGACGTCGATGAGGCGAACGCGGCGTCGGCTGGATTGCTGGCCTCGTTCGGCGGGCGCAGGGATGGCGGGACCGTCGAGCTACTGCGGCGGTCCACCGGCAGCTGATCCCGCTGGCCTGGTCGCCGGCTGAGCATCGGGTCGGCGACCTGGCCCGCGCGAGACTGCGTACGGGCTAGGGCTCTAGTTGCCGCTTCGCCTTCTTGAACTCCTGACCGAAGTTGACCATGCCAGACCCGCTCGGGTAACCGGACTGGTAGAGCAGCGGCGACTCGAACGGCTTGTTGCCTTTCTTGACCGGCGGCGGCGACACCGACTGGACGCTGTGGGCGCCGCAGACCGCGACCGCGTCGTTGGCCGGCCCGCTCACCTGCGCGCTGGTCGGGATGGCGCCCTTGGGCAGGACGTGGCGGCGGGGCTCGTGGCTGAGGAGCTCGCCGAGGTTGCGGGCGTGGGCGTCCCTGGCCGTGAGCGGGTGGATGCCGAAGGTCGACTCGATCAGGGCCAGGATCGAGGTGTGCTCGTACGGGCCATCGGAGACGATGTGGCGGTGCGACAGGTCGGAGACCACGATGGCCGGGACCCGGAAGCCGAGTTGGGTATAATCGGGGATCAGGCGGCCGTCGGTCGGCTTCTTGCCGTCGCCGCTGTGGTTGACGTCCTTGGGGTTGGTGTGGTCGACCACGTGCGGCGGGAGCACGTGCTCGTAGAACCCGCCCCACTCGTCGAAGTTGATCACGAACACGGTGTTGCGCAGGTAGCCGGCCTTGGCCAGGGCGTGGTAGACGTCGGCGATGAAGCGCTCGCCGAGCCGGATGTGGGCCAGCGGGTGATCGTCGGCTGACGTGCCGGTCGTCTCGAAGTCGAACGCCGGGTCGACGTAGCTGACGTTCGGCAGTTCGCCCGCCTCGACTGTCTCGAAGAACGTCTTGGTCTTGAGCTTGATGCCGAGCGCGTCGGCGTCCTTGCCGTACACCATGTGCCAGAACGCGAAGTGCTCCACGCCCCACAGCCCGAGGAAGGGCAGGTCGCGGAAGAAGTAGCCGCCGGTTGGGACGCCCTTCTTGTTGGGGATCGGCGACAGGTGGTCCCAGATGCTGGGCAGCTTCGAGATCACCTCGCTGTTGTGGTCCCTGTCGGTCTGGGCCGCGTGCTGATAGAAGCGGTTGGGGAACGTCTCGCCGGCGAACGAGCAGAAGTAGCGGTCAAGAACCGTGTAGTGCTCGGCGAGCGCCCCGATGACCGGGATGTCGGGCTCGGCCTTGCGGCTGCCGTCGGGGTTGAGGTTCGTGTAGTAACCGATCGGGAACGTGTTGGCCGCCGCGAGCTTGACGCCCGCGTTGCCAGCCGGGGTGGTGGGCCGCTGCAGGAAGCCGTTCATCTTGCCGTAGTTGTGCTGGACCAGCCAGCCTTCCCAGCTGTGGTCAGGGTCGCTGTAGCCGCAGCCCTGGAAGTCGGGGGCGAGCGGGTAGTTCCGGTAGGTGTTGCCGTTGGTCGACAGGTACTCCAGGTCGTGGCGGCCGTCGACGCCGGGCAGCCAGCCGAGGAAGTGGTCGAACGAGCGGTTCTCCATCATCAGGATCACCACGTGCTCGATGCCGTTCGAGCCAAGCGGGGACTTGGCCGGCGCGGCGAGTGCGGCTCGCTGGGCGAGCAGTTCGGCGCCGGTGGCCGCCATCCCGGAGGCGCCCATGAGCTGAAGGAAGTTGCGACGTGTGAGCATGCCACCAATTATCCGCACCGGGGTGAATTAGGGACAAGAACCTGGTGGCCGGTTGGTGACGGGTCCGAAGGAAGTGACGTGGCGGCTCGGGATCTTCTGCAATCGTTCGCAGGTGAAGATCTTGACGAGTTTTCGTCGGCGGGGCGAAGATCTTGCCGCGATTTCGGTCCCTAACCGGAGATCTTGGTATTATCACCGGTCCATGTTCCGGGAGAATCACAAGATCTTGGATTCCGGGCCCTTGGGGGTGGGGTGCACGGAGTCTTTTGGTGCTCTTTTGGTGCTGGTCGCCCGCGATCGCAGCGAAGATCGCTGCTCTGGTGGCCTAAGGGCCGACCCGCCGGGAACCGCCGAAGTATTACCGATTTATCCTATCGATCTAATAGTATATACTCGGATCGTGAACGGCTTGAACCGCTCGGGGGAGCGCGGGCCGGCCGTCGTGATCATTGGCGGGGGAGCCAGTGGGGCGCTGGCCGCCATCGCGCTCCTCAACTTGTCCGGGTCGCAGCGGTGCCCGGTCCGGATTGTCATGATCGACCGGTACGGTCGGCATGGGCTCGGCCAGGCGTACTCGACCACCCATCCCGACCATCTGCTCAATGCGCCGGCCGACCAGATGAGCGCGGTCGCCGGCGATCCCAAGCACCTGATCCGCTGGGCCGAGGCGGCGGGCGAGGACACGACCGGGTTCTTGCCCAGGCGGGTCTATGGCCGCTATCTCCGCCAGGCCCTGGACGAGGCGGTCAGGGACGCGGCGCCGCTGGCCTCGCTGACGTTGCTGACCGGCGACGTCGTGTCGGTCGGGCCCGGTGCGGTCGGGCCTGGCGCGGCGGCGCCGGTCTCGGTTGGCCCAGGCCCAGGCCCAGGCGCGGGCTCGCGCGAGCCCGCGCTGCGCCTCGTCACGTCGGCCGGCGACGAACTCGGGGCCGACGTCGCCGTGCTGGCCACGGGCAGCCTGCCGCCCACGCTGCCGTTCCCAACCCCGCAGTCGCGCCGGATCGTCGTCGACCCGTGGGCGCCTGGGGCGCTCGACGAGGTAGCCGACGGCAGCGAGGTGCTCGTGCTCGGGACCGGGCTGACCGCGATCGACCTGGCGCTGACGGTGACCAGTGGCCATCCGGGCGCAGTCGTGCACCTGGTGTCCAGGCACGGCTTGCTTCCCCGGCCGCACAGGGAAGCCCACGATGACCGCCGTCCGGTCCGCTTGCCCGAGATCGAGGCGTTGGCAGCCGCCAGGCCTGCCGCACCGCAGACCGCAGCTGAGCTGCGGCTCAGTGATCTGATGGCGCTGGTAAGCGCGGCGCTGGCGGCGAATCCCGGCAGCTGGCCTGAGGTCATGGATGCGCTGCGGCCTTGCGTGCCCGCGTTCTGGCAGGCAATGCCGGTCGGCGATCAGCGCGTGTTCCTGAGCCGCCTTTCCCGCTTCTGGGAGGTGCACCGGCACCGGGTGCCGCAAGCGACCGGCCGGCGGATCACGGAATTGCGCCGCTCTGGCCGCCTGGTCCTGCGCCAGGGGCGCATCACCGGCGTGACCGAGTACGGCTCGGGCCTCAGGGTCGAGCTAGCGACCGCCGGCGCCGGCGCCGGCGCCGCCGCCGACGCGGCCGCAGGGGCAGGCAGTGCCGCAGGGGCAGGCAGTGCCGCCGGGGCAGGCAGTGCCGCCGGGGCCGGCGGACAGACGTCGCGACTGGATGTTGGCTGGCTGCTGAATGGCACTGGCCAGGGGACCGACGTGGCGCGGACGGCGGATCCGCTCTGGCGGGACCTGCTGGACGCGGGCCTGGCCAGGCCCGACCCGCACGGGCTCGGCCTCGCCGCCAGCGCCCATGGCGCGCTGCTCGATCGCTCGGGCCAGCCGAGCGGCGTGCTGTTCACGCTCGGCCCGGTACTGCGCGGCCAGTGGTACGAGACGACGGCCGTTCCCGAGATCAGGGCGCAGGCGGCGGCCCTGGCCAAGGTGATCGCCGAGCGGGTTGATATATTATCTAGTAAACAGACGGATATTATAGGTAATAGCGCAGGTAGTAGCTAAGGATGCAGGCGGGAGGCGCAGGATGGGCCAGGCTGACTCGCCCTTGCACGTCGGGATCGCGCTCGAAGGCGCTGGCTGGCACCCGGGCGCCTGGCGCGAGCCGGACGCGCGGCCAGCCGAGCTCTTCTCGGCCAGGTACTGGACCGACCTCGTCGAGCAAGCCGAGCACGGGCTCGCCGACTTCGTGACCTTCGAGGACTCGTTCAGCCCCCAGCCGGCCCAGGGCAGCGAGCGCGAAGGCTGGCAGGCTCAACAGGTCCGCGGCCGGCTCGACGCGGTGCTGATCGCGGCCAGGGTGGCCCCGGTCACCTCGGCGATCGGACTGATACCGACCGTGATCGCCACCCACACCGAGCCGTTCCACATCTCGAAGGCGATCGCCACCCTGGACTACGTCAGCACTGGCCGGGCCGGGGTGCGGGTACGCGTCTCCGGCCGCCCGGACGAGGCCAGGCACTTCGGGCGGCGGAGCTTCCCCGGCCAGGCCGGGGTTGGCGCTGACGCCGCCGAGTTGCTTGCCGAGGCGGCCGACTATATCGAGGTGACGAGGCGCCTATGGGACAGCTGGGAGGATGACGCCGAGATCCGCGACGTGGCGACAGGCCGCTTCATTGACAGGGACAAGCTGCACTACATCGACTTCGATGGC
This sequence comes from Streptosporangiaceae bacterium, assembly GCA_035511035.1. GTDB lineage: Bacteria > Actinomycetota > Actinomycetes > Streptosporangiales > Streptosporangiaceae > Chersky-822. Next base: position 43,944 of record DATKFV010000036.1, read on the forward strand.
CACTGGTTCAACGTCAAGGGGCCGTCGATCACGCCGCGCCCCCCGCAAGGCCAGCCACTGGTCTGCGCGCTCGGCCACGGCCCGGCCGCCTACGAGCTGATTGGCCGGAGTGCCGACGTCGGCTTCGTGACGCCACGCGATCAGGCCGAGGCCAGCGCGATCGTCGCCAGCGTCCGCGCCGCGCAGGCGGCGGCCGGCCGCGCCGACGAGCGGCTGCCTGTCCTCGCCGACCTGCTGGTCTACCTCGACGACGAGCCCAGCGCCGCCACCGCGCGGAGGGCCAGGCTGGACGACGCCGCCGGTCGCGAGTACGCCGGCGACGCCCTCGCCTTCACCGGGACGCCCGCGCAGCTAGCCGACCTGCTGACGGACTGGCGAACGGCCGGGCTCTCCGGGTTCAGGCTCAGGCCGGCCGCCCTGCCGCACGACCTGACCCAGGTCACCGACGGGCTGCTCGCGGAACTGCGGCGGCGCGGGCTGATTCCTGACGCTTATCGCGGCGGCACGTTGCGGGAGCGGTTCGGCTTGCCGCGCCCGGCCAGTCGCTACGCGGCGGCCTGAGCCGGACCGGGGGACTGCCTGAAATGCCAACACCCATTAAGCAAATACACCTCGCCGCGCATTTCCCCGGCGTCAACAACACCACGGTGTGGAGTGACCCGCGTTCGGGCAGCCACATCGACTTCCGGTCATTTGCGTACTTCGCCCAGACGGCGGAGCGGGCCAAGTTCGACTTCCTCTTCCTGGCCGAGGGCCTGCGGCTGCGGGAGCAGAACGGCAAGATCTACGATCTCGACGTCGTCGGCCGGCCGGACACGTTCACGGTCCTGGCCGCGCTCGCGGCGGTGACCGACCGGCTCGGGCTGGCCGGGACCATCAACTCCACCTTCAACGAGCCGTACGAGGTGGCCCGCCAGTTCGCCACCCTTGACCACCTGTCCGGCGGGCGGGCCGCGTGGAACGTCGTCACCTCATGGGACGCGTTCACCGGCGAGAACTTCAGGCGGGGCGGGTTCCTGCCGCAAGACCAGCGATACGAGCGCGCGAAGGCCTTCCTGGCCGCAACGGAGCAGCTGTTCGACTCCTGGGCCGGCGCCGAGGTCGTGGCCGACAAGCAGTCGGGGGTCTTCGTCAGCGACCCTGACGCGGGCCAGTTCGAGATCAATGACGCGCACTTCGACATCGCCGGGCAGTTCAACGTGCCGCGCAGCCCGCAAGGCCGCCCGGTCATCTTCCAGGCGGGCGACTCCGAAGAGGGCCGTGAGTTCGCGGCGTCGAGCGCCGACGCGATCTTCAGCCGGCACAGCGAGCTCGCGGACGGGCAGGCGTTCTACGCCGACGTCAAGCGGCGGCTGCCGAAGTACGGGCGGTCAGCGGCCGATTTGCTGATCCTGCCGGCCGCCACCTTCGTGCTCGCGGACACCGATGCGCAGGCGCGCGAGCTGGCCCAGCAAGTGCGGCTGGCTCAGGTGAGCGGCGCGACCGCGATAGCGTTCCTCGAGCAACTGTGGAACCGGAACCTGTCCGGTTACGATCCGGACGGGCCGCTGCCGGAGATCGATCCTGAGCCGGGCGAGCACACGGTGGCCCGTGGTCGCGCCAGCGTGCGGATGTACCGTGACCCAGTCGCCACCGCCCGCGAATGGCGGGCCAAGGCCCAGGCAGGCGGACTGTCGATCAGGGAACTGATCGTCGAGGTGACCGGGCGCCAGTCCTTCATCGGGTCGCCGGAGACGATCGCCGCCACGATCAACGACTTCGTGCAGGCCGACGCGAGCGACGGGTTCATCCTCGTGCCGCACCTGACGCCTGGCGGGCTTGACGAGTTCGCCGCGCGGGTAGTCCCGTTGCTGCAAGAGCGCGGCGTGTTCCGCGCCGACTACTCCGGCCGTACGCTGCGCGACCACCTTGGCCTGCCTGCCGCGAGCCCGCTCGGTGCGGCAGCGAGGGCGCGGGAGGAACGGGCCGTTGCTCATGGCTGACACTCCGCTCGCGATTCTCGACCTCGTGCCGATCTCGTCGGGCGGGGCGGCGCCGCAGGCCCTGCGCAACAGCATCGACCTGGCCGTCCAGGCTGAGCGGCTTGGCTACGCGCGCTACTGGTTCGCCGAGCACCACCTGAACCCCGGCGTGGCCGGGACATCGCCCGCGGTGTTGCTCGCGCTCACGGCCGCGGCCACCGGGGCGATCAGGATCGGCTCGGGCGCGGTGCAGATGGGACACCGCACCGCGTTGTCGACGGTCGAGGAGTTCGGGCTCATCGACGCGCTCCATCCTGGGCGGCTCGACCTGGGCCTTGGCCGGTCCGGCGGTCGCCCCAAGGGGCAGCGGCCCGAGGCGACCGGCGACGTCGCCGGCGCGGCGGCGGCTCAGCCTGGTCAGCCCGGTCAGCCTGGTCAGCCGGGCCCGGCTGACCAGGCCGTCGGCCACCGCACCGCCAACGGGCTGCTGATCCCGCCGCCCTATTCGATGGAACGGCTGCTCAAGTCGCCCCGGCTCCCGGTACAGCGCAAGCTGCTCCAGTTGCCGAACGCGGAGCTGCAAGCCTACGCGGAGCAGGTCGATGACGTCATCGCGCTGCTGGCCGGGACTTACAAGTCAGCCGACGGCGTCGAGGCCCATCCGATTCCCGGTGAGGGCGCCGACGTGGAGCTGTGGATACTGGGCAGCAGCGGCGGCGAGAGCGCGAACGTGGCCGGCGAGCGCGGGCTGCGGTTCGCGGCGAACTATCACGTCAGCCCCGCCACCGTGATCGAGGCCGCCGACGGGTACCGGGCCGCGTTCCGGCCGGCCGCTGACCTAGCGCGGCCCTACGTCAGCGTCTCGGCTGACGTGGTCGTCGCTGACGAGGAGGCGACCGCGCGCGAGCTCGCGGCCGGCTACGGGCCCTGGGTGCTCAGCATCAGGACCGGCGAGGGCGCGATCGAGTTCCCGACCCCGGCGCAGGCGAGGTCGCATCGGTGGACGCCGGAGGACAGGCAGCTGGTCGCCGACCGGATCGACACGCAGTTCGTCGGCACGCCAGGCCAGGTCGCCGACGAGCTGGAGCGGCTGCGGGACGCGACCGGCGCCGACGAGCTGGTCATCACCACGATTACCCACGATCACGCCGACCGGGTCCGGTCATACCAGTTGCTGGCGGAAGAATGGAGCCGAAGGTGAGCATCACCGTCGTCGTAGGCAATCCCAAGCCCAAATCGCGCACTTATCACGCGGCCCACCTGGTCGCCGAGCGGCTCGCTGGCCGCCCGGCCGACCTGTCCATCGACCTGACCGAGCTGGGCCCGGCGCTGCTCGACTGGTCCGACTCGCGGGTCAGCGAGCTCGTCGGCGCGGTCAAGGCGAGCGACCTGGTGGTATTCGCGAGCCCGACCTACAAGGCCAGCTACACCGGCCTGCTGAAGCTGTTCATCGACCGGATCGCTGGCGGCGCGCTCGCCGGGGTCACCGGCATCCCGCTGATGCTCGGCGGCCACTGGCAGCACGCGCTCGCGCCCGAACTGCTGCTCAAGCCGGTGCTCGTCGAGATCGGCGCGACCTGCCCGACCCGCGGCCTGTTCCTGCTCGAGTCCGACTTCGAGGGCGGCGAGGTACTCGACGCCTGGTTGGAGCGGGCCAGGCCCCAGGTCCAGGCCACGATCGCCGTGCCGAGAGCGTGACAGTTGGAACCTCAGTCACCGCCTCTACCAGCGACAACGGTCCCGGTTCGGCCGGACCGCTGCCCTAGCGGTGTGCGAGCCGCATTAGGATGACGTGGTACGCGACGGGTGCGGCCATCGCCGGGCCCGCGTAACCGCGTCCGTTTCACCGGGGCCGCGCCCCGGAGCGAGCACTCGGAGCCGGCGTTGTTGGAAGAGGCAGTACGTAACTCAGCCGTGCTGGGCTGCGATGGCGAGGCGGCTGATGACTCCCTCAGCTACCTTGACCTGCTGAGCGACACCGAGCCGGCCGAGCTCGCCGAGCCGACCGACGGCCGGGCCGCGAGGTCGCACCGGACCAAGCGGGCCATCATCAACGCGATGCGCGCCCTGCATGCCGAGGGGGAGCTGCGGCCGACCGCGCCGCGGATCGCCGAGCGGGCCGGGGTCTCGCTGCGCACCGTCTGGCAGCAGTTCGCCGACATGGAGGCGCTGCTCGTCGAGTCCGTGCGGCGGGACAGCGAGATCCTGCGGTCGCTGGTCAGGCGGATTGAGCCGGACCAGCCCCTGGCGGCGCGGGTCGAGGTGTTCGTGAGCCAGCGGGCCAGGGTGCTCGAGGAGATGACGCCGACCTGGCGGGCGGCCAGGATCGCCCAGCCCGCGTCGGCCGAATTGCGTTCCGATCACCGGCGCAAGATCGCCGCCGGCCGGGCCGAGCTCGAGGTGGTCTTCGCGCCCGAGTTCGACCAGCTCCAGGGCAAGCAGCGGGACCAGCTCATCGAGGCCCTGCACGCGATCAGCATCTGGTCGTTCTGGGAGTCGCTGCGCACCGACCTTGGCCTCAGCCCGCTCCGCGCCCGCGAGCTCGTCCGCGACACCTTCGCCGCGTTGTTCATGCAGGCCGGCTTCCAGCTCGCGCACTGAGCACGGGTTCTCGCCAGGTCCGGGTCTTTCGCCCGGAGCGCGGTCGCTGTCGCTCTCGTTACGTTAGGTAATTGTTCCCGGTTCGAGCCTGCCTGGGCTATTGAACTTGCACGTAACGTGCAGATATCTTGACCTCACCGCCAGGGGCCGCCTGGCGCGACTGGTATCGACCTATGTGAGGTCCACATGAGTGCGACCGCAGAAGATCTGGTCTCGAACCGCCGTTCCGGCGCGTCTTTCCTTTGGCGCCGTCAGCTCGACTCGTACCCAGAGACGGGGGCCCGTGTCACCTATCTGGCGATCACGGTTCTGGCCACCGTCATGCTGTACTACGAGCTGTACGTCGGCGGGTCAGTGTCCACGCTGCTCCTGACCAACCTGCATATGAGCTTTACTTTCTTCGTCACCGCCTTGGCGTTCGGCAACCTGCTCGGAGCCTTCGGCTCGCTGTTCGCCGGGCTGACGGACAGGCTTGGCCGGGCCAACCTGGTGGTGTTCGGGCTGCTGTTCACCGCGGTGTTCGTGGCCTTCATCTTGCCGGCCGCGACCAGCAAGTGGACGTACACCATCGAGAGCTTCGTGGTCGGCATCGTCGAGGGCATCTGCCTGGTGGCGACGCCCGCGCTGATCCGTGACTTCTCGCCGCAGGTTGGCCGGGCGACCGCGATGGGGTTCTGGACGAGCGGACCGGTGCTCGGCAGCCTGATCGTGGCCGTCGTCGGCAGCGCCACGATCCCTGCGATCGTGAAGGACCCGAGGTTCTGGACGCACGAGTACCACATCTGCGGCATCGCCGGGATCGTGGTGTTCGTGGTCGCGCTGATCGGGCTGCGGGAGCTGTCACCGCAGCTGCGTGACCAGCTCATGGTCACCCTGCGCGACCGGGCGCTGATCGAGGCCAAGGCCAAGGGCATCGACATCGCGGCTGCGCTGAAGAAGCCGTTCAGGCAGCTGCTCAAGCCCGACATCGTGGTGTCGGCCTTGGCGGTGTCGCTCATGCTGCTGATCTACTACACCGCCGTCGGGTTCGCGGTCATCTACTTCAATTCCGTCTTCGGTTTCTCCATCAAGGACGCCAACGGCCTCGGGAACTGGAACTGGGGATTCAACGTTTTCGCGGTCATCCTGATCGGGATAGTCTCCGACCGGTTCAGGGTGCGGAAGCCGTTCATGGTCATCGGCGGGATCCTGGCGGCCGTGATGACCGTGGTCTACCTGGAGCAGGCCGGTCACCATCCGAGCTACTACACGCTCGCCATCATCTTGGCGCTGCTGTCGTTCGGGCTCGGCGTGGCGTACACGCCGTGGATGGCCAGCTTCACCGAGACCGTCGAGGACCGCAACCCGGCGCTCACCGCTACCGGGCTGGCGATCTGGGGCTGGATCATCCGCGTCGTGGTCTTCGTCGCGTTCCTGATCATCCCGCACGTGATCACCTCGGTGACGCCGCTGGTCGACTACGGCGCTACGGTCCAGGCCGACGCCGCTACGTACAAGGCCGCGTTCTCGCTGCCTCCGCCGCCCGCATCGATCGCCGCGATCGCGACCCGGGACGCGGGCATCATCAAGTTCGCGCAGACGCACGCCTCCATCGTGGCCCTGGCGACGAAGGACTCGGTGCAACTGGGCAACGCGGTGAAGTTCGCGCCTGAGCTCGCGGTGCTCCAGGCGCATTCGGCGCTCTTCACTAAGCTCGCTACGTACAAGAACCCGGCCACCATTCCGCCCGCGCTGGCGGCCGCGGCGGTCAAGGCGGCCGGTGGCGGTACCAAGGGCCTAGCGATCCTGACCACCATTTCCGCTAACAAGGCCGCCATCAACGGCGTCATCGCGGTCGCGCCGCAGCTCAAGACGCTGACCCCGTACGCGACGCAGCTGACGGTTCTCAAGAACGCCGCACCCGACCTGGCGAAGCTCACGCCATACACGAAGTCGCTGACCGCGTATTCCAAGGTTCCGCCGGCGGTGCTCGCCTTCATGGGCGCTCACGCGGCCGCGGTGCAGAAGGCGGCGGCGGACACGGCGGGCCAGTGGAAGACCTGGTACTGGGTGTGCTTCGGCGGGATCATCTTCTTCCTGCTCAGCATCCCGCTGCTGCGCGGCCGCTGGAGGCCGTCGGACGCGCGCCGCGACGAGCAGGAGCACGAGGCGATGGTGCAAAAGGAACTGGCGGCGCTCCAGACCTGATCGCCGTCACGGCCTAAGATCTCTTAGGCAGCAAAGGTTCGCAGGCGTCGGCGGCTGGCCGGCCGGGCAGAGCCCGGCCGGCCAGCCGCCTCTCGTTGCGCCGAAGGGCCTGACCACAACGCAGGAGGACACCCGGCCATGCCGCGAGACGTACTCGAGCTAGCCGACCGGCTCTGGCGCGGCGAGATCTCGACCGCAGACTTCCATCCGGTCAGTCATCTCGGCGGCCTGGCCGAGATCTGCGACGGCGTCGTGTTCGTGCCCACGTTCGCCAACGTGTCGGCGTTCAGCACCGACGACGGCCTCGTGCTCGCCGACACCGGCAGCGTGTTCGTCGCCCAGGCCGTCCAGGACGAGCTGCGCCGCTGGTCGGGCCAGCGGCTGAACACCGCGATCTACAGCCACGGCCACATCGACCACGTCTTCGGCGTGCCGGTCTGGGAGGCCGAGTCGTCGGAGCGGGGCTGGCCCGCCCCGGTCGTCCTGGCCCACGAGGCCCTGCCGGCGCGCTTCGACCGCTACATCATGACGGCCGGCTACAACGGCATCATCAACCAGCGCCAGTTCGGGCTGGCTGACCTGCGCTGGCCGGTCGAGTACCGCTACCCCGACCGCACCTACTCGGGCGAACTGCCGGTGCGGGTCGGCGGCACCGAGTTCTTGCTGCGGCACGAGAAGGGTGAGACCGACGACCACACGATCACCTGGGTCGCGGACAAGCGGGTGCTGTGCTGCGGTGACCTGTTCATCTGGGCCTCGCCCAACGCGGGCAATCCGCAGAAGGTTCAGCGCTACCCGAAGGAATGGGCGGCCGCGCTGCGCCGGATGGTCGCGCTCGCGCCCGAGTACCTGCTGCCAGGCCACGGCGTGCCGATCATCGGGGCTGACCGGGTCCGCCAGGCCCTGACCGACACCGCTGACCTGCTCGACTCGATCGTCGAGCAGACGCTCGCGGTGATGAACGCGGGCGGCCGCCTCGACGACGCGATCCGCGGCGTGGTCCCGCCGCCGGAGTTGCTCGAGCGCCCGTACCTGCGGCCGGTCTATGACGAGCCTGAGTTCATCGTGCACAACGTCTGGCGCCAGTACGGCGGCTGGTGGGACGGCAACCCGGCCACCTTGAAGCCCGCCCCCGAGCGCGAGCTCGCCGCCGAGCTAGCCGCCCTGGCCGGCGGCCCGCGGGCACTGGCCGACCGCGCCCTGGCCTTGCTGGCCGGGGAACGCCCCGACGTCGCTGGTGCGGCCGCCGCCCCGACCAAGGCCGGCGGTGCGGAGGGGGCTAGCGGCGTGAGTGCGGCTAGCGGTGCGGGCGCGGCTAGCGGCGCGGGCGGGGCTGGCGGTGCGGGCGGGGCCGGTAGTGCGAATGTCGGCGGTGGTGGCGCCGGGCTTCGGCTGGCCGCGCATCTCGCCGAGTTGGCCTGGCTCGCGGCCCCTGACGACCCGGGCGTAGGCCGGGTGCGCCAGCAGGTCTTCACGGCCGCCGCGGAAGCGGCGACCTCCACCATGGCCAAGGGCGTCTACAACTGGGCCGCCCGCGAGTCCGCCCCCGCCGAGGACTAGCGCGTCTCCCTGCAGGTCATCGCCTAACCCCAGCCATCGTCCGTGATCATGGAAGTTCCATGATCACGGACGATCGCAAGCGGTGCTCAGCGCGCTGCAGGACGCTGCCACGCCCCACGGGGTATCCGTGATCATGCGCCGAGGCGTGATCACGGTAGTTCGTCGGGTGACAGTGCCAGCGATCGTCCGTGATCAAGGACGCGACCGTGATCACGGACAATGGCCGGGCGCTCCGCGCGCGTCGAAGTGCTGCCACCCCGCACCGAGGCGTCCGTGATCATGCGCCGAAGCATGATCACGGAGGGTCGTCGGGGGTCGCCCGGATTATCGTGGTAATCCCACCGGCCAGTAGACCGGGAGGATCTCAAGATCTTTCTCGGCTGGCCGACGAATCCTCAAGATCGTTGTCTGATGACGCGCGATCCTCGTGGGCAGGGGATGACCAGGCATCGATGAGGGCAGGGAGTTCGGCGAGGTCGTGGATCACGGCGTCGGGCTCGGTCCCGTCGAAGGAGGGAACCTCGGAGTAGGGGATGAGGACGGCCCGCATGCCGACGGCCTTGGCGCCGGATACGTCGTCCCATGGACGGTCGCCGATGAAGACGCAGCGGCCGGGATCGGTGGCGCCGACGGCAGCCATGACCGCGCGGAAGGCTTCGGGGTGTGGCTTGGCCCAGTCGATCTCGCTGCTGTAGACGGCGCCGTCGATCAGGTCGAGCACGCCGTCGCGGCGAAAGATCTCCTCATGCCACGAGCGCGGCCACAAGGTATTGGAGAGCACGCCGATCTTGATGCCCCGCGAGCGCAGGTAGCCAAGAACGCTGGCGGCCGCCGGGTCGGTGAAGGTGTGTGGCTCGAACTCCTGCCGGTAACTGGCGAGCAACCGGTCGGAGGGCTCGACCCCCGCCCGCTTGAGCACCTCGAACAGGGTCGAGCTGCGCTGGTCGGCGCGGACCAGTTCCCACGCGCCGAGTTCGGCGTCGCAGATGGCGGCGGCGTGGCGCTCATGGTCATCAGGGAAATGCGGTGCGCAGGCCGCTTGCCAGAGGGCCAGGAAATCGATCGTGTGCCACGGTGTCAGCGTCCCGCCCCAGTCAAAGATCACCGCATCGATCGTCATCACGTAATTCTACTTATATTGTCCCAGATCTCTGGTGTCGCCGCCGTTCAGGACAGGCCACCGGCAGGCGTCCTCGCCCTATCTCCGGGCTGAGCGCACTGGCCGTTCCTGTGACTTGCGGGGTAGGCGTACGCCGGGCCGGTCGTTGCTGGGAAACTAGGTCCAGGCTCGGCACGAGGGTGGCTGGCCGGAAGGGATGCTTGCGATGGCCGACGCCGAAAGCCAGCCGCCAGTGCGCGACAGCGTTCCGTCGGACACCATGTCCTACGGCAGCGCAGCCGCGAGCAGCGCAGCCGCGAGCAGCACAGCCGCGAGCAGCGCAGCCGCGAGCAGCGCGTCGAATGGCAGCGTTTCCCATAGCCCGGCGGCGCCAGGATCGGTTGCGAAGGCGAGCGCTGCCAGCGCGAGCCTTGCCGCCGGCGGTGCCGTCGGCGGTGCCGCCCGCACCGGGCCGACCGCGGCGAACGGCCGGGTCGTGCGGGGCACGGGATCACGCCGCGACTCCGACGAGATCGTCGCCGAGATCGAGCGGACCAGGGAGAACCTCGCGCGCACGATCGACGCCCTCGCCGACCGGGTGAGCCCGGCCAGCAACGTCCGCAGGCTCAAGGAACGCGCGTCCGCCGAGCTAGCCAAGCCCGAGGTCCAGCTCGCGGCAGCCGCGATCGCGCTCGCCATGACCAGCTACGTGATCTACCGGATCGTCCGCGGCCGCCGATCCTGACGTCCTCTGACCCCGCCGCTGATCACAGGAACGCCTTGCCCTCGCCGCGGTAAGTCGGCACGGTCGCGGTCGTCGCGTCGCCGTCGATCAGGTGCAGTTCGTTGAACCGCTCGCATAGCTCGCCGGCCTTGGCGTGCCTGAACCAGACCCTGTCCCCGAGCCGCAACCCGTCGGCCGCCTCCCCGAGCAGCGGCGTCTGGACCTCGCCGGCGCCCTCGTCCCGGTCGAACGTGAGCCCCTGCGGAAGGTAAGGGACCGGCAACCGGCTGGGCTGCGCCGGCCCCGACGCCACGTAGCCGCCGCCGAGCACGGTCACCACGCCCGGTCCAGGCCGGCGGACGACGGGAAGCGCGAAGAAGGCAGCAGGCTCTGCCGAAAATGCTCGATAGGCATCAAATAGCCCGGGCTGGTAGAGCCCCGAGCCAGCGCCGATCTCGGTGACGGCGGACTCGGTGCGAGTCGTCTCGATCGAGCCGGTGCCGCCGCCATTGACGAAGTCGAGCGGCGCGATCTCCTTGACCGCGGCCACGATCGCCGCCCGCCGTCCCGCCAGCTCAGCGGCCGACCGGCGCTGCATGAACTGGATGACCTTGCCGTAGAGCGGCCGTCCGGCCGGCTGGTCGCCGACCCCGGCGATCTGCGCCTCGTACGCCATCATCCCGGTCAGCCTGAGCCCAGGGCGCTCGGCGATCACCTTGGCCAGGTCGGCTGCCTGCTCGGGAGCGCGGACCGGGGAGCGTCTCGCGCCGGCTCGCACCCGGCCGCCGAAGGCGAGGAAGGCGGCGTCGATGTCGATCGCGACCTTGACCGGCAGCGGGTCAGAGATGGTCGCCGCGACCCTGGCGATCAGGTCGATGTGGTCGACCTGATCGACCATCACGGTGATCGCCATCGCCGCGGCGGGCGTGCTGGCCAGCTTCGCCAGCGCCTGCAGGTCGGCGGTCGGGTAGGCGACGACGATGTCGTCGCTCGCCTGGCACTCGACCAGCCAGAGCGCCTCGGGCAGGGTGAACGCGAGGATGCCGCGGAAGCCGTCGAGCGCGAGCACGTCGGCCATCAGCGAGCGGCAGCGCACCGACTTGCTGGCAAGCCTGATGGGGGTGCCGCCGGCCCGCTGGACCATGCGGGCGGCGTTGCGACGCAGGGCCGCCAGGTCGACGACCGCGAACGGCGGCTCGAACTGGGCGGTCGCCGCGTCGAGTCGCTTCAGGTTGTCGGCCGGGGCGGCCGAGGTCACTGCTCCTCGTCCTGGATCAGCGCGGAGTACTCGATCGCCGAGAGCAGGCCGGGGGGCACGTCGTCGTCGCTGTCCAGCCTGATCTTGAACAGCCAGCCAGCGCCGTACGGGTCGGAGTTGACCAGCCCCGGGTCGTCGTCAACCTCAGGGTTGACCTCGGTGACCTCGCCGTCGGCCGGGCAGTAGATGTCGCTGACTGACTTGGTGGACTCGACCTCGCCGCACGGGTCTCCGGCCGTGACCCTCGTCCCAGGGGCTGGCGCCGACACGTAGACCACGTCACCGAGCGCGCGCTGGGCGTAGTCGGTGATGCCGATCCTGGCGGTCGAGTCGGAGATCGCGACCCACTCGTGCTCGGCCGTGTAATAGAGCTCTTCGGGAACGCTCATGGTGCCATTCCTTCCTGTGTGCGTCCGGGCGCGACTGGCCGGCCAGCCAATCCCGGCGATGGATGTACTCGGTCAGTCCCCGCAGCCTTCAACCCTGCGTGCCCTGCGTGCCCCGCGCGTCCCGCGTGTAGAACGGCAGCCTGGTGAGCATGGCAGGCTCCGCGCTGCCCCTGATGTCGATGGCGAGCCTGCCGTCATCGGCTTGGTCGTCCCGCGCCTGCGTGGTCGTTATCGCGGCCGCGGCCGCGGCCTCGGCGCTTAGGTAGGCCATCGCGATCGGCTGGGCGAGCGTGGGGGAGTGCCCGCCGCTGGTAACGATGCCCGCGGGCGCGCCGTCCCACAGCACGGCGAAGCCGTGCCTTGGCACCCGCCTGGTCAGCCCGATCAGGCCAACGAGCGTGCGGGGCGACGCCTGCTCGGCCCGCCTGGCGAGCGCGGCGCGGCCGACGAAGTCCGCGCTCTTGTCCAGCTTGACCACCCGGCCAAGGCCGGCGTCGAACGGGGTGATGTCCCGGCTCAGCTCGTTGCCGTACAGCGGCATGCCTGCCTCGAGGCGCAGCGAGTCCCTGGCCGCAAGGCCGGCCGGGATGAGGCCTGAGCCCTCGCCGGCCTCGGTGAGGGCCTCCCAGAGCGCGGTCGCGTCGTCGGGCCTGGCGAAGATCTCGAAGCCGTCCTCGCCGGTATAGCCAGTGCGGGCGAGCAGCACGTCGCGGCCAGCGACGGTCGCCGGGTACCCGGCGTAGTACTTGAGCTGGGTCAGGTCGGTGTCGGTGAGCCTGGACAAGATGGCTGGTGAGCGCGGGCCCTGGATCGCGATCAGGGCGTAGTCGTCGGTCTGGTCGCTGACCGTGGCCTTGAAGCGGCCGGCGCGGCTGGCCAGCTCGGCGGCGACGGTGGCCGCGTTGGCGGCGTTGGCGACCACGAGGTAGTCGCTGTCGGCCAGCCGGTACACGATCAGGTCGTCGATGACCCCGCCATCGGCGCCTGTGATCATCGTGTACTTGGCGCGGCCGACCCGCACCGCTGAGATGTCGCTGACCAGCGCGTAGTCAAGGGCCGCAGTCGCCTCGTCGCCGGTGACCCGCAGTTCCCCCATATGGGACAGGTCGAACAGCCCGGCCGCCGTCCTGACCGCCTGGTGCTCGGCGGTCTCGCTGCGATAGCGCAACGGCATCTGCCAGCCAGCGAAGTCGGTCAGGGCCGCGCCGAGCCGCTCATGGACAGCGGTGAGCGGCGTGCGCCTGAGCGCCGCGGGTTGCGGATCGGGCATCTGCGACTCCGGTAGCGGCCGACGGAAGCGTTCGGATCGGTGCGGTAACGGTAAATACCTGCTTGTGCCGCACCGCGAGCGGTGCTGGCCCAGCCTATCGCTGAGCCCATCCGGCCGCGCCCAGGCAGGCCCACGCGTGCTTCACGGCGGAGACGGACCTGGCAGGATAGGACCATGGGGCTGCTTACCGAAGAAGAGATCGCGGCCGGGCTCGGACGAGCCGCTGGCTGGGAACGCGCCGGCGACACGATCACCAGGTCCGTCAAGCTGAAGGACTTCGCCGCCGCGATGCTGTACGTGGCGGCCGTCGCCTACCTGGCGGAGGCCGCCAATCACCATCCGGACATCGCCATCTCGTGGAACCGCGTCACCTTGACGCTCTCCACGCACTCGGCCGGCGGGCTGACCGAAGCCGACTTCGCGCTGGCCGGCCAGATCAGCGCGCTGCCCTAGGCCGGCGCGCTGCCCTAGGCCCGGCTCGCCGGCTATCTGGCCGGCGCGGCGCATTCGCTGGCCAGCTGGGCCAGCGGCAGGTCGAGCGCCGAGGCCAGCGAGGCCACCGTGAAGAACGCGGGCGTCACGATCCGGCCTGTCTCGATCTTCCGCAGGGTCTCGACCGGGACTCCGGACGCCGCCGCGACGTCGGCCATGCTGCGCTGCCCGCGGGCTTGGCGCAGCATCAGGCCGAGTCTCTCACCCCGGAGACGGTCTTGCGGGCTCAGTGGCGGTCGCACCATGCTGTGATAATAATACCGGTATAGTTATCCCGAGCCCTTGGCCCAGGATGCACGGCCCCTAGGGTTCCGGCCGTCCGGTCGCCCAGGCCGCCGGCCCAGGCTCCTGAAGGAAGGAATGCATCGTCGCATGGTCGAGCTCAAGACCCACGCCGAGGTCGAGGCGGTCAGGGAAGCAGGTCGGGTCGTGGCGCGGGCGCTCGACGCGGTCCGCGCGCACGCGGCACCGGGGGTACGGCTGACTGAACTGGACGAGGTGGCCAGGTCCGTGCTCGCGGACGCCGGCGCCACATCGCCGTTCCTCGGTTACCAGCCCGGTTTCGCGCCCGTTTCGTTCCCCGCCGTGATCTGCGCCTCGGTCAACGACGCGGCCCTGCACGGCATCCCTGGCCCCGGTCGGCTCGCCGACGGTGACCTGCTGAGCATCGACTGCGGTGCGGTGCTCGACGGCTGGGCCGCCGATGCCGCGATCTCGTTCTCGGTCGGCCGTCCGCGCCCGGCCGACCGCAAGCTCATCGACACCGTCTTCGCGGCGCTCGATGCCGGCATCGCGGCGGCCGTGGTCGGCAGCCGGATCGGCGACATCTCCGCCGCGATCGGCGCCATCGGCCGGGCGGAGGGATACGGGATCAGCACCGACTTCGGCGGGCACGGAGTCGGCAGGCAGATGCATGAGGCCCCGTCCGTGCCCAACGAAGGCCGCCAGGGCCGCGGCCTCAAGCTCAGCCCCGGCCTGGTCATCGCCATTGAGCCGTGGTTCCTGGCCGGCGGAGACGACGACTACGTGATCGACCGCGATGGCTGGACGCTGCGGTCGGCCGACGGCAGCCGGGCCGCCCACGTCGAGCACACCATCGCGGTCACCCCCGAAGGCCCGGTCCTGATGACCGTCCCCTAGGTGTTGTTGTGAGGCCTGGTGAGATCTTGTCCTGCGGATGGAGCCGCGCCCCCGTGCGGCGCCATCCGCAGGACAATGACCCTGCCACTCGCCGCGACTCCGTCATCGGCGCGTGCTCGGTCCCGGCTACGAGCCGGGACGGCACCGCGTCCCCCCGGACGGAGGCCCCCCCTCCGCGACGTGCGGCTTCCCCCATTTCCCCCGAACGACTCACTCTCGGTTCTTGCATCGAGCCAAGTAGTGTGCCGTCTGAGGTTCTAGTTATACACGTTGTCCAGGCAAGATTACAGCGAGTTACGAAAATGACCACTGGGAGTAACGCCGTGCGGTTGCCAAATCGAGCCTGAGCAGCCCGCGTCATTAGCGCGACCCTGATCACCGGTTGACCGGGGTTACCGCAGCTCGACGAGGAGCGTTCTTAGGCCAATCCCGAGGGCGGTTAGCTCAGCTCGCATGGCAGGTGCTTGATGCCGTTGATGAAGCTGGAGAGCAGCCGGTCCGGGTCGCCCGCGGCGCGGACGTTGGGTACCCGCTGCAGCAGTTCCCTGAGCATGACAGTGATCTCTCGCCGGGCCAGATGAGCGCCAAGGCAGAAATGGGGTCCGGCCCCGCCAAAGCCCACGTGCGGATTGGGCGAGCGGGTGATATCGAACGCGATCGGGTCGGTGAAGACGGCCTCGTCGCGGTTGGCCGCCCAGTACACCAGGGCCGCCTTATCGCCCTGTCGGAACTGGTGGCCATTAATGACGGCGTCCTGGGTCAATGACCGTCGCATCCAGATGACCGGGGACACGTACCTGACGATCTCTTCCACCGCCGGGGAGATCCGCGCCTCGAAGTCGGCCAGCAGCAGTTCGCGCTGGTCGGGGTGCTCGGTGAAGAGCATGAGGGCGTGCGAGATCGCGTTGCGGGTCGTCTCGTTGCCGGCGACCACGAGCAGGATGAAGAACGAGGCCAGTTCCGCCGGGGTCAACTGCTCGCCGTCGACGTTCGCCGTGGCCAGCGCCGTGATCAGGTCTTCGCCCGGCTCGGCCTGCCGGACCGCGGCCAGGTCGGTGACCAGGCCGGCGAGGTCCGCCCCGGCGGTCAGGATCTGCCCGATCGCCTGGTCCATGTCATCGCTGAGGAACTCAGGGTCGCCCCCGGCCAGGATCACGTTGGTGTTGCGCATGACCATCTCGAAGTGATCGTCGCTGATCCCCATCATCTGGCAGATGATCTTGAGCGGGAGCCTGGCCGATACCTGCTGCACGAAGTCGCACGGGCCAGTGGCGATGAGCTGGTCGACGATCGACTCGGCCGTGAGCTGGACGTCCTCCTCGAACTTCTTGATCATTTTAGGGGTGAAGGCCCGCGAGACGATCCGGCGCAGCCGCGCGTGCCTCGGGTCGTCCATGTTGATCATGGAGCCGAAGTACTCGTTGAACTCGGGCGGAAGGTCGACCAGGCTGGTCGCGCCTCGCGCCGAGGAGAAGATCTCAGGGTGCCGGCTAGCCTCGACCACGTCCGCGTGCTTGACCAGCGCGTAGTACCCGTCTCCGGCGGCGGTGAACGGGGTCTCCGGGTCGGCGAAGTAGGGCGGGGAGTCGAGTTCGCGCAGTTTCGCGAAGGCGGCGTGGCGCTCGGCCAGTGAGAGCGCCCAGAACTCGTTCTGGGACAAGTCGAGTTCGCCAGTGACCGGGGTGGGAGTAGTCACGAGAGGCCGCCTTTCCGCTCAGATCTCGTTAGTCCCAATTGTGGCTGACAATCCGCCCAACGTAACTGCCGACCCCTCGTCCGAAGTGAGGCCAGGGTCGGGCCGCGAGGCCGGGGTCGTCCGCCGCGAGGCTAGGCGGGGAGGCTAGGCAGGGAAGGCTAGGCGGGGAGGGCTAGGCGGGGAGGGCTAGGCGGGGAGGGGCTAGGCGGGGACGCCGGGCATGTAGCCGAGCACGTCGACGATCTGGCCGACGGTGATCTTGCCTTTCCGCAGCACGCTGGCCTCGGGGCCGGTGCAGTCCACCACGGTCGACAGGACCGTGGGCTCGATGGTTCCGCAGTCAAGGAAGATGGCCGCGTGCTCGCTCAGCTCGCCGGCATTGTCCTGGCTCTCGACGATGCCACTGGTGGCGCTCCGCGCCGCCGACGCCAGCAATGGCCCGGTCCGGCTGAGCACCTCGATCGCGACCTCCTGATCGGGCACCCGAACCTGCACGACCCGTTCGTCACCGCCGACATGCCAGCGCAGGGATGGTGAGGCCGGCACGATGAGCGTCATCGGGCCGGGCCAGAAGGCGTCCGCGAGCAGTCGGGCGTGCTCTGGTGCCTGCATCGAGATCCCGTCAAGCACCTGCTTGTTGCTGATCAGCACCTGCAACGGCGCTGAGTCGCCGATCCCTTTCGCGGTCCTGATCTGGCTCGCCGGAGCCTCGCCGAAGGCGTAGCCCGCCAGTGCGTATGATGTGTCGGTCGGCAGGATGATGAGGCCCTGGCTGAAGATGGTGGAAACGGCTGCCGCGATGCCCTGAGATCGCGTCTCCTCATCGAGGCAGTCGAAGACCTGCACAGCGCATCTCCCATCCAGATGTCCCCGGTCGGCTGTCCCCGGTCGGCGGCTCAGCGGTCACGCTAGCACGCTGGCTACTGCTCGTGACCGGATGGGCAATGCATCGCAATGTCGTGAATACCGGTAATCCGGGAACGGCGTCCAAGCGGGAGGACAGCAATGACGCAATTCGAGTTCATCCGGCCGCACAGCCGCAGCGGACTGATCACGCTGTCGGACGCGGCGCGAATTGCGGACAGCCTGCGCAAGGGTTCGCTCGCCGTGCTGCCGACTGAGACCGGCTACATGCTGGCCGCTCTCGCGACCTCGATCCCAGCCATCGAGCGGGCGTTCGCGGTGAAGTCGCGCAGCCGGGCCCAGGTGATGCACGTCGCGTGCGCCGGGGTGGACATGGCCGCGTCGATCGGCCTGCTGACGCCGTCGGCGCTGCGGCTGATCGGCGAGTTCACGCCAGGGCCGCTGTCGGTCGTGGTGGCAAAGACACCCCTGTTGCCCGATGACCTGGTCGCGGTCAACGGGACAGTGGGAATCCGCATCCCAGATCACCCGGCCACCCTCCAGGTGATCAGGGCGGTCGGCGCGCCGCTGACGGCGACCAGCCTCAACGTCACGGGAACCGCCCCCGTGCCGGTCAGGAAGGCCGAGCTCGAGACCATGAACTGGCCGGCGGGCGAGACCGTTCACATCGTCGAGGATGACGAGTCGATCCGCTACGACTCGGGCTCCACGCTCGTGCGGCTGTCCGGTGCCGACATCGAGATCCTGCGGCCAGGCCCGGTGAGCGAGGCCGACATCCGCGAGGCCGCCAGGTTCCCTGGCTACCTCGAGTCAGCCGGCCCAGCCTAGCGGCCGGCCGCGATCAGGCCGCCGCGGCCCGCGTGCTGCGGCCGCGGTCGCTTGGCCACCCGGTCCGAGGCGTTCGTCATGATCGCGACGGCCACGGGCAGGCCGGCCTCGGCGAGGTCGAGCACGGTCGCCACGATCCGCACTGGACCGGCCTGCACCAGCAGCCAGCCCGTGCCGGCGATGTACCTCGCCTCGGCGTGAACCTGCGGAGGCGGCCCGGCACCGCCGGTGCACGTGGCGATCACCTCGGCGAGCGCGAGCGCTGTCCCGGCGTCGCCGGCCTGGAGGTGCTGCTCGCTCACGACCGCCAGCCAGGCCTGCGACTGGCTCGGCTGGCTGGCCTGCCCCGACATTGCCGCTGGCGTCGCGACCTGCCAGGCGCACCCGGCCTGGCCCTCGGCTCGCACCATCAGGTCCAGCCCAGCGAGCGCACCGCTGGTGCTCGCCGGGCTGGTCCAGCTGCCCGCCGACCAGCGCGGATCCACGACCGCGGTGACCGGCACCCGTCGGGCCCTTCGGCCGCTACCGGCCCGGCGGCCGCGCGCCACCAGGCCGGCTCGCGCCGCTCGCGCCGCCTGGACCGCCTCGGGACGGAGGCCGATCCGCACCTCGAGGCTAGGACCGAGGCCGCACTCGGCCGCCGCCCGCTCGAGCACGCAGGCAGCCAGCGGCGCCGGCCAGGCGGCCGTTCGCGGCAGCGGCCCGGCGTCGCGCATTCGCAGGCGCCGCCAGTAGGCGACCACTCGCCCGCCTGAGTCGACCGCGTCGATGTCCCAGCTGGTCTCGCGCTGGTCGATCGGCTCGGTCGGCGTGCCGTCGCCGCGCCGCTGTCTCGGGACCAGACTGGGGCTCGTCGGCACGACCTGCACCGCCGAGAGCGCTATCGGTCCCAACGCTTCCGGCTCGGCGAACTCGAAGTGATCGCACCCCGCGAACAGCAGCCGCCGGTGCGGGACGCACACCTGCGCGAGCTGCAGCGTCGCGTCACCGAGGCCAGGACTGCCGAGCAACGGTGCGGCCGGTCCCGGGCCGTCAGCGGGCTGGTCGAGCCACGGCTCCGTCTCCTCGGCTAGCGCGACCGCAGCGCGCGACCCGCTGAGCCGCACGGAGGTGAGCAGCCTGAACCGGCCGGTCTGGAAGCAGACCGGTCCGTAGACCTCCGATCCGTCGATCACCGCCGCGGCTGGCTCACCGTCAGCGGCCTCCTCAAGCCGGACCGGCGTCACCGGGCTAGCCGGGGGCGCGCCGCCGAAGCTGGCGCTGAAGTGGTCCACGGCGAAGCCGGTGCTGTCGCACCGCACGACCACGGTCACGATCTCATCGGTCCGCAGCCCGCAGATCCGCAGCACGGCCGACGCTTGCGGGTCCGAGAGCACGATCGGCGCGTTCATCACGACCCCGTCGGCTGACCGCATCGGTGACCCAGCCAGCACGGAGGCGACCTGGGCCATCGCCTCGAGCGCGATGGCGGGCGGCACGAGCCTGACTCCGTCGATCACGTAGTCAGCCAGGTAAGACTCGGCCTGCGGACTGATCGTGAGCTGGGTGATGAGCTCCACGCCTGGGTAGTGCACGATCGTGGCCCCAGCCAGGTGCTCGGGCGGGGCCACGGTCGCCGGTCCGGATCCGGCGATGGCGACCGGCCGGGGCGGGGGGAGTCCGACCCGGCCGTGCACGGCACTGCGGCCCGGCCGCCTGGCCATCGTCATCAGCTTCATCAGCTGCCTCGACCCGTCCTGGACCGACAGCGGGGTGCAACCGGCCCGCTTCATCAGCGCCGTCCAGTCGGCCCGTTCGCCGAGACCGGCCCCGGCCCAGCCAGGCCAGTCGACGTGCAGGGCGGCGCAGCCGGGAAGGTCGGCCGCGATCTGCTCGCCGTGCCCGGCCAGCGCGCCCGTCGCCAGGGCGACCAGGCTCCCGCCCGCCAGCCCGTAGCGTCCTGCGACCGACCCGAAGGTGGCGATCAGCTTGAGCCGGCTCGGCGACTGCGGCGGCGCCGGCCTGGCCTGGACGGCAGCGACTAGCTGGTCGAGCATCCTGACCTGGTCGAGCACGTAGGCGTGGGCCTGCGCCGGCGTCAGCTCGTAGCTGGCGTGCGGCGGCGCGGCGCTGATCGCGTGCGCGACCGCCGTGACCGGCCCGAACCGCTGCTCGATCCTGGCGACCGCCGCGTCGAGCGCGGCCGCGCTCGACGGGTTGACGATCTCGTAGCCGACCGCCGTGCCTGCCAGCCTGAGCTGCTCAAGCGCCGCGATGACGGCGTCGTCGTGGCGCGGGTGATCGCGGCCAATGACCACGATCGCGGCGCCTGAGCACGCCAGTACCTGCGCCAGAGCCAGCCCGGCCGCCCCCGCATTGCGGCTGATCAGCACGACGTCGCTGGTACCGAGCGGGAAGTCGCCGCCTGGGCCAGGCGGCAGCGGCACCATGACCGCCTCGGCCATCGACCCGTCGGGCTCGATCGTCAGCTCGCGGAACTGGCCGGGCACCGCGGCGATCCCGGTGGCGGCCCGCACGGACTCAGGCGTCAGCGGAGCGCGGACCGTGACGACGCCGATCCGCGGATGCTCGGCCCGCAAGCTCGCCCACAGCCCGGCCAGCCCACTGTCAGGACTCAGGACGACGAGGCGGCCGGTGCTCATCGCGCTACGGGCCGCGAGCAGGGCCGACTCAAGCGTTGCCGCCCCGGGCAGGCGCCCGAGCACGGCAAGAGTGCGGTCCGCCCGTGGTTCAGACCGGACAAGATCGTCAAGCACGGGCCGCAAGAACTCGCAGTCGCCGGTAAAGAGCTGCCAAGGCTGGTCGCCCGCAGGCTCGACCGGGCGATCCAGGGCCTGGGTCCGCTCGACGTAGCAGCGAGACCAAGGCCCGATGCCGATCACCGGCTCGGCCGGGCCTACGCTCGCCCACTCGGCATGGCTCGGCGCGCTGCCCGCGCTTGGCTGATTGTCGTCGGTCTCAGGGCCGGCCCCGGCCTCGATTACCGCTGTCGGCCCGGGGCCAGCCTGGTGCGCGGCGTCGATGTGCTTCGGCGCGCTGGCCGGATTTGGCTGATTATGATCGGTGTCATGGCCGGTCACCGCCGGCTCGGTGCTTCTCGCCTCGTGGCCGGTCCCTGAATCGACGTCGGCCGACCCTTCGGCCGGCCGCGCACCCTCTGGTGCTGCTGCCGTCTGCGCCGGGGCTCCCGTCTCGGCCTGGGCTGGCGCGCGCTCCGGAACGGCGACTCCGGTCGGTGCCAGCGCCGGCGTCTGTGCCTCCGCCTGGGCCGGGGCCTGGGTTTCCGCCGGACGCTGGCGCCCGGTCCGAGCTGGACGCGGTTCAGCCGGCCCGGCCGCCGGATGGGTCTGGCAGGGATTGGTGATGAAGACCTGCTCGCGCCAGATGTCGATCGGCCGGGCGGGGTGCCCGGCGTAGAGCGCCTCGGGTCGGCCGAGCGCGCCGGCGGCGAACAAGGCGGCGGCGGCCCTGGCCATGCTCCGGTCGTCGTCGGGGTCACCGTCGATGCTGACCACCGCGACCTTGCGGCGCTGGCCGGCCCCGCCGTGGCCGGTTCCGAGCTGGCCGATGGCCCTGGTCAGCTCGCGGTCCCGGCCCGACTGGAGCAGCAGGCTCGCCCCGGTTACCCCGACCCGCACGGCATCGGCCAGCCGATAGTCGGCCTGCGGACTCGCGCCGGCTGACCGGGAGTCGAGCAGCTCGGCGCTCAGCAGCCTCGCGACCTCGGCCGCGCTCGTGAGCTCGTTCCCCGTGCTGCCAGAGAACAGTGGCCGCCCAGGCGACTGGTAACCGAAGGTAGCGAAGCTGTCGAGCACCTTGCGCACGCTTCCTGGCACGGCACTGGCGGTGTCGTTGAGCGCCGCGGCGCGAAGGGCGCTGAGCGTGCTCGCGTCGGCCGGGATCAGGCAGCCGGCCCAGACGAGCCCGGCCAGCTCGCCGATGCCGTGCCCGACCGCGGCCGTCGGCCGCACCCCGAGCTGGTCGAGCCGGCGCAGCACCGCCATGGCCCGGTCGAACTGCTGCTGGGGCGGCTGCTCCTTGTGCTCTTGCTGGCCAGCCAGCAGCAGCGTCACCCGGCCGTCGGCGTCGTCGGCCGCGAAGATGCCTGGCCTGGTGCTGACCAGCCCGCCGGCCAGCTTGGGCAGCATCGTGATCGCCTCGTTGGCCAGCCGGGCCAGCTGTTCCTGCCTGGTCGCGATGATCGCGACCCTCGCCTTGCCTTGGTCGGCCGCCTCGATCGCGAGCTGGCACGCGAGGTCTTGCAGTTGCGCGTCCGACAGCCAGGGCGCGACGTCGGTGATCCTGGCCAGGATTGCGGTCAGCGCCGTCCGGTCGGCCGCTTGCAGCAAGAACGTGGCCGGGTTGCCCCGCCGGGGCGGGATGAGCCCTTCCTGGGCCCGCCGCCGCCCGGCCGGGCTGCCCACGCTCGGGTGATTCGCGTCGGACCCGCGCCGTCCGGCCTCGGCCGGGTCAGGCTGGCGGGTCAGGACTAGGTGGACGTTGAGCCCGTCGGCGCTGCGCGCGCTGACGCCGGCTCGCCTGACCCGATCAGTCCACGGCTCGTTCGCGCCCGGCGTGCGCAGCACCGCGCTGGCCTCGCGCAGGACCTGATGGGGCGTGCTGATCCCGGTCGCCGCCGGGAGCACCGCGTTCGCGGCTGCCAGCACGGTCTTGATCAGGCCCGCCGAGCCGGCCGCCGCCCTGGTGTGCCCGATGTTCGCGGTCACCGAGCCGAGCACCACCGGTTGCCTCGCGCTCGCGAGAAGCTGACTGAGCGCGGTGAGCTCGGCCTCGTCGGCGTGCCCGACGCCGGTGCCGCACCCTTCGACGTAGCCGATGTCGGCCGGGTCGATTCGGGCCATCTCGTAGGCCTTCCGCATGGCCAGCAGCAGCCCGCCAGGATCGGTGCTCCCGCGCCTCGGCTGGCTGGCCGATGCCATGCCCCAGCCTGCGATCTCCGCGTAGATCGGCAGGTCGGCCGCGACCGCGTCGGCCTCTCGCATGAGCAGCACCATGCCGCAGCCCTCGCCCGGCAGGAACCCGGTCGGGCTCTCGTCGTAGATTCGCACGTCCCCGGTCGCCAGCGCGCCGGCTTTGGCCAGCCCCACCAGGTCAAGCGGGTCAAGGCTGGCATCGACCCCGCCGGCGATGGCGACGTCGAGCTGGCCGCTGACCAGGGCCGAGCAGGCGGAGGCGATCGCCGCCAGCGAGGACGCCCCGCCGGCGTCGACGGCGAAGCCGCCGCCAGCGAAGCCGAGCAGCGCGCAGATCGCGGCCGCGATCGTGCCTGGGGTAGCGCCGATGAGCGTCTCGGCGGTCACGGGCGGGAAGGGCGCCAGATAGCGCGCGGCCGCGGCGGTGAGCACCCGGTCAGCGAGCTCGGTCGGCGCCCCCGCGCTGAACAGCGCGTCGGCCAGTACCTGGCGCGTATACGGCCAGCGCAGCCGCAGCCCAGACGCCTGTGCCACGTCGCCGGCCAGCGTGCTGCCGATGAACACGCCGGCCCGCTCGCGCGGCAGGCCGTTCCCACCGGGGAAGCCCGCCGCCGCTAGGGCGCGCGCCGAGGTCTCGATGGCCAGCCAGTGAGCCGGGTCCACGCTGGCATAGGTGGCTTGTGAGATCCCGAACGCGGCCCGGTCGAACCGCCAGCCCTCGAGGAGCGCGGCCCTGGTGCTGTAGGTCGCGTCTGGTGTTGCCGGATCCGAGCTGTAATAGTCGGCCAGGTCGACCCGGCACGGCGGAATCCGGCGGAACGCCCGCCTGCCGGTCGTGATCACCCCGAACAAGGCCGCGGCGTCATCAGCGTCGGGGAAGCGGCACGCTAGCCCCACGATCGCGATCGGCTCGGCCGCGTGGCGGGCCGGGCTGACGGCGCTGTCACCCCAGAACGCGGACTCGAGATCACTGGCCTCGAACCAGGTTGTGTCCGATCCGTTGGCGTCCGGTGTCCCCGCAGCCAGGCGTGCTCCAGCGCCTGGCCGCACCCGGTTACCTGAGCGCTCCCGGTCGTCCGGGGCTGGTTCCTGGTGACGGCCCGCCGGCGGCCCGCCGGCCGGGCTCGCTGGGCCTGCGAGGCCTGGGCCCGCGGGGCCCGCCGGGCCCGCGAGCCCCGCCGGGGCGTCAGCGCCGTCGTCGGCCGCTTCGCCGGCCAGGCCGGCCGGGATGATGCGGACCGACTCGCTCGGGACGTCGCGGTCAGGTCCGGGTCCGTAGCCGGACTCGGACCGGCCCCGCCGCTCGCGAGATGGCCTTCCGCCCGTGCGCGAATTACCTGACCGTCGAAATTCCATCATTCCCCCGAATGCGGCCAACTGCGCGCCATTGGCGGCGGCGCAGGACCAGGGCCAACCCCCGTTTGCCCAGGTCGGTCACCCTGCGACGAGAAAGCGACGTGCCCGTGCGCAGCAGCGTCGTGGTTGACCGAGACGCCATTATCGAGGCGGTCAACGACAGCGGTCAAGGCGCATTGCGGAATGCGCAACCACGCCCAGTCGGCACATTTCGTCAGTCGCACCCGCTAAAGCACCCGCACGATTCACCGCCCGCCCGGCCCAGCGCCCGCGAGATTCAGCACCCATTCCACTCCGCGCCGGCTCGGCTCCGCCTCGTGCCGGCTCCGCCTCGTGCCGGCTCCGCCCGTGCCGGCTCCGCCCGTGCCGGCTCTGTCCCGGGATGGCCCCGCCCCGCGCCGACTCGGTTCCGCTCCGCGCCGGTTCCACTCAGGGCTGCAATCGTTTGCGGCCAGAGTTAGGCAGGGGGAGTTTCTGGAGTTGATGCCTGGGCGACCTAGAACTTCTACGTGATCAAGGTCGCGTGCTTGATCACGGATGGCTGGGGGGGCCGCGACTCGTCCGTGATCATGGGATATCCATGATCACGGTTGTTTGACTGGGCCGTAACGCGCTGGATCTCCGTGATCAGCGGAGTCTGATGATCACGGAGACGCGTGCGGCTGTCGGGGCGAGTCTCTGGGGTCCGCGGGGCTCGGTGGTAAGCGGATTCCGTGATCGCGGAGTCACCTGCGGCGTTCGCGGCGGATCGCGGGGCGCGCCGGTCTCTGCGATCGGCGGAGTCGGGTGATCGCGGAGCTGCGCGGGGCTCGGTGGTGAGCGGACTCGTGATCGCGGAGTCACGTGCGGCTTTCGCGGCGGATCGCGGGGCTGCGCGCGGCTATCGCGGGGCTGGGGATGCCGGTCTCTGCGGTCGGCGGAGGCGGGTGGTCGCGGGGCTGAGTACGGCTTTCGCAGCGAGTCGCACGGGTGCGTGGGGTGCGATATTCTGTTGGGGTGCGTCTAGCTAGCCTGCTCCTTACCTAGCCGCGCCGACTGTGCTGGTCTGGGTGGACGACCCCGGGCCTCGCGGACGTTGGCGCGGCTGCCCCTCGTGGATCGAGGGGTTTTTTGTTTGGAATCAGGGTTGGCGGTGGTGACCCGTCGCAGACACAGCGTTGCCTACACAGCGTTGCCTACGCGAGGTTGCCTACGCGAGGTTGCCTACACAGTGTCGCCAGTACAGCGTCGCAAACACCGGTGAGGAAGCAATGACAGCCGCCCCGAACGCGGACGAGGCCAGCGCGGGCCGGCCGCGGCTAGTTGGCGCCGACCAGGCGCAGCCAGCCAGCGCCGACCAGGCGCAGGAGAAGTGGGATCCGCGGTCAGTCCAAGCTAAGTGGCTGGCCCGGTGGGATGAGCTGCAGCTGTTCCTGGCCAGCGACGACCCTGACGACACCCGCCCGCGCACCTACGTGCTCGACATGTTCCCCTATCCGTCCGGCGACCTGCACATGGGTCACGCTGAGGCGTACGCGGTGGCGGACGCGATGGCGCGGTACTACTTCCAGCGCGGCTACAACGTGCTGCACCCGATCGGATGGGACGCGTTCGGCTTGCCTGCCGAGAACGCGGCTATTCGCGACAACAGCCACCCGGCCGACTGGACCTACAAGAACATCGAGACCCAGGCCGCGTCGTTCCGCCGGTACGCGCTGTCCTTCGACTGGACCAGGCGGCTGCACACCTGCGATGCCGAGTACTACCGCTGGACTCAGTGGCTGTTCTTGCGGCTGTATGAGCGCGGGCTCGCGTACCGGAAGGACGGCTACGTCAACTGGTGCCCGGTGGACCAGACGGTGCTGGCCAACGAGCAAGTCATCAACGGGCATTGCGAGCGCTGCGGCAACGAGGTGGTCAGGCGGACGCTGACCCAGTGGTACTTCAAGATCACCGAGTACGCCGATCGGCTGCTGGCCGACATGGAGCCCCTTGAGCGCAAGTGGCCAGAGCGGGTGCTGCTGATGCAGCGCAACTGGATCGGCCGCAGTGAGGGCGCCGAGGTCAGGTTCGCGATCGAGGGCAGGGACGAGCCGGTCACGGTCTTCACGACCCGGCCTGACACCCTGTACGGCGCGACGTTCTTCGTCGTCGCGGCCGACTCAGCGCTGGCCGCCGACCTGTGCGAGCCGGAGCGGCGCGACGAGCTGACCAGCTACCTAGCCCAGGTCAGCAAGCTGACCGACATCGAGCGGCAGTCCGCTGACCGGCCCAAGACCGGGGTGTTCCTTGGCCGCCACGCGATCAACCCGGTCAACGGCGAGCGGATACCGGTGTGGGCGGCCGACTACGTGCTGCCTGACTACGGGACTGGCGCGATCATGGCGGTGCCCGCGCACGACCAGCGCGACCTGGACTTCGCACGGGAGTTCGGGCTGCCGGTGCGGGTCGTCGTGCGCACGGACCTGCCCGACCCGGCGGAGACCGGTCAGGCGACTCCCGGTGACGGCGCGCTGGTCAACTCGGGTCCGCTCGACGGGATGAACAAGGTCGAAGCGATCGCCGCGATCACCGAGATCCTGGCCGGCCAGGGCGAGGGCCGCGCGGCGGTCAGCTACCGGCTGCGGGACTGGCTGGTCTCGCGGCAGCGGTTCTGGGGCGCGCCGATCCCGATCGTCTACTGCGACGGCTGCGGCGAGGTACCCGTCCCTGACGACCAACTGCCGGTCCTGCTGCCCGACCTGCGCGGCGAGGACCTGGCCCCGAAAGGCACCTCGCCGCTGGCGGCGGCGACCGACTGGGCTGCCACCACCTGCCCTAAGTGCGGTGGCCCGGCCCGGCGAGACACCGACACGATGGACACGTTCGTCGACTCGTCCTGGTACTTCCTGCGGTACTGCTCGCCCCGTTATGAGTTCGGCCCATTCGAGGTCGAGGCGGTCCGTCGCTGGTCCCCGGTCGACCTGTACGTGGGCGGCGTCGAGCACGCGATCTTGCACCTGCTGTACAGCCGGTTCTTCACCAAGGTGCTGTTCGACATGGGCATGCTGGACTTCACCGAGCCGTTTACCCGCCTGGTGAACCAGGGCCAGGTGATCAACCGGGGCAAGGCGATGTCCAAGTCGCTGGGCAACGGCGTCGACCTCGGGCAGCAACTGGAAGCGCACGGCGTGGACGCGATCAGGCTGACCATGCTGTTCGCCAGCCCGCCCGAGGACGACATCGACTGGGCCGACGTGCGGCCCGAGGCATCGGTCAAGTTCCTTGGCCGGGTGATGCGGATCGCGAGCGACGTGGGTCGGGCTCAGGCGCAAGCCGCTGCCCCGGGAACAGCCGCTGGTGACCTTGACCTGCGCCGGGTCACGCACAAGACGATCGAGGAGGTCACCCGCCTGATCGAGGGAACGCGGCTGAACGTCGCCGTAGCCCGGCTGATGGAGCTGGCGACGGCGACCCGCCGCGCGATTGACACCGGGCCGGGCGCCGGCGATCCGGCGGTCCGCGAGGCGGCCAGGACGCTGACGATCCTGCTGTCGCTGTTCGCCCCCTACACGGCCGAGGAGTGCTGGGAGACACTGGGCCTGCCGCCCTCGGTGGCGATGGCGGGCTGGCCGGTGGCCGACCAGTCGCTGCTCGTGCAGGACGAGGTCACCTGCATTATCCAGGTGAACGGCAAGGTCAGGGACCGGCTGACGGTACCGCCGTCGATCGGCGATGACGAACTGCGCTGGCTGGCGCTGGCCACGCCCGGCGTCGCAAAGACGCTCGGCGGCCGTGGCATCAGCAAGGTGATCGTGCGCGCGCCGAGGCTGGTGAACATCGTCCCCGCGGCGGACTAGCCAGGCCCGCCTGCGCGGCGTGCCCGGCCATCGGCGGCTGAGGCCTGGTGGGCGATGGGCCGTCGGATATCGGGCCGACGTCGCCGGGAGTGGCCTGGTGGGCGTGGTGGGCGAGTCGGCTGGTGGTGGCTGGCTTTGGTGGCCGGGGCTGGCCCGGGGGCTTTGCTGAGATCTCTTGGGCGTGAAGTTCGGGCACCGGGCCTAGCCGGCGATTTGCGCTGGTGGCTAGGCCCGGTGGGTCACACGCGTCGCAAGACGGCGACCACTCGGCCAAGTATCTCGGCTTCATCGCCTGGTATCGGGGTATATGCCGGGTTGTGGGGCATCAGCCAGACGTGGTTGCCTGAGCGCTTGAACGTCTTGACGGTGGCTTCGCCTTCGATCATCGCGGCGATGATGTCGCCGTTCTCGGCTACTGGCTGCTGGCGGACCACGACCCAATCGCCGTCCACTATGCCGGCATTCATCATCGAGTCACCGACGACCTTCAGCAGGAACAGGGTGCCTTCGCCGACGAGTTGCCTGGGCAGCGGGAAAATGTCCTCGATCGACTCCTCGGCGAGAATCGGACCGCCGGCCGCGATCCGGCCGACGACCGGCACGTAGGCGGCTTCCTGGGACGTGATGTCCATCGGCATTTCTTCGTCGTCAAAGTTGGGCTCGGGCCGGACGGCCGGGTGGCCTGGCAGCCTGACCTCCACCGTGCGCGGGCGTCCGGCGTCGCGGCGCAGGTAGCCCTTGTTCTGCAGCGTGGAGAGCTGGTAAGAAACGCTCGAGGTGCTCGTCAGGCCGACCGCCTCGCCGATCTCGCGCATTGATGGCGGGTAGCCGCGGCGCTGGACCGAGTCGCGGATCACTTGGAGTACCTTGCGCTGCCGCCAGGTGAGCACGTGGTCGGGGTCGGGCTGGTCCGGCAGGTCAGGCACCGGCACGGGGACGCCGCCGCGCGGCTTGCGGCCTGGCTTGCTTCGCGGCTGGCCGTAGCGGTCAGGCGCTGTGCTGTCCTCAACTGGGCTGTCCTCAAGTGGGCTGTCCCCAGCTGGGCCGTCCTCAGCCGGGCCTTCCTCAGCCGGGTCTTCCTCATCGGGCCCGCTGGCGATACCGGCGGATTCTCCGATCCCATCCGCACCGATCTCTCCAACACTGAGCATTTCGCTGCTCAGTACCCCTCCGTTTTCTGTCTCGCTGCTCATCATGCCTCCGGTAGCTGGCTGGTGTCATTGCCGACGCTAGCGCTTCGGGTCGGCCACATCAAACATCTGTTCGACGGATGTCGAAAGTGTCGGACCCCTGCGGTATAAGTTCTATCGTGAGTACGTTCGATCGAACGTACTCACGATAGAACAGAGATACGATCGAACAGTCGTTCGCTAAGAGGAGGCACGCAGATGGGAATGACGGGCGCGGCCGAGGCGAAGATGGACGTCGGTGCGGTGAAGCTCGTGACGGGCGCGGCGAGCCTGGGGAACGACGCGGCGGGACGAGGGAGAGGCAGCGGAAGACCCGAGAGCAGCGCCGGGCCGCTGAGCGTTGCCTTGCCTGATGGTGTCGTCTACCTGCGGCGCGGGCGCGGGGCTAGCGGGCCGGTCGCGGGAGGCCCGGCGGCGGCGACGCGCCGAACTCCAGTTCGGCTGACCCGGCGCGGGCGGATCGTGGTCGGGACGCTGGTGGGCATCACGGCGGCCGCGGCGGCGAGCGTGATCTGGCTGGCGGTCGCTGGCCAGGCGCAGGCTTCGAGCCACGCCGGGGCGGCGGTGCCGTTGCGTTCGAGCATGGTGCGGGTAGTGGTCAGGCCTGGCCAGACGCTGTGGGAGATCGCCGAGAAGGCCGATCCGTCGGCCGATCCGCGCACGATAGTGCCGCAGATCGTTACCATTAACTCGCTGCCTGGCACTGGGATCGATGTGGGCCAGGTGCTGTGGGTGCCGCGCGACTAGGACACGCCATCGCCTCATCGTGATCGCCGGGCGGGGCGCTCGCGGGGCGCGAGCCGGGTTCGGCGATCGGAGGTTGGATGCGGGCTCGTCGGCTGGGCGTGTCGCTGGTGGCGGCGCTGGCGGTGGCGCCAGTGCTCGGGCTTGGCGTCCTGGGAGCGCCCGGGCTGGCGGTCGCGCAGGTCGGCAGGACCTGGGCCTTCGACCAGGCTGATGCGGCCGGAGGGCCCGTGGTCTCGGGAAACACTGTGGTCTCGGGAAACACTGTGGTCTCGGGGAACATGGCGACGATCCCGGTCGGCCAGCTTCCCAGTTCGGTCGCCGTTGACTCGACGAGCGGGACGGTCTGGGTCGTGAACAGCCTGGATGGCACCGTCTCTGAGATCAGCGAGGCGCGCCGGGCGGTGGTCGCGACGATCAGCGTCGGGGTAAGCCCGGTCGACGTCGCCGTCGACCCGAAGACGGCGACCGTCTGGGTGACGTGCCTCGGGCCGTTCGGCGACCGGGGTTCGGACGACACGGTATCGGAGGTCAGCGAGAGCAGCCGCAAGGTCGTCGCCACCATCAAGGTCGGCGCGGCGCCGTTCGGGATCGCGGCCGACCCGCGCACGGGAACGGTCTGGGTCGCGGACACGGGCTCGCATGCGGTCTCCGAGATCAGCGAGGCCAGGCGCGCGGTCGTGGCCA
This sequence comes from Streptosporangiaceae bacterium, assembly GCA_035511035.1. Taxonomy (GTDB): domain Bacteria; phylum Actinomycetota; class Actinomycetes; order Streptosporangiales; family Streptosporangiaceae; genus Chersky-822. Next base: position 74,742 of record DATKFV010000036.1, read on the forward strand.
CGATCGCCATCGGCCAGCCCGGGGTGCCGGTCAACGTCGCGGTCGATCCGGTCCGGGGCACGGTCTGGGTCGCGCAGTCGAACGGTGACGTCGAGGAGATCGGCGAGGCGACGAGGTCGGTCACGAAGAGCGCGCTGGTCAGTCCTGGGTCGAAGCCTAACGCGCTGAACGCGATCAGCGTGGACACCGGCACCGGGGCGGCCTGGGTGGCCAGTGACTTCTACAACGGCGGGAGCTACGACGGCTACGCCGCCGAGGTGACCCCGGCGGCCAGGCCGGTCACGACCGGCGTGCTGGTCACCAAGCCGGCCTGGTACACCGACGTGCCCGAGGGGATCGCCGTGGATCCGGCCACGAGCACGGTCTGGGTCGCCCAGGACGGCGCGAATTCGGTCACGCTGATCAGCGCGGGTAACCGCGGCGTGGCGCGGAACCTGGGCACGGGCAATGACCCCGTGGCGGTCGCGGTCGACTCGCGCACGCAGACGGCATGGATCGTCAACAACGCCGACGGCACCGTGACCGAGTACTCCTACGCTGCCCCCCAGTTCACCACCGGCTCGCAGGTCAAGCTGACGGCGGGCAAGCCCGCCACCATTCACGTCCACACGCGCGGCTTCCCGATCTCGGTCATGAAGCTGGGCGGCCAGTTGCCGCCAGGCATGCACGGGCGGATCGGCGCGGGCACGGTGGTGATCAGCGGGACGCCTGGCCTGGCCGCGCGGGGGCACACATTCATGGTGACGGTCTCGGCGGACAACGGCATTGGCGCCGCCGGCGGCCAGTACGTCTTCAGCCAGCAACTGGTGATCGTCGTTCAGCCGTAGCGGCGCAGCGCGTCGGCGAGCCTGGTGACGAAGCCGCGGCCGAGCGGGCCCTTGCCGTCGCAGGCGATGACGGCCAAGTAGGCGAAGATCCGCCAGAGCTCGCGACGCTCGGCGAAGCCGGCATCGATGGCCGCGACCGCGCGGTAGCCGTCGAACAGGGCCTGGTGGGCCGGCTCGAAGTAGTCGACCAGCGCCAGGTCGAGCTCGGGATGCCCGAAGTAGGGCGCGGTGTCGATGACCAGGATGCCGTGCGGGGTGCACAGGAAGTTGTTCTGCTGGGCGTCGCCGTGCAGCAGCGACGGCACTGGGTCGCTGCCGCACAGGTCAGGCAGCCTGCGAAGCAGGCGGGTGAGGCTGTCGCTGACGGTGGCGGGCAGGTTTCCTGAGTCGATCGCCAGGCGCAGCATGGGCTCAATGCGCCGTTCCGCGTAGAAGTCGGGCCAGCGGCCCGCTGGCACCGGGCGGTTGTCCTGGGGGATCGGGCCGAAGTAGCCGTTGAAGTCAGGCAGCCCGAATTCGCCTTGCTCGCTGCGCACCTCGTGCAGCGCAGCGATCGTCGCCCCGATCGCGGCGAGGTCGTCGCGGGTCCTGGCGTTGCCCGTGCGCTCGGCGACCGCCTCGAACAGCAGCAGCCAGCCTGGGCGGGCGGCGACGATGCCGGACGCGACCGGTACGGGGGTGCCGACGGCGGCCTTGCTGGCGATGAGGGCGCGGCCAGCGAGTTCGGCCTCGAACTGCCTGCGGCCGTCGGTGGCGAGGCTCAGCTTCGCGAAGACGGAGAACGGCGATCCGCTGAAGATCCCGCACGGATGGGCGGCGCGGTCGTCCAGGTCGGTGAAGCCGGCGGGCGTCCAGGGCCGGTTCCGATGCTGCGATGCTGCCTGCCGGACAGCGGCGAGCAGTGGCGGAGCGAGCAATGGATGGGTCGGCACGGCGATCCTCGGGGCGGGCGGCCGTCGGGGTGGGCGGGCTCGACGGTCGTCGGGGTGGGCGGTGCTCGGCGACTTGGTGCGGCTGGGCGGCCGGGTCGTTGTCAGCGGGTCCAGGGCGGGGTCAGCCGAGTGCCGTCGGCCAGGATCCCGACGAAGCCTACGCTCGTGGTCACCCAGCCTGCGATCGGTTCGGGCCCAGGGTTGTCGACCCGCAGCCGGGCGCCTGCGGGCACCACGATGGCGTCGCCCGCGGTCGCGTCGCAGGCCTCTTCGTCGATGCGGGCATGCAGCGAGCCGCTGATGATGTAAATCACTTCCTCACGGGAGACCTGATGCGGGGCACCTTGGGTGCCGGGCGGGATCTCGATTCGCCAGCCGCACAGCTCGTCGCTGCCGGTGCCTGGTCGTGCATAGGACGTGAACGTCGCGCCGTGCAGTTCGTGGGTAGTCGCCTGGCTGGCGTGGATGACGGGCATTGGCGGTGATCCTTCGGATAGTGCCGGTGTCCCTGGATGTCTTCCTGGATCCTCGACAGTGGCAAGTAGGCAAGTTGCTTGCTTATATACTCAAGTCGCTTGCTTAGTTTGTCAAGTTGCTTGCTTAGTCTGGCAAGGTAGGGCTTATGGAGGATCTTGCTGCGGAGGCGCTGACCGTCGCGTTGCTGGCGGCCAGCCGGGCGGTCGTCGACGGGATCTCGGCCGGGGTAAGGGCACGGGGGTTCACCGACGTGCGGCCGGCGCACGGGTTCGCGTTCGCCAGGCTCGCGCGCGGCGACGCCACCATCACGCAGCTCGCCGATCACCTGGACATCACCCGCCAGGCCGCCGCGCAGCTGGCCGATGAACTGGTGGCGAAGGGGTACATCGAACGGCGCGACCACCCGGACGACGGGCGAGCCAAGCTGCTCGTGCTCACCAGCAAGGGCTGGGCCTGCACGCGCGCGGCGGAGGCGGCCATCGCGGAGACGGTCGCATCGTGGGAATCGGTGCTGGGCGCGGGCAAGCTGCGGGTGTTGCGGGCCGACCTGGAACAGCTCGCGGCTCGCGGACCGCTCCGGCCGCTGTGGTAGTAGCGCAGCGCCGCCAGGCCGCCAGCGCCTCCGTCATTCGCGTATAGGTGCAATCGGCAATCGTTTGCAACCGAAGAGAGTCGGCCCGGCCCGCGAAAGCTTCGGCCCGGCCCGCGAAAAGCTTCGGCCCGGCCCGCGAAAGGTGAAGAAAGAGCAAAGGCTGGCAAGCCGCCCAAGCTGCGGTCGGCGCGGACCTTCGCAGGCGGCCCGAGATGGTGATGAGATGGGCGGCATGCGGAACTGGGTGGACTGGCATCTCGGGTACGACGACCCGGCTTCGGCGCTAAGCGCGCGGCTCGAGTGCATCAGGGCTCACTTGCGCCGGGCGCTCGATGATGCTCCCGCCGGGCCGTTGCGGCTGGTCAGCCTCTGCGCGGGGCAGGGGCGCGACGTGCTCGCTGTCCTGCCTCGGCACGAGCGCCGAGACGACGTCGCGGCGTTGCTCGTTGAACTCGATAGCCGCAACGCCGGGCTGGCCTGGCGCACCGCGGCTGAGGCCGGACTTGACCAGGTGCAGGTCCGTGAAGCCGACGCCGGCCTGGTCGCGAACTACGCCGACTATCTTCCTGCGGACATCTTGCTGCTCTGCGGGATCTTCGGCAACGTGAGCGACGCCGACATCGAACGAACTATCAAGGCCGCTCCCGCGCTGTGCGCACCAGGAGCGACCGTGCTCTGGACTAGGCATCGCCGGGCCCCTGACCGGACGCCCAGCCTCAGGGCGTGGTTCGCGCAGGCCGGATTCGACGAGGTGGCGTTTGACTCCCTGGACACCGAGACCCTGACCGGCGTCGGCGTGAACAGGCTCAGCCGCCCGGTCGTGCCCGTCGCCTTGCCCGCAAACCCGCTGTTCACCTTCGGCACCGGTTAGTAGGGCAGCATCAGTTGGTGATCTTGGTTGCGCCGACGCTG
>DATKFV010000037.1:0-2799 GCA_035511035.1 Streptosporangiaceae bacterium
CCTGCTAGTTCGTGCCTGCTTCGTTGACCTGGGCATACATACGGATTTGAGGACGGGATGGCCGGGCGGCACCGCGCCCGTGCCCGGACAGACAGCGGATTACGCACCGATAACACCCGCTTGTGGCCCCTTGGCTAGCCCCTTGAGAGCGCCAGAGACCAGGCCGCGTACGTAGCAGCGCTGGAGCGTCAGCGCGCGCGTTCCATGAGGTCGGCGTACTTGGCCTCGCCGGTGGCCAGGAGCAGCCGCCAGCTCCAGGTAACGGCTCGCGCCGGTCTGGCGGTATAGCTCGACTAGCGCGGTCTCGACCACGGGGTGGCCGTCAAGGCCGTCGTTCCGGCCGGTGAACCGGTCGGCCAGGGTGGTCGGCGAACCTGGTCGCCACCAAGAGCAATGCACCATCATCAAAAGTCCGCGCGGCCGCGACTGCCGCCTGGATTAGGTGACCAGCGCAGTACAGTTCGTGGCTGGTCTCCAGATGGGCGTACCTGGGAGGCGGGCAACCGCGGCCGTGACCGCCTGGAAGTCGCTCAAGGTGGCGATCTTCGGCTACGCCATGAACGACATGGGGCGACATCTGAGTCGATGAGAGCGCGCTCATCCGCGCCATCGGCCTCGAGATCCTCGCGGTCGCGCCCGGCGACCTGTACCGGGGCATGCTCGCGGTGACCGGTGAGCAGGTCACCGAGGTGATCGAGGCCGAGAACGACCGCTTCGAGATCGACCAAGCACTGTCGGCGGCCGAGCGCGAGGACCACGCCAGGATGCAGGTAGCGATCGAGCGCATACTCATCGACCGGGGGCTTTCGCGCCTACAGCACTCACTTCGACGCGATCGGCGAGGACGGCCGGTTCAGCCAGCTTCCGCTCGCGGCCGCGTCCACCCTGATGGCTGAGGACTACGGCTACGGCTACGGCGCCGAGGGCGACGCGCTGACCGCCTGCCTGGTGTCGGCCGGGCACACCTTGATCGGCGACGCGCACTTCACCGAGATGTACGCGATGGACTTCGCGACCGACTCGATCCTGATGAGCCACATGGGCGAAGGCAACTGGAAGGTAGCGCGCGCCGATCGCCCGGTCCGGCTGATCAAGCGGCCGCTCGGGATCGGCCGCCTCGCTGACCCGCCCACGTTCCTGTTCCAGTACCAGCCGGGGCCGGCGACCCTGGCCACCCTGGTCTCGCTCAAGGGCACCAGGTTCCGGCTGGTCGTCGCCGAGGGCGAGAACCTTGACACTCCCGAGCTCCCCGCCCTGCAGATGCCTTACGGCCAGTTCAGGCCCCAGTCCGGAGTGCGCGACTGCCTGACCGCCTGGATGACCGCGGGCGGGCCGCACCACGAGGTCATGAACCTTGGCCACCACGCCGCTGCCTGGAAAGAGTTCGCCGCGCTGGCTGGGATTGAATTCATCCAGGTCTGACACGATGATGGCCTAGGTGGAGTCACTGAGGAGCACAGCCTGGTTCGCGGCCGAGGGCCGACCTGGAATGATCTACCGGTCGTGGCTACGGTCCGAGGGAGTACCACCCGAGGTCTTCGACGGCCGCCCGGTAATCGGGATCGCGAACAGCTGGTCCGAGCTCACCCCCTGCAACGCCCACCTGCGCGGCGTCGCCGAGGCGGTCAAGCGCGGCGTCTGGCAGGCCGGCGGCTGGCCGCTCGAGTTCCCGACCATGTCCCTCGGCGAGACCCTGATGCGGCCAACGGCGATGCTGTTTCGGAACCTCATGTCGATGGAGGTCGAAGAGCTCCTGCGGGCCAACCCGATCGACGGGGTGGTGCTGCTGTCGGGCTGCGACAAGACCACCCCGGCGATGCTGATGGCAGCGGCCAGCGCCGACCTGCCGGCGATCATGGTGACCGGCGGCCCGATGCTGAACGGCAAGTTCCGCGGCGAGGACGTCGGGTCAGGCACCCACGTCTGGAAGTTCGAGGCCGAACTCGCCGCCGGGCGGATGACGCAGGCCGAGTGCGTGCTCGCCGAAAGCGGGATGGCCAGGTCCTGCGGGCACTGCATGACGATGGGAACGGCATCCACGATGGCCTGCATGGCCGAGACCCTGGGCATGCAACTGCCAGGCTCGGCGACCTGGCCCGCGGCGGACTCCCGGCGGATGCTGACCGCGCAGCTAGCCGGCCAGCGGATCGTGTCCTTGGCCAAGGACGGCGTCCGGCCTTCCCAGGTCATGACCAGGGCTGCCTTCGAGAACGCGATCAGGGTCAACGCGGCCATCGGCGGGTCCACCAACGCGGTCATCCACCTCCTCGCCATCGCCGGCCGCCTCGGCGTGCCGCTGCGCCTCGAGGACTTCGACGAGCTGGCCAGGGCCGTGCCGACGCTGGTCAACCTCATGCCGTCGGGCCGCTACCTGATGGAGGACTTCTGCTACGCAGGCGGCGTGCCCGCCGTCATGGCCGAGCTCGGCGACCTGCTGCACACCGACCACGTCAGCGTGACCGGCAAGACCCTCGCCGAGAACATCGCGGACGCGCAGTGCTGGAACCGCGACGTGATCAGCACGGTCGCCGAGCCGCTCCAGCCGCCTAACTCGGGCACCGCCGTGCTCCGCGGCAACCTGTGCCCAGGCGGCGCGGTCATCAAGCAATCGGCCGCCTCGTCCCACCTGCTCAAGCACCGGGGCCAGGCCCTCGTCTTCGACTCGATCGAGGAATACCACGAGGCGGCGGTGCGGCCCGACCTGGACGTCGACGAGTCGAATGTGCTAGTGGTGCGCGGCGCCGGCCCGCGCGGTTACCCGGGAATGCCCGAGGTCGGCAACTTCGTCCTGCCCACGAA
>DATKFV010000038.1:0-41158 GCA_035511035.1 Streptosporangiaceae bacterium
GCGACCAGCGAGTTCGCGACTGCGCAGGCCGAGTCGTTGTGGCAGTGCACGCCGACTCGGACCTGTGGGAACCGTCCGAGCACGTCGCGCACGATCGTCACGATGTCGTCGGGGAGCGTCCCGCCGTTCGTGTCGCACAGCGCCAGCGTGTCGGCGCCGGCCTCGGCAGCCGCGGCCACCACTTCGAGCGCGTAGCTGGAGTCGGCCGCGTACCCGTCGAAGAAGTGCTCAGCGTCGAAGACGACCCGGCGTCCTTCGCGGACGAAGAATCGCGCCGAGTCCGCGACCATGGCGAGGTTCTCCTCGCGGGTCGTCCGCAGTGCCTCGTCCACGTGCAGCGTCCACGACTTGCCGACCAGCGTCACGATCGGCGTATTCGCTTCGAGCAGCACGGCCAGATCGCCGTCGCCGTCAGCGGACCGGTTCGGGCGCCGGGTCGCCCCGAACGCGGCCAGCTGCGCATTGTGCCACGGGATCTCGCTCGCCCGAGCGAAGAACTCCTTGTCCTTCGGGTTCGATCCCGGCCAGCCCCCTTCGACCACATCGACCCCGAGCGCGTCCAACGCGACCGCGACCCGCAGCTTGTCCTCCACCGTCAGGTCAAGGCCGACTTGCTGTGATCCGTCCCTGAGGGTCGTGTCGTACATCTCCACTTGTGAATGGGGGTGTGGGTGAGCGGCAGTCCCACTGACGCCGGCTGGCTCCGCAACGCCTTGCGTCGGCGGGCTGACCGCTCCCCTTGCTTCCGCATTCATCGCGAGGCCTCCGCTCGGCTTAGCTCGGCTGACAGCGCGCTCGCCCAGGCGTCGGTCGATGAGGCACCACCAGCAGCGAGCACCGCGTCTACGGCCGCGTCGAGCTGCGCCGCCGCCTCAGGCTCGCCCAGGTGGTCGAGCATGAGCGAGGCGGACAGCGCGGCGCCGGCCGGGTTGGCCTTGCCCGTGCCGACGATGTCCGGGGCCGAGCCGTGGACCGGCTCGAACATGGACGGGCCGGTCTTCTCCGGGTTCAGGTTCCCGCTGGCGGACAGGCCGAGCCCGCCGGTCAGGGCGGCCGACAGGTCGGTGAGGATGTCGCCGAACAGGTTGTCGGTGACCACGACGTCGAACCGGCCGGGATCGCTGACCATGTACAGGCAGGCGGCGTCCACGTGGGCGTAGTCGAGTTCGACGCCGGTCTCGGCCGCGACCTGCCTGGCGACCCGCATCCAGAGGCTGCCCGCGTTGACGAGCACGTTGGTCTTGTGGACCAGCGTGAGCTTGCCGCTGCGCTTCTTCGCGAGCGAGGCCGCGTAGCGGACGCAGCGCTCGACCCCGCCCCGCGTGTTCAGCGACTCCTCGGTCGCCGTCTCGAACGGCGTGTCCCGGTGCGCGACGCCGCCGGCCCCGACGTACAGGCCTTCGGTGTTCTCCCGCACGACGATCGCGTCCAGGCCGCCTGACTCACCGTGCAAGCTAGGCACGCCGGGGCGCAGCCGAGACGGGCGCAGGTTGATGTACAGGTCAAGCTCGAAGCGCAGCCGGAGCAGCAGGCCGCGCTCCAGGACGCCCGGCGGCACGGCCGGGCTGCCGACGGCGCCGAGCAGGATCGCGTCGCTCTTGCGCAAGTCAGCCAGTACGCCGTCGGGCAGGACCTCGCCGGTCTTCAGGTAGTGCTCGGAGCCGAGCGGGCAGGGCCGCCAGTCGATGGTGAAGCCGTGCTGCTCGCCCGCCTGGTCGACGAGATTCCTGGCAACGGCGGTGACCTCAGGGCCAATGCCGTCGCCGGGGAGGTGCGTGACGACGTAGCTACGTACGTGGTCCTCCATCAGGGTCAGTCCTCCTCGTCGGTGGGGGCGTTAAGCCAGCTCATCATCCGGCGCAGCGGCTTGCCGACGCGCTCGATCTGGCTGTTCGCCGCGTCGGCCCGCAGCCGCTCGAAGTTGGGACGGCCGGCGTCGTCCTCGGCCACCCACTCGCGGGCGAAGTCGCCCGAGCGGATGTCGGCCAGGATCTTGGCCATCGCCTCCCTCGTCGGCTCGGCGACGACCCTCGGACCCCTGGTCAGGTCGCCGTACTCGGCGGTGTCGCTGACCGAGTAGCGCATCCAGTTCATGCCGCCTGCCTGCATCAGGTCCACGATCAGCTTGAGCTCGTGCAGGCACTCGAAGTAGGCGACCTCCGGCTGGTACCCGGCCGCCACTAGGGTCTCGAAGCCCATGTTGACCAGGGCGGTGACGCCGCCGCAGAGCACGGCCTGCTCACCGAACAGGTCACTCTCGGTCTCCTCCTGGAAGGTCGTCACCAGCGCGCCCGCCTTGGTGCCGCCGATCGCCTTCGCGTAGGACCTGACCAGGTCCCACGCCTTCCCGGTCGCGTCCTGGGCGACGGCGACCAGCACCGGCGTGCCCTGCCCGGCCTCGTACTGCCACCGCACCGTGTGACCGGGCGCCTTCGGCGCGACCATCGCCACGTCGACGTCGTCCGGCGGCGTGATGTACCCGAAGTGGATGTTGAACCCGTGCGCGAAGAACAGCGCGTCGCCCGACTTCAGCGACGGCGCGATCGCCTGCGCGTACAGCTTCCGCTGGCCGGTGTCCGGAGTCAGCACCATGACGAGGTCGGCCCAGGCGCAGACTTCCTCGGGGGTGCCGACAGTCAGCCCCGCCTCGGTAGCCTTGGCCCGCGACTTCGATCCCTCGGGCAGCCCGACCCGCACGTCGCATCCAGAGTCGTGCAAGCTCAGCGCGTGCGCGTGTCCCTGCGAGCCGTACCCGAGCACCGCGATCTTCCGCGACTGAATCAGCCCCAGATCAGCATCGTCGTCGTAGTAAACAGTGGCCACGTCAGTGGTCCTTCCTGGTCGAGTTGTCGTGCTGGTTTATTTGCGGATGGGTTGTTGGTCTTCAGGCACTAGCCATCGCGAGCTCGAGTGAGTCATCGGTAATCGTCCCGTCCCCGCGGGAGATAGCGATGAGCCCCGTGCGCACGAGTTCGCAGGTGCCGTGCTGCTCGAGCAGGGCGAGCAGGGCGTCGAGCCGCCCCGGACTACAGACTGCTTCGAGGACGATCGTGTCCGAGCCGAGGTCAACGACATTGGCCCGGTAAGAGGCAGCGAGGTCGACCAGTTCGGCCCGCAGCTCGGGATTGACCCTGACCTTGATCAGCGCGAGCTCCCGCTCGATGGCCTCATCTTCGGCCAGCTCGGTGACCTTGAGCACCCGGATGAGCTTCTCCAGCTGCTTGTGGACCTGATCGACTGGCGTCGAGGCGCCGTCGACCACGATCGTCATCCGGCTGACCTTCGGGTCCGTGGTCGGCCCGACCGACAGCGAGGTGATGTTGAACGCCCGCCGGGAGAACAGGGCCGCGACGTGCGCGAGCACGCCCGGCTTGTTCTCCACTAGGACCGACAGCGTGTGGGTCGTCATTTCGCGATCACTTCCTTGCGGGTCGCGGCCTGCTGCTCGGCCGCGCTGAACTCGGGCCCGAGCACGAGGTCGTCATTCGAGCGACCGGCGGGCACCATCGGGAAGACGCCCTCGGCGTCGTGGGTACGGAAGTCGACCACGGTCGGCACGTCCGAGATCGAGAGCGCCTTCTCAAGCACGCCGTCGACGTCGCCCTGATGCTCGCAGCGCAGCCCGACGCAGCCGTAGGCCTCGGCCAGCTTGACGTAGTCGGGGATCGCGGTGCCCAGGTGGACCTCGGAGTAGCGCTCGTCGTAGAACAATTCCTGCCACTGCCTGACCATGCCAAGGAAGCCGTTGTTGAAGATCAGCACCTTGATCGGCAGCCCTTCGATCGCGCAGGTGGCGAGTTCCTGGGCGGTCATCTGGAAGCACCCGTCGCCATCGATCGCGACGACCAGTTCGCCTGGGCGACCGATCTGCGCGCCCATCGCGGCCGGCACGGCGAAGCCCATCGTGCCCGCGCCGCCCGAGTTGATCCAGCTGCGCGGCTTGGTGAAGCTGTAGTGCTGGGAGGCGTGCATCTGGTGCTGGCCGACCCCGGCCACGATGATCGCGTCGCCCCCGGTCAGGGCCGACAGCCGCTCGACCACGTGCTGCGGCTTCAGCGGGCCGTCGGCGTCCTGGTTGTAGCGCAGCGGATAGCTGCGCTTCCAGCCGTCGGTCAGGGCGACCCACTCGGCGGTGTCGACCGGGCCGTTGGCGTCGATCTCGGCCCGCATCACGGTCGCGAAGGCAGGCAAGGTCTCGGCCAGGTTGCCGACGATGGCGATGTCCGGCTTGCGGTTCTTGCCGATCTCGGCCGGGTCGATGTCGGCGTGCACGATCTTGGCCTTGGGCGCGAAGGCGGCCAGCTTGCCGGTGACCCGGTCATCGAACCGAGCGCCGAGCGCGACGATCAGGTCGCATTCCTGCAGCGCCATGACCGCCGCGTAGGTGCCGTGCATGCCTGGCATGCCGAGCGCCAGCGGGTGGCTGTCGGGGAACGCGCCCCGCGCCATCAGCGTGGTGGTCACGGGGGCCTGGGTGTGCTCGGCCAGTTCGCGCAGCGCGGCGGAGGAGTCCGACTTGATCACGCCCCCGCCGACGTAGAGCACCGGGCGCTTGGCTTCCCTGATCAGGCTGGCGGCCTGCTCAATCAGGCTCTTGTCAGGGGCGCCGGGGATCTTGTAGCCAGGGAGGTCCATGGTCGGCGGCCATGACCAGGTCGTCTGGGCTTGCAAGATGTCCTTGGGCAGGTCGACGAGCACCGGGCCAGGGCGGCCAGTCGAGGCGATATGAAAGGCCTCGGCGATCGCGGCGGGAATCCGCGCGGCGTCGGTGACCAGCTCGTTGTGCTTGGTGATCGGGCCGGTGATCCCGGTGATGTCCGACTCCTGGAACGCATCGGTGCCGATCATGGCGGTCGGCACCTGGCCGGTGATCGCGACGATCGGGACCGAGTCCATGTAGGCGTCGGCGAGCGCCGTCACCAGGTTCGTCGCACCGGGGCCGCTGGTCGCCATGCAGACGCCGACCCGGCCGGTGGCCCAGGCGTAGCCCTCGGCGGCGTGCCCGGCGCCCTGCTCGTGCCTGACCAGGATGTGCCGCAGCGACGATGAGCGGATGGGATCGTAAGCGGGCAAGATGGCTCCGCCGGGCAGGCCGAACATGATGTCGACGCCCTGGCACTCCAGGCTGCGCACGAGCGCCTGGGCTCCGGTCACTTCCACGGGATTGCTCCTTCTGCGGGGGTCCGGGGGTCGCCCCCCGGGCCGGCCACTGCGGGGGTCCGGGGGTCGCCCCCCGGAGCCGGCATTGTTGGACTTCCTAACATCCGCCTACTCAACAAAAAACCTCCTGGCCGCTTGGCCGAGGAGGAGTAGCGCGAGCCCGTCTGGGTGGGCTCGCGCTAAGTGATAAGGAGTACTCGGAACAAAGAGATCAACATTTCCTGAGTTCGAGAGGCTGGGTTCGAATGGGCTGTGTTTAAATGAGCCGGGCCCGAAGGGGGCGCAGCTGAAGGCCGTGGGAGGCGACGCTGCCCGCCGCCTCCCACGATAGGGCATTCAGGCGCCGGAGCGCACGGCGGGTGCCGAAGAAGGCAGCCAGACCGGCCGGTGCTGCTCGAAATCGGCGATCTCGTCCGCGTGCCGCAGCGTGATCCCGATGTCGTCCAGGCCCTCGAGCAGCCGCCAGCGGGCGTAGTCGGGCAGGTCGAAGCTGTAGCTGAGCCCGGCCGACGGCACCGTGATGGTGCGCTCGCCGACGTCGACGACCACGGCGGCGCCCGGGTCGGCGGCCAGCGCCTGGCCAAGTCCGGCCACGGCGGCCTCGTCGGCCTGGGCGGTGACCAGCCCGGCCCCGATGCTGTTGCCACGGAAGATGTCGGCGAAGCCGGGCGCGATGACGGCCTCGAAGCCGAAGTCCTGCAGCGCCCAGACCGCGTGCTCGCGGGACGAGCCGCAGCCGAAGTTCGGGCCCGCGATCAGGATCTTGGCTTCGTCCGCGCCGGGTTGGTTGAGCACGAAGCCAGGGTCGGTGCGCCAGGCGCTGAACAGGCCTGGCCCGAACCCGGTCCGCTCGACCCGCTTCAGCCAGGCGGCTGGGATGATCTGGTCGGTGTCGACATTCGGGCGGTCGAGCACGACCGCCCGGCCCTCGACCTTCGTCACGGCGCGCATCTTAGTTAGCTCCTTCAAGATCGCTCGGCGTGGCGAAGCGCCCGGCTACCGCCGTCGCCGCGGCCATGGCCGGGGATACCAGGTGAGTGCGGCCACCGGGACCCTGGCGGCCTTCGAAGTTGCGGTTAGAAGTGGAGGCGGACCGCTCGCCCGGCATCAGGATGTCGCCGTTCATGCCGAGGCACATTGAGCAGCCGGCCGACCGCCACTCGAAGCCAGCGGCCTTGAAGACCTGGTCAAGGCCCTCGGTCTCGGCCTCGAGCTTGACCCGGGCCGAGCCGGGAACGACGATCGCGCGGACGCCTTCGCTGACCTTGCGGCCGCGCACCACGCCGGCGGCGGCCCGCAGGTCGGCCAGCCGGCCGTTGGTGCACGAGCCGATGAAGACGGTGTCGACCGCGATGTCGCGCATCGCGGTGCCGGGTGTCAAGGCCATGTACTCAAGCGCCCGCTGGGCTGCCTGCTGCTCGCCCGGCGTGCCGAAGCTGGCCGGCTCGGGCACGACGTCGTCGATGGTGACCGACTGAGCCGGGTTGGTGCCCCAGGTCACGACCGGGCGCAGCGAGGCGGCGTCGATCCTGACCTCCCGGTCGAAGGCGGCGCCTTCGTCGGTCACGAGCGAGCGCCAGTCGTCGAGCGCGCGCTCCCAGCCGGCGCCCTTGGGGCTGTGCCGGCGACCCTCGAGGAACGCGAACGTGGTGTCGTCGGGAGCGATCAGGCCGGCCCTGGCCCCGCCCTCGATCGACATGTTGCAGACCGTCATCCGGCCCGCCATGTCCAGCGCCCGGATCGCCTCGCCCCGGTACTCGATCACGGTGCCGGTGCCGCCATGGGTGCCGATCTCGGCGATGATGGCGAGCACCAGGTCCTTGGCGGTCACGCCGGGCGGAAGCTCGCCGTCGACGGTGACCGCCATCGCGGCCGGCTTGACCTGCCGCAAGGTCTGGGTCGCGAGCACGTGCTCGACCTCGGTCGTGCCGATGCCGAACGCGAGCGCCCCGAACGCGCCGTGGGTCGAGGTGTGGCTATCGCCGCAGACCACGGTCATGCCCGGCTGGGTCAGCCCGAGCTGGGGGCCGATCACGTGCACGACGCCCTGCTCGACGCTGCCGAGCGGGTAGAGCGTGATGCCGTGGGCCTCGCAATTCTTGCGCAGCCGCGCCATCTGCTCGGCCGCGAGCGGGTCGGTGATCGGGCCCTCTGGGTTCAGCGTGGGCACGTCGTGGTCCATCGTGGCCACGGTCAGGTCCGGCCTGCGCACGGCCCGCCCGGCCAGGTCAAGGCCCTCGAAGGCCTGCGGCGACGTCACCTCGTGCACTAGGTGCAGGTCGATGTACAGCAGCGGCGGCTCGCCTTCCGGGCTCGCTACCAGGTGCCGATTCCATACCTTGTCGAACAGGCGGCCGCTCATGGGCTGGTGCTCCATCTTCGTTGTTCCTGGCCTACTCGTCGTCGCTGGTGTGCGCGTCGCCGCCGTTGTCGCGCCGGTCGAGCGCGACCTGGACGGCCTGCAGGGCCGACGCGCTCGAGGTAGCCGAGTCGTCTGGTTCACTGTGCCGGTACTTGACTCGCGGGTAGGTGCCTTGGCGCATGACGTTCTCCTTCGCTTTCCTGATGGCGCTGACTGCCAGGCGTTCCAGCAAGGAGGCGGAGCCGTAGCCGCGAGATCCTCAGCCAGGAGACCTGCAGGTCCAGGCGATGGGAGAAGGTGTCAGGCCAGCGGGTCGAGCTGGCCGGGACTGACAACCAGGCGGCGCGGGCCAGCACCTCATCCCCGTAGCGGGTGCTGGCCTGCCTGATCAGGTCCCGCTACGGCTGCTAAGAATGAGTACGAAGCGCCGCATGATCGCATCAGGATACCCCGGCGACGGCGCCAGCCGCGCGGGGGGTCGCCCGATAGCGGCCGATAACAGCAGGCCGAGGCGTCCGGCCGCGGAGATCGCCTGGCGCCTGGTCGTCACCCCGAGCTTCCTGTACACCGAGCGCAGGTGGGTCTTGACCGTGTTGATGGACAAGAACAGCGCCTCGGCGATCTCCTGGTTGGTCATGTGCGACGGCAGGAACCTGAGCACGGCGAGCTCGCTTCCGGTCAGCGGCACCGTCGCCGGCAGGTCAGCCGACCTGACCGGCCTGGTGTCGAAGCGCTGCAGGATCCTGGCCGCGACGGCGGCGCCCTGATGGGCGGGCCTGATCAGGACGGTCAGCGCCGACCTGGCGGGCTGACCGCCGTCAAGGAAGGGCCGGTACATCCCGTGCGGCTCGGCCAGCGCCAGGGCGTAGCCGAGCTGGTCGGCGGCCTGATCAGGCTGGCCGAGCCGGCGATGCGCGACCGCGGCCGCGACCAGCGCGCCGACCTGGTCGCCCAGGGTGACCTGGCCGGCGGCGCCGGTCAGGCAAGTTTGAGCGGTGGCCAGCGCTGACTTGCTGTCGCCCTCGGCGAGCAGCACCTTGGCCGAGCCGACGAGCAGGTCGCCGCGATCCCGCTCAGCCTCGCCTGCCCTGGTCAGCGCCAGCCGGGCGCCGGCCGCGTCGCCTTCCCTGAGCGCGATGTCCGCGTCGAGCACCGCCAGCCCGCCGTGCAGCTGGCCAGACCCCGCGGCGCCTGCCCGGGCTGAGGCGTACCTGAGCCTGGTCAGCTGCCTTCGAGCCGCGCCCTGGTCGCCATCGCACAGTGCCAGCCTGGCTTCGGCCAGGCTGGCGAGCGAGGCGGCGACCGAGCGGCCGTAGCCGCAGCCGTAGCCGGTGCCGCCGCGGGCGTCGCCGCGTTCGAGCAACCGCCGGGCGGCCGCGGTCTCGTCCTTGGCCAGGTGCAGGAAGGCCGAGGCGATGTCGGTCAGCCAGCTGGCCAGCGGATCGGTGACCGTGGTCATCGTCGGCCCGGCCAGCAGGTCGCTAGCGGTGAGCAGGTCGCCGTACAGCGCCTCGGCGATCGCCCGCCAGGCCTGCGCTTGGGCCAGGAAGCCGGGCTGGCCGCCCGCGTCGAGCTGCCGGCAGGCGTAGGCGGCGGCTTCCCTGGCGTCAGCGATCCGCAGGCTGGCCAGGTCAGCGACGGCCACGGCCGTCCACAGCAGGCCGGCTGCCTGGTGCCAGGCCCCGGTCGTCGCGGAGGCCGCCGCCTGCGTGGCCGCCTTCCTCGCGTCCTGGGTCAGCACCTGGTCAGTGCTGCCCTGCCCGAGCGCGTGCATCAGCCGCAGCGCGTCCAGCCAGATCCCGACCACTTGCCGCTGACCGGCCTGGCAATCGGGCAGCGCGGTCAGCGCGTGGTCGAGATGGAGCTGAGCCGCGTAGTCGTCGCCGATTCGCAGGCCCGCCGCCGCCAGAGCCCCGGCGACCGCGGCGTCGCTCGCGTGCCGGCTCGCGGGGAACATCGCGAGCACTGGTTCGAGTTCCGCCGCCCGGTCAGCCAGCAACAGTTCGGGGCCGGCCTCGGCGAGCACGCCGGCCGCCAGGTCCCAGTCGCCGGCCTGCACCGCGTGCCTGAGCGCCGCGCCGGGCTGGCCGTGCGCGGACTGCCACCGGGCCGCCAGCCCGGCCAGTGGCGCGAGCTCACCGGGAAGGTCGCGGCGGAGCTCGGCTCTGAGCAGGTCGAGCAGCAGCGGATGGTAGCGGTATTCGGCGAGGCCAGCCCCAGTCGGCTGAGCGGCCGCGGTCCAGTCGTCCGCCGGCGTCAGCATCAGGTTCTCCCGGCAGAGCTGGTCAAGGATCGCCGTCCCGGTCGAACCGCCGGTCAGCGCGTCGGCGAGGTCACCGCAGATCCGGTCGGGGACGCTGGTCCGCAGCAGGAAGTCCCGCCGGTCGGCGGGCAGGTCGCCGAGCACCTCATCGCGGAGGTAGTCGGCGACCAGGGGATCGTCACCTCGGATCCGGGCAGGCCCGATCGGGCCCGCCGGGTCCGCCGGGCCGGATGGGCCGGATGGGCCGGGTGGGCTGGCCAGGCCAGGCCAGGTGCGCAGCGCGGCGAGCCTCAGCCCGGCGATCCAGCCCTGGGTACGCTCCAGGAGGTGGTCGACCTGCTCGGGCAGCAGTTCGACGCCGAGCATCTCGAAGTAATCCCTGGCCTCACTCGGGCTGCAAGCCAGGTCGCTGGCATCGAGTTCGGCGAACTCGCCGCCGACCTGCAGCCTGGCCAGCCCGAGCCCGCTCAGGTGGCGCCCGGCCAGCAGCAGGCGCAGTTGCGGCGGCCCGTGCCTTACCAGCAGGTCGAGCGCGGCCGCCGCCGGGCTGCCCGCGAGTTCCTGCACGTCGTCGATCACTAGCGTGACCGGTCGCGGCAGCCGCTGCGCGGCCTGCGCTAGCAGCAGCGGGTAGGCCTGGTCAGCCGGGTCGATCGCGAGCAGCGGCCCCTCCGCCGTGCCGGCCAGCGCCTCGCTGACAGCGGCCCACAGCCGCTCGGGCGCGCGGTCCCCAGGATCCAGGCTGACCCATCCAGGGCGCTCCGAGTCCGGCTGCGCCGCGGCCCACATCGCGCAAGCGACCGTCTTGCCAGCGCCGCCGGGCCCGCGTACTACCGCTATCCGGCTGGTCAAGGCTTTTTGCAGCAAAGAAGAGATCCGCGGCCGGTGCAGCAGCGGCACGCTTGCGAGCGGTATGGCCAGCTTGGTGCCGGCCGGCGAGCCGGCCGTCTGCTCACCGCGGCTCGGCCGCGGGCCGATCGCTAGCTCGCTGATCGCGGTTGTCATCCATCCCCCGACGGGCCGATGTGCTCCCTCGCCGTGTCGGTCAGGCCCCATCCTGACCGGGCAAAGAGCAGCTCAGAACCCGTTACGGAGCGTACCCCCCTGTTGCGGACAGCAACCGCGCCGCGGCTCTAGGGCGCTCCCGGCTCCCGGGAGAACCGCAACGAAGTCCCGGAGCTGTCATTCCTGCGACAACGGCGGGACTACGTCGTGGTTGAGCAATCGGGCGGGACGGATCACCCCGGCGGGATGACGACGCGGGACGCATGCCGAGGTCACCTGGTGGCATGACGACCACGAATAGCCGTGCCCGCACGGCCAGTCGCGCCAGTGCAGCCAGTCGCGCCAGTAGCGCCAGCACGGGCAGCCCCACCAGCACGGGAAGCCGCACCAGCACGGGAAGCCGCACCAGCATTGGCAGTCGCGCCGGCACCGGCAGTCGCGCCGGCATCAGCAAGGTTCCGGCCCAGCGGAAGGAGCCCCAGGCTCGGGCCCGGCCGGAACGTCCGGTCCACCGGTATCAGCTCGACATCGAGATCAAGGAGCTGACTCCGGCCGAGCGGGCCGAGCGGGGCCGGCAGCTTCGCGCTGACGTGCCCAGGAGCCGCCACGCCGAGATCGACCTGGCGGCCGGGCGCGACCCGGTCAAGGCACTCGTCGGGCAGTCCGCCAGCCGGGAGGCTGACCTGGTGCCGATCAGGTACGGGCGGATGCTGGCCTCGCCATTCTCCTACTTCCGCGGCGCGGCGCTGCCGATGGCGCAGGATCTGGCCGGCACCCCGGTCACCGGCATCGCCGTCCAGGCCTGCGGTGATGCCCACGTCGGTAATTTCGGCCTGTTCGGGTCGAGCGAGCGCCGTCTCGTCTTCGACATCAACGACTTCGACGAGACGCTGCCAGGGCCGTGGGAGTGGGACGTCAAGCGGCTCGCGGCGAGCCTGGAGATCTCGGCCCGCGAGAACGGAATCAAGGCCAAGCAGCGCAGCGCCATCGTGCGGGCAGCCGTCCGTCGATACCGGATCACGATGGAGATGTTCGCCGGTCAGTCCAACCTTGCGGTCTGGTACGCGAGCGCCGACATCGATGAGCTGCGCCAGCGGTTCTCTCAGCGGCTGACGGCGCGGCAGCGCGCGAACGTCGAGAAGGGCATCAGCAAGGCGCGCACCAAGGACAGCATGCAGGCCCTGGACAAGCTCTGCCGGGTCGTTAGCGGCCGTCCCCAGATCGTCGCTGACCCGCCGCTGGTGGTGCCACTGTCCAGCTTGCTGCCCTCGGACATGGACAAGAGCGGGGTCGAGGCTCAGCTGATCGGCCTCGCAGAGGGGTACCGCCGGACCCTGACCGGTGATCGCAAGTACCTGCTCGGCCAGTACCAGTTCGAGCAGTCAGACGTGGCCCGCAAGGTCGTCGGGGTCGGCAGCGTCGGAACCCGCTGCTGGATCATGCTGATGCTCGGCAAGGACTCGGAGGATCCGCTGTTCCTTCAGGTCAAGGAGGCGGGGTCATCCGTGCTCTCGGGGTTCGCCGGCGCAAGCAAGTACGGCAACTCCGGCCAGCGCGTTGTCGAGGGCCAGCGCCTCATGCAAGCGACCAGCGACATCTTCCTCGGCTGGCTGCGCGCTAACCCGGCTCCTGATGGCGTCGTCAGGGACTTCTACGTCCGCCAGCTCAGGGACTGGAAGTTCTCGTTCGACACGCAGGCCATGGTGCCGGGAGGGCTGTCGGACTACGGCGAGGTGTGCGGCTGGACGCTTGCCCGTGCGCACGCACGATCAGGCGACCGCATCGCGATCGCCGCCTACCTCGGACGATCCGACACCTTCGACAAGGCCGTCGCTGAGTTCGCTTCGGCCTACGCGGGCCAGAACGAGCTGGACTTCGCGGCGCTCGACGAGGCCGCCAAGTCCGGGCGCATCCTGGCCCAGCGCGGAATCTAGCCGTGGTGGCCGTGCGGCCTAGACCGCACGGCCCCAGGCGGTGTGGCTAGAGCGGCCGGACCTGCTCGGCCTGTGGACCCTTCTGGCCCTGGCCTGCGGTGAACTCGACCCGCTGGTTCTCCTCCAGGCTGCGGAATCCGTCGACCTGGATGGCCGAGTGGTGCACGAAGACGTCGGCGCCGCCGTCGTCAGGTGCGATGAATCCATAGCCCTTACTTGAGTTGAACCACTTCACGGTGCCCTGAGGCATGTACTTCTCCTATATGAGCGATCTTCGGGATCCACGACTTTGGTTCCCGGGCTGCGCGACCGCCCGCCCGATCCGGAAGTTCTTCCGGCTGTCGAGACGCCCGCTGTCTAGTTTCGCAGGCGCTTTCACACGTGCACGAACCTTCGACTACAACCAACGACTATCTAACACCATCGCCGGGGCAGGATCGGCCATGACTTGCAGTTACGGTGCCCAAATCGGCGCGACTGCAGGCCGGAGGGGGCTAACTGCCCGGTCAGCTGGCCGGATCAGCCGGTTCGCTCGGCGTACATGGCGTCGACCCGGTAGGGGATCCCGACCGTAGCCTGGTGCCTGGTCTGCGAGTTCTCGACGAGGATGGTCCTGATCTCGTCGAGAACGTTCTGCTGGCAGTCAGCGGGCAGCGCGGCGATGTGACTGACGCTGCGCATCCGGTCGATCACGTCGTCGTGGCTGCCGTAGTGCACGTGGAAGAAGTTCGCTCCCACCCATGGCGACCAGCGGCTGTCGCCTGACCCGGCCGGATAGCGCTCGGCGCCGCGCCCCGAGTAGACGGCCGGGCCGTCTCGCCATGGGGCGTTCCGCTCGGCCCGGTCCATGACCGACCAAACCTGGTCAACCCATTCAGGGCTGTGGTCCCGTGCGTTCCAGATGAGGCCGAGGTGCCCGCCGGGCCTGACGACCCTCGCGATCTCGGCCATCGCCCGCTTGGCGTCGAACCAGTGGAAGGCCTGCGCCACGAGCACCGCGTCCAGCGAGTTGTCGGCGAACGGCAGTGCTTCAGCGACCCCGGCGAGCACGGGCACGTCCGGTAGTCGCTGGTGCAACCGGTCCCGCATCGAGCCGACCGGCTCGACCGCCATCAGGTCCGCGCCGGTGCCGGCGAGAAGCGCGGTGAGCTTGCCGGTGCCGGCGGCGAGGTCCACGACCCGCTGGCCGGGCTTCATGCCCATCCCTTCGACGAGCCAGTCGATCGCCTCCGGCGGATAGGACGGCCTGGCCCGGTCATAAGCGTCGGCCTGCGCCCCGAACCCACGAGCCGCGACCTCATGCACCTCGCTCATTTGACCGCTCCGTTCCTCATCGCCGCTTCGTTGCGGCTATGTCCCACTCGGGCAGGTACTTCCCCGTCCGGTGGCGGTCATTCGTCGGTTGCGATCAGGCTATGGCCTGCCGTTACTCCGTTTCCCTGGTTTGCCGCAGGTACGTGCGCTATCTGACGAGAATGCCCGGTCTCACGATCAGTTAATGCCGCGAGCGATGATCGCATCGAAGGCGCTCAATGCTTCGGCCTGGCCCGAGCGTTCCAGCGCGCGCAGCGGCGGCCGTCCCCACAGCCAGCAGTCCAGGTCGGCCGCGGTGCCAGAGATCGTCGCGGCGGCCTGCCCGCCGTCGTCGACGTCAGCGACCCTGATCGCCGCCTCGTCGTAGCTTCGCTGGTCCTCCGGATCGGACCCGGCGAAGTGGCCAAGCGTGATGAACCAGGAGTCACCAGTGTCAGTCGCCACGATCCGCGTCGTCTTGGCCTCGTCGGCGGTGAAGGTACCCCAGGCCGGCGCCCTGCCGCCGTACATGACCAGCAACGCCTCGTCGACTCCGTCCGCGCTCAGCGCGGCGTCCATCTCGGACCGCTGGCCCGCCGTCAGCTCGGCGTCGACCCGGTGGATCAGCGCCTCGTGGGCCTGGCGGCGCCGGATGAAGCCGACCGACTTGTCATCCGCCCAGGTCCAGGCCGGCGTCTCCGGCGGGACCAGCGCCAGCGCCGCTCTGAGTTCCCGGCTCGCGCTCTGGTAGAACTCGCTCAGGCCAGGCCGGTGCGCCGGGCGAGGGGGCTTCATTGCCCCGGCCGCTTGCGCGTCGACCCCGTCCCGCACGATCGTGCCCCAGAACCACTGCACCTCGCCGAGGTGCCAGAGCAGGTCATCGGCGCTCCAGTCGGGGCAGGTCGGCACGGGCGCGCCGGGCGCCGTGGTGTCCATGACGGCGGCGAACCTGGCCGACTCGCGAGCGAGATGGTCGAGATAGTCAAGGCTGGCCATGATCGTGTCCTTCTCGTGGTGGACTTCGTGCTAGTGGATTCCGTGCGGATCGAACCTATGACAGCCGAGCACGCGGGTCAGGTACTCGCGATCTATCAGGCCGGCATCGACGAAGGCGACGCCACGTTCGAGACCGTCGCGTCCGGCTGGCCTGAGTTCGACGCGGCGCGGCTACCAGGGCACAGGTTCGTGGCGATCGGCGCGCCAGGTGACGGCGGCCTGGCCGAGGTCCTCGGCTGGGTGGCGGTCAGCCCGGTGTCCAGCAGGCCGGCCTACGCCGGCGTCGTCGAGCACTCGGTCTACGTGCATCCCGCGGCCAGGGGACGGCGGGTCGGCAAGCTGCTGATGCGAGAGCTGATCGGCTCGACCGAGGCGGCGGGCATCTGGACGATCCAGTCGGGGATCTTCCCTGAGAACCAGGCCAGCATCGCGCTGCATCAGTCGCTGGGCTTCCGCATCGTCGGCCGGCGCGAGCGACTCGGCCGCCACCACGGCCGCTGGCGCGACGTCCTGCTCTTCGAGCGCCGCAGCCCGCTCGTCAGCTGACCCCCCGCGCGGCCAATTCAAGCTGCGCTTGCCCAAACGCCGGGCCACTTCGAGCGCCCGAGCCCGCTGGTCAGGTGCCCCCGCGCGGCCAACCCAAGCTTTCAGCTATCTGGACTTGCGCCAATAAGTTTGCTATGCAAAGCTATTGGTGTTTAGTCGGCACTGAAGGAGCGACGATGGCGGAAGACCCGGGCCAGGCAGCTGCCGAAGAGCCGTCGGACGTCGGCGAAGGACATGCCGATGGGGTGCCGATCGAGGATCCCGTGGCGGCGGGCGATCTCCTCGCCGAGGTGCGGGTGTGGCGCCGCTCGGCCCGGTCGGACCGGCACGCTTACTGGTTCCCGCTGGTGCTGTTCGGCCTGCTGACCTTGGCTGCAGTGCCGTTCTACGTGCTACCACAGATGCGGCCGGGGATATCGATACTCGCCATCACTCCCCCCACCCCCTACATGCCACTGCTGGGCGGCTCACCCGGCTTCCTCAATGGCAACTACCTGGGCTACTACTGGCTCGTCGCGCTGCTCGGCGGCCTGACGCTCACGCTGTTCTGGTACCGCCTGCATGCGCGCAGGATCGGCCTGGCCACGCCAGCCCGCGGCTACTTGATCACCAGCGTGGTCCTGACCCTGCTCGCCCTCGTGCTGCCGCTCCTGGCTCAGGTCCAGGGGCTGAGCCGCTTGGACGCGCTCTTTCCTGGCGACCTGTCGATCAGGGGTACCTTCCCGTTCCTGATCATCGCGGTAGGGCTCTGGGTGCTCGCGTGGGCCGAGCGCAGCCGCGGCCTCGCCGTCGTCGCGCTCGTCTACTCGGTGACGGCGCTGCTCGCTAGCCTGTACGACATAGAGAACGTCCTTTTCAGGCTCGGCTGGAACCCCTCGCCCGGCCAGTGGCGGCTGACTGGCCTGCCTAACGTGGTGCTCCCGGCGCTTGTCCTGCTCGTCGCGGGGATCGCCGCCTTCGTGGTCCAGCGCCGCCAAGGACGCCGCATCCATCAGCAGAGTGCGTCCGCATGAGCGCGCCCGGCGACGACCGGACCCTCGAGGATCCGCGAGCAGAGCAGGCTTCCGCGTCCCCGGCGGCCGCTGCCCGTCCGACGGAATCAGCCGAAACCGCACCGTCGCCCGGAACCGCGTTGTCGGCTGGGGATGGGGCGTCGGCTGGGGTCGGGGCGTCGGCTGGGGTCGGGGCGTCGGCCGGGGTCGGGGCGTCGGCCGGGGATGGAGCGTCGGTCGGGAGCGCGGCGCTGGCGGGCACCGCCTCGTCGGCCGGCGATGGCGAGCACCCGACCAACGCCCTGGACGAGACCGTGCACCAGCGCCACCGGCTCGGCATCCTGACGATCACCGCCGAGGCGAAGAGCGCCGACTTCGGCTACCTGCGGGACGCTCTCGGCCTTACCCCAGGCAACCTGTCCAGGCACCTCACCGTCCTCGAGGACGCCGGCCTAGTCCAGGTCACCAAGGGCTACGAAGGCCGCCGCCCGAGAACCTGGGTGCAGATCACCAGCGCGGGCCGGTCCGCCCTCGCCTCCGAACTGGCCGCCCTCACCGAACTACTCCGCCGCCACGCCGCCCCGCCCCGCTAGCCCAGCCGCCGGCCCTCACCAACCTCGCCCGCCGCCCGTCCCCCCTGGCCGGAACGACAACGTGGTCCCGGAGCTGTCGTCCTCACGACAACAGCGGGACTACGTTGTGGTTGGGCGGGCACCTCCGGGGATCGGCGAAGCCGAGGGCGGGAGCATTGAGCCCGTGCTGCCCTCCGAGGTCGGTCCGCAGGAGGGCAGCCTGCCGAGAATGGCCGACGTTTAGGGGTCGGCGCGCAGGGGAGTAAGTGGTGCCGCCCGCCATGGCGGGCTTCGGCAGCGCTTTGGAGGACCAAATGGCCAGGGCTCCACGAGCGGACGAGGACTCCGCGCAGCGTGCAAGCGCCACCCAGCCATTGATGGCACCGCCTCGCCCGGCGGATCCGGCTCCGGCTCCGGCTCGCCCTGGCCGTGGCGGCGCCAGCCGGGCGATCCGCGCTATCGCGCTCGCCGCGATCGTCATCGCCGCCGTCGCGGCGCTGCTGATCGGCCTCTCAGCCGTCCAGCTCCTGCCCAGGCTCCGCAATCCGTTCACCGAGAAGACCGTCGATCACAGCCAGCCACCCCTGCTCAAGTCGATCACCGCGCTTAGCCGCTACGAGGCCGCGAGCGGATCGTTCCAGGTGATCGTGGACCTGGCCAGGAAAAGCTCGTTCATCCCTTCCTTCATCGAGGGCACCGCCACCCTCTTTGTAGCCGAAGGCTCCGACATCGCGTTCGTCGACTTCAGTCACCTCAAGGGCAACGCCATTGTCGTCTCCCGCCACCGCCACGCGGTCACGATCACGCTCCCGCCCGCCCAGCTCGAGCCGGCCGTCCTCAACGTCAAGCGGTCCTACGTGTTCTCCGAGCAGCAAGGGCTACTGAACCGCATCGGCAATTTCTTCTCCAGCAACCCGAACAGCCAGCACCAGGTCTACGTCGTCGCCCAGCAGAAGATCCAGGCCGCCGCCAGGCACAGCCCGCTCCTCGCCGAGGCGCAGAAGAACACCAAGGCCATGCTCACCGGCCTGCTACGCTCGCTCGGCTTCCGGCAGGTCACGATCACATATCAGCAAAATTAACCGTGGTAAGGACTCCTCGCAGGCACTCCGGGCAAAGGTACCTACGTGGTTCCTACGTGGTGCCCGGACGCGACGCGTCTCCGGCGTCTCCGGCGGGCCCGGTGCCGGACTACAGCGTCGCGCCTCTGCTGTAGTTCCAACGACAGCAGAGGCGCGACGCTGTAGTTGGTGAGCGCGAGGCCCGCGCTTCGTCGAGGGAGTGCTGAGCGGACCGGGGCGAAAGCGGCGTGTCGGTGCAATTGCGCTGGCACCTTTGGGTAATCGGAAGCCTTTCTTTGTACGCACAGCGCCGCTCGCGACCTCCGGCATTGAGAATGGAGTTTCATCGTCGCCGCCGCGCACCGAAAGGGACAGCAATGCCTGAGTACAAGCTGGGCAAGAACCCAGCCCGCCACGACCCCAGGACCCTCGCCTACGCCAACTACAGGACCGGTACCGACACGCCCCCGCGGCGGGCGCACTGGGGCAACGGGCTGCCGTTCCAGATGCTCGGCAACGACCAGTACGGGGACTGCGTCGAGGCCGGCTACGCCCACATGCTGCAGATCTGGGACGACCGGGCCGGGACCTCGTTCGCGCCGACCGAGCAGGACGCGCTCGGCGCCTACACCGCGATCACCGGGTTCAACCCGAGCGACCCGAGCACCGACAAGGGCACCGACATCCTGACCGCCGTCAAGTACTGGCAGTCGACCGGCATCGAAGGACAGAAGATCACCGCCTACGCCTCGGTGAACCCGCTGGACCAGGAGCAAGTGAGCGAGACGATCGCCTGGTTCGGTGGCACTTACATCGGAGTCCAGTTGCCGGCCTCGGCGCAGGACCAGGTCGGCAAGCAGTGGACCGTGACGACTGGGAAAGGCTCAGCCCCTGGCAGCTGGGGCGGCCACTGCGTGCCGCTGGCCGGGTACGGGCCGGGTGAGCTGTGGTGCGTCACCTGGGGCGCGCTCCAGTCGATGACCTGGGACTTCCTCACCACCTACTGCGACGAGGCCTACGTCTTGCTCGGCACTGAATGGATGGAGGCCTCGGGCGAGGCCCCGTCACATCTGGCCTGGGGCCAGCTCATGGCTGACCTCGCTAACCTCTGAGCCCGGCGGAGCGGCTAGCTGCTTGGGCCCTGCCCCTTGGGGTAGGGCGGCGCGGAAGGGACGGTCGATCGCCGGTGCCAGCTGACTCGCTGGCGCCGGCTCGGCCGCACGCGCAGCCGGGCCCTCAGCCGGGCCCCCAGCCGGGTCCGCAGCCGGGCCCTCAGCCGGGCCCCCAGCCGGGCCCGCAGCGGTCTCAGGCACGGGCCCCGGCATCGTCTCAGGCTCAGTCGCCCCGGCTGCCCCGGTTACCCCGGCGGCCCCGGCCGCCCCGACCGGTTCAGCCGGCGGCGGGGTCGCCGCGTCGGCCTGGCCGACCGCGTCCTGGTACGCCACCCGCAGCTTGGCGACCTCGGAGTCCGGATCACCGAACCAGCTCGTAGACCAGATCCGGTGGAAGCTCCACCCGAGCCGCCGCAGGTGCTCGCTCCGCAACCGGTCCCGGTCCCGCACCGTCCCCGACCGGTGGTAGGAAGCGCCGTCCGCCTCGATCGCCAGCACCATCCGGTCGGTGTCGCCCGGATGAGCCGCCGCGAAGTCCACCCGGTAGCCACCCACCCCGTACTGCGGCACGACCGTGATCCCGCACTCGGCCAGCCGGTCCCGCACGTCCGCCTCGAACGGGCTCAGCTCTCCGGCGGCACCGCCGGAGGCGGTGGAGACCGCGCCCCCTGATGCCGCGTAGTCCAGGTAGTCCGCCAGCATCCGCGCCCCCGCCTTGGTCACCCGGTCCTGGTCCACGTCATGACTGGAGAACGAGCTGACCAGGGTCAGCCGCTGCTTGGCTCGCGTCGCGGCGACGTTCAGCCGCCGCTCGCCGCCATCGCGCAGCAACGGCCCCCAGTTGTAGCGCATCCGCCCGTCGGGGTGCTTGCCGTAGCCGATCGACAAGATGATCGCGTCCCGCTCGTCGCCCTGCACCCGCTCCAGGTTCTTGACGAAGAACGGCTCGGCGGTGTCCTCGCCGAAGAAGGACTCAAGCTCCCCGTGCCTGGTCAGCGCGGCCCGCAGCGCCGAGTCGATCCGCTCAGCGTGCTTGATCCCGAGCGCGATCACGCCCAGCGACTCACCCGGCCGGGACCGGGCGTGCTCGAGGATCAGCTCCACCACCTTGTCCACCTCGGCCGTGACCGACACCTCCTGGCCGGGCTCAGCGCTCTGGGTGACCACCACGTGCCGCAGGCAGTCGTCCCTGAACACCCCAGGGAACGTGGTCAGCGCGCCGCCGTAGATGCGGCTGTTGGAGAACGCCACCAGCCGCTCGTCCCGGCTCCGGTAGTGCCAGGCCAGCGGCCACGTCGGCAGCAAGGGCCGGAGCGCGTCGAGCACCGACTCGAACCCTGTCCCGAACGACACCAGGCTCTCGTCGTCATCCTCGCGCAGGTCAGCTTCGTCATCACCGGACCAGCGCTCGCCCTCGTCGCGCTCCTCCTCGATCTCGCCGACCTGGCGGAAGAAGTTGGTCGGCGGGAGCTGCCGGTCATCGCCAGCGACCACGATCTGGTGTCCGCGCATGATCGCCGGGATCGCGTCGGCGGGCACGATCTGGCTCGCCTCGTCGAAGATGACCACGTCGAACAGCCGGGTAGCGGGCAGCACCTGGCTGACCATCAGCGGCGACATGGCCCAGCACGGCTTGAGCGCGAACAGCACGTCCGAGGTCTGGTCGAGCAGCCGCCGCAACGGCACGTGCCCGCGCCGCAGCGCGGCCTGCTTGCGGATGACCCGTGCCTGCAGCGGATGCTGCTCGTGGGCCGCACGCACCCGCACGGCCCATGCGTGCCTGACCCGGCGCCGGTTCGAGATCAGGTGCTCGATGTCCCGCTTGCGGAAGTCGTCGGCGATCTCGTCGAGGGCCGGGCCTCGCTCGGCCGCGTAGCGCGGGTCGCGTACCCGGATCTGGTCCAGGATCGACGCGTACCAGGCGTGGTCGAACGCGGCCGCGGCCAGTTCAGGCGACGCCTGCCGGCGCCCGAGCTCGTCAAGCAACGGCCCCAGGCTGAGCCGGTCGAACTTGGCGGCCAGCTCGTACAGCCTCGGCAGCTTCCAGGCGGTCGCCTGGTCGGCGCTCAGCGCGGCCAGCTGCTCCATCGTGGTCCCCGCTTGCAGCGCGACATAGGCCCGCAGCGCGTCGAGTTGCCTGGCGCACTCGGCGACAAAGTCTTCAAGGTCAGCAAAGCAGACCGGGACTGCCGGCCGCCAGGCGCCGGTCGCCTGGGCGCCGGCCGCTGCGGTGTTGGCCGCCGCGGTGTTGGTCGCACGGGCACGCTCGGAGTTCCACGCCGCCAATTGCCGGTCAGCGGCCGACAGCAGCGCGACGAGATCCTCGCGGGGGAGCTTGTCGTCGGCCAGGAGCAGCCGCCTGGCCTCCTTCCTCAGCCGGCGCCGCTCGCCCATCGGCAGCTCGCCCGTACCGGCGACCGCGTCGGCCAGGGCTCGCGGCCCGAGGTCGTAGACCTCGGGCCGCAGCACCCGCAGCGTCTGCCCGACCTCGGCGTATAGCCGCATCCGCGCGAGCACGGCCGGGTAGTCCGACGGCGGCCGCAAGCCAACCGAGTTGGCCGCCCGCCCCTGCTGCTCCAGCAGCCTCGGCAGCGCATGGGTGCTCAACTGGGCCGCGAGGTTGACCGCCTGCCTGACATCCTGCGCCGTGCGCAGCCTCGCGCCGAACCACGGCGTCGCGCCGGGCCGCAGCGAGAAGCCGCCGAGGTGCCCGAACTCCTTCAGCTCGTCCCGCAGATCCTCGGCGACGTCGCTGGTGATCCGCTCGGGCGCCGCCAGCCTGACCGGGTTCCTCGCCTCCGCCGGGATGCCGAGCAGGGCTGACTGAACCTGAAAGGGGGTCAAGCCCCAGGGCGGATGCGCCTCGTGCAGCGCCTTGACGTGCTCGGTCAGCCGGCGCTGCCGGTCCGCGAGCCGCCGGTGGCGGCTGTCGTCAGCCGGCGGGGCGCTCTGCTGGGCCAGGTCGAGGCTGTCGCCCAGGTCCTTCGCGATCCGCTGCCGGTCCCTGGTGCCCTCGTGGATGTCGAGCACGAGCTCGCCCAGGTCGACGCCCTTCAGCCGGGAGAGCACGGCGTCGATCGCCGCCCGCTTCTCGGCGACGAACAGCACCTTCCGGCCCCGGGCCACCAGCGCCGCGATCAGGTTGGCGATCGTCTGGCTCTTTCCGGTTCCAGGCGGCCCGTGGATCACCAGGCTGTGGCCGGTCAGCACCGCGCCGATCGCGCTGCGCTGGGAGGAGTCGGCGTCAAGCACCGAGTAGTCAGCCTCAGGTGAGTCAAGCGGCGACTCGCCCTCGGGGTCACTCCCGGTGGCCAGCACCTCCTGCGCGTCAGGATCGCCCGCGATCGCGGCCACGACATCGCTATCGTTCAGCAGCTCGCCGCCGGCCTGCAGATCCCGGACCATCGGCAATTTTGCATAAGTAAAGGTGCCGATGACCTGGCGGTCGATGATCGCGAACCCCGGCACTTCGGCAGCGTTGGCGGCTCGATTCAGCAGCTGATAGAGCCGGTCGCCGCGCTCACCAGCCAGCCGGTCGGTCGCCGCCCCGTACACGCTGGTCAGCTTGTGCAGCAGGACCGGGTTGACCTCAGACTCCTCGTCGAGCACGAGCTCGAAGTCGTCGTGCCTGGCTCGCGTCGGCATGATCGTCAGACCCCGCAGCAGCACCGGGGCGGCCGGCAGCAGGAACAGCTCGTCCCAGCGGGCCATCCCTGTGGCCAGGTAGCCCGCCCTGATCCCGCGCTCTTCGAGCAGTTCCCGCGCCTTGCGGTAGATCACACCAGTCCGCCTGATCGCGTCGACCCTGGCGTCGACGTCCTTGAACAGCCTGGTCAGCCGGACCGACCCGGTGGCGATGAAGTGCTCGAGGGCGGCGGGATCGGCGGCGGCGAGGTCGAGCGTGCCGGACCGGCGGTCCTTGTAGTACAGCAGCGTGTTGCGGCCGCCGAGATCGGTCAGCGCGGAGACCCAGCTTTCCTGGGCGGCCGCGATCAGCCTGGTCCTGCGATCAGCCGGGGCGGTGGGGGCGGTGGGGTGCGCCATGAGCACGCGCTCTACCCGCCGCTGGCGGCGTCATTCGCGGTTGTCTCGGGATATGTTCCCCGGCGGTCAGTCCAGCTGCTCCCGCGGGTCAAGGTTTGGCCCGAACCGGTTGATGACCACGGCAGATACCCAGATCAGGATCCAGAAGAACAGGGCCGCGGTCGGGCTGACGATCGCGATCGGGATCGACAGCAAGAAGATCACGGGTACCCGCAGGATGCGCAGCAGGAAGAACAGGCGTACCCCTTGAGCCTCGGGGGCCGCCAGCTTGGCCGGGGACCTGACGGCGTAGATCCAGATGGCAGCCTCGACCAGCCCGGCGAACGCGGCGCAGCAGGCATAGAAGATGACGGCCGTCGACTCGCCGGCCGTCGCGTTCAGCAGGTCGGTCGGGTAGGGCAGGAACGCGATCGCGCCGAGGAACAGCAGGTTCAAGCCGATGAGCGCGCGGTCGAGGGAGGTGATGTACCTGAAGATCCCGTGGTGACCGAGCCAGAACAGCGCGATCACGACGAAGCTGATGCCGAAGCTGCGGATGGCCGGGATCGACTCGCGGAGCTGCGCGGTCGTGCCGCCCACCGCGTGGTGCGGTACCAGGTCGATCGCGAGCAGCGTGATCGCGATCGCGAAGACGGCGTCGGAGAAGAACACGACGCGGTCGTACTCGAGGAAGCCCGAGCGCACCAGCGGATACTGGCTCGGCCGCTTGCGCTCGCCCGGCTCGGTGTCTTCCTCGCCCGCCGGTGGCTGCTCCGGCTGCTCCGGCTGCTCCGGTTGCTCCGGTTGCTCCGGCTGGGAGCCTGCGTCATCGGTCACGCCATGTCTTCTACCACGCCGCGCCGGGCGCTCGTGTTGAACCCCTGGACCCGCCGACACGTTTCAGCAGCAAATGCGTCAGTATGGACGGGGCCAACGTCGGCTACAGGGAGAAGAGACTAGATGAGATACAAGCGCGTCCTGCGCGGAGCGCCGGTAATTGTGCCGGCGTTGCTAGTCGCCATGAGCATGACCGCCCAGGCACAGGGAGCGACTAGCCAGGCATCAGGAACCTCCAGCCGCGCAGCCAGCGCGCAGAGTGGCTGGCGGCCACTCACCTCTGCTCTTGCCAAGCAGCTATCGCGCAACGTCAGCGACAAGGTCATCGTCGTGCTCAGGAATCAGCTTCGTAGCGTTCCTGACACGCCAGCGAACTCCGCGCGGCGCCGCGCCGCCGTCTCCGCCCTGCAGAAGGGCGTGATCGCGGACCTGACCGCGACCCACTCCCGCGACATCAAGGCCATCTCGCTGGTGAACGCTGTCGCCGCCACCGTCTCGGTCGGCGAGGCCAAGCGGCTCGCCGCCGACCCGGCCGTCGCGCAGGTCGTGCCCGACCTGCCGATCCCGATCGCCACCTCGTCTCCGATCGCTGCGGCGATCAAGGCGGCGCGCAACGCCCCAGGCGCCTCGAAGCCGCTGCCCAACGCCTGCACGAGCGGGAAGACCGTCCAGCTTGACCCTGAGGCGATCGAGGCGATTCACGCCGCGAGCCAGTCGGGCAAGGGCAACACCGCTCAGGCGCTCGGCTATACCGGCGCCGGCGTCAAGGTCGCCTGGATCGCTGACGGCCTCGACCCCGATAACCCCGACTTCATCCGGGCCAACGGCAAGCACGTCTTCGTGGACTACCAGGACTTCAGCGGCACCGGCACCAGCGCCCCGACCGACGGCGCCGAGGCCTTCCTCGACGCTAGCTCGATCGCTGCTCAGGGCCGCGAGGTCTACAACGTCCAGAACTACGGCTTCGGGCTGACCGTGCCGTGCCGGATCAGGATCCTCGGCGTCGCGCCTGGCGCCAGCCTGGTCGGCCTGAACGTGTTCGGCTCGGCCGACGTCGCCTTCAACTCGGTGTTCCTCGAGGCCATCAACTACGCGGTGACGGTCGACCACGTGAACGTCATCAACGAGTCGTTCGGCAGCAACCCGTTCCCCGACACCTCCAGCCTTGACCTCACCAAGGAGGCCGACAACGCGGCCGTCAAGGCGGGCGTGACGGTGACGGTGTCCTCCGGCGACGCGGGCCCCACCAACACCATCGGCTCGGCTGCCACTGACCCTGAGGTCATCTCGGCGGGCGCTTCGACCACCTACCGCGCTTACGACCAGACCGGCATCGCCGGGATCACGTTCCCCGGGGTCAAGGGCTGGCTCGACGACAACATCAGCGGGCTCAGCTCGGGCGGCTTCGACCAGGCCGGCGGCACCGTCGACGTCGTCGCTCCTGGCGACCTGAACTGGGCGCTGTGCACCCCGAAGCCGAAGCTATTCGCGGCCTGCACGACCTTCTCTGGCAAGCCGGCCTCGGTCGAGCTGCAGGGCGGCACCAGCGAGGCCTCGCCGCTGACCGCTGGCGTTGCCGCGCTGGTGATCCAGGCTTACGCCGAGAGCCACCACGGTCACCACCCGAGCCCGGCCGTCGTCAAGAAGATCATCGTCTCGACCGCGCAGAACATCGCCGCCCCGGCCGAACAGCAGGGGGCGGGCCTGATCGACGCCTACGCGGCCGTCCTCGCGGCGCGCTCCTACGCCGGCGGCACCCAGAGCAAGGCTGGTCACGCGGTGCTCGCGAGCTCGACCCAGCTGAACGCGGTCGAGCCGGAATCGACGAGCGAGAACTTCGCCGACACTCTGACTAACGACGGTTCCGGCAGCGAGACCGTGCACCTGTCCAGCCGCACCTTGTCGGGCTACACGACAACGAAGTC
Source organism: Streptosporangiaceae bacterium (assembly GCA_035511035.1). Lineage (GTDB taxonomy): Bacteria > Actinomycetota > Actinomycetes > Streptosporangiales > Streptosporangiaceae > Chersky-822. The sequence goes on from DATKFV010000038.1 coordinate 26,082, forward strand.
CGGGGAACTCGATCTCACCCGCGCTTCGGGCTACGTCTCCGAGGTTAAGTTCACTGTCGCGGCAGGTCAGGCCCGGCTGAACGTGTCCGCGGCGATGCCCAGCTCGGCGGTCAACATCAGCCTGATCGCGCCGAACGGTGACTTCGCCGATAACAACGATCCGCAGGGCTTCGGCAACTTCGGCAGCGCCCAGGTAGCCGACCCCGAAGCGGGCACCTGGACCGCCATCGTCAATGGCGAGCCGTTGTCGACTGTGGCGACGCTGAAGACGGCGTTCGCGGTGAGCACGGCGACCTGGCAGCCATTCGGTGACCTGTCGGCCAGTTCGGTGACGCTGGCGGCCGGCGCGTCGACCACCATCCACCTGGCGGTGTCCACCCCGGCCGCGCCGGGCGACCAGTCCGGTTCGATCCTGGTGCACACCTCGGCTGAGACGACCAGCATCCCGGTCACGCTGCGGTCGATGGTTCCGGCCCCCGACCCGACCGTTGACTTTAGCGGCACGCTGACCGGTGGTAACGGCCGTCAGGCCAGCACCGGCCAGACCGACTACTACGAGGTCGACCTGCCGTCCGGAGAGCCCGCGCTGAACGTGTCGCTCGGCACCGACAACGCGAGCAACACGGTCTTCGCTGAGCTGGTCGACCCGGCCGGCGAGGCCGTGACGGCCGGCAACAACGGACTGCTCGCCACGACCTCAAGCGGGTCCACTGAGCTGGAACCCGAAGAAGGTACGAACCTGCATGTCCTGAACCCGGTCGCGGGAGTCTGGACGCTGATCATCGACTTCTACAACACGGTCTCAGGCACTGCGGTCTCCCAGCCGTTCGATGTCAGCATGAACGTGACTCCGACTCACTTCGGCACCGTGAACGTGCCGAACTCCACGGCGATCCACCTCACGGCGGGTCAGCCCGACACCATGCGGATCTTGCTGCAGAACCCCAGCTCCCAGCCTGAGGAGTACTTCGTCGACCCGAGGCTCGATACATCGGTCACGGAGACCCTGGCCCCGCAGACGACGTCCCAACTGCAATTGCCGAACCTGGCCGGGATCGCCCCGACCTACCTGGTACCGCCACTGACCACGAGACTGACGGCGAAGGTGACCGCCCCGGCGGTGAACTTCTTCGACCTCGCCTACGCCTTCGGCGACCCCGACCTGATCTCGTCGGAGGGCAAGACCTCCGCGCTGACGTTCAGCGCGCCAGACATCGCCAACGGGGACTGGACAGTCACGCCGTTCCTCAAGGGCCCGGACGGCGCCAAGGGCGCCAAGGCGGTCACCGCGACCGTGTCGGTGTCCGCGACGACCGCACCGGTCGACCCGACGATCACCAGCACAACCGGCGACCTGTGGGCGAGCAGCACGGACCTGTCGGCCGCGCTCACGCCGGTTGTCGTTCCGAGCGGGCAGGGCATCGTCATCACGGTGACGATCACCCCGAAGGGCACGCCGGGGACGGTCGTCTCCGGCACGCTCTATCTCGATGACCTGTGGTTCAATCCGTCGCTGGTCACGTCCAACGACCTGACCACGGCGTCGCCGACCTCGGGCACGATCGCCGCGATCCCCTACGAGTACACGATCGGATCCTGATTTAGGGCTGGCCGGCTCCGTCCCCGCGAGGGGACGGAGCCGGCCAGTGTTATCCCATGGCCCACGTCCAGTTCGTCGGCAGCGGCGACGCTTTCGGCAGTGGCGGCCGGCGGCAGACCTGCATCGCCGTGACCGGCGCTGACCAGCTCGTGCTGGTCGACTGCGGCGCGACCAGCGTCATGGGGCTCAAGGTGCTGGGGCTCGAGCCGAATTCGGTTGGCACGGTGGTGATCAGCCACCTGCACGGCGACCACTTCGGCGGCTTGCCGTTCCTGATCCTTGACGGCCAGTTCTCCGGCCGGACCGCGCCGCTGCTCGTCGCTGGCCCGCCCGGTACCAGCGCCCGGCTGACTCAGGCGATGGAGACCCTGTTTCCCGGCTCGAGCCAGGTACGCCGCAGATTCGACGTCGAGGTGCGCGAGCTAGCGACCGACGGCTCGCCGCTGCCGCTGAACGCCTTGACCGTCCGCGGCTGGGAGGTCGAGCACGCGAGCGGCGCGCCATCGCTGGCGGTGCGGGTCGATCTCGGTGGCGTGAGCTTCGGGTACTCGGGCGACACCCAGTGGACGCCGGCGCTGGCCGAGGCGGCCCGCGACGCTGACCTGTTCGCGGTCGAGGCCTACACCTTCGACCGGCCGGTGCGCTACCACCTCGACCACGCGACCCTCCAGGCCCATCGCGGTGAACTGGCCGCGCAGCGGCTGGTGCTTACCCACATGTCGGCCGACATGCTGCGCCGGCTGGAGGAGACCGACCTGCCCGCCGCCCACGACGGCCTAATCATCGGCCTCTGACCGTCACGGCTGCCGCCGGGGCCAGATGTACGATTCGCCTCATGCTCGACTTCGAGTCGCCGCTTAGAGCTAGCCGGTTTCGCGGGCGCTAGCCCTGAGCGAGCAGGCGGGTCAGGGCGGCCCGGCTGGCTTGCTCGAAGGAGGGCTGGCTCGTTTCACGGGCCTTGATCGTCAGCCAGATCGCGGTGATCGCGGCGCAGCCGTGGATGATGACGCGGTCGGTGTCGCTGGGCGGCTCTCCGTAGCCGTCTGTGAACGCTTCGGCGAGGTCGGGCGGCAGTTCAGCAGGATGACCGAGCACGCCGCAGGCTTCCGTGACGCTCGAATTCTCATGATCTCGGTAGTTCGGCGCGTGATCACCCGTCCGAATCACCGTGATTACGGGCGGGCCATGATCCCGGACGATCGCGGGGATGGGCGCGTTGCGGCGAGGTGAGCTGCCCACGAACTGAGTCGTTAACGTTGCAACGGGTCACCGAGGCAGCGGCCGGGAGGGCTAGCCGACTAGTTCGGCCTCCATGGACTCGTGGTCGGCGACGGCCGGGAGCGGCGCGTAGACGCTGGAGGCGGGCGCGGTCGCCTTGGCCAGCAAGGCGATGAACAGCAGGGGCGGGATCAGCAGGGCGAGCGCGGTGGCGATGCCGAAGAACTGCGCCAGCCAGCCGACGATCGCCGGGCCCGCTATCGCGCCGCAATAGTACAGGGTGGTGAAACGGGCAATGGCGATCCTCGTGCCAGAGGCGGAGCCGTCGGGCGCGCCGCCGTGGCCGACCGCGCCGGTGATGATCGGGATCAGCACGGCGATACCGCAGCCCTGCAGGGCGAAGCCCCCGACGTCCACCCAGAGCAGCGGCACCGTGATCACGACCAGCAGGCCGAGCGCGGTCACCGCCACGCAGCCGCGGACCAGCGCGACCGCCCCGAACCGCAGGTGCAGCCGGTCGCCGACCATGCGGGTCATCGTCTCGGCCACGATGAACGCGGTGTAGCCGAAGGATGCCACGCTCGCCGCGGCCCCGCGCTGCTGGGTCAGGAAGATGCCGCACCAGCCCGACACGGAGGCCTCGCAGAGCGCCGCCGTGGCGCCGACGATGCCGAGCACGACCACCGCCCTGGTCCAGCCGCCACGCAGGTTCAGCAGCAGGCGCGGGCGGCCAGCCTCGTCGCCGCCTTGCTGGGCCGTGTCCGGCAGCAGGAACCGGCCCACGACTAGCCCGACGCAGCTCAGCGCGACCGCGACCCACAGGAAGTCGGCGAGCGGACTCAGGCCGGCCCGCACCGTCGCCGCGGTCACCAGCGATCCGCACAGCGCCCCGGCACCCCAGGTCGCGAGCAGGCTGTTGAGAATGGGCCGCCGTACCGCCCGCTCGGTGCGCACGCCGAGCGCGTTCATGCCCACGTCGATGACGCCGGCGGCGAGGCCCCAGCCCAGAGCCACGGCCGCCGCGGCCCCGAGCCCGTGAACGGCGGCCATGAACGGCAGCGACCAGGGCACGATCACCGCGACGACCCAGACGACTAAGCGGTGCCCGAACCTCGCGAACAGGGGTTCAGCGAACTGAATGGCGACGATCAGGCCGAGCATCTGGGCCAGCAGGACCGCGCCGAGCTCGCCGTAGCTGAGCCCAATGTGGATGCGAAGCTGAGGTAAGCGGGTGAACCAGGTGCCGAGCATGATGCCGGCCATCAGGTAGACGCCTGAGATCGCAACTCGCGGCCGCCGGACATCGTCGGCAGTCGACCGCTCTCCTAAGTCGCGCAGGACAGAATGCGCAGAATGTTCCATTCTCGCAGTACCAAACCAATCTCGGGAAGCGCCACGATGACGTGACACGCGAGGGACGCCTACCCCGCTGACCAGGGCGCTAGTAGCAAAGCCGATGGCGTCTGGACTGACAGTACATGTCGGCAGCCCGCCGCACCGGGTGAATCGATGACACGACCGGCCAATTCGTATCGGCCGGGTTCCGGCGACGCGAGGTGCCGGAAACCGGCCGATACGGATGATGCTGCGTTATTTAGGAGATGCTGCCGGTGAGCTGGCGGCCGCCCGATAGCTCCCTGGTCACCCAGCGCTCCAGCGCGTCGTCGGTCTCCCACGAGGTGATGAGCGCGTACCTGGGCTCCGGGCCAGGGTGCCAGACCACGTGGTAGAGCCGCTCGGTGTCGATCAGCAGCTGCATGCCGGGATGCAGCCTTATCCTCGTCTCGGTCGACGGGTCGTGCTTGACCTCGCGCAGGATGAACATCGACTCCTCGGGGGCGTCGTCGAGCTCAAGCCAGGACCGCACGACCCAGCCAGTCCCTTCCGGGTTGAGCCGGTTGTTGTCGTCCAGGTGGAGCTGCTTCAGCGCGGTTTCCTCGTCGCTGGGGTTGAGCTTGATCACTCGCACCCGGCCGTAGTTGCCACCGACCTCCTCGACGTAGTCGACCAGGTGCGGCGCGAGCTCCCGGTTCGAGGTCCAGATGCCTTCCTTGTCGGCCTTGCCGTGGTCCCAGAAGCCGCGGCAGTCCATCTCGCCGGTCGCGGAGGCCAGCGGCGCGAAGTTAGTGTCGCCGCCGCTCTTCCAGTCCATGTAGGTGAGCGACAGCCAGTCGGCCGAAGGCATCATGGTCCCCGGCCGGTCGCGCAGGATGACGTATCCCTTCTCGGCCAGGATGTCCAGCTTGCGGTGCATTCACTTCCCCCGTCTTGGTTACCCATTCCCCGATACGGGATGACCTGTTTCCAAGACGCCCGACGCTCACGCGCGACGTGGCCGGCGCTTGCTCAAGCTGGGGTACGGTCTTTGACCGCTGATTACCTGCGGGCAGACGACGGCCCGGCATCGGCCGATCTCGCGCCGATGCCGGGCCGCTTGGACTGACTAGCTCTCGTCCGGGCTGGCTAGTTCAGGAACACCTTCGGGTTTCCCTTCACGCTGCTGTCGGTCACCGGACCGAAGGCCGAGGTGAAGCTGGCGGTCGACGGGCACAGGCTGCTACCCGCCGTCTTGCTGAAGCTCTGCTTGGTGAAGGTGATCGAGTTGGTCTTGTTGGAGGCCGCTCCCTTGAGGGTCGCGATCTTGTAGGAGCAGGCGAACGACGATCCGTCGAAGCTCACCGTGACGGTCGTCGAGACCGGCTTCGTCTTCTTCGTCCCGGTGACCGCGACCGGGTCACCCTTCGAGTCTCTGACTGAGACGTTGTAGGGAAGGTTGCTGACCTTGATGCTCTTGACCGTCACGCCGCTTAGCGAGACCGTGCACTTGCTGAACGCTTGCGTGGTCAGCGATTCGGTCGCCGTTCCCTTCGCCTTCGGGTTCTTCGTGACCTTGGCGCTGAAGCTAGCCGACTTGCAGGTGAGGCTGAACAGGCTGGTCTTGAAGACCGCGCTGGTCCCCTTGGCCAGGCTGGCCTTCAGCACGGCCTTCGTCTTGACCGCGGTACCGCCGGCCTTGCTGACCGTAAGAACGCTGCTGCCGCTTGCTGTCGCTGCTCCCGCGGCCACGGGCGCCGCGAGAACCGCCACGGAGGCGGCCGCTACTGCGAGATAAAGGTACTTACGCACGTACCTTGCTCCTTACTCGAGGGGTTGGTGCCCTCCCAGAGTGTCATGACTACCGCTGCCTGGCTTTGAACACCCCGTCAAAAGAGACAGGCGGTGTCATTGTGACCTGGTCAGATACCGCGCCGGGGGTGGCTGGTGCGTCGCCTGTGGCCTGCGTGGCGAACGTGGTCACATGCTCGCCGCTTGGGCACGCGGCTGCCTTGACCGGCCTGCGATCTCGCCGGCCCGACCACGGCCCGACCACGGCCCGAGGTTACGCCGGGCGTGTTTCCTGGTCTGCCCATGCCTAGTCGAAATGCGGTAAGACTGTGGTTATGGCGATGGCTGACACCGGCGTCCTCGGTGGCCGCTACGCGCTGGCTGAGATCATCGGCACCGGCGGAATGGCCACGGTCTGGCGCGCGACCGACGAGGTACTCGGCCGCGATGTCGCCGTGAAGGTGCTCAACCCGCAGTTCGCGGCCGACACGGCCTTCCTGGCCAGGTTCGAGCGGGAGGCGCGGAACGTCGCCGCGCTCAGCAACTCCAGGATCGTGACCGTCTTCGACAGCGGCGTCGACGCTGGCACGCCTTACATCGTGATGGAACTGCTGGCCGGGCGCACGCTCAGGCAGGTGCTCGACCAGACCGGGACGCTGCCTGCGACCGAGGCGGTCACGATCGCGGCGGCGGTCTGCGACGCGCTTGAGGCCGCGCACGCAGCCGGCCTCGTGCATCGCGACATCAAGCCGGCCAACATCGTTCTGTGCGGGCGCGAGGTCAAGGTGCTCGACTTCGGCATCGCCAAGGCGCAATTCCCCGCCGGGGGCACTAGGACACAGGCCGTGCTCGGCACCGCGGCCTATCTGTCGCCCGAACAGGCCTCTGGCCTGTCTGCCGGTCCGCAGGCCGATTTGTATGCCCTGGGTTGTGTCTTTTACGAGATGCTGACGGGCGAGCCGCCCTTCCTGGCCGAGTCAGAGGTCGCCGTCGCGTACCGGCAGGTGCACGACAACGTGATGCCACCCTCGTCGCTGCGGCCAGGCTTGCCACCGCAGCTTGACCTGGTCACGTTGCAGCTGCTCGCCAAGGATCCGGCCAACCGCCCGGCCGACGCGGCCGCTGCCAGGGCGGGGCTGCTCGCGGTGCTCGCCCCGGACAAGACCACCGTGCTCCCCGCTGTGGCGAGCGGCGGGGTCAGGACCAGCCCGCCCGGCCATCGGCCTGCTGGCCGCAGGGCGCCAGAAAGCCGGCGGACCGAGGCCATCCTCGCGATGGGCCTGCTCGCGGCGCTGGCCGCGCTCGCGGTGGTGCTGCTGACGCAGCCTGCCGCCAGTGGCGTCGGCTCGCCGCCGGCCGCGCACTCGACGCGGTCAGGTTCCACCGGCGGCAGCCAGGCGCCGAGCTCGCCGCCGGCTTCAGCGCCAGCCCGGCCAGGCGGGCTCACGCCAGCCGCGAAGGCGGCCGGCGCGCTGGTCAGTGAGCTACAGGCCGGCGTCACCGACGGCCAGGTGTCCCAGCAGGCGGGCCAGAACCTGTTCCAACAGCTCCAGCAGTTGCTGTTCAACACGCCGAGCAGCAACGCCGAGCAGGTCGAGCAGCAGTACGCGCAGCTCGTCGAGGTCTTCGACCAGTACCGGACCCAGGGGCAGATCGGCGCCGGCACGGCGGCGACGCTCCGGCAGGACATCTCCGCCCTCGGCGCGGCCCTCGGTACCGGCTAGCGGGCGCGGCCCTCGGGGCCGGCTGGCGCCGCAGGCCCGCTGGCCCTACTTGAGGAAGATCCAGCCTGGGCAGTAGTAGACGCTGACCGGTAGCGGCGTGGTCGTCCCTGAGCCAGCGGACACCTTGATGCAACGACGGGCGATCCAGGTCAGCCTGGGGTCGGTGGTCGTCGGCGACTGGATGAACGTGCGGACGTCGTTCAGCTCGATGAGGTTCTGCAGCGCGTTGAGGGTCGGCTCGGGAATCGTGCCGGTGAAGCCGCCGATCGGCAGCACTTCCTTGCCGGATGCCCAGATGAAGGGCGCGGCCAGGGCCGAGGTCTGAGTGGCCATGAGGTAAGGCAGGCCGGCATTGGCGGTCTCGAGCCTTGGCAACGTCGCCGTCACCGCGAAGCCGGCGCCGAAGAAGGCGGTAGCGTCGGCCGTGACGGCGGCCGGCTCGAAGGGGGTCTCGAATGGCCCGAGGCCGCTTGACACCACGGACGCTGAGGCGGTCGCTGGCACGATCGCCGCGGCGAGCAGGCACGCGGCGATGCAGGCCAGCGCCAGGCGGCGCGCTTGGGGTCGCCAGGTCGCGGCGCCGAGGCCGCAGGCCGCGACGAGCGTGACGGCGATCAGGGCCGGTCTTAGCCAGGCCGGCAGGCCGGTCCCGGAGTCTGGCAGCAGCCACAGGCCGTAGGCCGCGGTGGCCAGGAGGCCGACGGCCACGGCCAGCCGGGTCAAGGCCCGCTGGCGATGCTGCCAGGCGAGCGCGAGCCCGATCCCGATCAGCGCCGCGATCGCGGGGGACAGCGCGGCGGTGTAATACGAGTTGATGAAGGTCGTCACGCTGAAGGCGGCCGCCAGCATCACCAGCCAGGTGCCCCACAGCACCAGGCCGGCCCTGACTGGGTCTTTTCGGTTCTGGTGTCGGCGGACGAGCAGGCCGGCGACGAGCGCGATCAGGGCCGCCGCCAGGAGCCAGGCCGTGTCCCGGCCGAGAGCGCCGGTCAGGAGCCGGTCCCAGGCTGGCGGCGGTGGCTGAGGTATGCCGAGCCTTACCGACTTGTCCAGGAGCTGGTCGGGGGAGGCCTCGTCGAGCCGGCCGAAGCCGTTATAGACGAAGACCTGGCTGAAGACGGAGTTGTCGTGGCTGCCGTCGGTGTAGGGGCGGACCCAGGCAGGCGCGAGCGTGACGACCGTCATCCAGCTCAGCGAGACCGCTCCGGCCACGGCGCCGCTCGCGGTGATCCGGCGCAGCCGCTGGGTCCAGGTTCCTTCAGCCGCGAGCAGGTACGTGACGGCGATGGCTGGCAGCACGAGCCAGGCCTCAAGCATCTTGGCCTGGAACGCGAGGCCGACCCAGAGGCCGGCGGCCAGGATGGACCGGCGGCGGCCTTGAGGCTGGATGGCCGTCACGGTCGCGTCGGCGGCGAGGACCACGAGCATGATCATGAGCGTGTCTGAGACGTTGCCCCGATCCAGCGCCACGGTGGCGGGCGAGATCGCCAGGATCGCGGCCGCGAGGACGCCGGCGACCGGCCCGGCCAGCCGCCGCACCGCGTGGTAGAGCACCAGCACGGTGATGGTGCCCTCGATGACCTGCGGCAGGACCAGAGCCCATGGGTGCGCGCCGAACAGCCGCACGGACAACGCCTGTATCCACAGGGCGCCGGGGAGCTTGTCGGTGGTCACCGTGCCGGCCGGGTCGAAGGCGCCGAAGAAGAAGTCGTGGAAGCTCGTCGACATGCTGCGAGCGGCGGCGGCGTAGTAGATCTCGATGTTCACGGGCGCATCTGAGCGCCAGGCGTAACTGAACGCGGCCAGCGTCGCGATGACTAGCGCTGTCGGCCTTGCCCAGCTGGGCTGGTCCTCGGGCGACCGCCAGAACGCCAGCCGCTGCCGAGCCCTTCGTCCGCTCGTGCGGTCGGCCGTCAGCGACGGGGCCGTCTGGTCTGAGCGAGCAACATCATCGATCACAGCTCAGCACATTAAAGTCAAAGTTCTTGACAGTCAAGATATTTGAAGCACCGAACGACGATGGTGACGGCGTGAGAGTGACGATGTCGGCGGTGGCGGTGGCGGTGGCGGTGGCGGTGGCGGTGGCGGTGGCGGCCGGGAGGGTGGTTTTGTCGGCCTGGATGGTGGCGGCGTCGCCGAAACGGCGTCGGTGTCAGCCGACGTTCGGTCGACGCCACCCACGCCATTATGCAATCGTTTGTGGCGGAAGATCTTGGAGGGAATTCAGCTTCATGTCCAAGATCTTGTTATTTTGGCTGGTCCATAGACCATGCGGATCACAAGATCTTGCTCTTTTCCGCGAAGATTCTCCATGATCTTCTCTTAGGGCGCCTTCAAGACCTCTGACCACTCGCCGCCAATGCGGCACGACGGCACCGACAGCACCGCCGGGGCATGCGGTGGCCCTTGACGCTGGGCCCGTCTGAGGTTAGCGTCCGGGCAAGCGAACTAACAGGAAAGTTTCCTAATCATTGCCGGGAAGGGCTGGTTTCGCTCCTGCGGCTTGCTGGTTTCGCTCCTGCGGCTGCTGGTTCCGCACCTGCGGCCTGCTGGTTCCGTTCTTTCGGCGTGCTGGGCCTCCTGCCGTTCGCCTCCGGTATCAGCAGCCTGCACCAGTCAAGGGAGTCTCCGGATGAGAAGACCCGCTCCCCTCCACGCGGCCCTTGCCGCCATCACCACCGCGGCCGCCGCGACCGTCTTAGCCGCGTCCGGCGCGAATCCCGCGCTCGCGGCCGCGACGCCACTGCCGGCGCACGTATTCGCCCCCTACTTCGAGACCTACAACGGCGACAACCCGGTGACCCTGTCCCAGGAATCCGGGGCCAAGTACCTGACCTTCGCGTTCATCCAGACCGCCAGCGCCGGCTCGTGCACGGCGTACTGGGACGGCGACACCAGCGAGCCGCTCACCTCGGCCAATTTCGGCAGCGACATCTCCGCGATCCAGTCCAGCGGCGGCAACGTCATCCCGTCCTTCGGCGGAGAGAGCGCGGACAACAGCGGCACCGATATCGCGGACAGCTGCACGAGCGTCAACTCGATCGCCGAGGTCTACGAGAACGTGATCACGACCTACGACGTCCCTCGGATCGACTTGGACATCGAAGGGGACTCACTGACCAATACCGCGGGAATCGACCGGCGCAACGAGGCGGTCGCCCAAGTCGAGTCGTGGGCGGCGGCGAACGGGCGCAGCATCCAGTTCTCCTACACGATGCCGGGCACCCCCACCGGGATGGACTCGCAGGAGGAGTCCATCATCTCGAACGCCATCTCGGTCGGGGCCACGGTCAGCGTGGTGAACCTGATGACGTTCGACTATTACATCGGCACTCAGCAGGAGATGGCGACCGACACCGAGACCGCCGGCGCTGACCTGCACAGCCAGCTGCAGTCGCTCTATCCGTCCGACTCCTCAGCGCAGCTGTGGAGCATGATCGGCGTCACTGAGATGCCCGGCATCGACGACTACGGTTCGGCCGAGACCTTCACCGAGGCCGACGCGACCACGGTGCTGAACTGGGCGCAGAGCAACGGGATCAGCACCTTGTCGTTCTGGGCGCTGCAGCGGGACAACGGCGGCTGCCCTGGCACGGCGGGCTCTGACACCTGTTCGGGCATCTCGCAGTCAACCTGGTATTTCAGCGACACGTTCGAGCCATTCACCAGCGGTTCGGGCGGAGGCGGGGGCGGCACCGTGACCGGTCCGATCACTGGGTACGAGGGACTCTGCCTGGATGACCGGAGCGCGAGCACCGCGAACTACAACCCGATCCAGGTCTACACCTGCAACGGCACGAACGCCCAGCAGTGGACGGTGGAGTCGAACGACACGCTCGAGGTGCTCGGCAAATGCCTCGACGTTTACGCCGCTGGCACCGCCAACGGCACCACCGTCGACCTGTACTCCTGCAACGGAACTGGCGCCCAGACCTGGGTCGCCCAATCCAATGGCTCCCTGGTCAACCCCAACTCCGGCAAGTGCCTTGACGACACCGGCTGGGGTGGCTCCGGCACCCAAGTCCAGATCTGGTCCTGCACCGGCAATGCCAATCAGGAGTGGACCTTGCCGTGACGACCTGATCGCACCTGAACGTCCGGGAGCCGGCCGGGGTGAACCCGGCCGGCTCGCGGAGCTGACGTACCTTCGAAGTTCTACACAGTGCTCTGGACGGCGATCTGGCATAGCTCGGGCAGCCTGTCCTCGGCTTCGCGGGCCGCGATCCGCACGCCAGCCCAGACCAGCGCGAGGCCGTACGCCGCGGAGCAGACGATGAGGACCGGTGCCCGGATCGCCGCCGGATCGGAACTGGTGACCGCGGCCACGATTATCACCGGGGTGACCGCGACGGCTACGCCGGCCAGGCTGGCAAGGATGCCGCCGAAGGTGTAGGAGGCGTATCCGGGGGCGGCCTGGCGCATCGGACTGCCGGTTCGGGTGGCCATCGGGTAGGCGAGCGTCACGGTGAGGATGTTGCTGAGGCACAGGGCGGCACCGAGCCCGGCCAGGGCGACCGCGATGGCCGGCACTGCCTGATCCGGATGCCTGACCGCGGCCGCGAGCCCGAGGCAGATCGCGGTGAGCAGCGGTACCGCGATCACGCCGAGCGCGATGTTCTGGCCGGAGAAGTAGGCCCGCAACGAGCGTCGGCTGGTCAGCGCGAGTGCCTCGACGACGAAGGGCGGACCGGTGAAGCCGACCGAGTTGGCGTGGAAGTACCCGACGAATCCGGCGCCGAAGACGGCGCTGGCGATGACGACGCCGGGATGCTGGTGCGGGCCGAAGATGGTGCTGGCGGAAACGACGACCATGATGACCGCGGTCATGGCCCAGTAGACCAGTGACGTCGGGTCGCGCCGCTGGTAGATCCAGAACCGGGCGGCCACCGCGCCGCGCCTGCCGTACCGGGCCAGCGGCAGCGTGGCCGCCCGCACCTGCGCTGACCCGGTAGCGGTGTCGGCGGTGACCAGGGCGCGACTCAGCGAGCGTATCCACAGCCAGCCCAGCACGATGATGACGGCGGCCAGCAGCCCTAGCCGGGCCAGCGCGGTGCCTGGATGGCCGGTCGAGGCGTCCTGGATCGCGTGCGCGGCCAGGCCAGGCGGCAGCCAGCGCAGCCACGAGTCGACGCCGGCGAAGCTCGCCGCGGTGATCCCGCCCTCAGCCGCCGCCCTGGGTATCACCTGGCCAAGCAACTCGACCAGGGCGAAAATCGGGATGATCAGGAAGACGGCGAGGTCTTTGCCTCGACGCGACCTCAGCATCCTGGCCAGGCTGGTCGTCACCAGCCGGGCCAGCGTGATGCAGAACAGCACCTGCAGGAGTACCGCGATCACCGCGACGAGCACGCCGAGCCCGCCGGCGGCCAGGCCGATGGTCACCCCGAGCAGGGCGATCACGTTGGCCGCCGGCCAGGCGCCGGTGGCCGAGGCGGCCAGCAGCCCGACCGCGAGCGGCCTGGTCCGCAGCGGATACGGCGCGAGGGTGGCCGGGTCGAGGGTGCCGTCCAGGCCGGTGGCCAGGATCGGCAAGGTCAGCCAGCCGAGCGCGAACGCGGTGAAGATGACCGTGGTCAGGTCCACCGATGCGCTGTTCCCGCGGAACAGGGCCAGGACGTAGAAGCCGCCGACCGCGACCACGAGGGCAAAGAACGTGCTGAAGAAGAACGTGGTTCTCGCCGCAGTGGACGAGCGCAGCGCGTTGAGCAGCAGCCGCAGCTTCAGCTGGACGAGGATCCGAGCCATGACAATCCCTCCTCCCCGCTGGACCGCGGGCCGACCAGGTCGATGAATGCCTGCTGCAAGGTCTTGCCGTCCCGGACCGCCTCGGTGGTGCCGGTGGCCACGATCTTGCCTTTGTCGATGATCGAGACGTGATCGCAGATCTGCTCGACCAGCTCCATGACATGGCTGGAGAACAGCACCGTCGAGCCGGTGCCGACGATGCGCGTGAGCAGCCGGCGGATGGCGTCGGCGGAGACCGGATCCACGCCCTCCAGCGGCTCGTCCAGGAACAGCACCGGCGGGTTGTGGATCAGCGCGCAGCCCAGCGAGGCCTTCTTGCGCATGCCGGTGGAGTAGTCCGCGACGAGCCGCCTGGCGTCAGCGGTCAGGTCCAGCACTTCCAGCAGTTGCGCAGCCCGCGAGCGCGCCTCAGTCGCGGGCAGCCCGCGCAGCCGCCCGGCGTACTCCAGCGTCTCCTCGCCGCTCAGCCGCTCGAACAGCCTGGCATCGGCCGGCACCACCCCGATCACCGCCTTGGCGGCAGCCGGGTCCGCCCAGACATCCAGGCCGTTGATGACGACCCGGCCGGCGTCCGGGCGCAGCAGTCCGGTCATCATCGAAAGGGACGTGGTCTTGCCCGCCCCGTTCGGCCCGACCAGCCCGGCCAGCGAGCCGGCCGCGATCTCCAGGTCGATCCCGGCCACCGCCTCCTTGTCGCCGAAGCTCTTGCGCAGCCCGCGCACCTCGATGGCTAGCTCACTCATCTCTTGCCTCCTCGCCAGCCGGTCGGCTGGTCCATCACGATTGCGCTGAACATCGGCTACGGGCCGACGGTGGTGGGCAGCTTGCCGCCCTTCGCGCCGAGCTTGTAGGCGATGATCAGCTGCTTGGCGCTCTTGGGTGCCTGAACGCCGGCGCCCACGATGACGTAGTCACCGTCGATCGTGACCGGTGCGTTGGAGTCGGACGATAGCGCCGTCTTCAGCAGGATCGCGCCGGTCGCGGCGTTGAACGCGTACAGGTATCCGCTGTAGGTCGTGGTGAAGACCACGTTATTGGTGACCGTCGCGGCACCGTACGGCGACGACGGGAGCTTGTCGTCCCAGATGACCTTTCCTGTGGCCTGGTTGACCGCGACCATCTCGCCGGTGGCCTCGGTGATGGCGGCCGCGAACGACTTGGAGCTCACCGCCAGGCCATGGGCGGTCATGGTGAGCCCGAGATTGTTCACGGCGGCGAACACCGTGGACCCGTTGGATGCCAGCTCAGACTCGATGCCGCCGAAGACACTCGGCTCCAGGAGATACTTCGCGGGCAGCGGGACATGCGTGGTCGGCGTGGCGTTCTCGGTGAGCAGCCCGTCGTTGTCGTGCCCGCTGTGGACGCCGACCGGGAGTTTCCACAGCAGCTTGCCAGTCCGCGCGCTCAGTTCGATCAGGATGCCGGCCTTGCCGCCGTCGATCACGACCTGCTGGCCGTTCGCGGTGGTGAGCACGGGCGAGTCCTCAAGGTCCCAGTCATACAGGTCGTGCGGCGTCAGCTGGTAGTACCACAGCAGCTTGCCGGCCGGGCTGAGCTTCACGACCGAGTCGGTGTACAGGTCAGGGCCCGGCCTGCTGGACCCCCACGGATAGCCCTTAGGCCACCCGCCCTCGCCGATCGGGCCGGGATTGGCGATGCCTATGTAGAGGTTGCCCGCGCTGTCG
>DATKFV010000039.1:0-80480 GCA_035511035.1 Streptosporangiaceae bacterium
CACCGAGGCGTGCGCGGCCGTCTGCACCGACTTGACCGCCTCAAGCCGCCGCAAGCACTCAGCCCGCACCGCCACCGGCACCTCGCCCATGTCAGCATCAGCCAGCCACCGCATGCCAGTCAGCACCATGTCAAGCGCCTCATCAGCCGACCCCGGCCGCCCACCAGGCACGCCGGACTGCTTACCAAGATCACACATCCGGCCTCACCTCCATAGCGACCGCCGACGTGACGAGAGACCACGGCTTGAACAACCAAGCAGCAGCTCAGAGCACAACAAGGAAATGGCACGAACGCAACGGAGGGCCACTCAACCGGGAAAAAGACTCACCACAAACCAGAACTCGAATACATCCTCGCGACATCCCGGCGATGCCATCTCTCTACCAACTACAACGACCCTACCAACCCCCACCGACAATTAGCGGGCAACCCTGTGACCTGGCAGAACGTAAGCGAATGAGGCGCGAGGAACGGTAGGCCCTATCGAGCGTCCTCGTCACGCTTCGATTCGGCGATCGCCTCGATCAACTTCGTGTACTGCTCTTCGGTAAGCCGTCCGTCGTGGAAAGCTGCGGCAACGTCGTCGTAGGAGCCCGGCACGTACGGCTCTGGATCTTGCAATTCCTCAGCGGCCATGTCGGCGTAGGTCGTCGGCTCGGGTCGTTGCCGCCGTGGCCAGGTCCGCTCCCTGAAACGCTGAACCACCTGATCAATGGTCATCGTCCCGTTGTGCAGAGCGTCGAGCATCTCCGTCACTTCGTTGCCCATCATCTGCCTCTCTCGTCAAGTGGGTGCGCCGAGGTCTTCTCTCCGCTGGATTCGATTAGTATCGCAGGGCGATCATCTTGCGAATTGTCATATACAGTCCACTCGTCGAAGCTGTCTTTGAGACTCTCGAACGCACGCCGGTTGACGCTTCCGAATTCCGGGTCCCTCTGCGCTCTGATCACTTCGGCGGGCACGATCCGACCTCCTAGTCCCTGCCCGGCCAGATAGAGATCGCAACCGCGCCGGTGCCGAGCCTCCGTTCTGGCCACGCTCGTCTCAACAGGAATGTCGACAAAGACTCCTTCAATACGGTCGTAGCTAGCCCTGCGCAGTTCATCGACGCGCCGACCCGCAGACGAGGACGATGACATGGTGATATCCCAGATGATGTTCTTGCCTGCCGCGGTGGCTCGAAGCGAAAGCTGCCGGGCGAGGTAAGAAGACTCCTCATGGGCCAGACTCGATGCCTCCATTGGGGATAGTCCAGATACCTCAGGGACGAGACCGCGCTGGGCGAGTTTCTCTTTGAACTTGTCCGGATCAATGGTCAGGTACTTACCCTGATCGGCCGCAGTGTGTTCGTTGAGGACTGTTGTCTTTCCGGCCCCGCCAAGACCGCCAGCGATGATCGCCTTCCGTTCGCACGGAACTTCGGCGGCCTGACTCCAAACCTCATCGAGTATGGCCCGGTGGTGTGTGGCGCGATCAACTGTCCACTCCTGATGATCGGGTCCGAGCGCAAACTGGTGCTCAGTCCTCAGGCCTGCTGCGCGAGCCTCGTCTAGCTTCTTGCTCACCGTGCGGACGTGGTCAGCGTACTGAGCATCGGTCAACCGCGGATTGCCTACGTCGGAGAGGCGAGGGAGGGGTGGGCGGGGGGTGCCGTCGGAGTTCCAGGGGGAGGAGGGGTGGCCTGGTTCTAGGCGGTACATGCGCGCCTTGAGCGCGTCCCGGACGGTGGCGGGGTTCGCGAGCTTCGCTAATCGGTCGACCCAGCGCTGGCGGTCGCGTTGGGCTAGTGACTCCGGCGGGTGAGTTAAGGCGGCGTCGCCGTGGCCGCGCTGGGTTGCGTCCGCGGTGGGCAATTCCATGGCGCATATCCAACCAGGAATGGCTTCGCTACGTCCATGTCTGACCTCATTTGCGAGGCAATGGCGAACGCCGTGCTGACTCTTGAGTCGGATCACCGAGCCCACAGTGCGTCCGTGATCATGGAAATTCCATGATCACGATCGTTCGGCTGGGTAATCATGCTGGTAGTTACCGTGATCACGAGGAGGACGGGATCGCGGGATGTTGGTGGGGTGCAGCTGGGCCCGCACCGGTTCCGTGATCATCTTCGGGTCGAGATCACGGACGATCGCACGGGTCATCACTCTTCAGGTAGGCGGAGTAAGTCGGGCCGCCGGGGCGCAGTGCCGGGAATGGGGGGATCAGCGTCGCGCTGGTGAGGCTGCGTCGGCAGCCGGGGAGCGCGGCAATCCGCGTCACGGCGGGTCAGGTCTGGTCGGAGTCGAGGCCGTGTTCTATCGCGTAGCGGACCAGGTCGACTCGGTTGTGGAGCTGGAGCTTGTTCAGGGTGTTCTGGACGTGATTCTGGACGGTGCGGTGGGAAAGGAAGAGGCGCTCGGCGATTTGCTTGTAGGACAGGCCGGTGCCGACCATGCGGAGGATCTCGGCTTCCCTGTCGGTGAGGCGGGGGGTGTCGGGATCGGGGCTGACCGCCAGCCGCCTGAACTCGCCGAGCACCAGGCCAGCCAGGCCAGGGGAGAAGACCGCATCGCCCGCCTGGGTGCGGCGGACGGCGTCGAGCAGCTCGGCCCGGCTCGCTGACTTGACGATGTAGCCGGTGGCGCCGGCCTTGACGGCGTCGAGTACGTCGCCGTGCTCGCCGCTGGCGGACAGGATGAGGACGCGGATCTCGGGGTGGCTGGCGACCAGGCCTCGGGTCACCTCGACGCCGGGCATGTCGGGGAGCTGGAGGTCGAGCACGACGACGTCGGGGCGGACCGAGCCGACGATGCGCAGGGCCTGGGCGCCTTCGCCCACGGTCGCGACGACCTCGCAACCAGCTTCGGCCAGGTCCCGGCCGACGGCATCGCGCCACATCGGGTGGTCGTCGACGATCATGACCCGCATCGGCTAGGCCGCCCGCCCGTCGCGGGGCGCACGGGGAGCGCGGGGCGCATGGTCCGGGCGCGGGCGGGGAACGCGCAGGCGCACCTCGGTGCCGGCGCCGGGCGTGCTGCTGATATCGGCCGAGCCGCCGATGTCGCGCATCCGGCCGGCGATCGCGTGGCTGACCCCGAGCCGGCCCTCGGCAGCGGCCTCGGTGAGCCGCTTCGGCGAGATCCCCGGCCCGTCATCCCTTATGGTCACGGTCACCTCGCTGCCCTCGTCGTCGATGAGCACCCACGCCTTGGCGTCCTGGCCGCAATGCTTGCGCACATTATCGAGCGCCTCGCGAACGGCGGCCGCTGTCTCCCATACTGCCCTTTCATTAAGCAAAACTGGCGTGGCCGGGGTAATCACCGATACGAAGGCGCGCGGATCTTGGGCGAGCTGAGCGCTGAGGTCGAGCTCCCCGGTCGGCAAGCAAGCCTGGTCATCGGCCGTGATAAGCGCCCGCAACGCCGCCTCCTGCTCGCCGGCCAGCTGCCCGAGCTCGGCTGCCTCGCCCCCGATCTCGGCGCCCCGGCGCTGCACCATCGCGAGCACTTGCAGCACCGAGTCATGGATGGTGCGGGCCAGCCGCTCCCGTTCCCTGCTGGCCGCCGCGATCTCGGTGGCACCGGCGACGGCCTGCTCGGCGCTGGCGATCAGCTTCGACACGTAACCGGCCACCATGGCCGCCATGAGCAAGATCACCGGCCCGTCCAGGTCGGTGCTCTGCAGGATGTCGCTCGGCTGGAGGCGCCGGAGCAGCACGACGCCGCCGCCGATGATGATCGCCGAGACCGCCCCGGCCCGCACTCCCGCGACCACGGCCCAGGCCAGGGTGGGCCCGGCCAGCCAGGTCGCCGTCACCGGCATCGCGCCGTCGCGGATGTACTTCGAGTACTGCAGCAGGTCCGTCGACATCAGGGCCGCCACGGTGACCACGAGGTCCGCGCTCAGCAACACCCAGGTGCGCCGGCCTCGGGTGGAGGAGCGCGACACCGATGGGTACAGGAACGTCGTGACGACCGTCCAGATCGTCATGCCCGCGAGCACGGCCCAGGCCCAGGCCCAGTGCGAGTAGAAGGAAGGCCGCAGCGCCAGCAGGATCGCCGCGTACGCCAGCGAGGCGAACCGGAACGCGGCAATGGACCGCCACAGCGGCGCCTGCAGGTTCGTAGGCGGCGGCAGGATCAGCTGCGGCGGCCGGGACGCGGGCCTGACGATGTGCGGGGGCACGAGCCGATGATCCCATGACGTGTGGGAAGGCGAAAATAGTACTTAGCCGGACCTGAGTATCCCGTGCGCGGTTCTGAGTACGCGCGCTCATGAATCAGGCTCCCGGTTGCGGCACCGTGAGACGCATGGAAACAGCTTTGCGAGCGCAGCCGCCGGCCCAGCGCTGCCCGCGCTGCGCGGCCCCGGCTGACCAGCTTCGGTGCCAGGGATGCGGCGTGTGGCTCGGCGGGTCGGCGGCACGTGAGTTGCGGTGGGTCGATGCCGAACTGGCCCGGCTCGATCAGTCCCGCGCGTGGCTGGTGAACCGGCGGATCGCCCTGCTCGCCGAGCTAGCCGCGACCGCCAGCGCCCCAGCTCCGGCCCCGGCTCCAGCCCTGGCCCCTTACTCGACGCGAGCTCCCGCCGAGCGTCCCGAGCGTCCCGAGCGTCCCGAGCGTCCCGAGCTGTCCGGCCGGGCCGTCGCCAGGCTCCTCCTCGCCGCCGGCGCCGTGCTGGTCGTGATCGCCGCCGCCGCGTTCACGGTCGCGAACTGGACCGACATCGGCGCCCTCGGCCGGAGCCTGATCCTGCTCGCCATGACCGCGATCGTGCTGACCGCACCTGTGCCGCTGCGGCGCCGGGGCCTGGACGCGACCGCCGAGTCGGTGGCCGCGATCGGGCTGGCGTTCACGCTGGCCGACGCCTATCTGCTCGCCAGGCTCGCGCATCCCGGCCTCACCGGCGGGCCGCTCGCCGCTGGCTTGGTCACGGCCGTGCTCGCCGCGAGCTGGGCGGCCTACGGGATCGCCACCAGGCTGCGCGGGCCCCGCCTCGCCGCGATCGGGCTAGCCCAGCTGCCCCTCCTGTTCATCACCGCCGGGCTGGCGCCGCACTGCATCGCACTCGGCCTCGTGGTCACCGCCGCCGCCGACCTCGGCTTCGCCCGGTTCGCCGGCCAGCGCGAATGGAGACCTGAGCAGGTGATGAGCCTGGCTGTCGGGGCGATCACCTGGCTGGCGGGCGTGCTGCTGGCGGGCGGGCAGGCGCTACTCGGGCCGCAACTCTGGTCGCCGGCCGCGCTGGCCGGGGCCGCCGCGATCGCCTGCTGGCTGGCGCCGTCAGCCGAGCGCGCCCTGACCAGGTGCGCGAGCATCGTCACCGGCACGCTGGCGATCCTGACGGTGCCGCTCGCCGGCTGGGCCCGGCTCGCCGTCCTCACCGTCGCCGCCGTCACGCTGGTCGCGCTGCCCGCTCTCGCCGGGGAAAGCCCAAGGACCAGCCGAGGGACCGGCCCCGAGACCAGCCCCGAGACCAGCCCCGAGGGTGACCGGCCTCAGGCCAGCCGATCCGCCGCCATCGACCGCACCTCCGCGAGTTGCGGGGCCGTGCTCGCGGCCGTCGCGGCGGCCTGGTCACTCGCAAGCCCGGCCATGACCGTGGCCGTGTTCGCCGTCCTCACGGTCGCCTTCGGGCTGACCGCCGCCCGCGCCAAGAGACTGGCCGCGCTCGGCACCGCCCTGGCCATCGCCGCCGCGACCGGCCTTGCCATCGCGGCCCCGCTCGCGGCGGGCTGGCCGGTCGCCAGAGCCGCGTTCGCCGCCGTCGGGGTCGCCGTGATCGCCCTGGTCACCGCCGCGCTCATCAGGGAACGCAAGCCGGCCCAGGCCCGCGTGCTCGACGTCGGCACCGCCCCGCTCATCGTGCTGGCCGCGATCGTGGCCGCCCACGAGCCGGACGCGCTCGCGCTCGTCGCCGCCTGCGCGGCGGTGCTCGGCGGCGGAGCCGCCTGGGCCCGGGCCGGCCAGGGGCGGACCGTCGCGCTGATCGGCACCGGCTGCGCGGTCGCGGCCGCGATCGCCGCCCAGTTCAGGCCGCTCGCACTGGCCTGGGCCGCCCCGTTCAGGCAGCTCGGCCAGCCCTGGCACGGGCATCCGCTGCTCGTCGAGCACACCGGGCTCTCCTTCGCCATCAGCGTGCTGACGGTCAGCCTGGCCGCCGGGGTCGCCGCCGCCGGGGCCTGGCGCGGCCACCGGCGCGGCATACTCGACGCGGCCGCCACGGCCTGCGCCGTTCTGCTCGCCCCGGCCCTGCTCGCCGGCGGCCTGCCCTACGGCGTGGCTCTCGGCTGCGCGCTGGCCCTCACCCTGGTCCTGACCGGCTGGGCCGCGATCAGCGGCACCGTCGCCTCGGCCCGCGGCGCCGTGATCAGCACCGCAGTCACGCTCGCCTGGTCACTGGCGGGGCCGGCGCCTACCCTGATCACCCTCGGCGTCCTCGCCGCCGCTTACCCGCTCGCCGCCTGGCGCTGCCAGCGCCCGGCCGGCCGGGCCGTCGTCGAAGGCGTGGCCGTGCTCACGGCGGCCGGCTTCACGGCGGCGGCCGTGCTAGCTGCCGACGGCTCCGGCTGGCTGGCCACAGCCTGCGCCTTGAGCGTCGCAGCACTGAGCATCACAGGCTCGGCCTGGCGCCAGGGCCGAAGGCCGCTGCTCTGGACCGGGCTCGTGATCGCCGAGGCGGCCTGGTGCGCGTGGCTGATCACCTGGGGCGTCACCGCGATCGAGCCCTACACGGTCCCGGCCGCCGCGATCGCGCTCGGCTTCGGCTGGCAGGCCGGCCAGCGCCGCGAAGAGCGCGGCGAAGAGCCCGGCGAAGAGCCCGGCTCCTGGGCGGCCTACGGCACGGGCCTGGCCATCCTGCTGCTGCCCAGCCTCATCGTGGCCTGGCAAGGCTACGGCTGGCTCCGCCCCGCGCTGCTCGCCGCCGGCGCGGCGGGCGTGGCGCTGGCCGGAGCGCGGTTGCGGCTCCAGGCGCCGCTGCTGACCGGCATCGCGGTCGCCGTGCTCGACGCCGGTCACCAGCTCACGCCCGAGATCCGCCAGCTGGCCCAGGCGCTGCCCGGCTGGCTGCCGGTCGCCGTCATCGGCGCCGCCCTGCTCTGGGCCGGCGCCACCTACGAGGCCAGGCTCCGCAACCTCGCCACCCTCCGCCACGCCCTAGCCACCCTCCGCTAGCGCCGAGATTGACTCGGCTGCCCATTTACAACCAGATGACCGAGATCGGCGTCTCAGTGGTCATCGCGGACCGTGTCCGATCGGTTGTGAAGATTGGGGTCATCTATGAAACTTTCGCGGCGGATCGCATGGAGCGTCCTGCCAGCGGCGCTGGCCGCTTCCTGCCTCGCCCTCCCGGCGACGACGGCGCTGGCGGTGCCGTCGGCGCAGGCGTCGCCGGACAGCACGCCGGTCCCGGCTGGCTTCGTCGCCCAGTCGACTAGCTGGATCTCGCCCAGCCAGGGCTGGGTGCTCGGCACCGAGATCTGCGGGAAGGTCAGCAACTGCACGACGTCCCAGGTCATCGGCACCACCAATGGCGGCGCGACCTGGAGCCAGATCGGCCCGCTCAACGCCCAGATCCCGAAGATGGGCCAGGCGGGCACCGGCACGATCACCGAGATCAGCTTCGCCAGCGCCAGCATCGGCTGGGGCTTCGGGCCTGGCCTGTACCACACCGCCAACGGCGGCAAGACCTGGCAGACGGAGAAGATCCCCGGCGGCGGCAAGCAGGTGCTCGACCTCGCCGTCACCAAGACGGCGGCGTACCTGATCGCCTCGCCCTGCGCCTACGCGACCGGCATCTGCGGCAGCAAGCCGCTGACCACCTGGCGGACGACCGTGGCGAGCACGACCTGGACCAAGATGCCGGTGACCCTGCACGCGAACGTGAACGCCGACGTCAGCGCCAGCGGCAACGCGGTCTACCTGGTCAACCAGCGCCTCGACGGCCCTGACAACCCGTCCCAGCTCTACGTCAGCACGAACGGCGGCACCTCGTTCAGGGCCAGGCACGTCCCCTGCGGCTCGCAGAGCGAGTTCAACCTGGTCCAGGCGGCCGCCTACTCGGCGACTGGCGTCGGGTTCCTGTGCGACGGCGACCCTGGCTTCGGCAAGGCGGTCAAGACCGTGTACCTGTCGGACAACAACGGCAAGACTGACGCCAGCGCCGGCACCATGGGCCAGTACGGGATCCAGGCCGAGCTCGCGATCTCGCCGAGCCGGAACCTGGCCGTCGAGTCCTGGTCGATCGGCTCGTTCATCTACATCAACGACAACCACGGCAAGAAGTGGTACATGATCATCGGCTCCGGCGACGGCGGCGCGGGCTTCAACGACATCACCTACGTCAGCGGCCGCGAAGCTTGGGTCGTGTACGGGCCGGCTGACGGGTTCTCCGGCTACGGCCAGATCTACAAGACGGCCAACTCAGGCCGGAAGTGGCAGCTGGTGAACTTCTAACTTATGCAAAAGGTCGGCCAGCGCCTGGGCTCCATGGAGCACCCGGTCGCTGGCCGGCTCACCCAACGGCAGTCGCGGGAGGACCGCCAAATTTGCGTAATGGGTTAAAGGTCCTTCAGCAGTCCCTTCATGTACCTGACGCTATTGGCCGGCGTCATCGCCTCGACGCTGAGCCGGTCCATCACCATCAGGTAATTGTCAAGCATCTCCGGTTTGTCCAGGTAGAGCGCGCTGGTGAGCTGCTCGAGGTAGACCACGTCCGGCAGGTCGAACTCGGCGAAGCGCAGAATGCTGAACGGGCCGCCCGCGGCGGCGTGTCCGCCCGCGGTGAACGGGACGACCTGGATCGTGACGTTGGTCCGCTGGGCCATCTCGACCAGGTGCCTGATCTGCGCCTGCATGATGTCGGGGCCGCCGATGTGGCGGCGCAGCACGGCCTCGTCGAGCACCGCCCAGATGTTGGGGGGCTCGGGCCTGGTGAAGACGACCTGCCGGGCCAGCCGGAGCGCGACTCGCCGGTCGAGGTCGCGCTCGGTCGCGTTCGGGTAGCCGAGCAGGGTGACCGCGCGAGCGTAGTCGCCGGTCTGCAGCAAGCCGGGCACGAACTGCACCTCGTAGGCGCGGACCTGGGTCGCGGCTTCCTCGAGCCCGACGTAGGCCTCGAACCAGCCAGGCAAGATGTCAGAGTAGTCGTGCCACCAGCCCGGCTTGTTGGCCCGCATCGCCAGGTCGCGCAGCGCCTGCCGCTCCTGCTCGTCGGTCACGCCGTACATGGTCAGCAAGTCCGCGATGTCGCGGTCCTTGAAGCCGACCCGGCCGGTCTCCAGTCGGCTGATCTTGCTGTGCGAGGCGCGGATCGCGTTACCCGCCTCTTCCAGCGAGATCCGCTTGTCCTCCCGCAGTCGCCTCAGCTGGGCGCCGAGCAAGATACGGAGGACGGTGGGACCGCCACCCCCGCCGGTGATCAGGCTCTCGACCCGCCCGGTCTCGGCTGCTTCGACCATGCGTCCTCCCGAACGCTGCTCTTATGAAACCCCACTGCTCCTACTAGAACCCGCTGCGTGAGCCCAGTGCGGTCGGCTCAACCAATGGAGTGTCCCACGAACGCGGGCCATTCGGCTACAAGGCGGGCCTAAGCGGCATTGGAATACCGAAACTCCCCGTGTGGGCGGAAGAGCGCAGCGAGGGGGGTTTAGCGGAAATCCTATCCGACGAACAGGCCAGGACCATCGAAGTCGCCGTCGCGGGCACCGAGCAGGAAAGCCTCCCACTCGGCCTTGGTGAAGACCAGCGCCGGGCCGTCGGGGAAGCGCGAGTTGCGGACCGCGACCCCGCCGGTCGGCAGCCCGGCCGCCTCGACGCAGTTCCCGCTGGGGTTGCTGTAGCGGGACTTGCGCCAGGCCGCCTTGGCCAGCGAAGACGCCTGCACCCCGTTGTATGCGATGTCCACCGTAGATCCCTTCGCGGCGGCGGCTGATCCTGACTCTCCCGGCTTGCGACAAAGCGCCTAAAGCGCGCCAGCAGGGCCAATAACCACTGCCTCAAACGTTCTGTGCTGCTGCACTTGCATGTGCACGCCATTAATGGCATCGTAACGGACGAACAGGCTCTCTTGGTCTCGTCCCGATACCGGTGCGAGGCCGGACACGATGACGTCGTTGCATGCACTAGGGACATCAGGTGACATTCGCGCAGACCTGGGACGTGAGCTATGGCACGGAGGGGGGCGCTGGCGCCGCGCCCAGTCTGGTGTCCGCCAGCCCGGTCCCTGACCTCCCAGTACCTGACTTGCCAGTACCGGCGGTCACAGCTGCCTGTGCCGCGGCGTTTCCATCGAGCGTCAGGCAGGTCTTCCTCGCCATCGGCCCTGAGTCGGCCAAGGCGGCCCGCGACTTCACCAAGTCGGTACTGCGCGAGTGGGGACTCGACGACCTCATCTCCGAGGCGGCGCTGATCGCCTCGGAGCTGGTCACGAACGCGATCAGGCACGGGGCGTGCGGTCCGGCTGAAGGCGACGACGAGACGCAGGCGAAGGTCGAGCTGGCCTGGCAGCGGCAGGCCAGCCGGGTCATCTGCGTGGTGACCGACCGCAGCCCGCTGCCGCCGGTGCTCGGAGCGGCCGACGCCGACGCCGAGTCGGGCCGGGGCCTTCAGGTCGTGGCGGCCATCGCGGCGGCTTGGGGCTGGACGATGCTCGGTGCCTGTAGCAAGGCGGTCTGGGCGGCCCTGGGCATCTTGTAGCCCGTTTACTGATCCGTTGCGTCCCCCTTGTCTCCCCTGGGACAAAACTGTATGTTCACGGCATGAAACGCTGGTTCGCCATTGCCGTCGGATCCTTAGCAGTTCTCACTCTCTTCGGGACCGCGCTGTCGGGGCCCGCACTAGCCAACACAGCACTGGCCAGCCCGTTGCAGACCAGTTCCGATACCTCGACCAGTTGGGCAGGCTACTACCTGTCCGGGGCCAACGGCGCCTTCAGCAGCGTCTCGGCCTCGTGGACGGTGCCGACCGCGACCTGCGTCGCCGGCGACCAGTACGTCGCCTTCTGGGTCGGGCTCGACGGGGTCAGCAGCGACAGCGTCGAGCAAGTCGGGATGGACGCCGACTGCACCAGCGGCAGTCCCGACTACTACGGCTGGTACGAGATGTACCCGGCCGACCCGGTGTTCTTCAGCAACACCGTGAGCCCGGGCGACTCGATGAGCGCCTCGGTCACCTTCAGCGGCGCCGACACCTACACGCTGGTGCTCGCCGACTCGACCGCGGGCTGGACCCACACGATCACCAAGAACGAGTCCGGCCTGGCCCGGTCATCGGCCGAGGTAGTCACGCAGGGGCCGGGCACCAGTGGCAAGGTCACCGACTTCGGCAAGATCACCTACACCGCCTGCCAGGTCAACGGCACTTCGATGGGCACCCAGGATCCGACCGGGGTCACGATGGTGAACGGCAGCGGCAAGACGCTGGTGTCCACGTCGGCGATGACCTCGGCGGGCAAGTTCACCAACACCTGGGTCAGGCCCTCGTAGCGCCCGCGCTCGCCGGTACCCGGATCGACCTGGCCCAGCCAGGGGCTTCGGGTGCGTCGTCACCGAGCAGGCCGACGACGACTCGCATGCTCTTGGGCCCGGCGTCCGGCCAGGGCGTGTAGCCGTCGGTGAGCACGACCGTGACGCTCGGCCGCGGCCGCAGCGCCGCCGCGGCCACGATCCCTGCCCCCATGTCGGTGCCGCCGCCGCCGACCAGCTCGACCTGCCGGGCCGAGGTGATCCGGCGGGCCGCCGACGCCGCCGTGTCGCAGGCGATCACGCGCAGCTGCCTGGCCAGGCCGAGCGCTCGCAGCAGGCCGTCCACCTCGGCGAGCGCCGCGGCGAGCAGGTCATCGGTCATGCTGCCGGAGGTGTCGCAGACGACCGCTACCTGCGGCTGCGGGCGGCGCAGCGCGGGCAGCACGACCGGCCCGGCCACGCTGGCCCGCCGGGATGGTCGCCGGTAGGAGTAGTCGACCGCGCCCATCGTGTCGGCGATCGCCTTGCGCAGCTCGGCGGTAAGCGCCCGGCGCCAGTCGACGGTCGGCGCGAGCAGCTCGGTGGCCCAGCGCAGCAGGCCGGCCGGGACGGTGCCCGGTTCATGGCCGTGCTGCTTGGTGACCTCCTGGGCGACCAGCCGGCGCAGCAGGCGGGCTTGCCACGGGGACAGGCCGGGCTGGCCGGGCTGGCCGGGCTGGCCGCTTCCTTCCCACGGGCGGTGCAGGCCGTCGGCGCCGCTGCCGCAGTCCAGGTTCCAGGCGGGCTGGCCTTGCATGCCCCTGGTCGCGGTGAAGTAGGCCTCGGCGAGCAGGCCGGGAGGACGGCGCAGGTGGTGCGGCAGCACCGGGGTGCCGGGCAACTCGAGCCCGGCCGGGATCAGGTCGTCGTTGATCTCCGCGTCCGCGCCGCGCATCCACGCCTGGGCGTCGTGAGTCTCGACGCCGGCCCCGGCCGCCCTGGCGCCGTGCTCGCGGAGCAGGTGGCAGACGTGGTGCACCAGCACGCTGCCGAGCTGGGCGGCGGACCAGCCCGCCGTTATCTCCGGGTCGGCCCAGAGGCGCCACTGCTCGTCGACGGCGACGGTGCCGATGCCAGGCGCTGGCGCGGGCACGATCCCGAACACGCCGCTGGCCAGGTAGGGGAACTTCGCCGCGGCCCAGAGCCGCGCCGGGCCGAGCGCCTCGGCGGCTCGTTCTTCGGTCACCGCAGCAGCCCGGCGTCCCGTAGCACCGGCGTGAACTGCTTCACCTCGGGTGGCATCGGCGCGTTGGGCGGGCGGCAGCGGACAAGCAGCCGGGCGGCGACGGCGGCCACGTCAGGGGCCGACTTGGCCGCGAGGCCGAGCACCTGCCAGCCGGCCGCCCACCGCTCCGGGGTCGGATCGGCCGCGACCACGGCGGCGACCGCGGTCACCGCCGCGTAGGCCCGGTCGCTGCGGCGCGGCAGCGTGAACGAGGCCGGGTCGGCGAGCACGGCCTCAGGGTCGGGCAGGTCCATCTCGGTGATCCAGGCGAGGAACTCGGCGGCGGCGCCGTCCCCGACCGCGCCGGCCACCAGCGCGGCCTTCGCGTCATCGCTGGCCTCGGCCGCGGTGCCGGCCGCCCAGAGCCTGGCCGCCATCTCCCAGGTACGGGGCGACGGCCAGCCCTTGCCCGCGCTCGCCGCGTCCGCCGGCGGCGCGCTCACCAGCGCGGGCCTGGCCCGCAGGAACGCGCCCACGAGCGCGAGCGTGACCCGCCGCTCGGCCTCCCAGCCGTCCGGCAGGACCGGCACCACCGGGGCGACGAACCCGGCCGCCAGCCCTTCCGCGACCGCGCGCGGGTCGATCTCCCAGGCCAGGTGGCACATCCGGTTGGCCAGCGGGGCGGACAGGTCCCAGCCGTCGGCCGCCTGCTCAGGCGGGTTGGCGGCCGCCACGACCGCGACGTCGGGTGGCAGCTCGAGGTCACCGACCACGCGCTCGAGCACGACCCGCAGCAGCGCGGCCTGGACGGCCGGGGGAGCGGTGGACAGCTCGTCCAGGAACAGCAGTCCCCGGCCCGCCTGCGCTAGCCGTCGGGCCCAGGCCGGCGGCGCGAAGATCACCTCGCCGTCGATCACCACGGGCAGCCCGGCGAAGTCAGAAGGCTCCCTGATCGAGGCGATCACGGTCTCGCACGGCCAGCCCATCGCGTCGGCCACGGCCCTGATCGTGGCTGTCTTGCCGGTGCCGGGCGCGCCCCAGAGCAGGACGGGCACCCGGGCCGCGACCGCGACGCCCAGGGCCTCGGTGGTCGTATCGAGCAGCCTTCCCTTCATGCCGCCACCGTCCAGCCCCGACGCCGGCGCGTCACGGTGCCCGGCTCCGGCTCTCGTCCTGGCTGACTCACGGACCTGACCTGCAGGACCGGCCAGCTGCCACCGGTCACCGCCACGACCAGCCGCCCGCCGACGACGGCCAGGCCAGGCGCCCACACGCCAGCCAGCCAGCCGACCGGCAGCGCGGCGCTGAGGTCGCCGCCCGTCATCGTCAGCTCGCCCCAGCCATCGCCCTCGGGGCTGGTCACGTGGACCTGATCGGGATCGATCTTGAGCCAGGCGGCGGCCGCGGGCGCGAGGCGCCCGGCGATGGCGGCGGTAAGCGTCGGGCGGTGCTGGCCCGCTGGCCGGGTGGCCCAGCTGGCGGCGACCGTCGCCGACAGGCGGAGCTGAAAGGCCGGGCCAAGATTCATGAGGTCGACCAGCTCGGTGCGGCGCTGAGTCGCCGGGTCGTCACCATGACGGCCGCGTGCTCGCCGGTGGCTCACTGTCAGTCCGCTGGTCACGGTCAGGGTGGAGGAGTACGCCACGGCCGCGAACGAGGACCCGGATCCGCCCGGCCGAATCATCGGGTGGCTGGCGGCGCGCCTGCTGCCCAGTCCGATGAGCCCCGAGCCGCTGCTCAGCATCGTCGTGCCTTCCTCGGGGCCGGGAACCTTGTCCTTGGCGCTACGCGGCCCGAGCGCGAGGACGTCGAGGTCATCGCTGTGGCTGCCCCAGGCCCTGACCAGCCGGACGCACTCGGGCTCATCGCCGCCGAGGGCCGCGAGCACCAGTTCGGACTCGGCGTCCTCGTGGTCGGTGGCGATGAGCTCGCCGGCCTGCCAGCGCAGTTGGTGCTTCGCTGAGCCGCATCTGACCTTGGCCGACACCGGCGCGCACGCCTCCCACCACTGCGTCACGGCGTCGCCTCTCCGCCCGGTACCTGCGCATCCGGTACCGGTCCGCCTGCTGTCAGCCACGTCAGCGGCAGTGTCACGGTGACTCGCTCCGAGGTGCCAGCGACAATGAGGTCGACCGACGTCGCCATTGGGTGCAGCGGTGGCACAAGCTCGATGGTCAGGTCGGTCTGGTCGTCGCTCTGGGAACTCTCCGAGCCCGCCGCGTGGTGCCAGCGGCCGGTGTCGTCACGAGCCCACACGCCCGGAGTCTCGCGCAGCCGGGCACTGCGGTCGACCTGGCGCCGGTGGTCAGTCCCGGCAAGGCTCCAGCCGAACAGGCGCAATTGCATCGACTTCGCGGTCGAGCGCAGTCCGGCCAGGGCCCAGCTGGTGCCGTCGAGGTCGGGCAGCACAGCGGCGGCCGGAATGACGCCGACGGGCCCGTCCGCTGCGTCCGCGTCGTCGAGCACGCTCCGCCAGGCCGGCGGAAGCTCGGTGTCGGCGAGGTTCGCCAGGCTGGCGGGCAGGGCGAAGTCCAGGCGCCGGCCCAGCGAGGCGAGCTGGCGCAGCGCGGGGCTGTCCGGCGCCACGACCCCGGCCCCGGTGAGCGCTCCGGTCACGATAGGCAGGGCGAACTCGGCCACGGGCCCGGCCTCTGGTGATAGCCGCCGCAGCTTGAGCATGGTCTCGGCCAGGGCGCTGACGCATTGCTCGGCGCGAAGGTCGGCGGGCAGCTGCTCGGCGGTCAGCTCCGGCGGGGCCGGCGGGGCGTCGAGCGGGACCCGGACGGGCGGCGTGCCCGGCCACAGGGTCAGGTCCAGCCAGCGGGCGCTGGTCGCCGGCGCCGGCGTCAGCTCAAGCTGGCTGGTCCACAGCTCGTCATCGTCCTCGTCCCCGTCGGCGTCGTTGGTGTAGTAGGCCGCGTCGTAGTCAGTGCCCTGGTCATCGGTGACGGTCGCCTCGAACAGGAACTCGGTGGGCTCGTAGTCGTCGTCATCGTCTTCTGGCTGCTCGGCCGGCTCGTCGTCTGGCTGGTCGTCGTCCAGGGCTGGAGGCGGCTTGGCCGTCAAGGTCAGCACGGCGCGATCGTTATCGATCACCAGGCTCAGCAGGTTCACCTCGGCCCTCCGCTCCTCCAGCGCGAGCGGCACGTGCCTGCCGATGCTGATCGCGGTGAGCGGCCGGGCTGGCTGGCCGGCGGTCGGCCGCTGCGGCGAGCCCCACCAGCCCGCCCCGAACGGCCAGTCGTCCAGGCGCCGGCGCAGGACCAGCGCGAGCCGGTAGCTATCAACGATCGCGTCCGCCGCCGCGGACTCGAGCGCGCCGGCGGCGACTAGGGTTCCGGCGGCGGCCGCGAGCCGCGTGATCCCGGCGTTGATCGTAGGGTTCGGCGAGCGGTGACGGCCGCCCAGCGTGTGGGCGGAGACGAACCAGCCGCCCTGCCGGTGGCGGCGCCTGGGCCCCAGCCAGCGACCGAACCCCGGCCGCTCCGCCTGGAGCCGCGCGATCCTGACCGCCCGCGCCCGCCTGGACACCCGGCGGAACAGGAGGCGCAGCGGCCTGACTCGACGCAGCCTTCGCTGCGGTCGCTCCAGCCAGGGCCAGGGCGGCCGGCGGAGGGGGCGCTGCTTGACCGCGCCGCGGAGCTCTGCCTCGGCCAGCACCCGCAGGTACGTCTCGGCCCGCTCGGTGTCCACCAGCCGGGCCGCGCCCGATCCGTGCTCCGTCATGGCGTCACCGTCCACTTGCTCGCCCGGCGGACCACTGTGAGCGGTTCGGGCCTGTCGCCGGGCCGGCGCACGGCCAGGACCGTCGCCCTCGGCCCGTTCACCTCGGTCACGCCGACTGCCAGCCGGCCGTCGACCACCGAAAGCCCGGCGGCCCAGACGCTCGCCAGCCAGCTCAGCGGCAGCGTGGCCCGCAGCCCGGACTCGGTCCGCTCGAGGTCGCCCCATCCTGGGCCATCGTGTCGCGACACCTGGACTTGATCGGGGTCGATGCCGAGCCAGCCTGCGGCGACCGGCGCGAGCCGGCCAGCGAGCGCCTGGGCCAGCCTCGGCTCGGTGCTCGGCGGGATCTTGCGGTCCGCCCACGCGGACGCGACGGTCGCGGTCAGCCTGAGCTGGAACGCCGGGCCGAGTGCTAGCAGCGCCAGCAGTTCGACCCGGTGCTCCCCGACCGGGTCGAAGCCGGAGCGGCGAAGCGCGTTGTGGCGCGCTACTACATGCGCGACGGAAGGCGGGCCGATGCCGGCGGTCACGACGACCCTGTGGCCCTTGGCTAGCCTGCGCGGGGCGAGCGGCGCGGTGAGCTGTATCACCGTCGCCCGCTCGTCCCGCACCAGCTTGAGACGGTCGGTCGGGGTGCGCGGGCCGATCGTGAAGACGTTCAGGTCGTCGGCGTGCTGGCTCCACAGTCGGACCAGCCGAAGGCACTCGGTCTCGTCACCGCCGAGCGCAGTCAGGACAAGCTCGGCCTCGCTGTCCGGGTGCGCGGGCGCGCTGAGCACGCCCTCCTTCCAGCGCAGCCGGTGCGGGCCCGCAGCGCACGCGACGGTCGCTGACGCCGGCGGCAAGGCCGCCCGCCAGGGCTCGGTCACGA
Source organism: Streptosporangiaceae bacterium (assembly GCA_035511035.1). Taxonomy (GTDB): domain Bacteria; phylum Actinomycetota; class Actinomycetes; order Streptosporangiales; family Streptosporangiaceae; genus Chersky-822. The sequence continues at coordinate 17,247 of DATKFV010000039.1, forward strand.
CGGCCCGCCGTCGAGCGGGATGGTGGCGGTCAGCCGGCCCGACAGGCCGGACAGGATGAGGTCGAGGCTGGTCGCGTCCAGGCTGAGCTCAGGCGTCAGCTCTAGGTCGAATTCGGCGCCGTCCTCTCCCAGGCCGCCGTTATCCACGCTGGTGAAGTACCACTGCCCGGTATCGTCACGAGCCCACCAGGTGAAAGGCTCGGGCAGCGTGTCGAGGCCATAATGCATCAGGTGACGGGCGCCTACGGGCACGCCCCAGCCGAGCACGTTCATCCTGAGCCAGTTGCCGGCGCGGCGCATCCCGGCGACGGTCCAGCGGGCTCCCCCGAGTTCGGGGAAGACGATCGCGGCGGGCAGCGCTCCAGATAGCTGCTGCCGGAACCGCCTTGAGTCCCAGGAGTCCTCGCCCCGACCGTTCGGCGGCATCGCCGCGATCGCACTCAGCCACTCCTCGGGCAACTCGGTGTCGGCCAGGCCAGCGAGCTCATCGGGCAGCCTCAGCTTGAACCGCCTGGCCACGGTGGCTAGCCGGCTCAGGGCGAGGCTGCCAGGCTCGATCACGCCGGTGGCGGTGAACGCCTCGATCACCCGGTCCAGTTCGGTATTGGCAGCCAGGCTGGTGCCGATTTTTCGGTTCCTGACCAAGGTGATCAGCAGTTCCTCGGTCGCCGCGTCAATGTAGCGCTCGGCCGGGGTCGCCTCGTGCCGTTCGCGCGTCGCGACCATCGGCTGGACGGGCGCCCGGCTCAGGTCGACTCGCAGTGGCTCGGCCCCCGCGCCGAAGTCGAGCTCGACCCAGGTCAGCCCCTCCAGCCCGGCCGGCAGCGGCGAGTTCAGCTCAACTCGGCCGCCGACGTGATCATGGCTGCCGCCGCCCCAGAACTTGCCGCCGCGCTTGCCGCCGTTGCTATCGGTGATGATCACCTGGCTGAGGACGTCGTACCACCCCGGCGATGTCATCGCCCAGCCGACCCGGTTGTGCGTGGTGATCCGGTTGACCTCGACCGTCAGCACCGTCCGGTCGGGCGCGGCCACGAGCGCGAACGGCGTGATCGTCGCTGGCTCACCGTCGATGTCGGTCACGACCTGCGTTTCGACGCTCACCGTGCGGAACGGGCCTGCGGGCGCTGGCTTGACCTGATACCGACGCCACTGCGGGGTGATCAGGCGCTCGAACGAGTCGTTCCGAATACGCCCCCTGGCCGCGAGCGCGACCTCGAGATCGACCGCTATCTCGTCAGCGGTCGCTGTGTCGATCGCACCGACGTCGCTGAGCGCTCCGGCCGCTAGCTGCACGCTCTGCAACTCGCGCCACGCGTCCGAGCCTCGCCGCCCGGCCGCCTGGCGTAGCTGGGCCTCGGCCAGTGACCGCAGGTACGTCTCGGCGTCCTGGATCACGGCACCATTGCGCGTCACGAAACGAGCGTATTGCTGAATCCGGGCTACCTGGGTCATGATCAAGGCTCCGGGGCGCCCAACTCACCGCTTGGACGGATCACGATCATGGATACCATCAAGGCGGCTGAGCTGCTGCTCGATGCCTATCGCAGCGGCGTTCCAGTCGCTCCGCTCACGGAGACCTTCGGCGACTTCACGCCGGAAGAGGCGTATCAGGTCCAGCTTCACCAGGTCGATCACTGGCGCCAGGACGGCCGCACCGTCAAGGGCCACAAGGTCGGGCTGACCTCGGCCGCGATGCGCCGCCAGATGGGGGTCGACCAGTCCGACTACGGCCACCTGATGGACGCCATGTTCCACTCCGACGCTGACCCGATCGACGCCGGCCGCTTCCTGCAGCCGAGGATCGAGCCCGAGATCGCGTTCGTGCTCGGCCATGACCTGGCCGGGCCCGGCGTCAGCGCGGCGGCCGCGATCGCCGCGGTCGAGTTCGTGCTGCCCGCGCTCGAGCTGATCGACTCTCGGATCAAGGACTGGAAGATTACCCTCCCCGACACTATCGCCGACAACGCTTCCTCCGGCGGCGTCGTGCTCGGCAGCACCCCGTCCCGGCTGGACGGGCTTGACCTCGCCCTGGCCGGGTGCCTGCTGGCCCGCAACGGCAGGCTGGCCGAGACCGGGGCCGGCGGGGCCGTGCTCGGCAACCCGCTTAACGCGCTGATCTGGCTGGCCAACACGATCGGCGAGCAGGGCGTGACGCTGCGGGCCGGTGACGTGATCCTGCCTGGCTCGATCACCGCGTCGATCCCGATCACCGCCGGGGACACGATCACGGCGACCTACGCCGGGCTCGGGACGGTCACCGCCGTGTTCGCCGAGGCCAGCCCAGCCGGGGAGGCCGCATGAGCCGCACCGCCGCGATCGTCGGCCCTGGGAACATCGGCACCGACCTGCTGGCCAAGCTCCAGCGGCTTGACCAGCTCCAGGTCAAGTACATGATCGGGGTCGACCCCGACTCCGACGGCCTGCGCCGGGCCGCCGAGCGCGGCGTCACCGCGTCGGCGGAGGGCGTCGACTGGCTGCTCGGCCAGGACGACCTGCCTGACCTGGTCTTCGAGGCCACGTCGGCCAAGGCCCACGCGGCTAACGCGCCGCGCTACGCGGCGGCCGGGATCCAGGCGATCGACCTGACCCCGGCCGCGCTCGGCCCGTTCGTGTGCCCGCCCGTCAACCTGGCCACCGTCGCCGACGTGCCCAACCTGAACATGATCAGCTGCGGCGGGCAGGCCACGATCCCGATCGTGCACGCGGTCAGCCGGGTCGCCCAGGTCGCCTACGCCGAGATCGTGGCCTCGATCGCGTCCCGCTCGGCCGGCCCTGGCACCAGGGCCAACATCGACGAGTTCACCAAGACCACGGCGCGCGGAATCGAGGACGTCGGTGGCGCGGCCAAGGGCAAGGCGATCATCGTGCTCAATCCGGTCAACCCGCCGATGATCATGCGGGACACCGTGTTCTGCTCGCTGCCGCCCGGCACCGACACCGACGCGGTCGCCGAGTCGGTGTTCGCGATGGTGGACCAGGTCAAGACCTACGTGCCCGGCTACGCGCTGCGAGCCGACCCGCAGTTCGACGAGCCTCGTGATGACTGGGGCGGCAACGGCCGGGTCGGCGTGCTACTCGAGGTAGCCGGCAGCGGTGACTACCTGCCGCCATGGGCCGGGAACCTGGACATCATGACCGCCGCCGCCGCCCGCGTCGGCGCGCTCCTCGCCGACCGGAAGGGGGTGCCGGCATGACCGACATCGCTCTCCCGAAGGTCAGGCTGACCGACTCCACGCTGCGGGACGGCAGCCATGCGATGGCCCACCAGTTCACCGAAGGCCAGGTCAGGGCCGTCGTGAACGCGCTCGACAACGCCGGGGTGCAGGTCATCGAGGTGACCCACGGCGACGGCCTCGGCGGGTCATCGTTCACCTACGGGTTCTCGCTCACCGACGAGCTCAAGCTGATCGCCGCCGCCGTCGACGAGGCCACCACCGCCAAGATCGCGGTCCTCATCCTGCCGGGCGTCGGCACCGTCGACGACCTCCGCAACGCCCGCGACGCGGGCGCCTCGGTAGCGCGGGTCGCGACCCACTGCACCGAGGCCGACATCTCGGCCCAGCACTTCGCGGCCGCCCGCGACCTCGGCATGGAGACGGTCGGGTTCCTCATGCTGGCGCATCGCAGCGACCCGGCGGCGCTTGCCCGCCAGGCCCGGATCATGGTCGACGCAGGCGCGGAATGCGTGTACGTGGTCGACTCGGCCGGCGCGCTCGTGCTCGGCGAGGCCCAGCTGAGGGTCGAGGCGCTGGTCGCCGAGATCGGCCGGGACGCCCAGGTCGGCTTCCACGGGCACCAGAACCTGTCGCTCGGCATCGCCAACTCGGTCCTGGCCTACCAGAACGGCGCCACCCAGATCGACGGCGCCCTCTGCGCCCTCGGCGCAGGCGCGGGCAACGCCCCGACCGAGATCCTGGCCGCCACCTTCGACAAGCTAGGCGTGCCCACGGGCATCGACGTCAGCGCCGCCCTCGCCGCCGCCGACGAGGTCGTCCGCCCGTTCCTGCCGAGGATCCCCTGGGCCGACCGCGCCTCGATCGTCCAGGGCCACGCCGGCGTCTACTCCAGCTTCCTCCTCCACGCCGAACGCGCCGCCCAGCGCTACGGCGTCCCCGCCCACCAGATACTCCAGCGCGCCGGCGAAGCCGGCTACGTCGGCGGCCAGGAAGACATGATCATAGAAATAGCCCTAGACCTAGCCAAGGAACAGGGGCAGTCGCTCTGAATACATCAAGGTCGTTTGGCGTGAACCCGCCCGCCATCTGATCCGGGTCCGCCTGCGGTTACAGCGAGGCTGATCGGGGAGAACTCATCGTCTGCGGGGCGGACTCCCAGATCGGGGAGCGTTTTCGCGCTGATCGGGGAGCGTTTTCATCGGCTGCGGGGAGCGTTTCATTACTGGGGAGAATCAGTATCGCTATATGACAAAAACGCTCCCCGTCACAAGAACGCTCCCCGCTAACGCTGAGAATGCTCCCGCTAACACTGAGAATGCTCCCCGTTACGGGAACGCTCCCCCCGTCGCGCTGAGAATGCTCCCCGAAACCGGGTCCGTCGGGCCGCCAGGGCCAGTGTCACAGCATGATGAGGCAGCCGTCCCAGTAGGCCTCGACTTTGGGGTGGCGGCGGCCGTGCAGTCCCAGTTCGAGTACCTCGGGGAAGCGGCCGCCGGGAGCGCGGAAGCGGACGTCTATGCCGTCAGAGGCGACGGACGTGAAGCCGGACTCGCCGGGAGGCGGGGTGGTGCTCGCCTTCATCGCGGCCGGGGTGCCGTTGCAGCAGAAGCCGGGGCGATGGGCCCAGACCCACACGGTGCCGCCGCGGGCGGCGACGAAAGTCGCCGCTTCATCGCTGACCTGAACTCGCATCGCCGGGCACCGCTCGTAGGCTGAACCTATGCTAGGACTACCAACAAGCGTACGCGGCTGCCTTTTCGATCTCGACGGCGTGCTGACTCAGACGGCCAAGGTGCACGACGTCGCCTGGAAGCAGATGTTCGACGACTTCCTGCGCCGGCGAGCCGAGCAGACCGGCCGGCCATTCGTGCCGTTCGACCCGGTCAAGGACTACGACGAGTACGTCGACGGCAAGCCCCGCGAGGACGGCACGAAGTCGTTCCTGCAATCGCGCGGCATTGACCTGCCCGAGGGCAACCCCGACGACCCGCCCGACGCCCAGACCGTCTACGGCCTCGGCAACAGGAAGAACGAGCTCGTGCTCAAGGTCATGGCCGACCAGGGCGTGCAAACCTACGAGGGCTCGGTCAGGTACGTCCACGCGGTCAAGGCGGCCGGGATGCCGCGGGCTGTGGTCTCGTCGAGCACGAACACCGCCCAGGTGCTCAAGGCGGCCGGAATTGAAGACCTCTTCGACGCCAGGATCGACGGGATCGTCACCCGCGAGCAGCACCTGCACGGCAAGCCCGCCCCCGACACGTACCTGGCCGGAGCGAAAGCGCTCGGGCTGACCCCCGACCAGGCCGCCGTCTTCGAAGACGCGATCGCCGGCGTCGCGGCCGGCCGGGCTGGCAACTTCGGGTACGTGGTCGGGGTCGACCGGATCGGCGGCGACCAGGCCGCCGAACTGCGCGCCCACGGCGCCGACATCGTCGTCAAGGACCTGGGAGACCTGCTGTGATCGCGCACAGCGCGTTCGCGGTCGAGCCGTGGTGCCTCCGCGAGACCGAGCTCGACCTGGACATGCTCGCGCAGGCCGAGTCCGTGTTCGCGCTCGCCAACGGGCACCTGGGCTGGCGGGCGAACCTGGACGAGGGCGAGCCGCACGGCCTGCCTGGCGCCTACCTGAATGGGTTCTTCGAGCTCAGGCCGCTGCCCTACGCCGAGGTCTCCTACGGCCAGCCCGAGTCCGGCCAGACCGTCATCAACGTGACCGACGGCAAGGTGATCAGGCTGTTCGTCGACGACGAGCCGTTCGACGTCAGGTACGGCGAGCTTGCATCGCATGAGCGGGTGCTCGACTTCAAGGCCGGCGTGCTGCGGCGCACGGTCGAGTGGGTGTCGCCGGCCGGCCGCGCGGTCAGGGTCACGTCGACCCGGATGGTGTCGTTCACCCAGCGCGCGATCGCCGCGATCCACTATGAGGTGACGCCGCTGGACGCCCAGGTGCGGGTCGCGGTGCAGTCCGAGTTGCTGGCCAACGAGCCGGTGCCGCTCGCGACCGGGGATCCGAGGGCGGCGGCCGCGCTCGACCAGCCGCTGGTCAGCGAGTACCACCACGCCGAGGGCACCGCCGCGGTGCTGGCGCACGTGACCAAGAAAAGCGGGCTGCGGATCGGCGCCGCGATGGACCACGTGATCGAAGGCCCTGACGGGATTCAGACCGACTGCCGGACGGTCCCCGACGTCGCCCTGGTGACCGCGGCCACGCCGCTCAAGCCAGGACAGACGCTTCGGATCGTCAAGTACGTCGCCCACGGCTGGTCAGGCGAGCGCTCGTTGCCCGCGATCAGGGACCAGGTGTGGGCGGCGCTGAGCAGCGCCAGGCAGAGCAAGTGGGACGGCTTGCTGGCCGACCAGCGCGCGTACCTGGACGACTTCTGGGCCCGCGCCGACGTCGAGGTCGACGGCGACACCGAGGTGCAGCAGGCGGTCAGGTTCGCCCTGTTCCACGTGCTGCAGGCGGGCGCGCGCGGCGAGAGCCGCCCGATCCCGGCCAAGGGCCTGACCGGGCCAGGCTACGACGGGCACGCGTTCTGGGACACCGAGATGTTCGTGCTCCCTGTGCTGATCTCGACCCGGCCGGAAGCCGCGGTCAGCGCGCTGCGCTGGCGGCACAACACCCTGTCGCTGGCCAGGGAACGGGCCGAGCAGCTCGGGCTGGCCGGCGCGGCGTTCCCCTGGCGGACCATCGCGGGCCAGGAATGCTCGGGCTACTGGCCAGCCGGAACGGCCGCGTTCCACGTCAACGCAGACATCGCCGACGCCATCGTCCGCTACGTGGACGCCGCCGAGGACAGGGACTTCGAGCGCGGGCAGGGCATGGACATGCTCACCGCCACCGCCAGGCTCTGGCGGTCGCTCGGCCACCACGACTCCCAGGGACAGTTCCACATCGACGGGGTCACTGGGCCCGACGAGTACAGCGCCATCTCCGACGACAACATCTACACGAACCTGATGGCCAAGAAGAACCTGCTCGCCGCCGCCGACGTCGTCGACAAGTACCCTGACCGGGCCCGCGAGCTCGGCATCGACGTGGAGGAGGCGGCGAGCTGGCGGGACGCCGCCCAGGCCATGCACATCACCTACGACGAGACCATCGGCGTGCACTCCCAGGCCGACAAGTTCACCAGGTACCAGGCCTGGGACTTCGCGCACACCAAGCCTGAGCAGTATCCCCTGCTGCTCCACTTCACCTACTTCGACCTGTACCGCAAGCAGGTCGTCAAGCAGGCCGACCTGGCGCTGGCCATGTTCGTCTGCGGCAACGCGTTCACCGCCGAGCAGAAGGCCCGCAACTTCGACTACTACGAGCCGCTCACCGTCCGCGACTCGTCGCTGTCCGCCTCGACCCAGTCGATCATCGCCGCCGAAGTCGGGCACCTCGACCTCGCCTATGACTACCTGGGCGAGGCCGCCCTGATGGACTTGCACGACCTTGAGCACAACACCCGCGATGGCGTGCACATCGCGTCCCTGGCCGGGTCGTGGCTAGCCATCGTCTGCGGGTTCGGTGGCATGCGGCACGAGGACGGCGACATTACCTTCGCGCCGAGGCTGCCCGAGGGACTGGCGAGGATCGCGTTCACCGTCCACGTCAAGTCCCGGCTGCTGAAGGTCGAGGTGCGCCGCCAGTCAGCCAAGTACAACCTGGTCGAAGGCGACCCGCTGAAGGTCAGCCACCACGGCACCGAGCTGACCGTCGAGACCGGCAAGCCGCAGGAAATGCCGATCCCCGCCCTCGCCCCGAGCCCCAGCCCGAAGCAGCCGCCGGGCCGCGAGCCGATGCGCCGCCGGCCCGACCGCGGGAAGCGGTGAGGCCAGCGGAAGCACCGAACTTAGGAGAAAGCTAAGGCTGCTGGAAGTCCGGCGTGGTCCAGATCCGCTCCTTCAGGTACTGCTTGACCTTGGCGATGTACTGCTCGGCCGGCGCCGTGCGCCACCGGCCGGCGAACCAGCGGCCCACGCAGCCCCAGGCGTTGCCGGCGCCGTACTTGCCGTTGCGGGTGACCGTGTTCAGCCAGGTCTCGTAGCCGTCGTAGCAGGTACGCCAGATCGCGTAGGCCAGGTCCGCGTTCATCGCGGTCGACTTCATGATGCCCGGCCAGCTCGATTCCTCGTACGGGTACCGGTTCTGCAGGATGCCCCAGCTCTGCGGGCAGAGCCCCGGCTGGCCGTCGACCCCGGGTCCGTGACCTGGCGGGCAGCCGTTTGGCTCCCAGTCGCCTTCGGTCGTCTGCCGCCACCAGCTCTCGACCGCCGCCTGGGCGAACACGATGTCCTGGTTGATGCCCCACTTGCAGGCCGCCCAGCGCAGGATCTCGGCCGTGGTGCCGGTGAAGTCACCGTTGACCCGAGGCGCGATCTGCTTGTTCGCCTGCCAGGTGTCGCCGGTGAAGAAGTCCTTGCCGACGTGCTGGCCGGTGGCGTGGTTGTACTTGCGGTTGACGCCCTTGTTCTCCTTCATTGGCCGCGACCGCACCCACTTGGCGCACTGCGCCCCCGACGGCAGCTTGGCCCCCGGCTTGAGCGTGTTGAAGAACGCGGGCCCGATGGCACGGGAGCCGGCGGGCTGGGGCGGCGCGGCGAGGGCGACGGTCCCTCCGCTCAAGGAGAGGGCGACGGCGATTGCGGGTATCCACACCAGGCGCATGGCACGCATGTTTACTACAGCGCGCCGGGCGTGTCAGCCGATTCACCGGCAATCATTACGAACGGAAGGAGGTCCGCCATGTGCCGCCTATTCGGGCTGAACTCGGGCCGGACCCGCGTCAAGGCCACGTTCTGGCTGCTGGACGCGCCCGATTCGCTGGAAGCCCAGAGCCACCGCAACATCGACGGCAGCGGCGTCGGCTACTTCGCCGCCGACGGCGCGCCCGTGATCGACAAGGAGCCCGAGCCGGCCTTCGATGACCCGGCCTTCGTCCACGCCGCCAAGGACTGCGAGTCGGAGACCTTCGTCGCCCACGTCCGCCTCGCCAGCACCGGCGGCCGGTCGCTGGCGAACACCCACCCGTTCACGATGGAGGGTGCCATCATGGCCCATAACGGCGGCTTCGGCGAGCTCAGTCAGCTGGAGGACCGGCTCGGCGACTACCTGGCGCTGGTGCACGGCGACACCGACTCCGAGCGCTACTTCGCGCTGATCACCAAGGAGACCGACGCCCGCGGCGGTGACGTCGCCGCCGGGATCACCGCCGCGGCGACCTGGATCGCCGCCAACCTGCCGGTCGCCGCGCTCAACCTGGTCCTGGCGACGCCGGGCGAGCTATGGGCGCTGCGCTACCCGGACCAGCACGCCCTGCACGTGCTCGAGCGCCCGGCTGACGGCGGGCTGGCCGTCCGCAGCACGACGTCGTCGTATCACTGCGACGACCTGGACGGCGCGGCCTCGGTGCTGGTCGCCTCCGAGCGGCTGGATGGTGAGGCCGGCTGGCGGATGCTCGACCCTGGCGAGCTCGTGCACGTACGGGCCGACCTCGGCGTCGAGTCGGTGATCGCAGTGCCGGAGCCACCGCGGTGCCTGATCCCGATCGGCCCTGGCCCGAACATCGACACCTAGAGCATTAGGCGACCGACGACCAGTCGGCGAAGCCCGAAGGATCGTGCCGGCCCATGCTGGAGTGCTCGAACATCCCCCAGCCCTCCTCGCCGTCGAGCGTGGCGCGGGCCAGGTGGTCGGTGACCCCGAACGGGATCCGCCCGGCCACCGCCGGGTCGGTGAGGTCATGGGTGCTCGTGGCGCTCCAGCCGCGTCCCATCCAGCGCCCGTGAGCCCAGTCAGGGTCGCCGCCGTAACCGGCGCCGACGTGCAGCGGGACCGAGGTCAGAACTTCAACTTCGATGCAAAAAGACCGGCCGGTGCGGTCGGTAAGGCCGATCGTCGCTCCCAGCGGCTCCCTGGTTCCCTGCCGGTAGCTGATCTCGATCCTTGGCCAGCCAAGCTGCTCGACCTGCCCGTCCGGCCAGACCCGCTTGGCGGTGTTCAGCGTGCGGTACCCGTCCGGGCTTTCAGCGATGATCAGGATCACCATCGACGACTCGAACCGCAGCGGCAGGTACACCCACCAGAACCCGAACGTCGGGTCGTCGGCCGGCCGCCCGGCGGGCTCGGACTCGCCGACCGGCCTGATCCCCCAGGACCGGTCCCGCGCCCCGACCCAGCGGTCCGGCGTCACCTCGAACTCGCGCCCGCCGACCGTGAGCCGCCCGGTCCAGGTGCCGACCTGGGAGAACCTGGACGCGTCCAGGATCGGCCGGCTCCCGGCCAGCAGCAGGTGCTGGTCCTCCTGGACGGCGTCGAACGAGCCGGTCCAGGCGAGGTCGAAGTCCAGGCTGCCGTCCGGGGAGGCGCACCGGACCCGCAGCTTGCGCAGCGGCTCGACCACGTCGATCTGGTACCCGCCGACCCGCTGGTCCAGGCTGCGTTCAGGCAGCGCGTCAGAATACCTGACGCTGTACTGGCGCTCGCCCGTCCTGGCGACCGCGTAGGCGTCGATCACGCCCAGGTTGGGGTAGACGCCGAGGCCGGTGACCAGGAAGACGTCCCCGGTCCGGTCGTGCGCGTTCAGGTAGCAGCGGTCGTAGAAGTTGCGGTCGCTGGTGACGACCCGGTTCATCGGGAGCGGGAGCTGATGGATCGGGTACTCATCGAGCGCGATTGGCACGGGCGTTAGTCCCATCCGTAGGTACCGGCCAGCAGCTTGTCCAGGCTGGCCCGGTGCATCACGTAGTCGTCGAGGTCGTCAGGTAGCTGGTCTTCGCCGAAATGCGCCATTCTGCGCTTGATCCTGGCCATCACGATCGCGTGCCGCAGCGCCGCGTACACCAGGTAGAAGTCCATGTCCCTCGGCTCGTACCCGGTCAGCTCGGCGTAGCGCCGCTCCACCTGCGACCGGCGCAGGAACCCGGGAATGCCGGGCAGCTCGAAGAACTCGGCGATGTCCTGGAAGAACCGGTGCAGGAAGATGAACCAGGACAGGTCGATCTCGCGCGGCCCGATCGCCGCCATCTCCCAGTCGAGCACGGCGACCGGGGTGAAGCCGTCGTAGATGATGTTGCCGATCCTGGCGTCCCCCCAGGACAGCACGTCAGGGCCAGGCTCGGCCGGCCAGTGCTCCTCCAGCCAGTCAAAGCTGCGCTCGATGATCGGGACGCGGATGCCGTCGTCGGTCAGCGCCCACCGGTAGTACTCGCGCTGGCCTTCGACGTGCGCGCGCAGGCTGTCCTCGCCATCGGCCGGGCTGAGCCAGGCGAACGCCTGCGCCGGTTCCTGGATCGAAGCCAGCTCGGCCAGGATCGCGACGCTCTTGTCCTGCAGTTCGGCCCGCTCCTGCGGGGTCGCGTCGTACAGCCAGCCAGCGAACACGTACGGCGGGTTGTCCAGCGGAATCCGGCCTTGGACCTGGTCCATCACGAAGAACGGGGTGCCGAGCGGGTCGCCGTCCGGCTCGTTCCAAGCCAGTGCGGGCAGCGGGGCCCGGCAGCGCTCCCTGACGCCGCTGATCAGCTTGTACTGGGCGGGCAGGTCGTACCGGGGGAACACCGGAATCGCGCTGGGCTCGGGTGCCAATCGAGCGACATAAGCGCCCGCTGGTTTATTTGCGGCGAATTTTGCTTCGAACAGTACGGACGTGCTCGACAAGCCTCCGCTCTCCGGCATCCGCACGTTCGTGATCTCCGGCGGGTCCCCGGACTCGAGCTGGCCTGCCAGCCAATCTCGCAGGGCCGCGGTCAGCGACTCGGCGCTGCGCTCGCTGACGGTCATCTTGATCTTCTGGTCGTGCAGCTCGTCCGGCACTGGACCTCCTGGGTGCGGCCAGGAATAGAACACGTTCTAGCGGACGCTATCGAGTCGCCCGATTCCGGTCAATGGTCGGCCAAGTCGCCGTTACTTGCGGGCCACGCCGGCCCAGGCGGAGTACATCTTCGTGTCGGCGCATGGGCGCGGGCGCCACCGGGAGTGCGTCACCAGGCCGGGCTCGACGAGCTCGAGGCCGTTGAAGAACCGCAGCACCTGGTCGTGGGGGCGGAAGGCGACTGGTGCGCTGAGCGACTTGTTCAGCACGGCCGATCCGGCCGCGATCTGCTCGGCGTGGATGTCAGAGGCCGGGTGGGAGATCGCCAGGTAGCTGCCAGCCGGGATCGCGCCGATCATCTGCGCCACGAGCCCGGCCGGGTCGTCGGCGTCGGGGATGCAGTGCAGCAAGCTGAGCATCATCAGGCCGACCGGCTCGCTGAAGTCGAGGTGGCCGGCCGCCGCGAGCAGCAGGTTGGCTGGATCGCGCAGGTCGCCGCCGATGTAGTCGACGTTCCTGGCCGGATTCGCGGCGAGCAGGGCCCGGCCGTGGCTGATCGAGATCGGGTCGTTGTCGACGTAGAGCACCCGGCAGTCCGGGGCGTTGCGCTGCGCGACCTCGTGGGTGTTGTCGGCGGTCGGGATGCCGGCGCCGATGTCGAAGAACTGGCGGACGCCGGCTTCGCGGGTCAAGAACTCGACGGCGCGGCCGAGGAACGCGCGGTTGCCGCGGACGCCGGCGATCACGTCGGGGTCGGCGGCGATGAACTTCTCGGCCAGTTCGCGATCGACGGGGAAGTTGTCCTTGCCGCCGAGCCAGTAGTTGTACACGCGGGCGATATGCGGCACATTCGGGTCAATGTCGGCTAGAAGTCCCTCCGACATCAAGCCTCCATGTGTTCACTCGGTTACCTTCCGTGCTACTCCTACCCACCCTGGCATCGGTGTAGTGTCCGCGCCAGGCCTGGGTCGCCATTGGGTGGTCGACACCAGGCCTGGCTCGACCAGGTCGAAGCCGTCGAAGAACCGGGCCACCGCCTCGCGGGGGCGGAACGTGACCGGCGTGGCCAGCGACCGGTTCATCATGGCGCCCCCCTTGGCCATCTCCTCGGCGTGGATGTCGGAGGCGGGGTGCGAGATCGTCAGGTAGCTGCCGGCGGGCACGGCGGCCATGAGCTTGGCGACGATGCCGGCCGGGTCGTCGGCGTCAGGGATGCAGTGCAGCACGCCGACCAGGATGACGGCGACAGGCTGGCTGAAGTCGAGCGTCTTCGCGGCCTGGGCAACGATCAGGTCGGTGTCGCGCAGGTCGGCGTCGATGTAGTCGGTGGCGCCGGCCGGGTCGCTGGTCAGCAGCGCGCGGGCGTGGGCGAGGACGATGGGATCGTTGTCGACATAGACGATGCGGCTGGCGGGGGCGTGCCGCTGGGCGACCTCGTGGGTGTTGTCCGCCGTCGGGATGCCGGTGCCCAGGTCAAGGAACTGGCGCAGGCCCGCCTGGGTGACGAGGAACTCGACCGCCCGGCCAAGGAACGCCCGGTTGCTGCGGACCCCGTCGACCGCCTTCGGGTCGGCCTGGATGAACTTCTCCGCCAGCTCACGGTCGGCGGCGTAGTTGTCCTTTCCGCCTAGCCAGTAGTTGTAGACCCTGGCGATGTGCGGAATGCCGGTGTCGAAGGTGGGGTGGTCGTCATCCAGCGTGTTGTTGCCCGACATGAAGGCCTTTCTATCACCACTGGGACACTGATCTAGTGGGGGACACTGAGAACGTGACGCGAGACGTAACCGCAGAGATAACCGAGGTGACGGAGTTCTGGCAGGGGCTCGGCCTGCCCGGCCTGATCGACCTGCACGTGCACTTCATGCCGCCGAACGTGCTCGCGAAGGTGTGGGCGTACTTCGACGGCGGGAACGAGGCGGGCCGTCCCTGGCCGGTCGCCTACCGGTTGCCGCAGGACGAGCGGCTGTCGCTGCTGCGCTCGTTCGGGGTCCGCCGGTTCGGGGCGCTGTCGTATCCGCACAAGCCAGACATGGCGGAGTGGCTGAACTCGTGGGCGGCGCAGTTCGCCCGGCAGACGCCCGATGCCCTGCACAGCGCGACGTTCTTCCCCGAGGAGGGCGCCGCCTGGTACGTCGGGAACGCGATCGACGAAGGGGCGCGGCTGTTCAAGGCCCACCTGCAGGTCGGGCGCTATGACCCGCGCGATCCTGAGCTCGAGCCGGTCTGGGACATCCTCGCCGGTACCAGGACGCCGGTCGTGGTGCATTGCGGCTCTGGGCCGACGCCGGGGGCGTTCACCGGGCCAGGGCCGATCTCTGAGGTCATGGCCAGGCATCCCGACCTGATCATGGTCGTGGCGCACCTGGGGGCGCCCGAGTACGGTGACTTCCTCGACCTGGCCGAGAAGTACTCGTTCGTCTACCTCGACACGACGATGGCGTTCAGCGACTTCATGGACAGGATCGCGCCGTTCCCCGCTGCCCTGGTGCCCAGGCTCGCGGAGCTGGGGGAGCGGATCGTGCTGGGGACGGACTTCCCCAACATCCCTTACCGGTACGGCCACCAGCTTGAGGCGCTGGCGCGGCTTGGGCTCGGGGATGACTGGCTGCGGGCGGTGTGCTGGGAGAACCCGGCGCGGCTGCTCGACGAGGTCGCTGGCTGAGTTAGATAGAGACTGTGGACGACCAAGGAACCGGTTCCTGGCTGGATGACCTCGCATCGGCGGCGCCAGCGCCTGGCGGGGGAGCGGCGGCGGCGATGCTGGCGGCGATCGGGGCGGCGCTGGTGAGCATGGTCTGCGAGCTGACCATCGGCAAGCCCGCGTACGCGGAGCACGAGGAGGTCATGCGAGCGGCGCGGGCCTCGGCGACCGATTTCCTGGCCCGGGCGCGCCGGCTCGCCGACGAGGACGCGGTCGCGTTCGGCGCGGTCAGCGGGGCCTACCGGCTGCCGAAGGGCACCGAGGCGGAGCGGGCCGCGCGGACCGAGGCGATCCAGGTGGCGCTGGTCGGCGCGGCCGGGGTGCCGCTGCGGACGGCGGCGGTCGCGGCCGGGATCATCGAGCTGAGCGAGCGGATCTTGCCCGGGGCCAACGTCAACGTGCTGTCCGATGTCGCCGTGGCCGCGTCGTCGGCCCGGGCGGCGCTGGAGGCCGCCGAGGTCAACGTCGAGATCAACCTGGCGGCGCTGCGTGACCCGGCCGGGCGGGCGATCCTGCGGGCCGAGCTGGCTGAGTTCGGGCCGGCCGCCGCGGTCGCCGACCGGGTGATCGCCGCCGTCAGGGAGCGGATCGCCGCGGGGTCGGGAGGCTAGGTGCGGCTGGTCGACGGGCGGGCGATCGCGGCCGGGATCGCGGCGGAGGTCGCCGCCTTCGTCGCTGGGCGTGGCCGGTCCTGGCCGACTCCGACGCTGGCGGTGGTGCTGCCGACGCAGGACGAGGCCGCGAGGTGGTACGTGCGGTCGATCCAGCGGGCGGCGGCGAAGACGGGCATCAGCTGCCTGGTGGACGAGCTAGCCGGCGCGGGCGCTGGGGTGATCACGGCCCGGCTGGGCGAGCTGTCGGCCGATCCTGGGGTGCACGGGATCATCTGCCAGACCCCGCTGCCCACCGGGGCCAGCCTCGAGGAAGTCGCCGCGCACATCGACCCGGCCAAGGACGTGGACGGCGCTAACCCGGTGAGCCTGGGGCGGCTCACGGCCGGGCGGCCAAGCTTCGCGCCGGCGACGGCGGCGGCCGTGCTCGAGGTGCTGCACAGCGAGCAGGTGCCGCTGGCCGGGGCCAGGGCCGTGGTCGTGGGCCGCTCGGTGGTGGTGGGCAAGCCGGTCGCCCTGATGCTGCTCGCCCAGGATGCGACCGTGACGGTCTGCCACTCCAGGACCAGGGATCTGCTGGCCGTGTGCGCCGAGGCCGACGTTCTGGTCGCGGCGACCGGGCGGGCCGGGCTGATCGGCGCCGAGCACATCAAGCCAGGCGCGGTCGTCATCGACGTCGGCACGAATCCGACCCCGGACGGAGGTTTCGTCGGTGACGTGAGAGCCGACGAGGCTGGCGGCGCCTCGGCGCTGACCCCGGTGCCTGGCGGCGTTGGCCCGGTCACCACGATGCTCCTGATGCGGCACACCGCCCAGGCCGCGGCCGGTGGGCCCGTTGGGAGGTGACCGGGATCGGCTCGCCGGAAGCTGACGTCGTGTCCAGGCTCAGGGCGGCAGGCTGCGTCTTCGCCGAGGACGAGGCCAGCCTGCTGATCGCGGCCGCGCGCGATCCTGGTGACCTCGATTCCCTGGTCCGCCGGCGGGCGTCGGGGCAGCCGCTTGAGCACGTGCTCGGCTGGGCTGAGTTCGGCGGCTTGCGGGTCAGGGTCGATCCTGGGGTGTTCGTACCTCGCCGGCGCACCGAGTTCCTGGTCGAGCAGGCCGCGGGCCTGATGCCGCCAGGCGGCGTCGCGGTCGACCTGTGCTGCGGTTCGGGGGCGCTTGGCGCGGCGCTCGCCGCGCGGGTCCGGCTCGGCGAGCTGCACGCCACCGACATCGACCAGGCCGCGGTTCGCTGCGCCGCCGCCAACCTCGCAGCGATCGGTGGCCTGACCTATCAGGGCGACTTGTACGAGCCGCTGCCGCCCGCGCTGCGCGGCCGGGTAGACGTCCTGCTCGCCAACGTGCCCTACGTGCCGGCCAGCGAGGTCGCGCTGCTGCCCGCCGAGGCGAGGCTGCACGAGGCGCGGGTGGCGCTCGACGGCGGCGCCGACGGTCTTGACGTCGCGCGCCGGGTCGTGGCGGGCGCACCGCGATGGCTGGCGCCGGGCGGCCATCTCCTGATCGAGACCAGCGAGCGGCAGGCGGCTGCCGCGGTGGCGGCGTTCGCCGAGGCCGGGCTCGACGCCCGGTTGGCTGCCTGCGACGAGTACGCCGCCACCGTGGTCATCGGCGCCAGCCGCGACGAGCTAGCGCAGCCGGTTAGCTAGCAGTCCGGCGAGCTGACTGCCTGGTCAGCGCACCACCTTGACCGTCGTGCTGGCACCGAAGTAGCTGGCCGCTGAGGCCGATGCCTTGTAGCCGCCAGGGGCCAGGCCCTTGGCGAAGGTGAAGGTCACGGTGCCGTTGCTGCCGGTGTGCCTGACCGTTCCCCTGAGGTCGACCTTGGCCCCGGCGACCCGGTCGCCGGCGTCGGTGACCGTGAACGTGACCTTGACCGGGTGCTTGTTGGTGATCTTGGCGTGGTTCGCCGTGATCGTCAGGCCCGCCTGCGACTGGGTGATGTAGATCGTGGGCACCGTGGTCGCGCCCGCGGACAGGCACTCGAGCCCGACCTCGACCCGGCTGAAGCTGCCGCTCGTCAGGGCCAGGTGCGTGTTGCCGTCGGCGAAGCACGGCGCCGGGAAGGACGCGAGCGCCCCGAACCTGGTGTCGGCCTTGTTCGTCCGCACCGTGTAGACGCGGTTGTCTTGCTCGTCGTACCAGGCGAGCCAGAGCCGGCCGGCTGGTCCGGCCGACATGGCGAGCCCGATCGCCAGCTTGGTGTGCGGGACCGTGATGGCCTTCTTGGCGCCCGCCTTCCACAGCAGGAACGTGTTGCACGTTCCGGCGTTCGAGCAGTAGGCGAGGTAGACGCCGCCGCCGGGTCGGGACACGCTGGCCAGGGCCACTCGCTGTGGCACGGCCGGGTAGGAGACGCTTTCCGTGCCGGACAGCGGCGCCTTGATGACTGGTCCGCCGGCGGTCAGGTCCTTGACGTACACGCCGTCACTGCTGGGCTTGACCGAGAAGAAGCGGTAGAAAGCCACGTACGTGTCGCCGTTGCCGGCGGCGTCGTTGGCTTCGGCCACCGCGCTGGCGTGGGCGGCGCTGAGCGAGATCTGGCCGTCGGGCCCCTTCGCCGGGATCGATCCTGACGCCCCGATCCGGTACTCGACTCCCTCGCCGCCTGACCAGGCGGCCGACAGCGTGCCCTTGGAGTTCTCGGCGGCATCGCCGTAGCCCACGTTGGAGAAAACGCAGTTCGACGACAGCGACCAGGACTGGACCGTCCATAGCCCGCTGGCTGGCAGCGCGCCGACCACGCAGCCCTGCTCGAGCGGAGGGTCGGTGCTGTCCTGGCCAGAGAAGACGAGCAGCGGCACGCTCCCGTGCGCGAGCAGCGTCGGGTCGGCCGTCACGCCCGACCAGCCCTTGATGATCGGCCGTGGCTTTGCCGCGACGGTACCTGCCGGCGCGATCTTGGCGAGTTCGTAGGTGCCGTTCTTGTTCGACGACCAGACCAGCCAGGTCTGGTCGTCAGGGGCTCGCCACAGCACGGGCGGCGCCGTCTGGGACAGCCCGAGCTTGGTCCATGTGCCTGGCGCCTGCCCGGCCGCCAGCTGCGGTCCGCCCGCCGAATGCGGCCCGGCCGCCAGGCTGGCCGGCGATCCGGCGAGCAGCAGCGCGCCGCTCGCGATGACGGTGGCGATGAGGGCTGACCGATGATGTCTGATCATGTTCGCCTCGGTAAGTCGTGAGGGCGGTGGTCCGCTGCGGCCTGACCTGAATCCTTGCCGATGACGGGGCCGGGCACCAGGTCGGCGGACCGACCGTGACCGGGCTCTCAGCTTTGGCAGTAACGCATCGGGCGGGCGAAGCGCTGTAGAGGTGTTCGACTGATCGCCTCGGGAGACCGGGGCCTGCTCGAAGGAGAGACATGCGTTCAACCCGAGTGTCAGTGCTGGCCCGCGTGGGCTCGGCGACCGCGGTCGCCGGCCTTGCCATCGCCGGCGCGCTCGCGCCCGTGACCGCGGCTAGCGCTGCCACGACGCATCGCCTGCACAAGATCCCCACGCACCTGTTCGTCAGGGACCACGCGGTTCCCGGCACGCACCACAAGACCGACGCGATCATCGGCCTGCTGCGCGCGCGCGGTCACGGCCTGCCCGCCAAGCCGGTCGAGCTGTTCAGCCGGACCAAGGGCACCAAGTGGGCCGAGGTCAGCTCGGCCACGACGGCCAAACACGGCCTGGTCAAGTTCACGGTCACCCCGGCCACGAGGACGGCCTACGTGATCGTGTTCTCCGGCGACGTCCGATTCCGGCACAGCCACAGCGCGGTCATCTTGCTGAGGGCGCCGAAGGCCTAGCATTTCGCCAGGCGGCGCTGGCCGGGGACCGCTTTCCCCCCAAAACGGTCCCCGGCCGACCCGTCGGCGTGCAACCCTAACTGGCGCGATGCAGACATGGACTGACGACTTGGCCAGTGCGCTTGCCCGCGCCCGATCAGGCGACGAAACGGGCTTCGGAGAGCTGTGGCGGCAGCTCCAGCCTCGCCTGCTCCGTTACCTCCAGGTACTGAACTGCGCCGACCCCGACGACGTCGCGAGTGAGACCTGGCTGCAGGTGGTGCGTGACCTGCCGACCTTCTCCGGCGGCGACGAGGAGTTCAGGCGCTGGCTGTTCACCGTCGGTCGGCACCGGGCCATTGACGACGTCAGGGCGCGGCTGCGCCGTCCCACCGTTCCGATGCCGGAGACCATCGCCGCCGCCGTTCCCGACCGTGACCTGGTCGAAGACCAGGTGCTGCGCTCCCTGTCGGCCCGCCAGGCGGCCAGGCTGCTCGGCTTCCTTCCTGCCGACCAGGCCGAGGCGGTAGCCCTCCGAGTGCTGGCGGGCCTGGACACTTCGGCCGTCGCCGGCATCCTCGGCAAGTCATCGGGGGCGGTCCGAGTCGCCTTGCACCGAGGGCTCCGTACCCTGGCCGGCCATCCCGCCGTCCAGGCACTGGCGAACGATCCAGCGGTTCCAGGGACTGCGCGCTTGACGAAGGAGGTGGACCGTGGCTAGAGATCCGTTCGACGACGGGGCCTCGCTCGATCCGGGCGTCAGCGAGCTGATCAGCGCCCTGACCGGTCCGCCGACCCAAGACGAGCTCGCCGGCCAGCACGCGGCCATCGCCATGTTCACCACTGTCAGGGATGCGCAAATGGGGCCGGCCCCGGCCCCGGCCGGCCCGCCCGAGCCCATCAAGCGCCGGTCGTTCCGCGCCGGCACCAGACTCGCGGCCGCCGCCACCGTCGTCGCCCTCGCGGGCGGGTTCGCCGCGGCCGGCTACGCGGCTGTCCTGCCATCCCCGATCCAGCACGTGGCGCACCAGCTACTCGGCTTCGTCGGCGTCCCCGACTCGCCCAAGCACGTGCAGAAGAAGGCCTCGCTGCGCAATCCCGGCCCATCCGGGTCGGTGATCAGCCCCGGTGCCCCGCACCATCACCGGACCAGCTCGGCGTCGCCGACGCCGAGCCCCACGGCGACGTCACCCCGCCCTCGGCCGACCCACTCCAAGTCGCCGTCGCCGCACCCGACCTCACCGTCCCCCAGCTCGTCGGCCCACCCGGTAGCCAGCCACGTCACCATCACCGCCTCGCAGCAGCAGATCACCGCCGGGGCGAGCGTGCAGTTCTCCGCATCGCTCACCAGCCGGGGCCAGCCCGAGCCTGGCGTCACGCTGACCCTGCTCGGGCAGCCAGGCGGCCGGGCCAACTGGCGCGTGGTCGGTCACCAGGCGACCAACGCGCAGGGCCAGGCCACCTTCACGGTGCCGACGCTGCCCTTCAACGCGACGTTCAGGGTCACCGGCAGCAGGGGCTTGCGCAGCGCCCCGGTGAGCGTCGTCGTCATCCCTGTCGTTTCCGCGCGCGCCGAGTCCGGCCCGAGGAAACGGGCGGCCGTGATTGTCGTAGCCGTTCCATACGCTCAGCACGGGAACCTGGTCGAGCTTGAGGCGCTCACCCGGTCCGGCCAGTGGAAGCCGATCCGCCTGCACCGCCTGCACAAGGGCAAGCGAGCCGCCTTCGAGGTCGTCACCCGCAAGGTCGCCGTCACCTACCAGGTAGTGCTGTTCGCCACGCCAAGGCACGGCCAGTCGGTCAGCCCCGAGGTCACGGTTCCGGCGAGGCCGGCGGGATAAGCCCGCTCACTCGCCGGTGACGACGCTCCTGACCCCGGACCGGTCCGTGCCCTGATCCCCCTTGACGAAATTTGTTTGGAAAGTATACGAACTATTAGAGAAGGTGTGGTTGGCTAAGCCCTGCGGGCGGTTGACCCGCCTCGCTGGCCTGCTCCCAAGGAGACCCTCGATGAGAGTTCGTTATCTCTGGGCGGCCGCTGCCGCCGCTGCCATGGCCGTCGGCGGGTTCGCCCTGGTGCCCGCGTCCGCATCGGCGTCGGCTACCTCGGGGGTGACCCCGGCGCAGGTGTACGCGCCGTACTTCGAGGCCTACTTGCCGGGCAGCGTGTCAGTCGTGGCCAAGCAGTCGGGCGCAAAATGGATCACCTTCGCCTTCGCCCAGGCTCGAGCCAAGAAGGGCCCCGGTGCCTGCACCCTCACCTGGAACGGCCTCGGCAGCCAGACGATTAGCCGAGGCGGCTACCTATCCGGCGTGAAGTCCCTGGTCAAGCGCGGCGGCGGCGCGATCGTGTCGTTCGGCGGCTACAGCGCCGACGAGGGCGGCACTGAGATCGCCGACGCCTGCCACAGCGTCAAGACCATCGCCGCCGCCTACGAGCGGGTCGTCACGGTCTACGGCATTCACCGGCTCGACATGGACATCGAAGCCAACTCCCTGACCAACAAGGCCGGCATCAACCGCCGCGACGAGGCGATCACGCTGCTGGAAAGCTGGGCCAAGGCCAAGGGCATCCCGCTGTGGATCCAGTTCACCCTGGGCGTCGAGCCGAACGGCTTCGACCAGCCGACCCTCGCCATCCTCCGCAACGCCATCAAGGACGGCACCGTCGTCAACTCGATCAACCTGATGGTCTTCGACTACTACCTGGGCACCGAGAAGAAGCCACTGCCGATGGGCGCGCTCGGAATCGAGTCAGCCAACACCGTCCACAAGCAGTTGCTGTCGGTCTACCCGAACCTGACCAGCCGCCAACTCTGGCACCTACTGGGCTTCACGATGCTCCCCGGCATCGACGACTACCCCCGCAAGACCGAGGTCACGTACCTGCCCGACGCCCGCCAGATGATGAAGTTCGCCCAGTCCAAGGGCATGGACTTCCTGTCCATCTGGGCGCTGCAGCGCGACGATGGCCGCTGCCCAGGAGTGATCGACGGGAACTATTGCTCGGGGATCAAGCAGTCGCCCTGGGCCTTCAGCCACATGCTGGAGTCCTTCACGAGTTGACTGGCGGCGGAGGTTCGCTTTCCAGATCGGGATGACCAATTCGAGGTTCTTCCGGACGGCATCGGTGACGGGACCATGATCTTGTGATCCGCATGGTCTATAGGCCAGCAGAAATACCAAGATCCTTGAATGAACGCTTGAAACTCGCCAAGATCTCTTGCTGCTAACGATTGCAGAGTCGGCTAGCCGCAGTTGGCGTGCTGCCAGGGAACCACGGACGCGATAGCACGAAATCGGATAATCCGAAAATGGATAGTCCGAGATAAGATAGTCCGAGATCAGATAGTCCGAAAATGGATAGTCCGAGATCGGGTTGGGCTGGGCGGGCCAGTGCCCGATCGGGCACGGAGCTTAGACCGGGGTCGGTGGGCCGGTGATTACCGCGATTATCCGCGTGCCGGGCCGGAAAGTGCCTTGGTCGGCTCGGGCGTAGATGCCGTAGAGCATCTTGGCGACGTAGAGCCAGTCGAGTTCTAGGTTGTGGCGGGACTTGAAGTCGGCGATGAAGGTGTCGAGGGCGGGGGTGCGGCGGGCGTAGCCGCCGAAGTGGAAGCTGGTCTCGAGGCGCCAGTTCTCGGTGGCCGCGCCGAAGGCGCGGCGTTGGAGGGCGGCGACGTCGGCGGTGAGGAACTCGCCGCCTTTGAGCACCGAGAAGCCGACGGCGTGCTGGCCGTCCCGGAGGCCGGCGGCGATTCCGGCCAGCGTCGCGCCGGTGCCGACTGGGCAGCAGATCAGGTCGAAGTCCAGGTCCAGCTCGGCCGGGAGCTCGGCGCAGCCACGGGCGCCGAGTTCGTTGCTGCCGCCTTCAGGGATCAGGTAGAAGGCGCCGAATTCGGCGCGCAGCCGGTCGAGGACGGCTGGGTCGTCCTTGCGGCGGTAGGTCGTGCGGTCCAGGTACGTGAGCTTCATCCCGTGGGCGGTCGCGAATGCGAGTGACGGATTGAGCGGGAGGTGTTCCTCTCCTCGAATTACCCCGAGGGTGGCGAAGCCGACGTGCTGACCGGCCGCTGCCGTGGCCCTGATGTGGTTCGAGTAGGCGCCGCCGAAGGTCAGGAGGGTGTCGTGCCCGGCCGACTTCGCTTCAGTCAGGTTGTGCTTGAGCTTGCGCCACTTGTTGCCGGGGACGTCGGCGTGGATGAGGTCGTCGCGCTTGAGCCAGACTTCCACCCCTGAATTGGCCAGCCGTTCGTCCGTGAGTCGTTCGAGCGGCGATGGGATTCGGAGATCGAGCATCAGGCGAAGGCGGAGGTGATCGGGGTGAGCTTGAGTACGTCGTCCGGGCCGGTCAGGTCGGGCAGGGAGACGAAGACCGTGCTGACGCCGCGCTCGGCGAGCTGGCGGTAGCGGCCGACGTGGTCGGCCGCGGTCCCGGCGTGGTGAGCCCGCGCATACGCGGACGCCGACGTTCGGCCCCGCAGTCGTTCCACGATTATCCCGGCCTCGTCGCGGTCACGGCCGACCACCGGGAGGTCGAGCACGGTCACTGCCACAGCGTCGAGGTCACGGCCGGCCTGCTCGCAGGCCTTGCGGAGGACAGGGAGCTTGCGGTCGAGCAGGTCGGGATCGGCTGGGACGTTGCAGCCGTCGGCGAGCGCGCCGGCGATCCGCAGCGTCCGGTCGCCCGAGCCGCCCACGATGATCGGGACCGGCCCGACCGGCCGCGGATAGCAGGTCGTCTCCGGCAGGCTGACCCGCGTTCCTTCATGCGCCCGCGTTCCCGTCGCCCACAGCGCTCGCAGCGTCTCGATCGTCGTCTCCAGCTGACCGAGCCGGTCCGCCGGGCCGGGAAACTGCAGTCCGAACGCCAGGTGCTCGCGCTCCCACCAGCCCGCGCCCAGGCCGCAGAACGCCCGGCCTCCGCTCAGCGCGTCCAGCGTCGCGACGGTCTTCGCGAGCAGTCCGGGCGGCCTGAACGTCACCGGGCTCACCAGCGTGCCGAGCCGCAGGCTCGACCCCGAGGTCAGGCCGGCGAGCAGGCCCAAGGTGACCCAGGGCTCGGGGATCGGCTCCCAGGCCCGGCCGACTTGCGGGATCTGGATCAGGTGGTCCATCAGCGCGATGCCGTCCAGGCCGGCCTGAGCGGCGGCGGCCACCACCGAGGCCAGCCACCCGGCCGGGTCATCGCCCCATCCGAACCGCGAGACCTGCAGCACGAAACTCAGCCGGGTCGGCTTGGCCCGTTGCTCGTCGGCGGCGAGCCGGCTGCCGGCGCTGTGCGACGGCTCGATGGCCAGGCCGGCTGTTTCCTCGGCATCGGCCTCGACGATGGTCCAGCCCTCGGCGGCGAGTTGGTCCGTGACCGCGCGCATCCGGCGCATTTGCGTATCCAGGACGGTCGCCGGGACTTGCCGGACGCGCTGCCGGTTCCTGGACCGGCACTCGGCCGGGGCAATTTTGAATAGCACGATGATCGTCGGCAGACCAGCCTGCTCGGCGAGCCGGCTGTGGGCCACGCGCCGGTCGGCGTCGAACCCGAGCGTGTCCACCACGGTGGTGAGGCCGCGCCGCAACCGGGCCGCCACGATCTGGTCGAGCAGCGCGAACGCATCGGCGGAGGCGTCGAGGTCGTGCTCACCGGAGCCGACCACGCCTCGAAGCTGGTCGGACGAGACGATCTCGGCGGGGCGGTACCTCGCTGCCGCCCAGGTCGACTTGCCGGAGCCCGACGGGCCGACGAGCACGACGAGCGCCGGGTCTGGGATGACGACGCTCGGCACCCGCCCAAGCCTAGCCAGGGTCAGGTCGCTGGCACGATGTTCTGGTTACCCAGGAACACGTTGCTCGGGTCGTAGTCCGCCTTCACCGCGGCCAGCCGGGCGTAGTTGTCCGCGCCGAACGCTGCCCGCACCGGTCCTGGCCCTCGTCGCCGATGAAGTTCAGGTACGTGCCGCCGCTGGCGTTAGCTGGCCCGGACCCTGCGGGGAGTCACTGCGCGCCGGGTCTGGGGTAATTTGTTCGCCCGGCCCGGCCCGGCCTGGGTAGCGCTGGTAGCGTCGGGCCGATGAGCCAGGCGCTGACCACCACGGCCAAGGCTGCGATTGACCGCTATCTCGACCTGCTGACGTCGGGGCTCCCCGGCGCGGTGGAGGGCGTTTACCTGACTGGTTCGGTCGCGCTCGGTGATTGGCGCGAGAATCGCAGCGACCTCGACATCCTGACCGTCACCAATCGGCCGCTCACTGATACCGATGTCGACGCACTCGCGCAATTGCATGCCCGCGCGAACGAGCGGCCTTACCTGGATGCGATCTACGTCTGGCGCAACGACCTCGGTGTCGTGCCGCCTGCCGATGATCCTGGCCTGCCCCACGCGGTCAACGGGGCGTTCGAGCGCTCGGGTTACCTGCCCGACCCGGTGCTGTGGGCCACTCTCGACCGGCTCGGGATCACTTTGCTCGGCCCACCTGCTGCTGAGCTTGGCACCGGGCCGGACCCGGCCTGGCTGCGCGCGTGGAACTTGGGCAACCTGCGCTCGTACTGGCTGCCGTGGGCGGCCGACGTCCGGAAGTGGCTATCCCGGCAAGAGCCCACCGTACTGCTGGAACCCGAGGTTGCAACCCATGCGCTGCTAGGCCCAGGCCGCCTGCACTACACGATCGCCACCGGCGACATCCTGGCCAAGACCGCCGCCGCCGACTACACGGCCAAGCTTTTCCCCGGCCACGACGAACTACTGGCGCGGGCCAAGGCCTGGCGGCTAGGCGACCAGGGCGTCCAGTTCGACAAATCGGACACGCAGGCCGCATGCGACCTGATCGAGGCCATTGCCCAGGCCGCGACGGAACTCTAAGCGTCGTTCAGGCGACCTTCACAGTCCAATCGCCCACCCGGGCTACAGGTTTCCCCGATGAGAAAACGCTCCATCAGGGCGCCGTAAGCGCTCCCCGGTCGGCAAGAGAACCGTCCCCGATCAGGGAATGCTCCCCGCAGACGACTAATATCCTTCGACAGGACAGGATTCCTCCGCCAGGACAGGCTTGCTGCGCCAGCGCAGGCCTTCCACGCCACGACATGGCTTCTACGCCGGGCCCGGCCGTCGCCATGTCGAACCCTGGGTTAAGGCGAGCAACTGACCAGGCGGGCCCAGCGATACGCAGCTAGAGAGCCGCCCGATCCCAGTCAGATAGCAACCGGAGTGACACTGGCCCACAAGAACCAGACGGATGGATACCCGTCATATCGGGAGTCGCATAGAGTCGCCGACATCGGCGATAAGGTCTTCTGTCTGCCCGTTAGCCGGAGTTCCGCACCGGCAAGTTGCCGGTATCGAGGCGAATGGCCTCACCGTCGGCTCCGCAGCCGCGCTTGGCGGCGAGGTGGCCCATGGCGACGGCCATCTCGGCCGATGTGGGCGGGGGCGGCAGCGCGGGAGTGTCGGTCCGGCCGAAGGCGTCGAGGGCCAGGGCGACGAGCCGGCGAGAGGCGGCCGGGGCGGCGTTCTGAGTGACGTGCACGATCGTGGCGTTGGCGATCAGCAGGATCAGCAGGTCCTCGGTGACGAAGTCGGAGCGCAGCTGGCCTGCGGCCTTGGCCCGGTCGATCAGCGTGACCACGTGGGCGTGGGCCACCGCGCGCAGCCGCTCGACGTGCTCGTCGGTCGGCAACGTCATCGACAGCAGGTCGGCGAGGCCGCGGTCGCCCGCCTGAAGTTCGCACATGGTGCGGACGAACGAGGTGAAGGCGTCCCACGGGTCAGTGATCGCCAGCGCGGCCTCGGCGGCCTCGGCGTACTTGGCGACCTTCTCGACGAAGGCCGCGCCGACGAGGTGCTGCCGGGAGGGGAACCGCCGGTAGAGTGTCGCGATGCCGACCCGGGCGCGAGCCGCGATCTCCTCCAGGGAGGCTTCGAGGCCGTGCTCGGCGAAGACCTCCCGAGCCGCGGCCAGGATGGCGTCGCGGTTCCTGGTCGCGTCGGCCCGAAGCGGCCGCTGCTGATCGTGCGCCCTCATTGACCCATAGTAGCGATCCGGAGGCAGTACTCCAGTTAATGTTAGGGTGGGTTGTGGAGGCTCTACTCCACATGAGCTTAGGTGGACGGGAGCATGTCAGTGGGCGTCAGGGAAGGTGCCGACCTGTGACGGTGCCGTCAGCCGCTGGTAGTTCCGTAGCCGCCCTGTCCGCGACGGCTCCGGCCGGTCGCAGCTCCACCGCCCGGCGGGTGCTGGCCTGGGTCTCGGGGATCGCCGGCCTGATCGCCTACAACTGGTGGGTGCTGGTCCCGCTGAAGCCCGGCCTGATGGCTTCGCCCGATGAGTTCTTCAGCAACCTCGAGGTCAACGGCCAGCCCTACGCGACGGTGATGCAACACTGCGACGTCGCCTCGGGAGTGCTGGTGCTGCTGGCCTTCCTGCTCGCGGGCTACGGCAGTCTGGGCCGCGCGCGCCGGGAGTGGCTGTGCATGGTGGTCTTCGCGCTGGCCGGGCTGATGGGCGGGCTGTTCTCGCAGGTGTGCGCCGACGGGGTGAGCAAGGCCTGCTTCAGCGCGGAGTGGCACTTCAGGCTGCCCGCCAGCCAGTACGTGCACGACAGCGCGGGGATCGTCGAGTTCGCCGCGATCACGCTGGCGCTGCTGTTCGCGGTGCTGCGGACCTGGGGTGAGCGCACCCGGCCCGGCCGGATCTACCGGTCCCTGGCGATCGGGGCGGCGATCGCCTACCCGCTGCTCGCGGTGGCCTACTTCGGTAACCGGCTGGGCGCGGTGGTCGAGGGGATCTTCTTCGTCGGCTTCACCATCATGGTGGTGACCCAGCTTGTCGAGCGGGTTGGCCGGCGACAACGACGGGAATTGTCGCCTGACCACAATCTCGGCACAATAAGCGAGACATCGACGGTCGGCTAGCCACGGGGAGACGAGCGTGCCGATTCCAGAGCAGTCGGCTCGCGACCGGCGTGATGCGCGAGCGCGGATCGCGCTCCGGGTGCATGACTCGCTCGCCGAGATGATCGAAGCGGCGACCGAGGCGATCTTCGCGCAGGTACCCGGGTACGCCGGCAGCACCGACTCACGGCTGCGAGCCGATGTCTCCGCCCACGTGGCGGCCATCTTCGGCGTCTTCCTTGACGGCCTGGCCGACGACGAGCCGGCCCGCCGGGCCGCCTTCACGGTCACTCGCGAACAGGCCAGCTACCGGATCGGTCAGGGCATCTCGCTGGCCGACTTCCTGCAGGCCTTCCGGATCGGGCAGCTCACCTTGTGGCAGAGCGTGCTCGACATCGCTCAAGGCGATGAGCAGGCGAAAGAGGCGGCGCTCAGGCTGGTCGAGCGGATCATGACGGTAATCGAGCTTGGCAGCACCGTGGCCGCCGAGGCCTACCTCGAGGCGCAGCAGCATCAGCTGGCCGAGAGCGACCGGCTCCGTCGTGACCTGGTCGAGGACCTGCTCGCCTACCGCACCACGTTCGCCGGGCGGAAGCGCTCGATCCTGCAGGCCGCTGGCCTGCACCCCGAGACCAGGCTGCTGGTCGCATCGGCCGCGCCGGTTACCGACCCGGCCGGGCACGAGCAAGCCATGGCCGCGGCCGCCACCGCCATCGCCGCCGCCGGGCGAGGCGCGGGCAGCGGGCTCGCCACGCTGCGCCAAGACGAGATCGTGGGCGTGGTGCCGCTGCCGCACGGGGACGCTAAGGCGGCCGTGGCCAGCCTCCAGCGCACGGCCGCGGCCCAGGGCGCCCAGGGCACGCCGGCGCTCGCGATCGGCGTCAGCACGGTGCACGCCGGCCTGCACGAGGTACCCGAGGCTTACGCCGAGGCCCAAAGCGCCAGGGAAGCGCTCAGCGGAGCCGACGGCGTGCTCGCGCTGCCGCTACTGACCGCGTTCGAGTACCTCGTGCTGCGGGAGGCGCAGACCGCGCAGCGGCTGATCAGGCCCCAGGTGCGGCGCTTCGTCACGGAGGACGCGGCGGCGGGGGGCGCGCTGATCGCCACGCTGGTCGAGTACGCGCGCTGTGACCTGAACGCCAAGACGGCCGCCGAGAGGCTGCACCTGCACGTCAATAGCGCCTACTACCGGCTCGACCGGATCGCCGAGCGCACCGGCTACGACCTGCGCAAGCTGGCCGACGTGGTGGAGCTCCTGATCGCGATCAGGCTGCTGGGCGGGGTACCGAGAGGTTCAGTGGCACCCGCAAGTTCATGAGCCGCTCACCAACGGTTTTGTGGTGGGCACACTAACGCTCACCGGCCTGGCCCAGGCATTGTGGTTGGCACACAACTTCTGGAGGTGCCAGCCATGCTTAACCTCGCTGTCCTGCTCGAAGGCACCGCCCGCGAGCACGCCGACCGGGTCGCGGTCGTTCAGGGACCGATCCGGCTCACCTACGCCGAGCTCGACGCTGCCGCCAGCCGGGTCGCGAACGCGCTGACCGCGCGCGGCGTCGGTCGCGGCGACCGGGTGGCGCTCAGCTGCCCCAACATCCCGTCGTTCCCCGTCGTCTACTACGGCATACTCAAGGCCGGCGCGACCGTGGTCCCGCTGAACATCCTGCTGACCGAGCGCGAGATCGCCTACCACCTGACCGACTGCGGCGCCAAGGCCTACTTCTGCTTCGAGGGCAGCGCCGCGCTTCCCGTCGGCAAGTCCGGCCAGGCCGCCTTCGAAGCGACCGGCACCTGCGAGCACTTCGTGCTGATCACCGCCGACCCGACCGCGACCTCGCCCGAGGTCGGCATCCAGACGCTGGCCGAGTTCACCCACCGCCAGCCCGGCACCTGCAGGTCCGCCCCGACCGAGGCGACCGACACCGCCGTGATCCTGTACACCAGCGGAACCACCGGCCAGGCCAAGGGCGCCGAGCTGACCCATTCCAACATGGTGCAGAACGCCCAGCTCGCCCCCCGCCTGTTCGGCCCAAGCAGCGCCGCCAAGCACGGGCATGACGTGCACCTGATCGCCCTCCCGCTGTTCCACTCGTTCGGCCAGAGCGTCCAGCTGAACAACGGCCTGGCGACCGGCGCGACGATCGTCCTGCTGGCCAGGTTCACCGCCGAGGCGGCCCTTGAGCAGATGCAGGCCGAAGGGGTCACCTTCTTCGCCGGCGTCCCGACCATGTACCACGCGCTGCTCGGCTGCGAGAAGGCCGACGAGTTCGACCTGGCGGGCATAACCGCGAACCTGCGCGTGGCCGTCTCGGGCGGCGCCGCCATGCCGGTCGAGGTGCTGCGCCGGTTCGAGGAGCGGTTCGGCGTTCCGATCGTGGAGGGCTACGGCCTGTCCGAGACCAGCCCGGTCGCCACGTTCAACCGGGTGGACCGGCCCCGCAAGGCCGGCTCGATCGGCCTGCCGGTCTGGGGCGTCGAGGTCGAGCTGATCACCGAGGACGGCACCCCGGCGCCGCCAGGCCAGCCAGGTGAGGTCTGGATCCGCGGCCACAACGTGATGAAGGGCTACTTCGGCCGACCCGAGGCGACCGCGGCCGCGATCGACGCCGACGGCTGGTTCCGCAGCGGCGACATCGGCACCCGCGACGACGACGGTTACCTGTACATCGTGGACCGCAAGAAGGACATGATCATCAGGGGCGGGTTCAACGTGTATCCCCGCGAGCTGGAGGAAGTCCTGCTCACGCACCCGCAGGTCAGTCTGGCGGCGGTGGTCGGCGTTCCGCACGAGGTCTACGGTGAGGAGGTCAAGGCGTTCGTGGTGCCTGTCGCCGGAGCGTCGATCACCGAGGCCGAGCTCGTCGCCTGGTGCCGGGAGACCATGGCCGCCTACAAGTACCCCCGGTTCGTCGAGTTCAGGACCAGCTTTCCGATGACCGCGACCGGCAAGATCCTCAAGCGCGAGCTAGTGGCGGGAGGCCAGTCATGAGCGAGGAAGAGATCACCCTGGGCGAGGCCGCCCTCGACGCGGTCAACGCCGGCATCGCGGTCGGCCGGATCGGCGCCGTGCAGGCGACGACCGCGCTGGCCACCGCGCTGGCCCGCAGCAACGACGCGGCCGGCCGGGCCAGGAACCTGATCAGGGAGCTGGCCGAGGTCGCCGCGGGCCACTCGACCGTCGCCCCGGCCCGAGGCGACGGCCGGTTCGCCGACCCGGCCTGGCGGGAGAACCCGCTCTACCGCCGGCTCGGCCAGGCCTACCTGGCCACCTCGCACGCGATCAACGACGCCGTCGATACCGCCGACCTGGACTGGCGCCTGGCCGCCCAGGCGAAGTTCGCCGCCGGCATCGTCACCTCAGCGCTCGCGCCGACCAACACGCTGCTCGGCAACCCGGCCGCCTGCCGCCACGCCGTGGACACCCGAGGCCTCAGCCTGGTCAACGGCGCCATGAACGTGGTCGCCGATGCGCGGGCCGGCTTGCGCACCCCGCGTCAGGTCGACACCCGCCCGTTCGTGCTCGGCGAGAACATTGGCGCGACCCCGGGCGCGGTCGTGTTCAGGAACGAGGTGCTCGAGCTCATCCAGTACACCCCGGTAACGACCTCGGTCCGCACGGTCCCGCTGCTGATCGTCTGGTCGCTGATCAACCGCTTCTACATCCTCGACCTCGCCCCGGGCCGCAGCTTCATCGAGTACGCCGTCAGCCAGGGAATCGGAGTGTTCGTCACCAGCTGGCGCAACCCGGGTAGGGAGCAAGCGGACTGGGACCTGGACACCTACGCCGCCGCCCTCGTCGAGGCGATCGGCGCGGTGCAGCAGATCTCCGGCAGCGAGCAGGTCGGCACGATGGGCCTGTGCGCGGGCGGCCAGCTCCTGGCCGCGCTGCTTGCGGTGCTCGCCGAGCGCGGCGACGAGGCCATCAAGTACGCCTGCTTCGGGGTCAGCCAGCTGGACATGTCCGTGCCGAGCCCGGCCGCGATGGCCTTCGCCAAGCCGGTGCCGGCCCTGGCCAGGGCCGGGAGCCGGGTCGCGGGCGTGGTCGACGGCCGCGACCTGGCGGCGATGTTCTCCTGGCTCCGCCCCGATGAGCTGGTGTGGAGCTACTGGGTGAACAACTACCTGATGGGCAAGAACCCTCCGGCCTTCGACATCTTGGCCTGGAACTCCGATACGACTCGGCTGCCAGGGGCTCTTCAAGGTCAACTGCTCACCATTGCTGAACAAAATTCGCTGGCTAGTCCCGGCACCCTGACCTTGCTCGGCACCAGGGTCGATCTAGGTGAGGCAAAAATCGACAGCTACGTCGTCGGCGCCGAGACCGATCACCTCGTCCCGTGGCGAGGCGCCTACCGGACTACGCAGCTACTCGGTGGCGACTCGACGTTCGTGCTGTCTGGCGGTGGCCACATCCAGCACCTGGTGAACCCGCCCGGCAACCCCAAGGCGCGCTACCGCCTCGGCCCCGAGCCAGGTCCTTCACCGCAAGCCTGGCTGGACGCGGCGACCGAGCATCGCGGCAGCTGGTGGGCTCACTGGGCCGACTGGGTGCAGGCCAGGTCAGGCCGGCTGAAGCGAGCCAGGCGCAGCCCTGGCAGCCCTGCGTTCCCGCCGCTCGAGCCGGCCCCCGGCAGCTACGTGCGGCAGAAATGAGGCCCGCTACGGCCAGTCAGGAACCCGGTCGCCGACGCTCCGATTTCGGATATTCCGAAAATGGATATTCCGAGATGGGATACTCCGATCTCGAACGGATTCGGCTGGTGAAGGTCGGGGAGCGCACGTTGCGGGTGGCGGTCCGGCCTGGCGCGTCGCCTAGCCCAGGTGGTTCGCCAGCGCTGCTGCTGTGCAACGGGATCGGGGCGAGCCTGGAGCTGCTGCAGCCGTTCGTTGACCGGCTTGACCGGCGGCGCGAGGTGATCAGGTTCGACCTGCCAGGCATCGGCGGGTCGCCGGCGCCGTCGGTCCCCTATCACCTCGCGACCCTGCCAGGCCTGCTCGCCGGCTTGCTGGACGAGCTTGGGCACGACGTCGTCGACGTGCTTGGCATCTCGTGGGGCGGCGGGCTCGCGCAGCAGTTCGCCTGGCGGCAGCCGAGTCGGGTCCGGCGGCTCGTGCTGGTCGCGACCGCGACCGGTTCGCTGATGGTGCCGGCCGGGCCGCGGGTACTCGCGCACATGCTGACGCCGCGCCGGTACCGGGACCGGGACTACGCGGCCAGGGTCGCGCCGGAGATCTACGGCGGCAGCCTGCGCGAGCATCCGGAGCGAGCCAGCCTGCTGCTGCACGCGGCCGTGCCGGTCGGGCCGCTGCACGCGGCGGGACCGGTCGGGCCGCGCCGGGGCTACTACTACCAGTTGCTGGCCGGGGCTGGATGGACGAGCCTGCCCGTGCTGCCGCTGATCCGGCAGCCGACCTTGGTGCTCGCGGGCGACGACGATCCGATCATTCCCCTGGTGAACGGGCGGCTCATGGCGGCCATGATTCCCCGGGCCCATTTGCATATTTATCGAGGCGGTCACCTGGAGCTCATCGCCGAGCCGATGCGCCTGGTGCCAGCCATCGAGTCTTTTCTTGATGAGGAGCTGTGACGTAATGACGACGACGCATCTAGGCGAGGCGCTCGGCACCGACTTCTTCTCGGTCAGGGAGCAGTTCACCGACGAGCAATGGGAGCGGTTCACGTCGGTGCGGCGGTTCGTGGACACCGAGGTGCTGCCGGTGGCCGCCGGCTACTGGGACCGGGCCGAGATCGCCTGGGATCTCGTCCGGCGGCTGCCAGAGCTCGGCATCGTCGGGGAGGACATCGAGGGCTACGGCTGCCCGGGCATGAGCGCGCTGGCGACCGGGCTGGTCACGATGGAACTGCACCGGGGCGATGGCAGCCTGGGCGTGGTGCTCGGGGTGCACTCGGGCCTGGCCATGCGCTCGATCGCGGTGTGCGGCTCGGAGGAGCAGAAGCAGCGGTGGCTGCCGTCCATGGCCACGATGGAGCGGCTCGGCGCGTTCGCGCTCACCGAGCCTGACCATGGCTCCGACTCGGTCGCGCTGGAGACCTCGGCCCGCAGGGACGGGGACTACTGGGTGCTCAACGGCGCCAAGCGCTGGATCGGCCTCGCGTCAGTAGCCGACCTCGTGGTCGTCTGGGCCAGGGACGCCGACACCGGCCGGGTCGGGGCGTACGTGGTGGAGAAGGGCACGCCTGGGTTCACCGCGCGAGTCATCGAGGGCAAGGCCTCGCTGCGCTCGGTGTGGCAGGCCGAGATCGACCTGACCGACGTCCGGGTGCCCGAGGAGAACCGGCTACCCGAGGCCCGGTCGTTCGCCGACACCACCAAGGTGCTGGCCGCGACCAGGAGCACTTGCGCCTGGGCCGCCCTCGGCCACGCGACCGCCGCCTACGACACCGCGCTGCGCTACGCCACCGAGCGCCGCCAGTTCGGCAAGCCGCTGGCCAGCTTCCAGATCATTCAGCAGCGCCTGGTCGCGATGCTGGCCGAGCTGACGGCGATGCAGCTGTACTGCCTGCAGATCGGGCGGCTCGCCGAGGCCGGCAAGCTGACGCCGACCGTGGCTGGCCTGGCCAAGATGCACAACACCCGCAAGGCGAGGCAGGTCGTCGCCGACGCGCGGGACATGCTCGGCGGCAACGGCATCCTGCTCGACTACCACGTGATCAGGCACATGGCCGACCTGGAGGCGATCCACACGTTCGAGGGCACCGAGACGATCCAGACCTTGATCGTGGGCCGCGACATCACCGGCATCGGCGCGTTCGCCTGAGCGCTTTTCCTGGCACCTTGACCCGCTTGGTCCAGTGCCAATCGGCAAAGGCCGAGGTCACGGCCGCATCGGGACGTTAGTAGCCGGTCGTGGCGGGCACAGATGATCTGTCAGTGGCACTACGAATATTCGGAACGGGGAAATAGATGGCCACGGCTAAACAAAGTCAGGCAGCTAAGCGCGGGGTCAAGAAGGCGCAGCAAACAGCGTCAGGCAAGAAGACGATCGCGAACGTGCCGAAGCAGTCCAGGGTCACGATGACCAAGCGGGGGACGTCGGCGCAGCCGAAGACCGCGCCCAAGACGGCGATCGCCCAGTCGAAGCGGACGCGCATCGCGACGCCCAAGACCAGGACCGAGCTCTACGCGATGGCGCAGAAGCGTGACCTGCCTGGGCGGTCCAAGATGGGCCGGGACGAGCTCGCCAAGGCCCTGGGCGTCCGCTAACCAGTCCGGCGCGCGTGCGATGCCCGCCGCGTTAAGTCGGCGGGTGCGAAGGATCATCGTCGTGATGCCGGTCTCGGTCGATGGTTTCTTCGAGGGCCCCGGGGGAGAACTCGACTGGCAGCTCGTCGGCGAGGAATTGCACGCGCATGTCAACGAGTGGCTCGGCGCGGCCGGCGCATTCCTCGACGGTCGGATCACCTATGAGCTCATGGCGAGCTTCTGGCCGACCGCCGACGCTGACCCGTCGAGCCCTCGTCGAGAGTTCGCGGCCGCCGAGATCCGAACCCGGGAAGATGTCGGCGCTGCGCCTGACTTTACGATCACTTCATGTCAGATCCGGGCGACTTCGTGGCCGTTGACCCGCGCACGCCGGTGGTCGTCGGGGTCGGTCAGGTCAGCGAGCGGATCGGCGAGCCCGGTTACCAGCGTCGCTCGCCCGTCGACCTGGCCGCCGACGCGGCCAGGGCCGCGCTGGCCGACACCGGCGCAGACCCTGAGGCGGCCGCGCGAGCGATCGACACCGTGGCCGGGGTACGCCAGTTCGAGATCTCCAGCCCCCTGGCGGTGGCCCGGCTCGGCCGGTCCGACAACTACCCCAGGTCGGTCGCGAACCGGATCGGGGCCTCGCCCGCCCGCGCGATCCTTGAGGTCACCGGCGGGCAGGCGCCGCAGCACCTGGTCAACGAGCTCGCGGCGACGATCGCCGCGGGCGGCAGCGAGGTGGCGCTGACGTTCGGCGCCGAGGCGATCTCGACCGTGCTGCACTTCGCCGGGGCCGACCCCGCCGACCGCCCCGATTTCACCGAGCACGCGGACGGCAGCCTCGAGGATCGCGGCTACGGGCTCGGCGGGCTCGCGTCCAGGTACAACGCCGCCCACGGCCTGACCGACGCGCCGACTCAGTACGCGCTGGCCGAGAACGCGCGGCGGGCCCGGCTCGGACTGTCCCCCGAGGCGTACGCCGCCGCGATGGGCGCCCTGTTCGCGCCGTTCACCGTCGTCGCGGCCGCCAACCCGCACGCCGCCGCCCCGGTCGCGCGAGGCGCCGCCGAGCTGGTCACCCCGAGCGAGGCCAACCGGCCGATCGCCGACCCGTACACCAGGTACATCGTGGCTAGGGAGAAGGTGAACCAGGGCGCGGCCGCGCTGATCATGTCGGTCGCGGCCGCGCGGCGGCTCGGCGTGCCGGCCGACCGCTGGGTCTTCGTGCCTGGGCACGCCGACGTCGCCGAGCGCGACCTGCTCGACCGGGCCGACCTGTCGGCCAGCCCCGCCGCCGTCCTCGCCGCCCGGCACGCGCTCGACGTCGCCGGCCTCGGCGCCGCCGACCTGACCAGCCTCGACCTGTACAGTTGCTTCCCGGTCCCGGTGTTCAACATCTGCGACGGGCTCGGCCTGGCCCCCGATGACCCGCGCGGGCTGACCGTGACCGGCGGGCTGCCATTCTTCGGCGGCCCAGGCAACAACTACTCGATGCACGCCATCGCCGAGACGGTACGGCGGGCCAGGGCGGCCCCCGGCGGCTACGGGCTGGTCGGCGCCAACGGCGGCATCATGGGCAAGTACTCGGTCGGGGTCTACGCCGCGATCCCGGCGAACTGGCAGCCCGACGCGAGCGCTGAGCTCCAGGCTGAGATCGACCGCTGGCCCGCTCCTTCGCAGACCCAGGCCCCGGAAGGCTGGGCCACGATCGAGACGTGCACGGTCAAGCACCGGCGGGACGGCACGAACACCGGCGTGGTCATCGGCCGGCTTGGCGCGGCCAGGTTCGTCGCCCGCAGCGACGACGACCCGTCGATGCTCGCCCTCCTCGGCGACGGCGAGCCGATCGGCCAGCGGGTCTACGCGCGCTCATTCGAGTTCGGCAACCGCGTCACGGTCACCCCCGCCCGGATGGACGAGCTGTTCGGGCCGTCCGGCCGCATCTGCTGAAAGCAGATTCCCTTGGGCTAGCGGCGGCGCGTCGGTGATGGTGAAGCCATGCGAAACGCACTTGACCAGACCGCGCGCGCCGGGACGCTCGATGACCAGCTCAATGCCCGGTTGCTGTATCACCGCATCGTCGTGCTCGGGTCCGAGGTCGACGACCTGGTCGCCAACCGGATCTGCGCGCAACTGCTGCTGCTTTCGGCCGAGGACCCGCGCAGCGACATCAGCCTGTACATCAACTCGCCGGGTGGCTCGGTCAGCGCGGGCCTGGCCATGTACGACACGATGCGGCTGATCCCGAACGACGTCAGCACGCTCGCGATGGGGCTGGCCGGAAGCATGGCCCAGTTCCTGCTCTGCGCCGGCACCAAGGGCAAGCGCTACAGCCTGCCGAACGCCCAGGTGCTGATGCACCAGGGGTCGGCCGGTTTCGGCGGCACGGCCGCCGACGTCGAGATCTACGCCGAGCAGCTGGAAAGGACGGGGGAGACGATGATCAGGCTCACCGCCGAGCACACCGGGCAGCCGGTGGAGACCGTGCGCGAGGACAGCCTGCGGGACCGCTGGTTCAGCGCGGAAGAAGCGCTCGAGTACGGGTTCATCGACCACATCGTGGAGCGGCTCGACGACATCCGGCCAGCCGCGACGACCAAGACGGGACTATAGCCATGAGCCAGTACACGATTCCCACCGTGGTGGAGCGGACCCCGCTCGGCGAGCGCGCCTACGACGTCTACTCCCGGCTGCTGTCAGAGCGGATCATCTTCGTCGGCACCGAGATCGACGACGGGGTCGCCGGCGTGGTGATGGCGCAGCTGATCCACCTCGAGTCGGCCAGCCCGGACCGGGAGATCAGCCTCTACATCAACTCGCCGGGCGGCTCGTTCAGCGCGCTGACCGCGATCTACGACACCATGCAGTTCGTCCGGCCCGACGTGGCCACGATCTGCATGGGCCAGGCCTCCTCGGCAGCGGCGGTGCTGCTGGCGGCCGGGGCGCCCGGCAAGCGGGCCGTGCTGCCGCACGCCAAGGTGCTGCTGCACCAGCCGTCGAGCCAAGCCCGCGGCACCCTTCCTGACCTGGCCATCCAGGCCAAGGAAGTGGTGCGGGTACGGGCCGAGGTCGACGAGATCCTGAGCCAGCACACCGGCCACCCGGTCAGCAAGATCAGGAGCGACACCGACAGGAACAAGACGTTCAGCGCGGTCGAGGCGGTCGAGTACGGCCTGGCCGACGAGGTGATCTCCAGCCGGAAGGGAACCGCCGCCGTCGCCGCGCTGGTCCGCGCCTGAGCAGTTGAGCGCTCAGGCCGCCAGCAGGCAGGTCGGGCTGGCAGGAGGTGCCGAGCCAGCAGGCGCGGGCGGCGCGACGGCGCCGGCCGGAGAATCCGGCCTGACGGCGTCGAGCTTGATCACCCGGGCCGGCGTCACCTCGGACAGGTCGCGGCCGACCTCAGCGAGCAAGTCGGCGAGGTCGAGGCCGAGCGCGGCGCAGATCGCGGCCAGGATCTCCGATGACGCCTCCTTGCGGCCCCGCTCCAGCTCGGACAGGTACGGCAACGAGACCTTGGCGGCCCTGGCCACGTCGGCGAGGGTCCGGCCCTGCTCGAGTCGCTTGCGCCGCAGCACGTCACCGAGCATTGTCCGCAGCAGCGGCCGGGTCCGGGGCCTGCGCCTGCGCTGGCCGGGATCGAAGGCGACCGGATCAGGCATCGGCCCTCCCAGGTTTTACGGCGAGTTGACCTAGTCCGGACGCTAGCCATGACCGGGTCGCTGGGAAAGCGGTTTCGCAGCGGGCGTAAGCCTCGGCCGGCTGGGACCAGCCGGATTGAACTGGCCTCCGCCGGGTAGTTCGAGCGCGCTAGGTAATTCGAGCGCCGGGGCGGAGGTTGCACCGTGAACGACCCGAATGGCTCGCAGGTGCCAGCTAACGGCTCTGTGGCTGTGCGTGAGGCGTCGCCGGAAGGTCCAGCCAAGTCGGCCGGCGAGCTGGTCAAGGAGATCACCGAGCTGGTGCCCAGGCTCGTGCGGGACGAGGTCAAGCTCGCCCAGCTCGAACTGACCCGCAAGGGCAAGCAAGCGGGCATCGGCGCCGGCCTGCTCGGCGGCAGCGGGCTGATCGCCCTGTACGCCGTGGGCTGCCTGCTGGCGGCCGCGATCATCGCGATCAGCGGGGTGATCTCGGCCTGGCTGGCGGCCCTGATCGTCGGGATCGCGCTGCTCGCCGTGAGCGGCATCGCTGCCCTCATCGGGGTGGGCCGGGTCAAGCGCGCGACGCCGCCGATGCCGAAGGACGCGATCGGCAGCGTCCAGGCCGACGTCAAGGAACTCAGGGAGAAGGCACACCGATGAGCACGAGCGGGGCGCACGAGGCGGCTCCTGGCAACGTCGCCGACCTGACCAAGGAGATCAAGCAGACCAGGCAGGCACTCGGGGACGCGGTGCAGCAACTCACCGCCAAGACCGACGTCAAGCGCCTGGCATCCGAGCAAGCGAGCCAGCAGGCCGACCG
Organism: Streptosporangiaceae bacterium; assembly: GCA_035511035.1. GTDB lineage: Bacteria > Actinomycetota > Actinomycetes > Streptosporangiales > Streptosporangiaceae > Chersky-822. The sequence goes on from DATKFV010000039.1 coordinate 56,858, forward strand.
GCTCAAGGCGGCGGCGGGCCGGGCCCGCGCGCAACTCACCGGCGTCGCCGACACCGCGAAGGGCAAGCTGCCCGACTCCGCCGGCCAAGTCCGGCAGGCAGTCGCCGACCGATCCCACCAGCGCACGGCCGCGATCGCGGCGGCCGGCGTCTTCGCGATCGTCGCGGCGGTCTTGCTGTACCAGTGGCGCTCCAGCCGCTAGAGGAGCGAGTTGGCGGGGTTAGCTCGGGACGCCACGTTCGGGGCGGACTTCGTGTTCGGTACCGCTACGTGCGCTTACGCCGGGCCCGACGGCGTGGTGCATGACCCCGACCGCATCAGGTACCTGGACGCTCACCTCCGCGCGGTGCTGGCGGCCCGCGGCCGGAGCCGACGTGCGCGGCTACTTCGCCTGGGGCCTGCTTGACAACTTCGAGTGGGCCTTCGGCTTCAGCAAAAGGTTCGGGCTGGTCTGGGTGGATTACCCGACCGGCCTGCGGTTCCCAAGGACAGCTTCCGCTGGTACGCCGATGTGGTGCGCAGCCGGGTGCCGGCGTCCGCGGCTGCCGGCTTATTGGCTGGCACTGCCGCTGGCTTTTAGCCCGTCATTGCGGCCGTGATCAAGCTATTGTACGATCAGCAGCGTGCGCTGGTTTATTTGCTGCCTATGAACTTGATTTTACGGGGTCACTTTAATGCTTTCCGATCTTTATGCGGTGGCGAAGTGGGCAGGCATCGTCTTCGCCGTCCTGGCCGTGATCGCGCTGGTCACCATCGTGCTCAGGCTGGTCAGGACGCCCCGGCAGCATGTGCTCGGGCCGGGAATCGCGCTGGTCGTGGCGGCTGCTCTTTGCGCGGGCTCGTTCGCCTTTCTGAGCACCAGGGTCGTGCACATCAGGCTGGACTCGATAAAGGAGATCGGGCTTGAGCTCAGGCACGACGGGCTGCGGACGAACGCGTTGCGGTACGATACGACGGTCAGCATTACCGCGACGCTCAAGGCGCCCGGTTTCCTGCACCATATCGTCGCCGACCTGGTCCATAAGACGACGACCGTGGACACGCAGGTCGCGGTCTACGGCCTGATCGACTTCACGACCGTGGACGCGAAAGTGGCGACCGTCGACCGGCAGGCCAGGACGATCACTTTCTCGCTGCCCGATCCGCAGGTCGGGCCGAACACTACCTATATCGCGTCGGTGAATGGAGTACAGGAGCACGAGGGACCGGTCACCGCGGTGGCGAACGACGTCACGGGGTTCATCGGCTCGCTGTTCGGGTTGCCCGTCGTGTCGGTCAATCCCGAGCCGGAGCTGATGCTGGCCGAGACGAGGGCGCTGGCGCACGCGCGGCGCAGCGTCGCGCTGGCCTCCTGCGGCAAGGAGGAGATCGTGTCGCAGCTGACCGGCATCTTCCAGCTGGTCCCGGCGTACCGGGGGTACTCGGTCGTCGTGCACTGGCCGGTGCCGCCCGACCCCAAGATCAACTGCGCCGCCCTGCAGCACGAGTTCATCCAGTCAGGATCCTGACGTTCGACCGGACCCCGTCGCCGGCCGCGCCTCCGGATCCTCCGTGATCTTGGAAAATCCTTCATCACGGCAGTTGGCCGCGCGATAGCGCACCCGCCAGCTGTCCGTGATCACGTGTTTTCCATGATCACGGGAGTCCCGAGCGTGATCACGCGGGTCAACTACCGTAGTCGTCGAGTTTCCATGATCACGGAGGAGTTCGCGGGTGCCGCTATCAGCCGCGAAACCACCGCGATCATGAGACCGGGCTTGATCACGGAACCCCTTGAACTCGCCGGGGGCATTCGCTCGCATGAACTCCGAGTCCGGGTTGCTGCTAGCTGTTGGCTTGGCTGCGGCGCGTGATCACGGTAATTGGGGTGCGGATTCCGGGGTGGGATGTGCCGTGATCATGGTGTCCTTCAAGATCACGGGAATCCGGGTGCGAAGGTGATGGAGCGCGGAGCTAGGCTGGCCGGCTCGGGGAGCCGGAGCGGGCCGGCGCCGGGCTGGATCGAGCCGAGGATACGGGCGTGCTTCGCGCCGGTCGCGGCCGGGACCGAGCCGGGCAGGCCGTTCCAGGTCAGGTAGCCGAGTACGGCGAACGCGACGGCTTCCTTGGCCTGGGTGGGCACGCCGAGGTCGGCCGTGGTGAGCACGCTGACGCCGGGGGTGGCCGCCCGCAGCCAGTCCAGCGTGGCGACGTTCTCGCTGCCGCCGCCGGAGAAGACCAGCTCCCGCAGCCTGTGCTGGCCGACCGCCTCGGCGAGCAAGTCGACGAGCAGCCTGGTGACGGTCGCGGCGACGTCCTCGCCCGCGACCGGGCCGAGTCCGTCCAGCATCGCGTTCAGGTAGGCGGCGTTGAACAGCTCGCGGCCGGTGCTGCGCGGTGGCGGGAGGCGGTAGTAAGGCTCGGCTTTCAGGCGGGCGAGCAGCGGCTCGCAGACCTGGCCGTGCACGGCGAGCTGGCCGCCGTTGTCGTAGCGGGCGGCGCCGTTAGTCGCCAGTGCCGCCGCCGGGTCCATCAGCGCACCCGCCGGGCCGAGGTCGTAGGCGATGACTACCTCGCCGTCGGCCACCACGGTCAGGTTCGCGATGCCGCCGAGGTTGACCGCCGCCGCCGGGCCGGGCCGGCCGCTGAGCAGGAGCTGGTCGAACATCGACACCATCGGGGCGCCTTGCCCGCCCGCGGCTAGGTCACGGCTGCGCAGGTCGGAGACGACCGGGACGCCGAGGCGCTCGGCGACCTCGGCGGCGTTGCCGAGCTGGAGCGTGCCGAGCGCGTTGCCGGCGTCGTCGACCCAGTGGAAGAAGGTCTGGCCGTGCAGCACGGCGAGATCGGCCTGGCCGTCGGCCAGCTCGTGGTGAGCCCGGCCGAACGCGGCCGCGTAGGCCGAGCCAAGCTCGGCGTGCAGCCGGCCGAGCTCGCCGGCGCCTGGCGGGCCCGGCGGAAGGGCCGCGATGATCCGGTCGCGCAGGCTGGGCTCGAACGGCAGGCTGAGCACGCCGCGGTAGGCACAGCCGAGCTCGGTGCCGTCCAGGTCCAGGTCAACGCAGGCCACGTCGATACCGTCGACCGAGGTTCCCGACATGCAACCGAGTACCCGCGCCGATCGATCCTGTGAATATGCAACAATTCTGGGACTCACGACGAAAAACAGTAACATGATTTCAGGATGGCGTCAGTGCCCGACGAACAGCAGCCCGACGAACAGCAGTCAGAGCAGCTAGACCCGGCCGTGCTGGTCGCGCCGGTGGTGCCGGTGCAGGCCGGTGAGCCGGCCGTCGGGACGACGGAGTGGCGCAACGATCGCACGGTCGACATCGACACGGTGCCGACGCTTGAGCTCCTGCGACTGCTCAACGAGGAGGACGCGACGGTCGCCGGGGCGGTCGCGGCCACCTTGCCGGTGCTGGCCGAGTTGGTCGACGTGACCGCCCGCCGGCTCGCCGACGGCGGCCGGGTGCACTACTTCGGGGCCGGCACGTCCGGCCGGATCGGCGTGCTCGACGCCGCCGAGGTCGTGCCCACCTTCGGAGCCGATCCGCGTACCTTCGTGGCGCACCAGGCGGGCGGGGAGGACGCGGTCAAGCGCGCGATCGAGGGCGCGGAGGACCGGCGCTCGCTCGGGATGCAGGCGGCGTCGGAGGTGACGGCGGCCGATGTCGCGATCGGGCTGTCGGCGAGCGGGCGGACGCCCTACGTGGCCGGCGCGCTGACCGCGGCCCGCGCCGCCGGGGCGGTGACGGTGCTGGTCAGCAGCAACCTGTCGGCACCGTTGCGGCCGCTGGCCGACTATTGCGTGCTCGCCGATACCGGGCCAGAGGCGATCGCCGGGTCGACCAGGCTGAAAGCGGCGACGGCCCAGAAAATGGTGCTGAACTCGCTGTCAACGGCTGTCATGATCCGCCTCGGCCGCACATACTCGAACCTGATGGTCGCCTTGTCTGGCAGCAACTCCAAGTTGCGGCAGCGCCAGATCACGATCCTGGTCGAGGCGTCGGGTGCCAGCGAGGAGGTCTGCCGGGCCGAGCTGGCGCGCTGCGACGGCGACCTGCGACTCGCGCTGCTGTGCTTGCTGTCCGGGCTCAGTCCCGAGGCGGGGGCGCGGGCGCTGGCGGCGGCGGGTGGCAGCGTGCGCGCGGCGCTGGCCGTGGCGGTGAGCGAGCGCGGGTGACGCGGAGGGGAAACGCGGGGAGGCGTAGTGGCGGGAGGCGGCGGCCAAGGCGGGCCGACCGGGCCTGGCGGGCCTGAGCCTGGCGGCGATGTGCTGGTGGTGATCAGGGCGCTGTTGCCGAGCCTGGCCAGGGTCGAGCAGCGGGTAGCCCGGCAGGTGCTCGCCGACCCGTTCGGCACCGCGATGCAGTCGATCTCCGAGCTGGCCGCGGCCTGCGATACCTCGGCGACCACCGTGGTCAGGTTCTGCCGGGCGGTGGGGTTGCGGGGATACCCGGAGCTGAGGATCGCGCTGGCGGCCGCGGCCGCGGCCGCCCAGGCCGGCGGCGCGGGAACGGCCGAGCCTTCGCACGACATCATCCTGGACGACGACCCGGCGACGATCGCGCAGAAGATCGCCCACGCCGACGCCAGGGCCGTGACCGACACGGCCAAGCACCTCGACGTCGACACCCTCGTCAAGATCGTCGGCGTGCTCGCCGACGCCCGCCGGATCGACATCTACGGCGTCGGCGCCAGCGGCTACGTAGCCCTTGACCTGCAGCAAAAGCTGCAGCGCATCGGCAAGCCCGCGTTCGCCTGGCCCGACCCGCACATGGCGATCACGTCGGCGGCGCTGCTCGGGCCCGACGACGTCGCGGTCGCCTTGTCCCACACCGGGACCACGACCGACACGATCGACGCGCTCAGGGAGGCGGGCCGCAACGGCGCCAGGACCGCCGCGATCACGAACTTCCCGCGCTCGCCGATCACGGCCGCGGCCGACTACGTGCTGCTGACCGCCGCCCGCGAGACGGCGTTCAGGTCGGGGGCCATGACGAGCCGGATCGCCCAGCTCACGGTCGTCGACTGCCTGTTCGTGGTGCTGGCCCAGCACGACCTGCCCCGGAGCACGCAGGCCCTTGAGCGCACCTTCGAGGCCGCCCAGGCCAAGCGCCGCCGCGTGCGCCGCCCCGGCTCAGGCTGACCGGTGCTTCCGCCGCCGCGGCTTGCCGCCAGCTACGAGGCGCCCGGCTACCCGAGCGCCTCAGCCTTGCTTTTGCGGAGCCTTGCCGATGGCATCCCGCCGGCCGTCGCCGTGCAAGTAAGCGGCTCGACCAGGATCAGCTACGCGGCCACGGGCGGGTGGGCCACCCTGGGCGGCGAGTCCGGTCCGGCTATCCCGGCCAGCCCGGGCCTTTTGTTCGATATCGCGTCCTTGACCAAAGTCGTGGCGACCGTGCCCGCCGCGTTGCTGCTGCACCAGCGGCGGGCCTGGGACATCGACGACCCGGTCGCCAGGTGGCTTCCGGGCGCACCCGCCAGCCGGGTCACGATCAGGCAGTGCCTGACGCACACCGCCGGCCTGGTCCCGCATCGCCCGTTCTACGAGCAGCCCGACACTCCGGAGGCGGTGCGCCTGGCCGTCCAGGCTGAGCTGGCGAATGCGGTCGGCGGTCCGGTCAGCTACAGCGACCTCGGCTACATGCTGGTCGGCTGGGCGATCGAGCAATGCGCGGGCGAGCGGCTCGACGCCCTGGTCGGCCGGGAGGTCTTCGGCCCGCTCGGGCTGACGGCGACCGGGTACCAGCCGCGCGTGCCCCGGTCCTGGATCGCCGCTACCGAGGCCGACGGCGACCAGCGGCGCGGGCCGGACGGTTCTGGCCTGGTCTGGGGCGAGGTCCACGACGGCAACGCCTGGGCGCTCGGCGGGGTCAGCGGGCACGCCGGGCTGTTCAGCACCGCCGCCGACCTAGGCCGGTTCGCCCGCGCGCTGCTGCGGCCCGACCGTCACCCGGTGCTGAGCGCCGCCACGATCGCGTTCATGACCACCAGGCAGGCCGCGGCCGGCGACGACGTCAGGGCCATCGGCTGGCGGCTGCGCCCGGCCGCCGTTGGCTGGGGTCGCTGGCCCGCCGCCACGATCTGGCACACCGGCTTTACCGGTACGTCCTTGCTGATCAGCCCGTCCCTCGATACCGCGGTGGTCGTCCTCAGCAACGCCATCCACCCGGTCCGCCGCCTGCCAGAGACCGCCGCCTTCCGGGCCACCCTCCACCGCGCGATCCGCTCGGCGCTGTAGTTGATGCTGCCGTCTAGGTGGCGGACTCTGGGGTCGCGGGCTGGATGTCGTTGCGGGCGACCGAGATGTAGGCCACTAGGGCGAGGATCATGACCAGGGTCACGGCGCTGACGGCGGCGTCGCCGTAGTCGAGGCCGGTGATCGCCTTGGGCTTGGAGAACCAGTCGGCGAGGGACGCGCCGAGCGGGCGGGTGATCACGTAAGCGAACCAGAATGCGAACACGGCGTTCATCCGCAGGAACCGCCAGGCGAAGGCCGGGATCAGGATTACCACGAAGAACAACACGGCCGAGCCGAGGTAGCCGAGGTGCACGACAGCGGCGGTGAAGTCGCCGAGGGCGGTGCCGAGCGCGAACGTGGCGAAGACGGTCGCCCAGTAGAACAGCTCGCGCCGGGTCGTCACGATGCTGTGGATCGACAGCGTGCCCTCGCTGCGGTACCAGATCCAGAAGATCGCGGCTAGGACGACGATCCACAGGGCGGTCGTGCCGCCGTAGGGGATGCCCACGATCAGGTGCAGCGCGTCCGACACGCCCGTGCCGAAGATCGCGATCGCGAGCGCGAGGAACCAGTACGCGGGCGCGACGTAGCGCCGGGTCGCGAACTGCGTGATCACGGCGACCACGAAGATCGTCACCTCGACCACGCCGGCCAGCACGTAGCCGTGCAGCGCCAGGTAGTCCGAGATCGCCTCGCCGCTCGCGGTCGTGAGCAGCTTGATGATCCAGAACATGAAGGTGATCTCAGGCACCTTCGCCGCGACCGGCTCTAGCCGGCTTTTGCGGGCCGTGGCGTGCGCCATACTGGGTTCCTCCTAGTAGGGGCATGCGTTATACCGTGCGACGGTATAACGCACGGCAGTATAGCGACGTGCCTGATCCGGGGGAGAGCGCCGTGGCCAACCGACTGGATCGCTGGGCCGATCCGCCGCTGCTCGTCCTCGCCAGCCTGGCGGAGGAGCCCAAGCACGGGTACGCGATCACCCGCGACGTCGCCGAGACGATGGGGGTCAGGCTGTCGGCCGGCACCTTGTACGCGGTGATCTCGCGGCTGGAGGCGCGCGGGCTGATCGAGCCGCTTGCGGCCTCCGAGCGGCGCCGTCCCTACAAGATCACCGCCGCGGGCGCGCAGGTGCTGGCGGCCGAGACGGCGCGGATGAGCGAGGTGGCCTCGCTCGCCCAGGCCAGGCTGCGCGGCCGGCCCCAGTCGGGCCTGGCGGGCGCGTGAGGCGGCCCAGCGCCGGAGGGCGCACCAGCAAGCCCAGCGCCGGAGGGCGCACCAGCAAGCACAGCGCCGGAGGGCGCACCAGCAAGCCCAGCGCCGGATGGCGCGCCAGCAAGCACAGCGCCGGAGGGCGCGCCAGCAAGCACGGCGCCGGATGGCGCCCGTGCGAGCCGGTCGCCAGGGCCGCGCTGCGGCTGTATCCCCCGGCCTGGCGCCAGCGCTACGGCGACGAGGTGCTCGCCTTGATCGACGACTCCGGTGGCGGCTGGGCGGCGGCGCTCGGGCTGGCCGCGCAGGCGCCGCCGATGTGGGTCTGGCCGCCTCGCCACCTGCACGACCCCGACGCGCGGATGCGGGCCAGCATCGCCACGGTGCTCGCGGCGTGGTCGTTCCTGACCGGCCTGGCCCTGGTCTTCGTCCAGTTCACCCAGCAGCAGGGCTTCGCGCCGCCCGCCCACCCGGTCGTCGCCTGGTCCTACGCGGCCTTCGACGCGGCCCTGGGCGCCTCGGTGCTCGTCATCATCGCCGGGTCGCTGCCGCTCTGGCTGGTGCTGCTGCGCCGGGCCCGGCGCGAGCGCCGTCGCCGTGACCTGGCCTTCCTGCTGCTCCCTGTCGTTGTGCCGACCGCGTACCTCGTCGCTGCCTTCGCCACCGTGCGGCTGGTCCACCACCCGGAGGCGTCGGGGCCCTGGTGGTTCATCGGCTTCACGATCGCCGGGTTCGCTGCTGCCGCCGTCGCGGCCGCCGGGCCGATCGTGACCCTGCGGCGCCTGCGGCCGGGTGGCTGGACCGTCCGGCTGGCGGTCAGGGCGGCCGGCGTCGCCGCCGTGACCGTGGCGGCGGCCGGCCTGGCGAGCGGCCTCGCGGCCGCCGGGCTCTGCCGCTGGGCGCCGGCGTTCCCTGGCTACCACGCCACCGCCGCCTTGGCGTGCTACCTGATCGCGGTGGCTGTCGCCGCGATGACCGCGACGGTCAGCGCTGCCCGCGGTGCTCGGGCCGCTTTCGCCCGCTAGCTGCCCCGCCCCGTGCGGGCCGCGTCAGGGTAAGACCAGGGTTCTTCCCGATGTCCTTGCCCCGGCGCTGGCCGTCAGCATGGTCGCGTGGAAACTAATGCGATTCTCTCGGAGCGGCGCCATCGCCGTGATCCAGTGATCAGGGCCGTCGACGTGCACCGGTCGTTCGGCCAGACACCCGCCTTGCGCGGCGCGAGCCTTTCGGTATCGGACGGCGAGATCGTCGCCGTCATGGGTCCGAGCGGATCAGGCAAGTCGACGCTGCTGCATTGCCTGGCGGGCATCTTCACCCCAGATAGCGGCGAGATCTGGTTCGGCGGCCAGCGGATCGACCAGCTAAGCGACCGGAAGCGCTCCCAGTTGCGCCGCACGGCATTCGGCTTCGTGTTCCAGTTCGGCCAGCTGATCCCTGAACTAACCACGGCGGACAACATCGCCATGCCGCTGATACTGAACCGGGTCAGCCGCGGGACCGCCTACCAGCGCGCCGGTACCTGGCTTGACCGGCTTGGCCTGGAAGGCCTTGGCGCCCGGCGGACCGGCGAGCTGTCCGGCGGGCAGGCGCAGCGGGTGGCCATCGGCCGGGCGCTGATCGCGCGGCCGCAGGCCTTGTTCGCCGACGAGCCCACCGGGTCGCTCGACTCGGTCACCGGCCAGAAGGTCATGGACCTGATGACGGAGATCGCCAGGGAGGAAGGCACCACGGTCGTGCTCGTGACGCACGACGCGAGCGTTGCCGCCTACGCCGACCGCGCCGTCACCGTGACCGACGGCCGGATCGCAGTGCCGGCTGGGGTCGGAGGCGGAAGCTGATGTTCCGCCTCGGCATCAGGCTCACCTTCAATAGCGGGCGGGAAGCGTTCGTACGCCTGGTCGTGACCGCGGTGGCGGTCGCGGTCGGGGTAACGATCATGCTCGCGGTACTCGCCGACTTCCACGCGTTTCAGGTCACTAACGACCGGCCGAACTGGGAAGGCACCCAGGCGATGGCCGTGGCGGGTCGGCCGGCCAGCGACACCGAGCTATGGAACTACAGCGACGAGGTGTTCCGCGGCCAGACCATCGAGCGGCTCGACGTCGCCGCGCTCGGCCCGCACGCACCCGTGCCGCCCGGCATCTCCCGGCTGCCGGCCGCAGGTCAGTACTACGCTTCGCCCGCCCTCGCGGCGCTAATCCGCGGAGTTCCCGCGGATCAGCTGGCCGCCCGCTTCCCAGGGCGGCTGGCTGGCACTATTGGCGACGCGGCCCTGACCGGCCCGGACGAGCTCGTCGTCTATATTGGCGAGCCGCCGAGGGCGCTTGCAGGCCTGCCGACCACGATCCGGGTCGACGCGATCAGCCAGGCGCCGGGCAAGCAGGTCTGGTCGCACTATTTCCGCGACGCCTTCATCGTCGCGGCGCTGGCCTTCCTGCTGCCGATCCTGGTCCTCCTCGGCACCGCGACCAGGCTCGCCTCCGCGCGGCGGGAAGAACGTTACGCGTCGCTGCGGCTGGTGGGCGCGACGACGACCGACATCAACGTGATCGCATCGGCGGACGCGATCATGACGGCCCTGGTGGGTGCGATCATCGGCGCGGGCCTGTTCAGCCTGCTGCGGCCCGTGCTGGCCGGCACCGCGATCACGAGCCAGCGGTACTTCGCCGCTGAGGTGACACCCACCACCTGGGGCTACCTCGTGGTGCTGGCCGGCGTTCCGGCCGTGGCCGCGGTCAGCTCGCTGTTCGCGCTGCGCCGGGTACGGATCACGCCGCTCGGCGTCAGCAGGCGGGTCACGCCGCCACGACCGAGCGCCTGGCGGGTACTGCCGCTGCTGGCCGGGGTGGCGCTCTTCGTCACCGGCATGCTGCTCACCAACAGTCGCAACATCGGCGCGCCCGCGTTCCCAGGACTGCTGCTCACCATGATCGGCCTGGTGGTAGCCGGACCCTGGCTCACCGAGCGCGCCGCCCGGCTGCTACCACGCCTTGCCGTCGGCGCCTCGCCGGTTTACGCGGCCCGGCGGCTGGCCGACGACCCGAAGGCGGCTTTCAGATCGGTGAGTGGCCTGGTGCTCGCGGTATTCCTCGGCACCGTGACCGCTGCCTTGCTGCCTGCCATCAACGCGACGACGGCCACGCCGAGCGCGGTCGCCTTGAACGACGTGCTGCTCGACAGCTTCCAGATCGGCGCGGTCTGCGGCAACACGGTCAACTGCACAGGGACCATCGGCCCGGTCAGCCAGCCGGGCACGGGGCCGGCGAGCTTGACCAGGATGGAGCTCGAGGGCCTGCCGGCGAAGGCCGGAGCGCGGCTGCTGACCGAGCTTGGCACGTTCCGCGGCATCACCGTGGCCCCGATCTGGTCGCCGGCCTCCGACGCCCGTCCTGACAATCCCAGCCAGTACACCGGGATCGTGGACTGCGCCAGCATGGCTGCCATCCACGCCCTCGGCACCTGCGCGCGGGGCGACCGGCTGGCCCAGGCGACGTCGCAAAGCCTGTACGGCGACAACCCGCTGTACACCAGCGAGGTGATCGTCAGCGGGTCGAGCCCGGCGTCCTCCGCTGACGTCCGCGGCCTGTACCTGCAAGCCGTGCTGATCAAGGTGCCGGACTCGGCGGCGCTTGAGCGGGTCCGCACCTTCCTGATCACCCATACCAGGGAGTCGGTGTCCGGCACGGCGCCCCGCACGTTCGGCGAGGAAGTCCAGGCCAGGCTCGCCGTCGCGGCGACCGCGTACCGGCTGATCGACGTCGCCGTGGTGCTGACGCTGCTGGTCGCGGGCTGCAGCCTGGCCGTGTCGGCCGGCGGCGGCCTGGTCGAGCGCAAGCGCCCGTTCACCATCATGCGCCTCACCGGCACGCCGGTGAGCACGCTGGGCAAGGTGGTGATGACCGAGTCCGTGCTCCCGCTGGTCGCGGCGACCGTAGTCGCGGCCGGCACCGCCTACGCGATCTCGCTGCTCACGATCGCCAAGATGGCACCCGCAGGCACCCCTATCCCTGGCCTTGGTCACGTGTACTACGAGACCATCGGCGCGGGCCTGGTGATCTCCCTGGCCGTGATCGCGGCGACGCTGCCGTTGCTCAGCCGGATCACGAGCCCGGAGAACGTCCGGTTCGAGTGACGCCCGCGCAAATGCGCTGTCGCCGTGCGCGGCCGCGGGCGCACCCGATCAGGCGTCGCGCAGGCGCAGCAGCAGGTAGCCGATGATCAAGGCCGCCGCCGTCCAGGCGGCGAGCACGCCGAGGCCGGGCCACGGGGCGATCGCGAGCTTGGCCAGGTTCCTCGTCGCCTGGATCGACAGGCCCGCCTCCATCGGCGTCCAGCGCTCGATGCGGTGCTGCCAGACGCGGCTGAGGCTCACGAGGGCCAGCAGCGGCAGCACGTACATCAGGCCGAGCACGACGGTCGCGGCCACGGCCGGCTCGCGGAGCGCGACCGCCAGGCCCAGGCTGAGCAGCGCCACCAGGAGCAAGTAGAGCACCGAGCCCGCCGCTGCCCGCAGCGTCGGCCCGTGCGCCAGCGACAGCGCGGCGAAGCCATGCGCAGCGGTGAAGCCGTGGTGAGGCTGGATCAGCCGGCCCGCCAGCAGCGAGCCGAGCACGCTGACGATCCCGATCGCGGCGACGACGGCGCTGACCACGATGGCCTTGGCCGTCAGCATGACCGACCGCCTCGGCATCGCCGCCAGCGTGACCTTGATCATCCCGGTGCTGTACTCGGGGCTGATCATCCCGATCGCGAGGCCGGCCATGGCCGCCTGGCCGAGCAGGATGCCGGTCAGGCTCAGCTTGGTCGTGTCGGCGCCGCACGTGGCCGGGCACTTGACGACCTCGGAGGCGAGGGTGCTGACGGCGATCGTGAGGACTACGGCGGCGAGCGCGAGCCAGACGTTGCCAGGCGACGTCCGCAGCTTGGTCCACTCCGCGTGGACCGACGTGACGATCTGAGGCCTGCGTGGTGCCGTGAGCGGGGCGCCCGCCGCGCGCCTGCCCGAGGTCGAAAGGGCGGTCATGCGTCCCTCCGGCGCAGCAGGTAGCTGGCGAGTCCCAGGCCGAGGACGGCCCAGGCGCACATGACGGCGAGCCCGGTCCACGGGGCCAGCGGGAAGCAGCCGTGGTAGGGGGCGCAGGCGTTCGACACCTGGGTGTAGCGAGGCAGGGCCCGCTGCAGGCTGAACGCGGCCGCTGGGGTGATCGCGAGTATCACGTCCGCCACCCGTGGCGGCAGCACGATGCCGAGGATCAGCGGGACGATGACCAGCCCGATGACCGCGGCCACCGCTCCGCTGCTCCGCCGGGTGATGACGCCCGCGGCGAGCGCGAGTATGCCGCTCAACCCGACGATCGCCGCCGTCCCGATCACGACCTGCAGGCCGATGCCGCTGGTGAGCGACCAGTGCGGCCAGGCCGGCCCGGTCCAGCCACCCGCCTGGAGCTTGTCCTCGAGGATCGGGAAGGCGATGGCGGCGCCGATGAGCCCGGCGGCGAAGCAGACGAGGCCGATCACGATCGCCTTCGCGGCCAGGACCCGGCTGCGATGCGGGCTCGCGGCCAAGGTGGTGCGGATCATTCCGCGCCGGTACTCAGCGGTGATGTACAGGGCGCCGAGCGAGATCATCGCGATGAGGCCGAACAGTATGCCGTCCAAGCTGACCTGAACCGCATCGACGATCGGCACGAACGGCGCGATGTCGCCCGATCCTTCGACGTCGAAGCCGGCCGGTGTCTGCCGGTAGCCCTCGGGGACGGTACCGCCGCACGTCTTGCACACGTGAACGAGACTGTGTCCCCCTGGTCGCGCGACCGGTGGTGAATCGGGCGAGACGATGGCGCCGCCTATCCGGCTTCCGGTCCAGGCCGCCGCTGACCAGCCGCCCGCCAGCCTAAGGTGGCTGAACGCGGCGGTCGCGGCGGTCGGGAACACGCCCATGTTGTCGCCGCCGCCGAAGCTCTCGTTGACCACCTGAGCGGCGGGCGATGCCACGAACATGCCGCCCTGCACGGTGGCAGGCAGGTCAGGGAGCGTGGCCGTGCCGATCTTCGTCCAATGCGTGCCGTCGGCTGACTCGTAGCCAGTAAGGCTCGGGCCCGACCTAGTCAGGCGCAGCCAAAGCGGCGCGGCCTTACCACCGGGCCCAGCGACGTCGTGGGTGTAGTCGTACTGCATGCGGACGCCGTGACTTCCGGTCAGCATCACCGCCGCGTAGGCCGAGCCAGCTGCCGTGCTTGTCTTGATGATGATGCCTGCCTTGGCCCATGGCTGGGTCTTCGGCAGGATCGGGGATCCAGGTTTCGGTTTCGGTAGCAGTCCCATGCCTGTCGGCGCGGTCACCTTGGCGGTGATGCTGCCGTTGCCGCTCAGGCTCTGATGTACGAGATAGAAACTATCGAGCACCGCCACCCCGCCAGGCCCGACCGCGACGCTGCTGCCTTCGATCTGGCATCCGGTCGCCGTGCATGACTCCACGCTGCCGCCGTGGGCGGCCGCGGCGAGATAGACCGGCAGGACCGCCATCAGGGCGGCCGCGACGAGCGCGGCCAGCAGCCAGCCTCGCAGCGTGCGGAACTTGGTCCACTCCGCGCGCAGTACCGACCAGAAGCCGTCGCGGCCGGCTGACTGGGCGGATCGATAGGGGGTCACGGTCGTGGTCGTCATGGTGTCTCCGCTGGTGTCCCCTGGACCGCTGCCGGCTCGGGCCTGAACTCGACGGCGTCTCTGGTGATCTCCATGTACGCCTCTTCGAGCGTCGCCTGGTGGGCCGCCAGGCCGGAGAACCCGATCGCGTGCTCGCCGAGTATCGCGGCGATTCGCTGCGCGGTCAGGCCTGAGATCGTCAGGGTGTCGTGACCGGTGACCGCGACGGTGCCGCCGGCCTGGGCCAGCGCGGTCATCGCCTCGGTGCGCTCGCTGGTTCGCAGCATCACCCGGTCCTTCGACGCGATCGCGAGCAGTTCGGCGACGGTCGTATTGGCGATGAGCTGGCCCCGCCCGATCACCAACAGGTGGTCGGCGTTGTCTTGCAGTTCGCTCATGAGGTGACTGGAGACCAAGATCGCGCGGCCTTCGTCCGCCAGCGACCTGAGGTAGCCGCGCATCCAGGCCATCCCCTCAGGGTCAAGCCCGTTGAATGGCTCGTCGAACATGAGCACCGGCGGGTCGCCGAGCATCGCGGCGGCGATGCCGAGTCGCTGCCGCATGCCGAGCGAGTACCCGCCGGCCCGGCGCTTGGCCGCTGACTTCAGGCCAGTCAGCTCGATTACCTGGTCGACCCTGCGGGCGCTGAGCCCTTGAGAGTGAGCGAGCCAGAGCAGATGATCACGGGCCCGCCGGCCAGGCTGCAGCGCGCCCGCATCGAGCAGGGCACCGAGCTGGCTGAGCGGGTGCCGCAGGCTCGGATAGGGCTGGCCGTTCACCAGCGCCTTGCCCTCGTCGGGTGCGTCGAGGCCGAGGATGACCCGCATGGTGGTGGACTTGCCGGCGCCGTTAGGCCCGACGAAGCCGGTGACTTGGCCCGGCAGGACCGTGAAGGTCAGCTGGTCGACGGCCGTGACCGCACCGAACCGCTTGGTCAGGCCGATCACCTCGATGGTTGCTTCCATGCTAGGAAGGCTAGGCAGGGCGGGCCTGGTCCGTCGTCCCGCTGCGGAGCCGTCTTTGCGATCGCTGACAAGGGGCAGCCAGGGGCCAGGTTGGCCTGCCTCTCACTCCTGCGGGGGATGGCGAGTAGGCATTGACAGGGACGCGGCCGGGCTGGTCAGCAGCGAGAATGGCTCACGTGAGATCGGCGGGGATCGCTAGGAGCCTGGTTATCGGCCAGTACGCGCCGGCGTCGGCCGCTATCGTGCTCGCCCTGCTCGCGCTTGCGCAGCTGCCGCACCCGGCGAGCAGCGTGGTCGGCCAGGGCAGTTACTCCGGAGCCGCGCGGATCGTGTTCGTGCTGGTGAGCCTGGCCGCGACGCTGCCGCTTTGGCTCGCGAACAGCTACCGGGTGGCCGTGGCGGTGGTGATCACGACGGCCAACGTGCTGTCGTTCGCCGGCTTCGGCGTGTTCACCTTCGGCGGGATCATCGCGCAACTGGCCGTCCTGTACCTGCTCGGTCGACGTGGGCCGCAACTGCTAGCGGCGGGACTGGCCGTGCCGTACCTCGGGCTCGCCCTAGCTGAGGTGCAGCAGGCGGGAACGTTCACGGCGAAGGCCGTTCCTGTGCTGGTCGCCTTTCTCGCCCCGATCGCGGCCTGGGCGGGCTCGGCCCGCCGCGCTCGGGCGGCGGCGCTTGAGCACAGCACGGTGCGACAGGTCATCGACACCAGCCTGCGAGAGCACAGCGCCAGGGGCGAGCGCGCGCGGATCTCGCGGGAACTGCACGATGTCGTCGCGCATCACATCTCGATGATCGCCGTCCAGGCCGAGACGGCGAGGCTGACCACAGCCGGGATGCCGGCCGATGGCGAACAGCGGTTGCTGGCGATCGGCGACACCGCCCGCAGCGCGCTCACCGAGATGCGCCGGCTACTCGGCGTGCTGCGCGAGGACACCAGGGACGTCCCGCCCGCCCGGCTCCCGCAGCCCGGTCTGGACCAGCTCAACGACCTGATCGACACCGCCAGGGAAGTATCGGGGGCTGGCACCCGGCTGATCGTCAGCGGCTGGCCTGGCCCGCTTGACCCGGGAGTGGAACTGGCCGCCTACCGGATCGTTCAGGAGGCGCTCAGCAACGCCCGCCGCCATGCCCCCGGCTCCGCCGTCGACGTCCAGCTCGAGTTCTCGCCAACTGCCATCCACGTCAGGATCAGGGACAACGGGCCTGGCCTCGCCAATGACGAGCCAGCCGGCCACGGCCTCCTCGGCATGCGGGAGCGGGCCGCTGCCGTCGGCGGCCAGTTCAGGATCGGCTCGGCGGCCGGCGGCGGACTTGTCGTCGAGGCCATCTTGCCCGCTACGACGGAGGTCAGGTGAACGGTCCGGCTCACGCCAACCGCGCGGGCGACACTGCCAGCGCGAGCGGCGTCGATGACGTCGTGAGGCTCCTCGTCGCCGACGATCACCAGGTCGTCAGGGCCGGGTTCGCGGCGCTGCTCGACACCCAGCCGGACTTCACCGTCATCGGCACCGCCAGCGACGGCGTGCAGGCAGTGCAGCTGTGCCGCGAACTGCACCCCGACATCGTGCTCATGGACGTCCGGATGCCCAGCATGGACGGCATCGAGGCGACCAGGCAACTTGCCTTGATCGGTGATCCGGTCCCTCGGGTGCTCATCCTCACCACGTTCGACCTGGATGAGTACGTCTACGACGCGCTCGCGGCTGGTGCCAGCGGGTTCCTGCTCAAGGACGTGACCGCCGAGCGGCTGTTCGAGGCGGTCCGCATCATCGCCGCCGGCGAGGCCTTGCTGGCCCCGGCGGTGACCCGCCGCCTGATCAGCGAGTTCGCCCGCCTTCGAGCCCATCCCGCCGGGCCCGCCGGACTCGCCGGGCCCGCCGGACTCGCCGGGTCCGCCGGGGGAGCGCGGGCAGCGGGGGCGGATCGGGCTGCGGCTGGGGCCGGTCCGGCCGGGCCGGGGCGGGCGGCTGCGATCGAGACGCTGACCCCACGGGAGACGCAAGTACTGCGCCTGATCGCCGAGGGCCTGTCGAATCCCGAGATCGCCGCCCGGCTCGTGGTCACCGAGGAGACCGTGAAGACCCACGTCAGCCGAGTTCTGGGCAAGCTCGGCCTCCGCGACCGAACCCAGGCCGTAGTAACCGCCTACGAGTCCGGCCTCGTAGTCCCCGGCGCCGACCGAACAACAACGTAGTCCCGGAGCTGTCGTCCCAACGACAACTCCGGGACTACGTTGCGCATGGCGGAGGGGCGGACGGTTGGATGGGCGGGGACGGCTAGTGGCAGGAGCGGGGATGGGGCAGACGATCGAGTACGCGGTGAGCGAGGGCGTGGCGACGATCACGCTGAACCGGCCAGACCGGTTGAATGCGTTCACGCGGACGATGATGAGCGAGCTGATCGAGGCGTTCGATCAAAGCGACGCGGACGACGACGTGCGCGCGGTCATCGTGACCGGGGCAGGGCGCGCGTTCTGCGCCGGGGCCGATCTCGGTGCCGGGGCCGGGACGTTTGGCCACGCCAGGCAGACCGGTGACCCCGGAAGCACCGGGCGGGCTCCGCGCGACTCGGGCGGTGAGCTGGTGCTGCGGGTCTACCGGTCGCTCAAGCCGGTAATCGCGGCGATCAACGGATCGGCGGTCGGGGTCGGGATCTCGATGACGCTGCCGATGGACATCAGGATCCTGGCCGACAACGCCAAGGTCGGGTTCGTGTTCGGCGCTCGCGGGATCGTGCCCGACGGAGCCTGCACCTGGTTCCTGCCCCGCATCGTCGGGATCAGCAAGGCGCTGGAGTGGTGCCTGACCGCGCGGGTGTTCCCGGCCGCCGAGGCACTGGCCGGCGGCCTGGTCCGCACGGTCTGCCCGGCCGACGATGTGATGCCGCTCGCCACCACGCTGGCCCGCGAGATCGCGACGAACGTCGCTCCGGTCTCGGCCGTGCTGACCCGGCAGCTGATCTGGCAGATGCTAGGCGCGGACCATCCGATGCAGGCCCATCGGATCGACTCCCAGGCGATCTACGACACTGGCCGGATGGCCGACGCGGCCGAGGGCGTGACGGCGTTCCTGGAGAAGCGCCCGGCCCGGTGGTCGCTGGCCCCGAGCGCGGACCTTCCGGACTGGTTCCCCTGGCGACCTGAGCCACCGTACGCCGACTGAGGCCAAGGCCAGCCGTGCGAGCAGCGAATGAACGGCGCCCCCGGAACGACGTTTTCGGACTATCCGATTTCGGATTAACCATTTTCGAGCTATCCGTTTTCGGGTTATCCGTTTTCGGGTTATCCGTTTTCGAGCTATCCGTTTTCGGGCTATCCGTTTTCGGGCTATCCGTTTTCGGGTTATCCGATCTCGGACTGTGGCGAGGTCGGGGTTGGGGTCAGCGGTCTTGCCGCCGGCGGCCCCGCCGCCAGCGGCGGCGACTCGCCCGTGCTGTGGCTGGAGCCGTTGGCGGGGCGGTTGGCTCTGGGGTGACCGGACTAGCCTGCGCCTCGGTCCATTTGCTGATCATGATGTGCTCGTCCACGAGCGGCACGAAGATCGGCGGGCCAAGGGGGAGGCGCCGCCATTGCCTGATGCGCTCGTTGAGTTCGCCGACGGCTTCGCGCACCTCGTCCTCCGAGCGCAGGCCGGGGACTGTCACGGCGAGGCGCTCGATCTCCTTGCGCAGCTTAAGCGGGGTGGGCAGGCAGTCCTCGGGGGAGCCGCCCGCACGCGCGACCCAGTCCCTGACCCAGCTCTCACCGTCGAGCTCGTTGCGCTTGGACAGGGGCTGGCCGGAGCCGGGCAGGTTGTCGAAAGCGCCGCGCTCGGTCGCCTCGCTGATCTGCTGGTCGATCCACGAGCCGAAGGTGATCCCGGCTGGCTTGCGTTCCGTCACGTGGGCGTGCTCTTCACGTCGATGACCTCCCCGTTCATGCTAACCGCCGACGCAGCGAGTGCTCGGCAGCGCCCGTCCCGATGCGCGGCCCGTCCCGATGCGCGGTCCCTTCAAATGCGCCGCCGGGACCGCTGTGACGCCCACCGCCGACGTGACGCCCGGATTCGGCCGTTCCGGTAAGCGAGTCCGATTTCTTCAACAAGATCATCTTAACAACTCATTAAAATGCCAGGAATGGCTTGACTCGCCATTCAGCCGCCCTCAATCTCTTGACTGTTTGTTCAGTTAGTAGACGTCGCCGGGCCAGGAGCTTGGGCGGATGGGGAGTTCGGATGAGACGGTTGGTGAGGGTGGCGCGCGCGGTAATGGTGCTGTGCGTGATGCTCGGGACGGGTGGCTGGCTGGCCTTGGGAGCCGTTCCCGCGTCGGCGGATCTATCGCCGACATTGTTCGACTACCAGGGCTTCGCGCCGTCGGCCGGGCCGGCGCTGAACCTCGAAGGCGTCGCTTCGGCCTCGTCGTCCGCGGTTCAGCTGGTGAGCGACGACGACGAGGGATCGGTCGCCGGGGCCGCCTGGTATCCGAACCAAGTCGACGTCGAGTCGGACTGGGTGTCCCAGTTCAACTTCCAGGTACCTGCGTCGGGGAGTGACCCTGAGGGATTCGCCTTCGTCATCCAAGGCGCGTCGCCGGCGGAGTTGGGTGAGCCTGGCCCTGGCCTCGGGTACACCGGCATCTCTGACAGCTTGGCCATCGAGTTCGGGCTGACCAGCAACGCCCAGTACGAGGAGCCCCCGGCGCCTTTCCTCAGCGTCCAGACCAACGGCACCGGCAGCAATGCGCCGTATCCCCAGTACACGCTTGGTGATGAGAGCGCCGCGAGCCCAGGGAGCCAAACGAGCGTTCTCGGTGACGGTCAGCAGCACACCATCACGCTCGAGTGCGCCACCGATGCCAGCGGCGACGGCTTCCTGGAGGTTTACATCGACAGCAACCTCACCCCGGCCCTAGCAGCGCCCATCAGCCTGTCCTCGCTCGGACTCACCAACGGCCTGGCCTGGATCGGGCTGACGGCGGGCAACGGCGGTGGGCAGTCCTCCGAGACCGCGAATATCAGTTCCTGGTCGTTCGGGCCCTCGCACGAGCCGGCGCAGGTCGGCATCAGCTCGGCTGCCCTGACCGGTCCAGCGGGTAGCACCGCCACCATGGGGCCCGTCACCGTCCAACTCCTCGGCACTACCCTGCCGGGCTATCCGCCCACGGCGGTCACTGACGCCACGGCCGACGTGCCGGTCACGCTCCAGTCGAGCTCGCCGGGCGGCGTGTTCTCGCTGACCTCAGGCGGACCGCCGGTGACGTCGATCACGATCCCGGCGGGGCAGTCTCTTGCCACCTTCTACTACGGCGACTCGCAAGCGGGCGCACCCACGATCACGGTCACTCCGCAGACCGCTGGCCTGGTCGGCTCGACGCAGACCGAGACCATCACCGGCGGCAGCCCGGCATCGATCAAGCTGAGCCCGGCCACCGCGGCCGTCTCCGCCGGATCGAACCAGACCTACCAGGTCGAGGCCTACGGCGCGGCGGGCAACGACCTTGGCGACGTCACCGCGAAGAGCAAGGTCGCCGTCACCGGGTTCGGGACGTGCCCTGACGCGGTCTGCGCCACGACGCCGGCTGAGCTGGGTCAGCAGACTGTGACGGCGCAGTACCAGACGAGCGGCGGCACGCTCACCGCGACTGGAACCTTGACCGTCGACGGGGCACCGTCGATCACGAGCGGATCATCGGCCACGTTCGCTGCGGGCTCGGCGGGCCAGTTCGAGGTGACGACCGGGGCGGAGTACCCGACGCCGTCGATCACCGAGTCCGGGGCCTTGCCGGGCGGAGTGAGCTTCACCGACAACGGAGACGGCACCGCCGACTTCACTGGGACACCGGCCGCCGGGTCGGGCGGGGCGTACTCGATCACGATCACGGCGAGCAACGGGGTCAGCCCGGCGGCGACCCAGAACCTGACCCTGACCGTCGACGAGGCGCCGTCGATCAGCAGCGCGTCCTCGGCCACCTTCGCCGTGGGGTCGGCGGGCCAGTTCGAGGTGACGACCGGGGCGGAGTACCCGGTGTCGTCGATCAGCGAGTCAGGCGCGCTGCCGTCGGGGATGACCTTCGCCGACAACGGCGACGGGACGGCGGAACTCTCCGGGACGCCGGCGGCAGGATCGGCTGGCCTGTACCCGGTGACGATTACGGCCGACAACGGGGTGAGCCCGGCCGCGACCCAGAACCTGACCTTGAGCGTGGACGAGTCGCCGTCGTTCACCAGCGGGCTGTCGGCGTCGTTCACCGTCGGTTCGGCGGGGCAGTTCCAGGTGACGACCGGGGCGGAGTACCCGGTGCCGTCGCTCACCGAATCGGGTCCGCTGCCGCCTGGGCTGGCCTTCACCGATAACGGCGACGGGACGGCGGACCTGACCGGCACCCCGGCGGCTGGTTCGGCGGGCTTGTACCCGGTGACGATCACGGCCGACAACGGGGTGAGCCCGGTCGCGACCGAGATCGTGAACCTGACGATCGACGAGTCGCCTTCGATCACGAGCGGGTCGTCGGCGTCGTTCACCGTCGGCTCGGCCGGGCAGTTCCAGGTGACGACGGGCGCGGAGTACCCGGTGCCGTCGATCACCGAATCGGGACCGCTGCCGGCCGGGCTGGCCTTCACCGATAACGGCGACGGGACGGCGGACCTGACCGGCACCCCGGTGGCCGGGTCGGCCGGCGCCTACCAGGTGACGATCACGGCCGACAACGGAGTGAGCCCGGCGGCCACCCAGGACCTGACGGTGACCGTCGGGCCGGACGGCAGCACCACCTCGCTGGTCGTCAGCACTTCTGCGCCTGTGTTCGGCGCTCCGGTCACGGTCGCGGCCTCGGTCGCGGCCGCGGCGGGCTCGTCGATCACGCCGACCGGATCGGTCACGTTCTACGACAACGGCACCGCGCTCGGCGTGGTGAGCGTGTCCGGTGGCCTGGCCGTGCTGACCACGTCAGCGCTCCAGCCGGGCGTGCACTCGATCACCGCGACCTACAGCGGCGACGCCAACTACGATCCGAGCTCGGCCCAGCCAGCGAGCGTGACGGTCGGGTTCACCAAGTCCTGCGTCACGTCCCCGCAGAGCGGGCCGCTGACCATCACCGCCGGCCAGGCGATCTGCGTAGCCAAGGGAGGAGTCATCTCAGGTCCGGTCACGATCCAGTCGGGCGGCGCGCTGGCGCTGACCGGAGGCGTGATCAGCGGGCCGGTCACCGCGACCGACCCGGCTGCCCTGACCATTTGCGCAGCTACGATCAGCGGTCCCGTGACCGTGTCCGGCGCGACCGGCCCGGTGGAGATCGGCGATGCCAGCTCCTGCGCGGCGAGCAAGATCAGCGGGCCGGTCACCCTGAACGGCAACGCGGACGGCATCCAGCTCGACGGGAACAAGATCAGCGGCCCGGTCACCTTGACGGGTAACGTCGCGCCCGGCGACGTCAACGCGATCGAAGGCAACACGATCCAGGGACCGCTGTCCTGCGCCGGCAACACGCCGGCGCCGACCGACGGCGGTGACGCCAACTCGGTCTCCGGTCCCCGGTCAGGTCAGTGCGACAGCCCGGTCACCTTCTGACCGGCCGAACCGGCCGAACCGGCCGAACCGGCCGAACCGGCTGGCCCGGCCGAACCGGCTGACGGTAGGCCATGATCAGCGGCGGGGCGTCTCAGCGTCCCGCCGCTGATCAGTTGGTATACCTGGCTCATGAGAACCGACCTGCCGATCTGCAAGACCTGCGGCGCCCAGTACGGCGAGTCGCGCGAGGACTGCCCGATCTGCGAGGACGAGCGCCAGTACGTGGGCTGGGGCGGGCAGCAGTGGACGACGCTGGCCGAGCTTCAGGCGGCCGGGCATTGCGGGCGGATCGCCGAGGAAGGCCAGGGGCTGGCCGGGATCGGCGCCGACCCGGCCATCGCGATCGGCCAGCGGGCGCTGCTGGTCCAGGCACCCGGCGGAAACGTGCTGTGGGACATGCTCAACTACATCGACGACGACCTGATCGATGACGTGCGATCGCTCGGCGGGATCAGCGCGATCGCGATCAGCCATCCGCACTACTACGGCGTGATGATCGAATGGGCGCACGCGTTCGACGCTCCGGTCTACATCCACCAGGCCGACCGGCAGTGGATCGCCAGGCCCGACGACGCGGTCGCCTTCTGGGACGGCGACACGCACTCGCTCGGCGACGGGCTGACCCTCATCAACGCGGGCGTGCACTTCGACGGCGGTCAGGTGCTGCACTGGGCCGACGGCGAGGAAGGCGAGGGCGCGCTGCTATCCGGCGACATCGTCCAGGTCGCGGCGGACCGCCGCTGGGTCAGCTTCATGCACAGCTACCCGAACTACATCCCCGAGCGCCCGCGTAACGTGCGCCGGGCACTGTCGTTGCTTGAGCCGTATCAGTTCAGCCGCGTCTACGGCGCCTGGTTCAACCGCGTCGTCTATGCCGACGGCGCCGCCGCAGTGCGCCGCTCCGCCGACCGCTATCTCGAGCACGCCCTCGACGACTCCGAGTAGCGCTTCCCCGGGGCCCGCCATCGGGTCGCGGAGATTCTTCGTCGTTTCGGCAGAGGGTCGTCGCGTCGCGGGGGGGGGGGGCC
>DATKFV010000040.1:0-131245 GCA_035511035.1 Streptosporangiaceae bacterium
GGCGCTCGTGGGGATGGCGCAGGTCAGCGCGAGGTACTGGCTGAGCACCGATCGCGGGATCGGTCAGGACAAGGCCGAGGACCTGCTCGCGCGGCTTGCCTGGCGCGGCATCAGCGACTGGCCGCTCGCCGACTCGCCCAATGATCAAGGCACCATCAGCCAATAAAGCGCCCCGATACTCAAGGCAGCACGGACTCGAGGCAACCCAGACGCCAAGCACCACCGACCTGAGCGGAGCAACGCCATGGAAGTCAAGATCGGCATCCAGATGACCGCTCGTGAGCTGGTCGTTGACACTGACTCGTCGGCCGATGAGATCATCAACGCCGTCGACCAAGCGCTCGCCGACGAGACCGTGCTGACGCTCGAAGACCGCAAAGGCGACGTCCTCCTGGTCCCCGCCGACAAGATCGCCTACGTCCAGCTCAGCGTCACCGCCCCGCGGCCCATCGGATTCGGCGGCTAACTCCGACCCGGCTCGTAACTCCGCCCGTCTCGCCGAAGGCCAAGCGCCCGCTCAGTCAGCGAGGCCAAGCGCCGCCATCCGCTCCGCGTGGGCGTCGGTCAGCGCCGCGAACATCCGCCCAAGCTCGCCAAGCTGCGCCGGTGAGCCGCCAGCCAGCAGCCGGGCGAGCGATTCCCGGTCGGCCGCCACCCGCTGGGCCTGGCTCAGCGCCTCGCCCACCAGGCGGCGAGCCCAGAGCGCGAGCCGCCCCGCTACCTTGGGGTCGGCGCTGACCGCCTCCCTGACCCTGGTGATGGCGAACTGCGCATGTCCGGAGTCAGCCAGCACCTCAAGCACAAGCGACCGCGTCGCCGGGTCGAGCAGCGACGCCACCACCCGGTAGAAGTCGGCGGCGATGCCGTCGCCCACGTAGGCCTTAATCAGCCCTTCGAGCCAGTCCGACGGCGCCGTCCGAGCATGGAAGGCGTCGATCGGCTCGACGAACGGCGCCATGGCCTGCTGCGGATCGCGGCCAAGCTCGGCGATCCGCTGCCGCAGCAGCTGGAAGTGAGCGAACTCGGCGACCGCCATCTCCCCGAGATCGGCCTTGTCCGACAGCGACGCCGCGAGCGCGGCGTCGTCGGAAAGCCTGAAGAACGCCACTAGCGACGCGTACGCGAGCAGCCCGAGCAAGTCGATCACGCCCTCGGCCGTGGCAGCATCGCCAGCGGGAATCCCGCCGTCCTCCGGCGCTTGCCCAGTCACACCGCAAGCGTAACAACGGCACGCTTCGCCTCACCGGTCTCTGCTACGGCCCGCAGGTATTGCTACACTGAGTTGCGGCTTGGCCTTGGAATGCGATCGCCCTAGCGGCGCGTTGCAAGTGATAGTGCGGTGATCGGCAGGGAAGTTGCCCGAGCCTGAGCGCCGCTGCTCGACCCAGCGCCCGACTTGACACTGATTTGCTCGGCAGGCGGCCAACTTGGCCAGCCAGATGAGCTCCCCCGTTCAGGAAGAGTCAGCCGCATCCTGCGGTGACCGGACCGGTCGCTCAAGCGACTGGCGGACCGCAGGACACTGATGGAGGCGGAAGCCCTGACTACGCAAGACTTGACAAGACAGACCTTGATCCCTGACGTAGAGATCCCTGAAACAGAGATCCCAGACACAGAAATCCGGGACACAGAAATCTCAGAAACACAACCACTAGACGACACCCCATTCGACAGGCTGATCATCGCCCCGGCGGCGCCTGGGCCTGGCACCCTGACCGACGACCTTGAAGCCGACCCGAGCCAGGTCGCGGCCATCGAACCGAAGACGTTCGACGAGTTCGACATCGCGCTGCCGATCTGCACGGCCCTGCGCGCGGCCGGGATCACCGCGCCGTTCCCGATCCAGGCGCTGACCATGCCGATCGCGCTCGACGGACACGACGTCATCGGGCAAGCGAGGACCGGCACCGGCAAGACCCTCGCCTTCGGGATCCCGCTGCTTGAGCGCATACTCGCCACCGGCCGCGGCAAGCCATCGGCACCGCGTGCGCTGGTGATCGTACCGACCAGGGAACTGGCCATTCAGGTCGCCGACGACCTCCGCACCGCAGCCGCTCACACTGAAGTGAACGTCGTGACCTTGTATGGCGGCCGAGCCTACGAGCCGCAGATCGAGGCGCTGGCCACGGTCGACGTCGTCGTCGGCACGCCTGGCCGCCTGCTCGACCTGGCCAGGCAGCGCCAGCTCGACCTGTCCGACGTCCAGGTGCTGGTGCTCGACGAGGCCGACCGCATGCTCGACCTGGGCTTCTTGCCTGATGTCGAGGCGATCTTGCGGCTGACCCCGCTGAACCGGCAGACCATGCTCTTCTCCGCGACGATGCCGTCCGAGGTCGTCACACTGGCCCGGCGACACCTGCACCGGCCGACCCACATCAGGGCCGAGGAGCACGACGAGCCCGCTCACGTGCCCAGCACCGACCAGCACGTGCTCAGGGCCCATCAGCTCGACAAGATCGAAGTGCTCGCGCGCGTGCTGCAAGCGAGGACCCGCGGGCTGACGATCGTGTTCTGCCGGACCAGGCGCGCCGTCGACCAGGTGACAGCCGAACTCGCGCACCGCGGCTTCGCCGCCGCCTCGGTACACGGTGACCTCGGCCAAAGTCAGCGCGAGCGCGCGTTGCGCGCGTTCAGGAGCGGGAAGATCGACGTGCTGGTCGCTACCGACGTGGCCGCCCGCGGTCTCGACGTTGATGACGTGACCCACGTCATCAACTACGAGTGCCCCGAAGACGACAAGGCCTACCTGCACCGGATCGGCCGTACCGGCCGGGCCGGGCGCACCGGGATCGCGGTCACGTTCGTCGACTGGCAAGACCTGACCCGCTGGAAACTGATCAACGAGACCCTGAAGCTCGGCCACCCCGACCCGGTCGAGACCTATTCGACCTCGGAGCACCTCTTCACCGACCTTGACATCCCCGCTGGCGTCACCGGCTCGCTGCCGAGAGCGGCGCGGGCGCGGGCCGGGCTTGAGGCCGAGGCCCTCGAGGACATCGGCGAGACGGGCAAGACCCGCTCCAGGCAGCGTCAGCCGAAGAGCACCGGCCACGGCCCGAGGTCGCGGACCTCGCGGGCGGGCACAGACGAAGACACCGTCGCAAGCGACCGGGGCAACGCGTCGGCCAGCAACCGGCCCCGCCGCCGGACCAGGGGCGGCGTCCAGGTCGGCAGCCCGGACGCGCCAGCCGCCGTGCCGGCTACTACCAGCGTGCCGGTTACTGCCGGCGTGCCGGTTACTGCCGGCGTACCGGTTACTGCCGGCGTACCAGCGCCAGCCGCCCTGCCAGCGACAGCCGCCGCCGAGACCGCACCGACGACCGAGCCCGCCGGCCAGCCCAAAACCAAGCCGTCCCGGCGCCGCCGCCGGTCCAGCCACGGTTCAGGTACTAGGCAGGCAACCGCCGCCACCGCCACCGTCGGCGCCGAGAGCGCCCACGACTCAACCCGCCCCGCGACCGCAGCCGAACTCCGCGACATCGCCGCCGGATAAGCCCAGCAGTCCCTATCCTCGGCCGCGAACCCAGCCCGGCGCCCCAACAGGCCCGCCGGGCTGTTCTCGCCGACTCGCCGTACAGCCCCAGCGGCGCCGCGACATCGCCGCCGGATAAGCCCAGCAGCCCCGGCCCACGGCCGCGAACCCAGCCCGGCGCCCCCAACAAGCCCGCCGGGCAGGTCTCACTGGCTCGCCTGCCCGCCCCAGCGGGGCCGCGACATCACGCCGGGACAAACCAGCAGCCCAGGCCCACGGCCGCGAACCCAGTTCGGCGCCCCCAGCAAGCCCGCCGGGCAGTTCTCGCGAACTCGCCCTACCCGCCGCAGCGGCAGCGCGACATCGCCGCCGGGATAAGCCGGCAGTCCCCCGTCCACCAGGCGGCGAGTCGATCGGGCTGACAGCACGGGTCGGGTGCAAAGATGCGGCTCGTCGACGACGTTGCATTCGTTCGGGCCGCCGATATACCTACAAACCCGGCTAATCGGGCCAGGAAATCCGCGCGAGCGGATGATACCTCGGCACGGGCAAGCGACTTATTGCCGGTTAGGTAGGGCGGTCCGCCGCGCCCCGGCCATGATCGTTTGTACTAAGTTCGAAAAAAGATGATCTTAGTACTAGGAGCCTGCCAAATCCGGCGTTGTAATATACCTATTTATGGTAATTATCGAGTCGGCAAACCGTACTATGATCATCTCCAAGGCCAACTTGACACTGGTTCCCTTTGATCATGGCGCCGGCCGGCCAGCCTCCTTCGATCATGGCGAGGTCGCTGCACCTGCTGAGGCCGCTCCGCCGACGCTGAGCCCGTTGGTGGAGGTCTTTTCCCGCTTTCCTGGGTAGGCTGCCGAGCCGTGAGCACTCCCCGGTCCTTGCAGAGGTCTCCCCGGATCAAGGCGACGACGATCCACACGTCGCGCGGCCCGTTCGCGGCGCTGCGCGCTGATCCGGCCGGAGGCGGCGAGCGGCAGCCGGCGCTCCTGATACCTGGCTACACCGGCAGCAAGGAAGACTTCCTGTCGGTCCTTGAGTCGCTGGCCATGGCCGGGCGGGCGGTGGTCGCCATCGACCAGCGCGGGCAGTACGAGTCCGCGCCCGCCCCGAACCGGGCGGGTTACGCGCTCGACCAACTGGCGAACGATGTCATCTGGGTCGCCGCGGCGATCGCCGATGACTCCGAGCGGGTCCATCTGCTCGGGCACTCGTTCGGCGGCCTAGTCGCGCGTCAGGCGGCGCTCGCGGCCCCGGTCGCGTTCGGCTCGCTGACGTTGCTGGATACCGGGCCAGGCACGATCGGCGGGGAGCGGGCGAGGCTGCTCCGCGACGTGCTGGCCTTCCTCGAGCCCGTCGGCGATGACACCGAACAACTGGCCGAGCGAATCGGACTGCTCTGGGACACCCAGCTCAGGCCGCAAGCGCTGGCCGAGGGCACGCCACCTGACATCGTCGAGTTCCTCGCCCAGCGCAACCTGCGCAGCTGCCCGCTCGGACTGATCGAGATGGCTAGGCACCTGCTTTCCTGCCCCGACCGCACCGCCGAGTTGGCCCAAAGGGCAACGTTCCCGATCCTGGTCAGCTACGGGGAAAACGACGACGCCTGGCCGACCGACATCCAGGACCTAATGGCAAAGCGACTCTCAGCCGAGAGAGTGTGCATCCCCGGCGCCGCCCACTCACCGGCCGTCGAAGCACCCGAGACGACGGCAGCGATGCTCACCACCTTCTGGAACCACGCCGAGTCAGCCCGCTGACGAAAACCCCGCACCCCACCCCGCTCCTACGATTTCGGGCTATCCAATTTCAGGCTATCCGATTTCGGAGTTATCCCGATCCCGGGTTGCCCGATCCCGGGTTGCCCGATCCCGGGGTACCCGATCCCGGGGTACCCGATCCCGGGGTACCCGATCCCCGGGATATCCGACCTCCGGGTTACCTCCGGGTTACCCGATCCCCGGGATATCCGACCTTCGGATGTCCGATCCCGGGGTATCCGACCTCGGGGATGGGCTATCCGATTTCGGATTATCGGATTTCGGTCTATCGGGCCTCGGCTTGACTGTAGGCCGGTTTCAGGGGCCGTCGCCCGCCCGTCTCACTGTGCAATCGTTAGCATTAAAAGATCTTGGTATTTTTACTGGTCTATGTTCCGAGGGGATAACAAGATCTTGGTGTCGCGCGGAAAAGTCTCCGAGATCTTGGGCGGGATCGCCGGAGCGGGGGCAGCTCACTGTCTCGTTCGGCTAGGAACGTGCCTTGCCGAGTGCCGTCATCCGTTCTAGGCCCGGCTGGGCGGGTACGGCCTGGGCGGGTCAGAGCGCCTCGGGCTCGCCGAGGGCGTCCCATGGACGGCGCTGCTGGCTGGCCAGCTGGCCTTCGGGGCACTGTCCCCTGAAGTCGCACCAACCGCACCATGGGCCCGGCGTTGCCGGGAAGACCTCGTCGCCGCGCCCAGAGCTAGTGGGGTCGAGGCGGAACTGCTCGTCGGCGGTGGCGCACTCGCCTGCGATGTCCTCGGCCCGCCGCAACTGCCGGTCCAGCGACTCCTGGGTGTGCTCCCACCTGAGGATCTGCTCGGTCGGCAGGTGATGGAGTTCGACGATCGTGCAGCGGCGCCTGAGCACCCGCCCCGCCGCCAGCGCGTAGAGCGCCAGCGCCAGCGAGGACCGCGCGTCCTGCGACGTCGGCGGCGTCCGCCCGGTCTTGTAATCGACCACGACCAAGTCCCGGTCAGCACCTCGTATGCCTGGCTGCAAGGGCTCCCGGCTAGGCCGCGCTTCCCGGCCCGGCCGCACTTCCCGACCCGGCAACGACTCCCGGCCCGCCGACGCGTCCAGGCCAGCCGACGCCTCCACACCAGCCGACGCCTCCACACCAGCCGGCACTTCCCCGCCCGCCAAGGTCGCCCAACTCGCCGCCCACTCGCCGCCGACGGCCGGCCGGTCGTCAAGCCGGTCGATGCGCCCGGAGACAGCGATCAGGTCGGTCTTGGTAGCAACCGTCCGTTCCACCCCGGCCGGTTCGGCCGACGGGTCCAGGGTCGCGACGTAGCGCTCCACCATCAGCTTGGCGCGGCTCAACTGGCGGGCCGACTGGGCATCGTCGGCGTATCCCTCGGTGATCCAGCCGCGCTCAAGCAACTTGCCGGCCGCAGGCACGATCCGGTCCTCGATCGCCAGCCGCCACCACCCGGCCAGCGCGTTGTGAACGCTGGCGCCAAAGCTGTTGTGGGCCCATGGCGGGCCCTTGGGCGGCGCGGGCCGGTCCAGGTAGGTCATCCGGTACCGGCGCGGGCAGTCCAGCCACGCACGAAGCCGACTCGGGGTGCACGGATAGAGCCGCCGCGGCATCCCTTCAAATCCGAGTTGCTCCACGGTCCCATCATGACCTAACGCTCTGTCAGTGACGTCATCTCAGCGAAGCAGCCAGCCGGCGAGCCCGACCAGCCGGCGAGCCCGACCAGCCGGCGCCGAGCGCTACTCGTCGTCGCCGAGCGCGTCCAGTAGCTGGTCAGGCCCGCCCGACACCCAGGAGTCGAACTTGCGCTCAAGCACGGCGACCGTCGTCTCCTCGCCGTGACCAGGCAAGACCCTCGTTTGCCCGTCCAAGGTGAGCACGCAGCCACCGATCGAGTCGATCTGGCGGGCGAAGTCGTTGAAGTATCCGTCGTGCGGCACCGGCCCGGCCAGGGTGACGACGTCGCCGGTGAAGACCGCTCCGAGTTCATCGCAGTACAGGCACACCGAACCCGACGTGTGACCGGGAGCGAAGATGACCTCAAGCGACACGTCGCCGACCTCGAAGACGCCGCCGTCCTCCATGTCGATGTCCGGCTCGGTGGACCCGTGCGCGTCGCGCCAAGGCAGCCGGTCGCCTGGATGCAGCGCGACTGGCGCGTCGTCCCGCTTGGCGACCTCAAACGCGGCGGCAACGTGCCGCCGGTGGCCGTGCGTGCAGATCACGGCCGCTATCTCGCGGTCGCCCACGGCGTCGAGGACAGCCTGCGCCGACTCACCAGGATCCACCACGATCACGTCGATGTCATCACCGACGAGCCAGGTGTTCACGGCGCCGGTAACCCGATCGATCCGTGCTTCCATGCCAGCCTGCCTTCCGTCCGTCCGCCTTGATCGACGTACCGTTACCTGATGCGCCTCGCCGCCACTCGCGCGGCCCCGCCATTGCCGACCATCGTAGAGCCCGTCAGCTACCCAAAGCCGCACCACCGCGCTCGCCGCCACAAAATGGCAGTCGGCTTTTCCGACGCCCTAATGCAGGCCGATCCGAATCAGCGCCCTGACCGCGTCGACGATGAGCTGAACCGCGATGGCGGAAAGCAGCAACCCCGCGATCCTGGTCAGCAATTCGACCCCAGAACTCCTCAGCACCCTGAGCACCACGCCAGAAAAGCGCATCGCCAGCCACAGCAAGACGACCACGGCGGCGATCGCGGCCGCGAACGCGATCCCCGAGCCAACCGAGTCGATCCGCTGCACGAACAGCATCGTCGCCACGATCGCACCCGGTCCGGCCAGCAATGGCGTGCCTAGCGGCACGAAGGCAACATTCGCCTGGGTCTGCTCAAGCTCGGCCGGTTCCGCGGCTTTCCCCGTGAGCAATTCAAGGGCCACGAGCAGCAAAAGGAGCCCGCCGGCTGCTTGCAACGAGGGCAACTGCACGCCCAGGTACGCCAAAATCGACTGGCCGAAGGCAGCAAAGGCAACGATCACGCCCAGCGCAACCAGGGCGGCCTGCCAGGCGAGCCGGTTCCGCTCAGGCTTCGGCTTGCTCGATGTCATGCCGAGGAAGACAGGGACCACGCCGGGCGGGTCGGTGATCACGACCAGGGTCACGAAGGCTTCCCAGAAGAACTTGATGTCAGGGACCAGGGTGCTCACTTGATGATCACCGGGGCGCCGCTGGCACCGGAGAACAGCCGCTCGAACTCCTCGCCGCCCGTGTACTCGGTGCCGATCCGGTCACCGGTGAGCTCCCCGTGATCGTCGCTTCCCCCAGTCGCTACCAGGCCGAGCTCGCTGACCACGGCCGCGAGCTGGTCTTTTTGCAGCAAATCATGATCTGGATGAGCCACCTCGACACCAGCCAAGCCAGCCGGGGCCAGCTCCCTGATCAGGTCATCGGCGACCATCCAGCCCTGGACCGACGCGAGCGGATGTGCGAGCACGCTGACCCCGCCCGCAGCTCTGACCAGGCGGATCGCCCGCGCCGGGTCGAGCGCGTAGCGGCCGACGTAGGCCCGGCCGCCAGGGCCGAGCCAGTCGGCCGTGAACGCGTCGTCTGGTGAGCTGATCACGCCGGCCTGCACCATCGCCCTGGCGATGTGGGGCCGGCCGACGACGCCATCGCCCGCGATCGCCTGCACCTGTGCCCAGGTCACGCTGGTGCCGAGCGCGGCCAGCCGGTCGACCATCTGGCGGGCGCGTTCCACCCGGCTGCTCCTGATCGTCTCGGTCTCAGCGGCGAACTCGGGGTAGGCAGGATCGAACAGGTACGCGAGCAGGTGCACGCTGTGGCCGTCCTTGTGGCAGGACAGCTCCATGCCGGGGACCAGCGCCAGGCCTGATGGCAGGGCTTGCGCAGCCGGCGCGATCCCGGCCACCGTGTCGTGATCGGTCAGCGCGACCGCATCCAGGCCGACCGCAGCCGCCCGGCGCATCACCTCGGCCGGCGGCCTGGTGCCGTCCGAGGCTGAGCTGTGAGTGTGCAAGTCGGCGCGCACGCGCCGACTCTAGCTGCCTGGTCAGGCCACCGGCCTAGCCGGGTAGCCGAGGCGAGCGCGACCCGTAGGGCAGGTCAAGCTCCTGGCCAGGATCGCGCAAGTCGCGCAGTGGCATCGACTCGAGCATGAGGGTGCCGGCCGTGTCCGGCCAGAGCAGCACCCACAGCCAGCCGCCCATCAGCTCGCCGACGAAGGCGGCCCGGCCGGGCGCGTCGACGCTCCACAGCGGGAACTCGTGGTTGCCGAACTCGACCTGGGCGTGCGGTGAGCAATCAGGGAAGCCGTCACCGGGATCGGGGCCGCCGATTCCGGCGCAGCGCGCGCCGAGGCCGACGCCCAGTTCCTCGCAGATCAGCAGCATCTCGGCCGGGCCGCCGACCGGGTTGGGGCCGGACAGGGCGACCGCGCAGCCCCGCGTGCCGCTGCGCTCGTCGCCGACGGCGGCGAACCCGCTGACCAGCCAGCCGCCCGGCAGCGGCCACGGCAGCATCACCGGGACCATGGCGTTCTTCAGCAAGCCGGCGAGGCCCTCAGGCGACAGACTGCGCACCTGGCGCAGCGGGTAGATGTCGCCGTGAGTGGCGCAGCGCCAGCTGCTCGACCAGGCACTGGGCGGGATCGCGGTGGCGTCGCATCTAGGGCAGCGCAGGTCCATGTCCGCCTTGCCACCGGTCGTTGTCAGTGCTAGCTCGCCGCATCACTGCCTATACGATGCTCGGACCACCGCAAACGTAAACTCAGGTATCGGCCCGGCGCAGGCCAGCGGCCCGGCCGCGAGCCGCGGCGACGAGGGCCAGCTTCCTGGTCGCCTCGTCGATCATCTCCCCGCCGAGCATGACCGCGCCCCGGTGCTGGGTCTGCGTGGCGTGGCTGTAGGCGTCGAGGATCTGCTCGGCCCGGTCATAGCTCGCCTGGTCGGGGGCGAACGCCTCGTTGACCGGCCCGATCTGATCGGGATGCACCACCCACCTGCCGTCGAAGCCGAGCGCCGCGACGCTGGCGGACGCGCGGGCGAGACCTTCGAGGTCACCGATGGCCGCGTAGGGCCCGTCGATGGCCTGCAGCCCGGCGGCGCGGGCGGCGACCAGGATCGCCGAGTGCACGTATCCGAAGGCGTTACCGCCCGCGTACGCGGCCGGCGGCACGCCGATGGTCAGCGAGCGCATCCCGAGGCTGGCCATGAAGTCGGCCGGGCCGAAGATCAGCGCCTCGAGCCGGGCCGAGGCGGTGGCGATCGCGTCCACCGCGACCAGGCCGGCCGCGTCCTCGATCTGGGCCTCGATCCCGATCTGGCCCTCGGGCAGGTCGCAGGCCTGCTCAAGCTGTCCGAGCAGCAAGTCGAGCCAGATCACGTGGTCAGGCGTGCTCACCTTCGGCAGCACGATCGTGTCGATCCGCGCCCCCGCCCGCTCGACGACCTCGATCACGTCCCTGTGGGCCCACCGGGTCGCGGCGCCGTTGACCCTGACGGCCCGCACGCGCGCGGCCCAGTCGCGATCATCGGCCAGCGCCGCCGCGACCAGCGCCCGAGCCGCCCGCTTGGCGCCCGGCGCGACCGCGTCCTCAAGATCGAGTATCACCTCGTCGGCGGCCGCCCCGGCGGCCTTGGCCAGGAACCGCTCGCTACTCCCCGGCACCGTCAGGCACGACCGCCGCGGCCGCTCCTTGCTCTCCATGCCTCGATGATCCTCCCCGCCCACGCCCACCGCCCCCTCAGCGCCCCTACGAACCTCCGTGATCACACCTAGCAGTCCGCCTCGGAGCCCGCGCGCCCCCGGCGAAGCTCCGTGATCACACCCAGACGATCCGTCTCGGAGGTCCGCGCGGGCCGCTGAGCCCCGACCCGGCTCCGTGATCACGCCGTTCTCGTGATCACGGTAACGAGGCCGGGCAATCACGCACTGAACTGACGCGATCACCGGAATCCCATGATCACGGACGAAACAGGGGGCCGGGGGTCGTCCGTGATCATGGAGGACTCCATGATCACGGACGACTGGGTGGGCGGGCTCCATGGATCATGGACGACTGTGCGGGCGAGAGTGGATGGTTAGGGGGATTTGCTGGGCTGGAACGGTAGGGGCGTGGGGCCACTACCATGGGCGCATGTCCATGACCTCGTTGCCAGAGCAGTCAGCTACGCGGGCTGGCGGCGGTCCCGCCGCCGGTGTCCCGACCGTGGACCAGGTGATGGCGGCGCTGGCGGGCGTGCAAGACCCTGAGATCCGGCGTCCGATCACCGAGCTTGGCATGGTCAAGAGCGTCGAGGTGAGCCCGGACGGCACGGTCAGGGTCGATGTCTGGCTGACCGTGTCCGGTTGCCCGCTGCGGGACACGATTACCCGTGACGTCACGAGCGCGGTCGGCCGGGTGGCGGGCGTGAGCGGGGTCAGGGTCGAGCTCGACGTGATGAGCGAGGACCAGCGGCGTGAGCTGCAGGGCAAGCTGCGCGGGGGCAAGCCGGAGCGGGAGATCCCGTTCGCTGACCCAGCGTCGCTGACCAAGGTCTACGCGATCGCCAGCGGCAAGGGCGGCGTCGGGAAGTCGTCGGTCACGGTCAACCTGGCGGTCGCGCTCGCCGCGGCCGGGCAGAAGGTCGGACTGCTCGACGCCGACATCTACGGGCACTCGGTGCCTCGGATGCTGGGCGTTACCACCCGGCCGACCCAGGTCGAGCAGATGATCATGCCGCCGGTGGCGCACGGCGTGAAGGCGATCTCCAGCGGGATGCTGAAGAAGGGCAACGAGCCGCTGCCGCTGCGCGGGCCGATCCTGCACCGGCTGCTCCAGCAGTTCCTCGCCGACGTCTACTGGGGCGACCTTGACGTGCTGCTGCTCGACTTGCCCCCTGGGACTGGCGACGTCGCCATCTCGGCTGGCCATCTCGTGCCGGGCGCCGAGCTTATCGTCGTGACCACGCCCCAGGTGGCGGCGGCCGAGGTGGCCGAGCGAGCCGGATCGCTCGCGACCCAGCTGCATCAGCGAGTGGTCGGCGTGATCGAGAACATGGCCTACCTGTCGTGCCCGCACTGCGACGAGCGGATCGAGGTCTTCGGCCGGGGCGGCGGCCAGGCCGTCGCGGCCACGCTCAGCAGGCTGACCGGGGCGAGCGTGCCGCTGCTCGGCGAGATACCGATCGACCTGCGGCTGCGCGAGGCCGGCGACGAGGGCACGCCGCTCGTGCTGTCCGAGCCGACCGCACCAGCCGCCCAGGTGCTCGCCTCGATCGCCAGCCAGCTGACAAGCCGCTCTCGCAGCCTCGTAGGCAGGCAGCTCGGGGTCACGCCGGTCTAGGCGCCAGGGCGCTTGGTGCCCTTGAGCCGGGCTTCAGGCGCTGCCGGGGCCGGTCTTCTTGGCTGCTGGATCTTGCGATCTTCGGCGATTACGACCTGGAACCGCGTTCGTGCTGGCCGTCAGGTCGCCTCAGCGTCGAACGGGGGCGCGTCGTGGGCGACCATCGAGCCTGCCCGGCTCGAGCCCGCCTGCCCTGTACCCGAGGAACCAGGGGTGTCGAGGTCCATCAGGCCAGCGCCGCTCGGCCCGGCCCAGCTGAAGTCCTCGTCGTCGAGGTCGTCGAGCAGGTGCTTGCGGACGAACGAGCGCGGGTTCAGGTCGTTGAGGTCGAAGTCGCTGAACTCGGGTCCGAGGCCCTCGGCCAGGTCAGCCTTGGCGTTCTCGGCCATCCGGCGCAGGTCCCGCAGCGCCCGGCCCGCCTGCGCGGCCATCTTCGGCAGCTGTTCAGGCCCGAAGATCATCAGGCCAAGAACGGCGAGGATCAGGAGTTTGGTTATCGACAAGTCAAACAAGGCTGGCCTCGCGCTCCTGGGCTCATGATCTCGCGTTGAGTATTGCCGCTGCTAACAGACTAACGCGGTCGCGCTCGGTACCGGAACGGCTCACGCAGGTCGTGGCCTTACCCGAACGGGTCGAACCAGGAGCCCATCCGCTTCAGTCCCCGGCCGACCCGCTGCCACAGGCCGCCGACGTGACTGTGCGGCAGCTGGGTGACGACCCGGTCCACCGTGTCCTGCGGCGCGTCCGAGATCACCGTGTACACGACGCCGTCCGCTGACCAGGTCAGGCTGCGCACGTCGGGCTCGCTCGAGTACACGGCAAGTCCGTGCACCTCGGTCCTGGTCCAGCCCGGCAGCGACTTCGGCAGCTGTCCGTGCTGCATGAAGACCGACACGACCGAGAGGCCATCGGAGTACGAGGCGTCGAGCACGGTCCCTGACGTGGGCTCGGCCCGGCTTACCCCGACCAGGGCCATGTCTCCGGCCAGCTTGGAGGGGACCGGCCAGCCTTGCTTGCGCAGGGCAGGCAAGTCCTTGGTGCTCGGCTGGCTGCTCCAGGCTCGCGCCATCTTCGGCGGTACTGGCTGGGTGCTCATGACGCCAAAGCTCAAGTCGATGAAGGCGCCTTCGCTCACCAGGTGCCCGCTGGTGTCGAACATCTCCCGGCGCAGCGGCAGGCCGGTCGCGCGGTCCAGCCAGTACTGCGCGGCCAGGCTGCCGTCATGCCTGCGGACCGCGACGATCTGGGCGGACCGGCTGTCGGCCGTGCCGCTTCCCGCGTACTCGATCAGGTAGTTCGCCCGCAGCAGGCCAAGCATCGCGGCCGAGACGCTCAGTACCCCGGCCGTAGCGTGGTCGGCGGCGGCGGTACCGGGGACCTTGATGGAGCCTGGCTCTGGGCCATCGCCATCGCCGTCGGCCACCTCGGGCTCACCTGAGGCGTGCCAGACCTGGATCAGGTAGGCCGTCGAGTCGTCCGAGCCCCACCAGGCGATCATCTGGACGCCGCTGTAGGAGACCTCGCGACAGGCGGTGACGGCGGCGCTCATCAATTCGACGCCCCGGCTGGCCTGCTCGGAACTCACTGGTGAACTCCGGCTGACTTTGCGGGGCTGGGCGACAGAACGGCGGTTGGCTAGGACGCTGCGGGGCGCGCGGTGGTGGATCTCGGGCGTTACCGAGCCCGCGATCACCACCAGCGCGGCGACAGTGCTAAGCGCGATGCCGGTGATCAGGACACCGAACCGCGCGCGCCGCCAGTAGAACCAGAGCATCGTCGCTTAAGGAGTGCCTAGTCGTAGCAGGATCCTGGCATCAGCCGGGTCGGCCACGCCAGGGGAACGAAGGGTGCTGCTCGCCGCCGCCAGGGCGGGCGGCGATGCTGGCCGCTGGGCCGACTTCACTTGGGCGGAGCGGACCTGGGCTGGCTTGGTCGGCTGGGCCGACTCCGGACCGGCCGACTTCGGACCGGCCGACTCCGGGTTGGCCGGGGCCACTGGGGTCGCCGGGTCGCCTGAGTGGGGCCGCGTCGATCCTGGCCCCCTGGTGCTGAGGTAACCGGTGTCGTAGTTGTGCTGAGTCCAGTAGGCGTCGACGGCAGGCGTTACCTTGGGAACCGGCAGGTCGGGCTGGGTGCCGCCGAGCATGAAGGCGATCACGCCGATAGCCAGCAGCGCGGACCCGGCCGAGCCGGTCGCGACCCGCCAGCTGAGCCAGGACTGGCGGGATCCGAGGCCGTGCTGGCCGAGCGGCGGCTGCCAGCGCGACCTCGCCGTGGCCGTGCAGCGATCGGTTTCTGACCTGGCGAGTTCCATGAGCCGACCCGCGATCGCCGCGTCGCCGGACGAGTCACCGAACGCGGTCATCCGCCGCTTGAGCGCGCGGAGCGCATTCGCTTCCTGCCTGCAGGCGTCGCAGCCGGCGATGTGGTTGAGCACCCGATCGCGCTCGACGCCTTCGAGTTCGCCATCGATCTGAGCCGATAGATACAACCCCAGGTGGCCCACGACTAGCCCACCTCGCCGAGCAGGGCCGCGTCGCTAGGCTCGACGACCGGGGCCAGGACGGCGGGAGCGACCGGGACTACCGGGCTGACCTGGACTCGGCCTGGCCCCGCCTGGCCGGGAGCGCTGTCAGGATCGGCGAGCAGCCGCCTGGGCCTGCGGTGCTCAAGGGCGGCGCGAAGCTGAGCCCGACCGCGGTGGATCCTTGACCGCACCGTTCCGAGCTTCACGCCGAGCACATCAGCGATCTCCTCGTAGGTCAGCCCTTCGATGTCGCACAGCACGACGGCGGCGCGGTACTCAGGCGGCAGGTCGGCTAGCGCCGCGGCGATGTCGACGTCGAGATGCCGGTCATCGAACGCCTGGGACGGCGTGGGCTCCGCGCCACTGAGCCTGGACGCGGTCTCCTCGCCAAGGCCCTCGAACCTGATCCGCTGCCTTCGCCTCGTCATGTCGAGGAACAAGTTGGTCGTGATGCGGTGCAGCCAGCCCTCGAAGGTGCCAGGGGTGTAGCTGGACAGCGACCTGAAGACTCGCACGAAGACCTCTTGGGTCAGATCCTCGGCGTCGTGGCTATTACCGGTGAGCCGGAAAGCGAGCCGGTAGACACGGGCCGAATGGTCGCGCACGACCTCTTCCCACGTCGGCGGCGTCCAGCCGACGGACTGATCGCCCGCCGAGCCGCCAGCATCAGCCGACGGGGCATCAACCGGTAGAGCATCAACCGGCACCGCGTCAACCGGTGCTGCGCCTACCGATTCAGTCTGCATCAGCCTCCCCTAACCCGTCCGCCAATCATGGTCGCAAACCGTCAACGTGTGGCTAGCCTCGCCTTGTTCCCGGCGATGCTGAGCTGTGTTCATCCCGCACTGAGGCTAGCTGGCGCTAGGCTGCGGCGCGTGGATATTCCGCCTAGGTCACGGAGGTCGCTATCTTCCGCTCAGACGTTACCGAAATCCTCGACGATTTCGTCGCGGAAGACGAACCGCTGCTGACCGCGCGCAGGAACGCGGAGCGATTGGGTGACGCCGTCCCTGTATCGGCGCTGACCGGGGCCGCGCTGAGGTTCCTGGCCACCGCGATCGGCGCCAGGGCCGTAGTGGAGATCGGCACCGGATATGGCACGTCGGGGATCTGGCTGCAGCGAGGCATGCGGCCAGCCTCGGTGCTGACCAGCGTGGACCTCGAACCCGAGCATCACCGGTACGCGCGGGAGGTCTTCTCGGCCGCTGGCTTCCCGGCCGGCCGGTACCGGCTGATCACCGGGCGCGCGCTTGAGGTCTTGCCGAGGCTGGCCGACGGCGCCTATGACTTGATGTTCTGCGACGCCGACAGCCGCGAGTACCCCGAGTACCTGGTCGCTTCCGGTCGGCTGCTCCGGCCAGGCGGGATCGTGGCCTTCGACAACGCGCTATGGCCTGACCAGGGCAAGAACGTCGCCCATTCCGATCCGGAGACGGCCGCCACCGCCGAACTGCGCGAGCACGTCAGCGCCGACGCCGAACTCGTGCCGTTGCTGCTGCCGATCGGCTGCGGGCTGCTGGCGGCGATCAAGCGGCCAGACTGATCGGCGCTCAGCGCCCGAGTGCGGTCAGCGCCCGAGCGCGCTCAGCGCCCGCCGGCTGTCAGCAGCCAGGCAAGCAGGAGGCGGGTACCGAACCCGGTGGCTCCGGCCGTCACCTCGCCGTCGTCAGCGGTGCTGCGGGCGGGACCGGCGATGTCCAGATGCGCCCACGGGCGCCCGCCGCTGAACTCGCGCAGGAACAACGCGGCCGCGATGGAGCCGGCGCCGTCATCGCCGGCCGGGAGGTTCGCGAGGTCGGCCACGGCCGAATCCAGCATGTCGTGGTAGTCAGCGGGCAGCGGCATCCGCCACAGGCGGTCGCCGCTGGCCTCACCGGCGGCGAGGAGCCCGTCGGCAAGCACGTCGCTGCTCGCGTAGAGCGCGGCCAGGCTGCTGCCCAGGGCGATCCTGGCGGCCCCGGTCAGCGTCGCGAGGTCGACAAGCTGATCTGGAGCCAGTTCGGCGTCGGCGTAGGCCATCGCGTCGGCGAGCACCAGGCGGCCTTCGGCGTCGGTGTTCCTTACCTCGACGGTTCGGCCGCCGAACTGGGTAAGGACGTCGCCTGGGCGGAACGCCGACCCTGACGGCATGTTCTCCGCTGCGGCGACCAGCCCGGTAACCCGATCGC
This sequence comes from Streptosporangiaceae bacterium, assembly GCA_035511035.1. Lineage (GTDB taxonomy): Bacteria > Actinomycetota > Actinomycetes > Streptosporangiales > Streptosporangiaceae > Chersky-822. The sequence continues at coordinate 17,220 of DATKFV010000040.1, forward strand.
TGGCACCCAGCCTCGGCAGCGCCGACATGGCGGCGATCACGGCCGCGCCGCCAGCCATGTCGGTCTTCATGAGCTTCATGCCGTCGTTCGGCTTCAGCGACAGGCCACCGCTATCGAAGGTGATGCCCTTGCCAACGAGGACGATGTGCCTGCGGGCGCCTTCAGGCGCGTACGAGAGCTCGATCAGCCTGGGCGGACGGGCTGAGCCTGCCCCCACGGCGCAGATGCCGCCGAAGCCGGCCTGGACGAGTTCGGCGTGGTCCCAGATCCTGACCCCGAGCCCGGCATCGGCCGCGACCCTGGCCGCGGCGTCGGCCAGCCACTGCGGGCTCTTCAGCGCCGATGGCGTGTTGGCGAGGTCTCTGGCCAGTTCCACGGCCGCGCCGATGATGGCGGCCCGGCTCACGGCTTCGATCGCCTCGGGGTCGGACGACGGGACCAGGAGCTGGACGACTGAGCTCTTCTCCGGCGCGCTCGGATCGGGGGATTTCTCGCGAAACCGGTATGAGCCCAGCAAAATGCCCGCGGCGAACGCCTGGACCAGGTCAGCAGGCAGATCAGCGACGACGTCCGTCACCGCCGCCTCGCCCGGCCTGGCGAGTCGGCCAAGCTCGCCGCCGGCTCGGCGCAGCGCGGCCGGCGACCGGTCGTCGACCCCGAGGAACAGGACGCGGATCGGGCTGGCACCAACCAGGGCGACGGCCACGGCCGACTGGCCGGCCTTGCCCGTCAGCTGGGCGGCCGCGACGACATCGCCCGCGCTGTGCCCCAGGCTCTCATCCAAGATCTGGTCAGCGGTGACCGCTCCGCCAGCGCCGACCCCGACGACTATCAGGTCGGCTGGCTCGCGATCGCCAGCTCGTACCGCGGCCAGGTAATCGCCGACGGCGGCTCCTGACCAGGGAAGCGCGCTGACGGCGGTGGTGACCGGCATCTACCTGGCCGCCTAGCCTACGGCCGACTCAAGGGCGTTACTTAGTGCCTTCGCCTCATCAGGGGTCAGCTCCACGACGAGCCGGCCACCGCCTTCAAGCGGCACACGCATTACGATTCCGCGGCCTTCCTTGGTGACCTCAAGCGGACCATCACCAGTCCGCGGCTTCATCGCCGCCATCCTGCCTCCCCATCTCGGAGTCACGAAGCCGCACCGCGCGCTACCGCGGACGGCGCCGCCGCACCGCCGCATTCGCTCGCTAGATGCCGCCCAGTACCGTCAAGCCACATCGACAACAATCAGTACCTCTATTATCGGTCAGTTCCTTGGCCTTGGTGCATCGTTACCCCGACCCGACCCATCGGGGGGTGACTGAACGGGTGACTGGAGCGGCCTGCACGGCGCCGTCAGATGCGCGAAGCCAGCAAGCCTGCGGCGCGGCCCGCTGGCCCTCAGGCGTCAGTCGTCAGTCGTCAGTCGTCGAAATCGGGGTAGTCGTCGAGATTCGGCTCTACGTCAGGCGCGGCCTGGCAGTCGGGGGCGCCGTCGGCGCGCGCGCCCGCCCAGACTCGGTCACCGTGCCGTCCTGACGCGATTTCCTCGTGCGCGGCGACGATCCGCTCGGTCGCTTCCACCAGGTCGGTGGCCGTGAGCCGGTCGTAGCTGCCGTCGGGCTCCCGCCACCAGACGACCTGGCCCTGACACCAGACAGTGAGCTGGTGACTGACGGACAAGACCGCGAGCTCGCCACCTGGCTCGGTGACGGGGACGAGGCCGGTCCCCAGGCCGCGCTCGGTCAGGGCGGCGGCGAGTTCCTCGATCACCTCGCAGCCCCGCGGCGCCAGCCGCTCACTGCGGGCCAGGTCGCTCGTCGCGGGCACGCGCAGCGCGAACCAGACCGCCTTACCTGGTACCTTCCAGACCCCGAGCCGCCCGCGGGTCAGGTGGTGTCCCCACATCCCGGCGGACAGCCCAGCCACCATCTGCAGGCCGCGCCCGCGCACCGAGTCGGGCCCGGCCGGAACGGCAGCGCCGATCGGCACCGGCTCGCGCGCGTCCCAGCCAGGATCGGAGTCGAAGATCTTGCACACGATCTCCCTGCCGGTCCCGCCCTTCCGCACGTAGAGCCAGAACTCGGGCACTCCGCTCACGGGGCGATGGCCGTGGCTGCCGTACTCGATGTTGGTGTGAGCGTTAAGCGTGTTGGCGGCAAGCTCGCTGGCCATGGTGACGCCGTCATGAATCAGGTCACCTGGCAAGCCAGTGCTGGCGACCGACTCACGGAAGAAGCTCCTCGCGGCGCTAGCGCAGGTGCTGTCGAGCGGGAGCGGCCGGACAAAGCACCCCCCGGCCCGGATACTCGCGTGGGCCACGCCTGCCTTGGGATGCAGGTCATCGAGCACCGAGCCGGCGACCGCCCGAGCCCGGGCCAGGCGACCCGCGGTCGGCTGGAACGATGGGGTTTCCGCGTATGGTGCCGGTAGCCAGCCATCACGCGATGGCGCGCCCGGCGCGCCGCCGTTACTACCAGAGCCCACGCCGCTACCGTAACCGTTGTCGCCGTTGAGGCCAGCACCGGGACCACTAGGACCAACGCCGCTGTGCCTGACACCACCGGGGCCGACACCACCGGGGCCGACACCACCCGAGCCAGCACTTCCTGGGGCGCCGGGCGGCCCGGTACCCGCACCGGGACCAGGGTCAGCGGGTGACAGAGACATTCTGGCCCCGCCTTCCCGCGTCGCAGCTAGTATGCACAGGTTACGAGTCAATTAGCATTGCGTGCAACGACTCTGGGAGAAATAGCAGCCAGCCTTTGCGGTAGCTAGCGATCCTCGGGTTCGCCACCCGCTTCATCATTTGTTGCGGTTGTTGCCGCCGTTGCGGTTGATACGACCGATACGGAACGATACAGGCCATTACGGGCTGGTTAAATAATACTGTATCGACCATTATGTCACCTATGACGGCTTCGACGATTTTAAACGATTTTGCCGGAATCTGATGATTCCCGGATTCTCTGCCCTTTGAAGCGGAAAGCTCCCGTGTACAGTTGACTCGGCGCTGCTGCTCGCCGGCCGCAGCGCCAGACGCCTCGAGACAGGCGCAGTCAAAGGAATCCCCCCGAGGCTCCCTCCTCGGGGGGATTCCGCACGTCGGCCCTCATCAAGATCGCGTGCGCCAGCTTGGGCTTGAACGGCTGGCTCAGGCGGCCTGGGCTCGGACCGGGGCTAGCCGCTAGATGTCGTAGCGACCGTTCTTCAGATCGGCGAGCAATGCGTCGAATGCCCACTGCGGCACGACGTGGGCGCCATCGCCTGGCCGGGTGCTATCCCTCACCGCGACCACCTCACCGAGATTGGCTGCGACCTCTACGCAGCCGCCATTCGCGTAGCTAGCTTGGGCTTTGCGCCAGATGGCACGAGACAGGTCAGTCATTGCGTTTACTCCAGTCGTTCTGCGAGCTGCTTGAGATACTGGGCGGTATCTCTCGGCTCAAGGGCCGCGTCCACTGCGCGGTCAAATGCCTCGATATAGCTATTTACGTACTCGGCATCGCTCACCTCCTGGATTCCGTGATCGGTTTCGGTGAACACCAAGCTCGTCTGATCGCTGCTGTAATCGAAGATCTGGACGGCGGAGAACATGCCAGGCGGCGGGCCATCGGCGAAGCGCTGCAGGTGCAGCCGGACATGAGGCCGCTCGCCGATCTCAGCGAGGTAAAGCAGCTGCTCCCGGCGCTCGCTCCGGCTACCCCACCGGTAGAGCAGCGATGCCTCGGCGATGACCGCCTCGAGCCGCGATCCGATCCGCTCGTCCCGCTCAAGGATCTGCTGCCGCCGCAGTCGCGCCTCGGTCGCCCGGCGCCGCCAGGCCGGCGGCTTGCCGCTTGAGCGCATCAAGGCGTCAATGTAGTCGGGAGTCTGCAGCAAGCCAGGGATGACGAGCGGGGTGAAGACCCTGATCCTGGTCGCGTCGGCCTCGAACCCGGCAAACTCGTTGTCGAAGACGTCCTGGTAGTCACGCCACCAGGGCCGTACCCTGGCCCGCATGGCCAGGTCCTCGGTTTCCCTGGCGCAGGCATCGTCGACCCCGTAGAACCTCAGCAGGTCCCTGATGTCGCTCATCTCAGGGCGCTTCCACTGATTGGCTTCGAACCGGCCGACTTTCCCGCGTCCCCAGTTCAACATGTCGCACACGTGGTTGGCGGTATATCCGGCCTCGAGCCGAAGCTCGGTAAGCTTGCGCGCCAGCCGCAGCTTCGCGATGGTCGCACCGTAGGCGTCATCGCTCACCGCCAGCCTCCTCGAAGTACGCCGCAGCTACCATAGTGTCACTTAAGTTGTGATTCACAAGTCCCGTCCTCAATCGTTATGCAGTCCATAACCCCGTGATGCACACGGCATAACACGCGATCCAACAGCAAGTTCGCGCCAGAATCCAGGTGAGCCAGATCCAGGTCAGCCGAACTCTCCCCGGCTGACGCCATCGAGGAAGCACGTCCACTCGGTGCGGTCATAGACCAGCACCCGGCCTTCGGGATCCCCGGCTACCCGAAGCAGCACCCACTCTGCTCCGGCTCCGGCTCCGGCTAGCCTGCCATCGCCGGGCCGCCAGAAAGACCGCCCCGAAGGCGGCCCGGGCGCCTCGCCCACGAACGCCACCTCAAGCGACCCTTCGCCAGCACCGGACCGCTGCCAGTACAGGTCGTCAGGGTCGATGCCGAGCTCAGCCAGCGTTGGCTTCATTGCCATCACGTTCCGCCGATCGGAGTCCACGGGCACACCGGTAAACCGATGATCAGCAGCATATCGACCACAGTTACGCAGCGTAAGCCTGGCGCCGGAAGCAGTCGGCGAGATGGTCGTCGACCACCCCGCAGGCCTGCATGGTCGCGTAGGCCGTCACCGGACCGGTGAACCGGAACCCGTGCCGACGCAACTCGACGGACAGCGCCTTGGACGCCGGCGTCCAGGCCGGGATGTCGGCCGTGGTAAGCGGAGCCAGCCGGGCGGGCGAACCGGTGTCCGCGTAGTTCCACACGGTCTGCGCCAGGCCGACCGGCAGGTCGAGCATGACCCGCGCGTTGTTGATGACGGCATCGATCTTGGCCCGGTTGCGCACGATCCCGGCATCGGCGAGGAGCCTGGCGACGTCATCAGGCCCGAATCCGGCCACGACCGAGGGCTCGAAGCCGCTGAACGCCGAGCGGAAGTTGTCGCGCTTGCGCAGGATCGTGATCCACGACAGCCCCGACTGGAACCCCTCGAGGCATAGCCGCTCGAACAGGCCCACGTCATCACGCACGGGCCAGCCCCACTCCTGGTCGTGATAGGCCAGGTAGTCGGCCGGCTCGATCCCCCACGGGCACCGCAGCCGCCCGTCAGGCCCGGCGACCACGCCGCGTCCCTGCGGCGCGCTCATGGCTGACGCTGCTGCGGGTCAGCCCCGAGCCCGTCGTCCTGGCCGGTGTCGGCACCAGCCGCGACCGAGCCGACCGGATCCTGCGGATCGTCAGGATCCAGGCGGCGAAGCTCGCGCCGCAGCAACGCGATCTCGGCGTCACGCTCGGCCACCAGCCTGGCGGCCGCCGTCAGCGCATCGCCAGTCGCCTGCGCCTGATAGCCAAAGGGCGCGAGCGGCAGCCGCACCGACACGACATCGGCGGGGGAACTGAACCGCATGACCGCTTCAGGCAGGTCACGCGAGAAATACGCCAGCTCGCCGCCGCGGCCCATCGCCACGACCACGACGCCGCCAAGGATGGACCCGGCGGCCAGCAAGAGAACCCAGTACACACCATGAATCGTCCCACGGGCTGTGCTAGCCCCGCTCGCCTGCGTCCAAACGTCGCCGCGTCCCTTTGGCGAGCCATGAACAGGTACCTTCTACTGCGTGGCAGCAGCGCGTTCCAAGGGAATCGGGGCCGGGGCTGTCGTGACCGTCCTGCTCGTCCTTGGCGTGCTCGCCCTGATCGGCCGGACCCACGAAGTGCCGACCGCCCCGCAAGTCGGCTCGGGCTGCCTCGTCCGCGGCGCCGGCTTCGACGTGCCGCTCAGCCCCAGCCAGGCCGAGATCGCGGCCACCATCGCCGGCGTGGCCAGCGATCGCGCGCTGCCGGTCCGGGCGGTCACGATCGCCTACGCGACCGCGCTGCAAGAATCCGACCTGGAGAACCTCCCCTACGGCGACCGGGACTCGGTCGGCGTCTTCCAGCAGCGGCCTTCGCAGGGCTGGGGAACCAGGGCCGAACTGCTCAACCCGGTGTACGCGACGACGAAGTTCTTCGCCGCGCTGGCCGCCATTCCTGGCTACCAGCGGCTTCCCATCTACCGGGCCGCCCAGGACGTGCAGCGCAGCGCCGACGGCTACGCCTACAGCCAGTACTCGACCCAAGGCGCCACGATGGCGGCCGGGTTCGCCGGCTGGAGCGGCCGCTCGATCTGGTGCTGGTACGGCACGGGCATCAAGGGCCGGGGCAAGCTCGCCGCCGCCGACCAGGGCATGAAGACCGCGTTCGGGCCGCTGCGGACCGGCCACTTCGGCGATCCGATCATGACCGTCAAGGCCGCCAGCCACGCCATCGGCTGGTCCATCGCCGTCTGGCTGGTGACCCACGCGAGCAGCTACGGGATCAGCACCGTGCGCTTCGACGGCTACCAGTGGACCGCGACGCAGGGCCAGCGCGGCTGGCTTAAGGACCGGCCGAGCCGGCACTGGCCGTCCTCGCACCTGACCGTCGCCTTCGGCTGATCACCAAGTTGACGATGCGCTGACCGGGCGCTGTCGCATGCCGGGGTCGGCTCCGCGATACTAGTGGGGTCCGCGATACTAAGTCGGGTGCCGCAGATCGGCACCTGGCCGCGGTTGGAAGAGGAGCTTGGTGTGACGTACATCATCGCCTTGCCTTGCGTCGACGTGCTCGACCGGGCGTGCATCGAGGAGTGCCCCGTCGATTGCATCTATGAGGGCGAGCGCATGCTTTATATCCACCCGGACGAGTGCGTTGACTGCGGCGCATGCGAGCCGGTCTGCCCGGTCGAGGCCATCTACTACGAGGACGACGTGCCCTCGCAGTGGAAGGACTACTACAAGGTCAACGTGGACTTCTTCGAGGATCTCGGATCACCAGGCGGCGCTTCCAAGACCGGCAAGATTGGCAAGGACCACCCCGTCGTCGCCGCGTTGCCGCCGCAGGAGACCGAGCACTGATCCGGGCCGGCACCTCGATGCCAGGCACACCAGCGCCGCCCGCCGTGGCGACGCCAGCCGCCGAAGCGACGGCGCCGGCCCGTCGGCGCCGGTCCCTCGCATCCCGCCTGCCCGACTTTCCCTGGGACGTGCTCGCGCCCTACTCGGCGACCGCGGCCAGGCACCCAGACGGGATCGTTGACCTGTCGGTCGGCACCCCCGTCGATCCGGTTCCGCCGCTGGTCAGGGACGCGCTCGCGGCCGCATCGAACTCGCCTGGCTACCCGCAGACCAAGGGCACGAAGGAACTGCGCGAGGCCGCCGCCGGCTGGCTCGCCCGCCGGCACGGCGTGATCGTGAGCCCGGACGCGGTGCTGCCGGTCATCGGCACCAAGGAAGTGATCGCCTGGCTGCCGACGCTGCTCGGGCTCGGCCCCGGCGACGTCATCAGCTTCCCCGAGCTTGCCTACCCGACCTATGACATCAGCGCCAGGCTCGCGGGCGCGGAGCCGGTCCCGACCGACTACCCGGACGCCCGTGAGCCCGCGACGAGCGCGGCCGCGATCAGCCTGGCCTGGGTGAACTCGCCGTCGAACCCGACCGGAGGCGTGCTGCCGCCCGCCCGGCTGCGTGAGCTCGTGTCCTGGGCCAGGTCGGCCGGGGCCCTGCTGGCCAGCGACGAGTGCTACATCGACCTCGGGTTCGACGTCACCCCGGTCTCGGTGCTCCACACCCGCAGCTGCGGAGCTTCCCACGACGGCCTGCTCGGCGTCTTCTCGATGTCCAAGCGGTCGAACCTGGCCGGCTACCGGGCCGGGTTCGTCACCGGCGACCCCGCCCTCGTCTCCGAACTGCTCGAGGTCCGCAAGCACGCCGGGATGATCGTGCCGCAGCCGATCCAGGCCGCGCTGACGGCCGCGCTGTCCGACGACGCCCACGCCGACGAGCAGCACGCCCGTTACGCCCGCCGCCGGGCGGTGCTCAGGCCAGCCCTCGAGCGGGCCGGCTGGGTCGTGCACCACTCGCAGGCCGGCCTGTACCTGTGGGCGACGCGCCCCGACCTGGATTGCTGGGGCTCGGTCGCCGCGCTGGCGGACGCCGGCATCCTCGTCTCCCCCGGCGCGTTCTACGGCGAGGCGGGCCAGCGGCACGTGCGCGTCGCCCTCACCGCGACCGACGAGCGGATCGGGGCGGCTGCCGCCCGCCTCGCCGAACTCGGGTAGCGGGCCTCGCCCGAAGATCAAGATCATCATCCGCAAATAAACCACCACTAGCTGATCGAGCGTCCGGACGGACGCAACAAATCATCGCCGCGCGGTCGAACAACGCAACAGATCGTCGCTGATGCGCATGAGCCAGGTGGGGACGATCGGACGACGCGATCTTAGGCTGAGGGCGAGGCGCGTTTCTTCGGGAACGGTGCTGTACGCCGCCAGTGACCTGCGGGAACGCCCTCGCCCACCACTGGAGGCCCGATGACGCTGATCGCCCAGCCGTCCGATGCCACGATGGCCAGTCCCAGGCCGCAGCGCGAATCGCCTGGTAGCCGGACGTACCTCATGTGCCCGCCTGAGTACTTCACCGTGCGCTATGCGATCAACCCGTGGATGAACCCCAGTGATCCGGTGGATCCCAACCTGGCCAGGCAGCAATGGGAAGGCTTGCGGTCCGCCTATCTCGGCCTTGGCCACCAGGTGCGCATCATCGACCCGGATCCGGACCTGCCCGACATGGTGTTCGCCGCCAACGGCGCCACCGTCATAGACGGCAAGGTGCTGGGCGCCCGGTTCAAGTACCCTGAGCGATTCGCCGAGGGCGCGGCCTACACGGACTGGTTCAGGCGCGAGGGCTACGAGGTAGCCGATCCGGTCCGCGTGAACGAGGGCGAGGGCGACATCGTGTTCGCTGGCCGGGCGGTCATCGTCGGGCACGGCTTCAGGACCGACGAGCAGGTCGGCGCCGAGGTGCAGGCGCTGTTCGGCCTGCCAGTGATCAGCGTCCGGCTGGTCGACCCGAGGTTCTACCACCTGGACACGGCCCTCGTGGTGCTCGACGAGCACACGGCCGCGTACTACCCGGCCGCGTTCGACGAGGCCAGCCAGGCCGCCCTGGCCGCTCATTTCGGCGAGCTGATCGAGGCCAAGGACGCCGACGCCGACGCGCTCGGCCTCAACGGGCTCAGCGACGGCGAGAACGTCGTGCTCCCGGTCCAGGCGCGGCACCTGGCCGCGAAGGTGAGCCGGGCGGGCTTTAACGTGGTGCCCGTTGACCTGTCGGAGTTTCGCAAGTCCGGCGGCGGGCCCAAATGCTGCACGCTGGAACTGCGGTAACGGGGAGGTTGGAAATGTCGGCTCAGCACCTGACGTCGCAGCAGCTCAGTGCCCAGGCGGCCGCGCACAGCGCCCACAACTACCATCCGCTGCCAGTCGTGATCTCGTCCGCCGATGGGGCCTGGGTCACCGACGTCGAGGGCCGCCGCTACCTCGACCTGCTCGCGGCCTACTCGGCGCTCAACTTCGGCCACCGGCACCCGCGCCTGGTCGCGGCCGCGCAGCGGCAACTTGAGCGGGTGACCCTGGTCAGCCGGGCGTTCGAGCACGACCAGTTCGGGCCGTTCTGCGCCGAGCTGGCCGCCCTGGCCGGCATGGAGATGGTGCTGCCGATGAACACCGGCGCCGAAGGCGTCGAGACCGCGATCAAGACCGCCCGCAAGTGGGGTTACGAGGTCAAGGGCGTGCCTGCCGACGAGGCCGTGATCATCGCGTTCGATGGCAACTTCCACGGCCGCACGATCACGATCGTCAGCTTCTCGACCGATGAGGACGCCCGCGGCTCCTACGGCCCGTACACCCCTGGGTTCCGCGTCGTGCCCTACGGTGACGCCGACGCGCTCGCGGCCGCCATGGACGACCGCGTGGTCGGCGTGCTCGTCGAGCCGATTCAGGGCGAGGCCGGCGTGATCGTGCCCCCGGCCGGGTTCCTTGGCCGGGTGCGCGAGCTCTGCACGCAGCACGGCGCCCTCATGATCGCCGACGAGATCCAATCAGGGCTCGGCCGGACCGGCCCGACCTTCGCCTGCGAGCACGAGGACGTCGTGCCCGACATGTACATACTCGGCAAGGCCCTCGGCGGCGGCATCGTGCCGATCTCGGCCGTGGTGTCCTCCTCAGAGATACTTGGCGTCTTCAAGCCGGGGCAGCACGGCTCGACCTTCGGCGGCAACCCGCTCGCCTGCGCCGTCGCCCGCGAGGTGATCGCGATGCTGAACACGGGCGAGTTCCAGGAGCGCTCGGCCAAGCTCGGCACGCACATGCATGACCGGCTCAACGCCCTGCCCGCCGACGTGGTCAAGGAGGTCCGCGGTCGCGGCTTGTGGGCGGGGGTCGAGTTCACCACCCTCGGGGGCCGCGAGGTCTCCGAACGGCTGATGTCGTCCGGGGTGCTCGCCAAGGACACCCACGGCACCACGATCAGGCTCGCGCCCCCGCTGGTCATCAGCCAAGACGACCTCGACTGGGCCTTGGACCAGTTCGAGTCGGTCATCCGCTAACCCGCCCGCACTTCGCTGTACCGTCTGAGCAGCAGTGACGCAGGTCAGGTCCGGGCAGCGACCATGGGCACGATGGTCTTGCCTGCCGTGTAGAACCCGACCACCACGCAGTAGCCAGTGCGCGTGCAGGCGATCCCGTCCAGGATGGCCGTCTGCTTAGCCAGCGGAGCGGCGTTCGCCGGCAGCGCCAGCATCGCCGCGTGGCTCCATTTGCCCGAGCTGTACAGCGCGGTCATCGGCAGGTCGACCGGCGACTTGGGCGAGTAATAACCGTCGGCGACGCACACCGTCACCGACACGCAACCGACCCCGCTGAGTTCCTGGTCGCTTACCTTGCTCGCCGGGTGAAGCGCCACGGCTACGGCCTGCTGCCAGTGACTGCCAGTCTCCGTGGCGGCCATGGGCCCCTCGCCTATGGCGCTGCTCTGCTTGTAGGCACCGACGGCGAGGCACCGCCCGATCCGCACCGCAACGTAGTCCCGCCGTTGTCGTAGGAACGACAACTCCGGGACTATGTTGCTGTTCCAAACTGAGCCCCGGCTACGAGATACGACTTCGGCGCGAAGGACATTGAGAAGTTGCTACCGCTGGTAGCATGAGATGTGTGAGTGATGACGAGCCTGCCGCGGTATCTGATGAATTGAGCGCCCTTGAGGATGCGCTGCGAGCTGCGCTCGGGTCGCTGCCACGGGACAAGGTGGTGAAGGCCATCGTGTCAGTGCTGCCCGCCAATGTGTTCGTCGACGAGAGCGCTCGGCTGCATGGCGGCCGGGTGCGGAAGGTGAGCGTGTCGATGCCAGAGGAACTGGCCGAGGCCGTCCGAGCCCGCACCGGCTCCGGCGGCTTCAGCCGCTACGTGACCGAGGCGGTTGACCGCGAGATCCGCCACGACCTTCTCGGTGACCTGATCAACGAGCTTGAGTCCATCCATGGTCCAGTCTCGGCAGAACTTCTCGAAGAGGCGGCCCAAGAGTGGCCCGACTACGAGATCGAGTAGGCGGAACCTTGGTCCTCGACGCCGAGGGCCTGGTCAAACTGTCTAGCGGTCATCCGGGCGCCGTGGCGAGGACGAAAGTCGCCTATACGCGCGGGGGAGCGGTGGTAACCGCTGCCACCACCCTCACCGAAGTACTCAGGGGCGGGCCTCGCGATGCCCCACTTCACCGTGTCCTGCGTAAGGTCAAGGTCATCGAGATTGACGCCGCCCAGGCCAGACTCGCAGGTGAACTGCTCGGCCGCGCCGGGCTGTCAGGACGTCGTTGCGCGCTCGTTTCGTTGCTCGCCACCGTCGCGCTGGCCCAACCGCGTCCTGTGATCTTGCTCACCAGCGATCCCGACGACATGACCAAACTTACCGAGGAGCTAGAGCGGCCGATCAACGAGCGAGTGATGGTCGTCCGCATCTGATTGCTGACTCTGTTTAAGGCGCTGCACAAGCGGCCGGGAGCGGCCGGGCGGGAAGGGCGGGTCGGCTAATAGAGTGCCGGGTGTGACCGTTCTGCGCAGCAGCCTCGATGTCGGCAGCGCTCAGTATCAGAGCAGGCGCGAGGCAATGCTGGCCAAGCTGGCCGACCTCGACGCCGAGCACGCGAAGGCGATCGGCGGCGGCGGCGTCAAGTACGTGCAGCGGCATCGCGACCGGGGCAAGCTGACCGTCCGGGAGCGGATCGAGCTGCTGATCGACCCCGACTCGCCATTCCTCGAGCTGTCGGCGCTGGCGGGCTACGGCACTGGGTTCCCCGTCGGCGGCAGCGGCGTGAACGGCATCGGCGTCGTCGCGGACACGCTGGTCATGATTAGCGCCAGCGACCCGACCGTGCGCGGCGGCTCGACGAACCCGTGGTCGTTGCGCAAGTCGATCAGGGGCATGCAGATCGCGATCGAGAACCGGCTGCCGCTAATCAACCTGGTCGAGTCCGGCGGTGCCGACCTGCCAACCCAGAAGGAGATCTTCATACCGGGCGGGCAGATCTTCCGCGACCTCACCCGCATGTCGGCCGCCGACATCCCCACGATCGCGCTCGTCTTCGGCAACTCGACCGCTGGCGGGGCGTACGTGCCGGGCATGAGCGACTACGTCGTGATGATCGACGGCCGGTCCAAGGTCTTCCTGGCCGGCCCGCCGCTGGTCAAGATGGCGACCGGTGAGGAATCCGACGATGAGTCGCTGGGCGGGGCCAGCATGCACGCCCGCCAGTCCGGTCTCGCTGACTTCCTGGCCACCGACGAGCACGACGCGCTGCGGCTCGGGCGCTCGATCGTGGCCAGGCTGAACCGGGCCGGCCTTGGCGGCCCCGCTGACGGCGCGGCCGACCGCGCTCCGGCCGAGCCGGCCTACGACGGCGAGGAGTTGCTCGGCATCGTGCCTGAGGATCTCAAGGTGCCGTTCGACCCGCGCGAGGTGATCGCGCGGATCACTGACGGCTCGGACTTCGACGAGTTCAAGCCGCTGTACGGCGCCAGCCTGGTCACCGGCTGGGCGGCGGTGCATGGCTACCCGATCGGCATCCTCGCCAACGCGCGCGGCGTGCTGTTCAGCGCGGAGTCGCAGAAAGCCGCCCAGTTCATCCAACTGGCCAACCAGGTCGGCGTGCCGCTGCTGTTCCTGCAGAACACGACCGGCTACATGGTCGGTGCCAGCTACGAGCAGGCCGGCATCATCAAGCACGGCGCCATGATGATCAACGCGGTCGCCAACAGCCAGGTGCCGCACCTGACGATCGTGATGGGCGCCTCGTACGGCGCCGGCAACTACGGCATGTGCGGCCGGGCCTACGATCCGAGGTTCCTGTTCACCTGGCCGAGCGCGAAGTCAGCCGTGATGGGCCCGGCCCAGCTGGCTGGGGTGCTGTCGATCGTGGGCCGGCAGTCAGCGGTCGCGCGCGGCGAGCCTTACGACGAGGACGCCGACGTGGCCATGCGCGCGCTGGTCGAGGAGCAGATCGAGTCGGAGTCGGACGCGTTCTTCCTGTCCGGCCGGCTCTACGACGACGGCGTGATCGACCCGCGCGATACCAGGTCGGTGCTCGGCCTGTGCCTCACGGTGATCGCCAACGGGGGCGGAGCGCAGACCGCTGCCGCGTCTCGTCCGGCTGGCGCGAGCCGCTTCGGAATCTTCAGGATGTGAGGCCCGTGCCGTTGATCAGCCGCCTGCTCGTGGCCAACCGGGGCGAGATCGCCCGGCGCATCTTCCACACCTGCCGTCAGGCTGGCATCGGCACCGTCGCGGTCTACTCCGACCCCGATGCCGCGTCGCCGCACGTAGCCGAGGCTGACCTCGCGATCCGGCTGCCAGGAGCGGCGTCGGCCGACACGTACCTGAACGGCCAGGCGATCGTCGCCGCCGCGCTTGCCGCAGGCGCCGACGCCGTGCATCCCGGCTACGGCTTCCTGTCCGAGGATCACCGGTTCGCCCGTCAGGTACAGAACGCGGACTTGGTGTGGGTTGGCCCGCCACGCGAGGCGATGCAGGCCATGGCCTTGAAGATCGAGGCCCGCAAAATGGCCATCGCTGCCGGAGTCCCGGTACTGCCCGAACTCGATCCCGCGTCAGTCACGACGTTCCCTGTCCTGGTCAAGGCGTCGGCCGGAGGTGGCGGGCGGGGCATGCGGGCCGTCCACAGCGCCGCCGAACTAGCCGAGGCGGTGGAGTCGGCCCGGCGTGAGGCCCAGGCCGCCTTCGGCGACGACACGATCTACTGCGAGCCACTGCTAGCCTACGCGCGCCACATCGAGGTCCAGGTCATAGCCGACCAGTACGGCACGGTGTGGACGCTGACCGAGCGGGACTGCTCGGTGCAGCGTCGCTTCGCCAAGGTGATCGAAGAGACCCCGTCCCCAGTCGTCGGCCCGCAACTGCGGGAGCGGCTGATGGCCGCGGCCGAGGCGCTGACAAGGTCGGTCGGCTACGTCAGCGCGGGCACAGTCGAGTTCTTGCTTGGCAACACCGGAGAGTTCTACTTCCTGGAGTTCAACACCCGCCTTCAGGTCGAGCACCCGGTAACGGAGTGCGTGCACGAACTCGACCTGGTGGCGCTTCAGATCGGCATCGCCGAGGGCCAGCCGCTACCGCCGGTACCGCCCGAGGCAGCCGGACATGCGATCGAGGCCAGGCTGTACGCCGAAGATCCCACCGAAGGGTTCCGGCCGTCAGCCGGGCCGGTGTACGCCTTCGCCGTCCCCGCCGTCGATACCACCTTCGGGCTGGCCAGCCACACCGGCGCCACCTTGCGAGTGGACGCGGGGGTGGTGCCAGGCACCGTGGTGCCCCCGTATTACGACGCCATGCTCGCCAAGGTCATCGCCTGGGGCCCGACCAGGCCGGAGGCGGCCAGGCGACTGACGGCGGCCCTGGCCGACGCGACGATCGCGGGCCCGGCGACGAACCGCGACCTGCTGGTCAGCGTGCTGCGCGGGGCCGAGTTCACCGATGGCCAGGCCAACACCGCGCTGCTCGCTACCTACGACTACGCCAGCCTGGTTCCTGACGACCGCGTCATCGGGCTCTCGGCGGCCGCCGCCACGGCCGCCATCGCCACCGCGAACCGCCAGCAGGCCAAGGTCGCGGCGGCGGTCCCCGGCGGCTGGCGTAACGTCCCCAGCCAACCGCAGCGCACGTCCTTCGCCGGCCCGCGAGGCCAACTCGACGTCAGCTACCAGTGGAGCCGCGCCGGCATAGCCATCCTCGAAGCGGGCGGAGTCCTGGCGACGGTTGTCGTGGCCGGAACTGACGAGTTGCTGGTCGAGGCGGCTGGAGTGGGCTACTGGTTCCGTGTCACCCGCGCCGGAACGCGCCTTTGGGTGGGCTCAGCCCTCGGGTCGGTCACGCTCGACCTGCTTGATCGGCTGCCGGCACCGGAGCAAGCCGCCGAGGCCGGCTCCTTGGTGGCGCCGATGCCTGGCAGCGTGACCAAGGTCGCCGTCAGCCCTGGTGAGGCGGTCACTGCCGGGCAGGTGGTGCTGGTGCTCGAGGCGATGAAGATGGAGCATCAGATACTGGCGCCGGTCAGCGGCGTGCTGGCCGAATTGCGGGTCAGGCAGGGCACTCAGGTAAGTGCCGGGGAAGTCCTGGCGATCGTGGCTAGTGATCCCGTGGCTAGCGATCCCGTGGCTAGTGATCCCGTGGCTAGTGATACTGAGGGGCAGGAGCGACAGTGACTAACGCGCAGGCGGACGCAGCTCACGCCCAGTTGGTCCGCGTGCAGGCTGAAGGCGCGGTCACGACGATCACCCTGGACTCGCCCCATAACGCGAACGCGCTGTCGAGCCGGCTTCTCGCTCAGTTGCAGGGGGCG
The DNA here is from genome assembly GCA_035511035.1 of Streptosporangiaceae bacterium. Classification (GTDB taxonomy): domain Bacteria; phylum Actinomycetota; class Actinomycetes; order Streptosporangiales; family Streptosporangiaceae; genus Chersky-822. The sequence continues at coordinate 33,190 of DATKFV010000040.1, forward strand.
CTTGACCAGGCGACGAGCGATCCGAGCGTCCGGGTCATCGTGCTGACCGGCGCGGGGCGGGTGTTCTGCGCGGGCGCTGACCTCAAGGAGGCGGCCGCTAACCCGACCGCGGCCACCGCGCTGATGGCGGGCATCATGCGGCGTCTCTGGGACAGCCCCAAGCCGGTGATCTGCCGGGTCAATGGCGCCGCGAGGGCTGGCGGGATCGGCCTCATCGCGGCCTGCGACATCGCGATCGCCATCGAGCAGGCCACCTTCGCCTTCACCGAGGTGCGCATCGGGGTTGTGCCTGCGGTGATCTCGGTGCCGTGCCTGCGCCGGATGCCGTCGAGGGCGGCCGGTGAGTACTTCCTGACCGGTGAGGTCTTCCATGCTCCGCAGGCGGTCGAGATGGGGTTGCTCACGCGCGCCGTCGCGGCCGGGAACCTCGACGCTGAGACCGACAGGTACGCGCGAGCCCTGTTGCGTGGAGCGCCCGCGGCATTGGCCGCGACCAAGGATGTGCTCGGGACCATCCCCGGCGGCAGCTTCGGCGATGACCTCGCCAGGATGGCCGGGCTGTCAGGCACGTTCTTCGCTTCCGACGAGGCCGCCGAAGGCCGCGCGGCCTTCGCGGCCAAACGCGATCCCTCCTGGGCTCCGGCCACCCAGGAGGGCTGAGTCGTGCCCGAGCTACCAGAACCCACCGTGCTGCGGGTCGCTAACTGCAGTGGCTTCTACGGCGACCGGCTCTCGGCCGCGCGGGAGATGGTCGATGGCGGCCCCATCGACGTGCTCACAGGGGACTGGCTGGCGGAGCTGACGATGTTGCTGCTCGGCAAGGCGATGCTGAGCGGTCGCCCCGGCTACGCCAGGACGTTCCTCACTCAGCTTGAGCAGGTGCTGCCGACCTGCCTGGAGCGGGGCATCAAGATAGTCACCAACGCAGGCGGCCTCGACCCGGCCGGCTGCGCGGCCGCCGCGGCTGAGATCGCGCGGCGAGCGGGAGTCTCCCCGGTCATCGCCCATGTGACCGGGGATGACCTGCTGCCAAGGCTGCCCGCCTTGCTCGCCGACGGCCACGAACTGGCCAATCTGGACACGGGCGAGCGGCTCGCCGACGCGGGCGTCGAGCCCTTGACCGCGCACGCCTACCTCGGCGGGCTCCCGATCGCGCAGGCTCTGGCGGCGGGCGCCGACATCGTGATCACCGGGCGCGTCACCGATGCGGCGCTGGTCGTGGGACCGGGGATATGGCATTTCGGCTGGGGCAGCGACGACCTGGATGCGCTCGCGGGCGCAGTCGTCGCTGGTCATGTGCTCGAATGCGGTTGCCAGGCGACCGGCGGCAACTACTCGTTCTTCGGCGAGGTGCCGGACCTGGCCCACGCCGGGTTCCCGCTGGCCGAACTGGCGGCGGACGGCTCGGCGGTGATCACCAAGCACCCCGGCACCGGTGGTCTCGTCAGCGTCGGGACGGTCACGGCGCAGCTGCTGTACGAGATCGGCTCGCCCGCCTACCTGAACCCCGACGTGACCGCGAGGTTCGACACGATCCGGCTTGAGCAGGCCGGACCTGACCGAGTCAGGATCAGCGGCGTGCTCGGCGAGCCGCCGCCTGCCGACCTGAAGGTGTCGCTGAACTACGCGGGCGGCTACCGCAACTCCATGGCCCTCGTGCTCGAAGGGCTCGATGCCGCCGCCAAGGCCGAGCTAGCCGAGCAGGCGATCTGGGCCAGAGTCGATGGCGGGAAGGCCAGCTTCGAGTCCGTAGACGTCGATCTCGTGGGCAGCGATCCCGCGCTGCTGCGAGTGACCGTGCTCGACCGGGACAAAGCTAAGGTCGGCCGAGCGTTCTCCGCCGCCGTCGTCGAGACCGCCCTGGCCAGCTACCCAGGCTTCTACGCCTTGTCGCCGCCAGGCGACGCTTCGGCCTACGGCGTCTACTGGCCCGCGAGCGTCCCTGCCGACCTCGTCACCACCTCAGTCGTGATCGAAGCCGAGCCGGCCTGGACCGGCCCTGCCCGCCTGGAACCACGCGATGCTTCCCCCACCGAGAGCACCCGAATCTCCGATCATCCGATGTCGGATAGCCCGAATTCGGATAGCCCGAGTTCGGCGGCCGGTCCTGCGCAGTTCGAGCCGCCGGCGGGCGAGTCGACGGCGGGGGGGACATCACGGGCGGCGCTCGGCTCGGTCGTCGGGGCACGGTCGGGCGATAAGGGAGGTAACGCCAACCTCGGGGTCTGGGTCCGCACGCGGGCCGAGTTCGACTGGCTCGATGCCTACCTGACCGAGGCCAAGCTCGCCGAACTAGTGCCACCAGTCGCTGGCTTGCCGATCGAGCGCTATCGGCTCCCCAACCTGCTCGCGCTCAACTTCGTCATCGTCGGGCTGCTCGGCCGCGGCGTGGCCGCGAGCACCCGGCTCGACGCGCAGGCCAAGGCCCTGGGCGAGGAGTTGCGAGCCGCGCAGGCCGACATCCCGGCCAGTCTGCTCAAGCCGCGCCGCCGATCGGGCGGGCCGCGATGACCTCGCCGGCGAGCGCCGGCGAGGTGGCGGGTACTCCTGCGGTACTTACTGCGCTTGGTGATACTGCGTTGCTTGCTGTCGGTAGTGCTACCTAGCGGTGGTCAGGTTGAGCCAGATCGCGTCGGGGTTGGACGGGTCCATCGCGGCGTCAACGGTCATGCCGGGGCGGATCTGCCCGATCTGCATCTGGCTGACGGTCTGCTGGGTGGTGGCCGGGCGAGGCGGCATGCCATCCTGCATGAGCGTCAGGTCGAACTGGATCATCAGGTCGAAGTTGATCATGCCGACCTGCTGCATCGAGTTGACGACAGCGGAGCAGCGGATCGCGGTGCCGTCGTTGAGGCCCTGCGCGAGGCGGGCGGCGGCGGTCGCGGCAGCGGTCTGGTTGGCCATCATCTGCTGCGCGTTGGCCATCCTCTGCTGCGCGTTGGCCATCTGCTCGCCGGGCGAGGGCATGTTCGCCCTCATGTCGTTGCCCATCTTCTGCAGGTTGCGCATGTCCTTGAACATTCCCATGTCAGGCCGCCCGGTAGAGAAGGTTGAAGCGCTGGGCCACAGCCGGGTTGGCCTTGATCCGGTCGTTCCAGCCCTTGGAGGCGTCTTCCCAGTCGACGGCGCCGACGTCGTGCTGCGCGGCTACCTCGACGAGCTTGGTCTGGTCGTAGTTGTAGGCGGCGACACCCTTGCTGATCGCAGCGAACTGCTCAAGGGAGACGCCGGAGATCGGCTCGAAGTCCGGCCCGGTCGGGGCAGCACCAGGCTGGGCGAAACCGCCGCCAACCTGACCCTGCGCTCCCTGCATCTGCGCCATCGCGGCCGCCTGCTGAGCCTGCGCCATCTGCTGGGCCTGCTCACGCATCTGCTGCGCTTGCTGCATCATGCCGGGAGCGGCGGCCATGGCCTCCCTGGCATCCTTCATCTGTCGAAACATTCCCATTCCGCTGTCTCCTGCCATGCTGTACGCGGCCGAGCCGATACTTTCGGCATATCGAGCCTCACCCTGCGCTAGCGCGTGATCGAGCGCAATATCAGTCGAGTCTCACTTTGGTACGCTGATCAGGTTGGGACTTAGCTGGTGGGCTGGGACACCGACTTCCGGTCGGCACCTGGTCTGGCCAGGTCGTTACTCAAGCTAAGGGCACAGAACTCAGGGCCCCGCCCAGGATGGGATAGGCCAGATGGCGTACGAGCTACCGCGCGGAACGCTCGCCGCCAGGCTGGAGGATCGCGACCGCGGCCGGTTCGTGGGGCGCGAATCCGAGCTAGCGTTCATCGACCGCTGCATGGACTCCGATCCGCCCGCCAGCGTCGTGCATATCTCCGGCCCCGGCGGCATCGGCAAGAGCGCGCTGCTGCGGGCAGCCGCCAGGCGGGCGAGGACGATCGGCTGGGAAGTGGTCTCGGTCGACGGCCGCGAGCTCGGCCCGGCGTCGGCGGTGCTGGAAAGCTTCGTGCGCAGGGCGGCGAGGCTGCGCCGCGGTGCCCGTGGCGGTGGGCCCTTGATCCTGGTCGACTCCTACGAGCAGATCTCCGCGCTCGACGGGTACTTGCGCCGCGACCTGCTGCCGACGCTGCCCGACCGTGCGCTCGTGGTGATCGCGGGGCGCGGCGAGCCCGACCCTGGCTGGTTCTCAGGCGGCTGGGAGTCCGTCACGGCCCGGATCGACCTGCACGGACTCGGCCAGCATGACGCCCTCGCGCTCCTTTCCGCCCACGGCCTGAGCGACGAGCGCGTTCCCGCGATCATCGACTGGGCGGGCGGTTCGCCGCTCGCGCTATCGCTCGCCGCCGACACGGCGAGCGCGGACTCAGCCTGGAACGCGGACACCGAGCTCATGCGGCCAGAGGTGCTCAGGTCGCTCATCCACCGGCTCGCGCACGCCGAACTCCGCGATGTGCGGATGTCCGCCCTGTGCATCGCGGCCATAGCCAGGACCACGACCCCTGAGCTGCTCAGCGCCGTCCTGCCAAGGGGCGAAGCCGAGTCGGCTTACACGCAGCTGTGCGACCTGACGGTGACCGAGGCGCTCGGTGACGGCGTCACGCTGCATGACCTTGTCCGCAAGGCGCTGGTCGCCGACCTGCGGATGCGTAACCAGGAGCTTGAGCGCTACCTGCGCCGCCGGGTCATCGACTACTTGTTCGCGCGGGCCGCCGACGACCAGCCGCTGCTGATCATCGACATGGCGCACCTGGTCGAGAACCCGATCATGAAGTGGGGCTTCGGCTGGGAAGGCGACGTCGGTTACCGGGTCGACTCGGCCAGCGACTTCGACGCCGAGCTCATCGAGCGGAACCTGCGGGCCGACCAGAACTTGGAATGGTGGCATCTCACCAAGCGCTTCTTCACCCAGGCCCCCGACCGGGTCGCGGTCATCAAGGACCTGAGCGACAACATCTGCGGCTACATGGCGTGCCTCAGCCTCGCCACCGCGCCCCGATTCGCCAAGACGGACCCGCTGATGGGACCGTGGCTGGCGCACGCCCGCGAGCACGCGTCCGAGGGGGACTCGGTGCTGTGGCACGCTGCCGTCGATTTCACCGGCGTCGGCAAGGTACAGGCCATGCTCGGAGTCGCCGGCGTGCTCCGCTGCGGATCGGCGAACCCGAGGTTCGCCTACCTGCCGATCGACGCCAGCTATCCGGGCGCCCTCGCGTTCGCCCAGGCCATCGGGGCCGAGCATCACACCGAACTAGACGTTGAGATCGGCGGCATGGTCGTGGAGTGCCACCGGCTGGACTACGGGCCCGGCGGGCTGACCGCGTTCATCAGGTCGCAGGTCTACGCCGAACTGGGGCTGGCGCCGCCGGCCGCCGCCGAGCCAGGCTCGCCCGACGCCGTCCCCCCGGCCATATTCGAGGCATCCGAGCCGGCCGCCGCCGCGTATGCCCGGGCCGGGCACCACACCGCTGTCACGGGCGGGCCAGTGCTCGATCCTGGACCAATCCGCCCCAGGCCCGGCCGCCCGATCGACGAGACGGCCACGACCATACCCGCGCCGATGGTGACCCCGCTGCCGCCCGGCGGCCCACTCCCGCTGCCGCTCCCGCCCGCCGGTCCGCCACCGTCCGGAGGCCAGCCGGCCACCACGGTCGACATGCAGACCGTGCGCGACGCCCTCAAGAACTTCAGGGTGCCGCGTGACCTGGCCAGGAGCCCGCTCGCGGTCGGCGACACCGTGGCCGAGCGGGCCGACTCGGTGCGGCGGCTGATCCGCACCGCCGCCGACAACGCCTTCGGCGACAACGAGACAGAGAAACTCCTCTACAGCGTGCTCGTGGCGGGCTACCTGGAGCCGATGCGCAGCCACGAGGAAGCCGCCAACAAGCTGCTGCTCAGCCGGGCCGCCTACTTCCGGCGGCTGCGGACGGCGGTCGAGCGGGTCGCTGAGCAACTGGCCGAGCAGATGTCGGTCGAGTCGGCCGGCTAGCCGGCTGGCGGCCTGGCGGCCGGGCCGACCGGGCGGCACCACGGCCGATCAGGGGCATCAGCTACCGGCCCGGCGGGCGATCATCGCTTGCGGCGCGACCGGGCCAGACCGGACCTGGACCAGATCGTGAACGCCGCGATCACGCCGGCGCACGCGGCGCCGGCCCCGCCGAACAGGAACCACTCACCGGCGGTGGAGGCCGAGATCAGGACGCTGCCGCCGGGAGTGCCGCTGGCTAGCAGGAACGCGACGACGAACCAGCCCGCCGCCGGCGCGAGCCCGCCCGCGGGCCGGTCAAGACCCCAGGCCCCGAGCAGGCAGGTCGCGAGGATCAGCAGGTCGAACCCCAGCGAGGCAAAGGGTGCCGGGCCCGCGCCATAGAAGAAGGCGCCGACGACCGCCTGGGCCGCCCCGAACAGCACCAGCATCACGAACGTGGCCACGGTGAGCCCGACGCCGGACTGGCCCGACCGGCCGACGCGGCCAACACCGTCGACACGGCCGACGCGACCGCCCCGCCCTGGCCGCGCCGGGCCAAATGAGCCGAGTCCCGCAGGCGGCGGGCGGTCGCCTGGATCGTTTCGGTTGCCTGGGCTGCCTTGCACCGCGCTAGTCACCCAAGCCGGCCAATCCGGCGAACAGGTCGGCCTCCCAGTCGTTCGGGCCAGCGCCGTCGCCCCTTGGCCCCGCCAGCAGCGTGTAGTACTCGACCCCGAACGCCCGCTGGCCCACCCGGTCCGACAGCGCGAAGAACGGGCTGTCCACCGCGATCTGGCTGGCGTGCGCACGCAGCGCGGCCACCTTGGCGTCCAGGTAGGCGGTGCCGTCGATCCGCGTGGTCACCTGGTCGTCAGGCACGCCGAACGGCAGGTCATCGACCGAGTCGACGGCCAGGAAGCCGCCGCCCCTGTCCGGCTGCTCCGCCTTCGCCCCTCTGGCCTCTTCTGCCGACTCGTCGCCCTGCTGGTTTCTTTGCTGCCTGAATGCCTTTATCCCCTCGGAGAGCACCGACACCGGGACGGCAGTCGCATAGAACTTGCTGACCAGCCCGTCGGCCAGCTCAAAGGCGCGCCACGCGACCCGGTGAGCCTGGATGTGGTCGGGGTGGCCGTAGAAGCCGTTGGCGTCGTAGGTGACCAGGACTTGGGGCCTTACCTCCTGCATGATGGCCAGGAGCGCCCCGGCGGCCTCGTCGACGTCGGCCCGCCAGAAGCTGCCGTCCCAGTCGTTGGACGGGGTGCCCATCATGCCCGAGTCGTGCCAGTGCCCGGTGCCGCCGAGGAAGCGGTGGTCCTTGACCCCGAGGGCCGCGCAGGCGGCGTCGAGCTCGCCGATCCGGTACTGGCCGAGCCTGTTCTCCTTATCCCAGGCCAGGTCAGCCAGCTCAGGCGGGATGATCTCGCCAAGCTCGCCAAGAGTGCAGGTCACGAGCGTGACCCCGGCTCCTTCGGCCGCGTACTTGGCCATCGTGGCGCCCGTCCCGATCGACTCGTCGTCGGGGTGGGCGTGCACGAGCAGCAACCGCCTGCCGTCCTGGGGCTGGTCCATGGGCCGAGGATAGCCAAAGCTGCCCATGGAGCGTACTGGCAGGATCTATTCCATGACTGACTCCTTTCCCCGCCAGCAAGCCAGGACCAGGCGCTTTTCTTGTGGCGTCCCGCGCTCGTTCCAGATCAGCCCGGACGGGCGGCGCATCGTGTTCCTGCGCAGCCGGGGCGGCACCGATCCTGACGCGTGCCTGTGGGTGCTCGACCTGCCCGCCGACGGGGCTGCTGACGGAGCCGCCGAGCGCCTGGTCATCGACCCGACCGCGATCGCCGGGGACGAGGAGGAGCCCGACGAGGAGCGGGCCAGGCGGGAGCGGTCAAGGGAGCGGGCTGGAGGGGTCGTGGCCTTCGGCGCCGACGCGAGTTGCGAGGTGGTGGCGTTCGCGCTGGCCGGGCGGGTCTACGCGACCAGGCTCGCGGCCGGGGAGGCCGGCCCGGCGGCGGTGCCGGCGATGTCGCCGGCCATCGACCCGCGCCCCGATCCGTCTGGGCGCCGCGTGGCCTACGTCGCCAACGGCGCGCTCCGCGTCACCGACTTGCTGACCAGCGCCGACTCCGAGCTGATCGGACCTGGGGACGAGGCCGACGTGAGTTACGGCCTGGCCGAGTTCGTCGCGGCCGAGGAGATGGGCCGGTACCGGGGCTACTGGTGGTCACCAGACGGCTCGGCCTTGCTCGTCGCCAGGGTCGACAACGCTCCGGTCCAGCGCTGGTACATCGCCGATCCGGCCAATCCAGGGCGGCCGCCGGCGCAGGTCAGGTACCCGTCGGCCGGCACACCTAACGCGGCCGTCTCCTTGCTGATCGTGCGCCTGGACGGGACCACGACGCCGGTGCGGTGGGACGCCGACGCCTTCCCTTACCTGGCCGTGGCGGGCTGGGACGCCGGCGGAGCCCTGCTGGCGGTGCAGTCAAGAGACCAGAGGCTGATGCGGCTCCTGCTAATCGATGGCACCTCCGGTGATGCAAAAATTCTCAGGTCGGACTCGGATCCGAACTGGCTGGACATCGTCCCTGGTACTCCCGGCTGGACCAGCGACGGGCGGATCGTGTGGACGACCATGGCGGACGGGGCGCGGCGACTGCTGGTGGCCTCGCCGGGCGAACTCGGTGGCGACCCTGAGCCGGTCACGCCGGCGGGGATGCAGGTGCGGCAGGTCTTGTCGGTGGACGGCGATACGGTGCTGTTCACCGCGACGGGCGCCGATCCGACCGAGATCGGGGTCTGGGCCTATGGGCCGTCCGGGCTGGTCCCGGTGTCCGAGGGCTCCGGCGTGTGGACGGGGATCCGCAGCGGCGGCACGACCGTGCTGACGCGACGTTCGCTCGACGAGCCTGACGTCAGGACGACGGTGCTTCGTCCGGCCGGGGCCGGCGCGGTGGCGACGATCGGGTCGCTGGCCGAGGCACCCGTGATCACGCCTTCGGTGCGGCTGCTGCGGGGCGGGGAGCGGGAGTTGCGGACGGCGCTCTTGCTGCCTTCGGGGTACGAGCCGGGGTCTGGCGGCCCGTTGCCCGTGCTCATGGACCCGTACGGCGGGCCGCACAAGCAGCGGGTGGTCGCTTCCTGCGATGAGTACCTCGCCTCGCAATGGTTCGCCGACCAGGGCTTCGCCGTGATCATCGCCGACGGTCGCGGCACGCCCGGCCGCGGCCCGGCCTGGGATCGGGCCGTCTTCGGCGATCTCGCCGGTCCCGTGCTGGCCGACCAGGTCGACGCGCTGGCCTCGGTGGCGCAGCAGTGCGCCAGGGACGGGCTGGCTGAGCTTGACCTGGGCCGGGTCGGGATCAGGGGCTGGTCGTTCGGCGGGTACCTCGCCGCCCTCGCCGTCCTGCGCCGCCCCGACGTCTTCGGCGCCGCCGTGGCCGGGGCCCCGGTCACGGACTGGCGGTTGTACGACACTCACTACACCGAGCGCTACCTCGGCGACCCCGCCGTCAACGGAGCCGCCTACGACCGGTCATCCCTGATCGCCGACGCCCGCGAGCTGTCGCGGCCGCTCATGATCATCCATGGCCTGGCCGACGACAACGTCGTGGTCGCGCACACGCTGCGACTGTCGTCAGCGTTGCTGGCGGCCGGCCGGCCGCACACCGTGCTTCCGCTGTCCGGGGTAACTCACATGCCCACCCAGGAAGACGCCGCCGAGAACATGCTCCTCCTCCAGGTCGCCTTCCTAAAAACCGCCCTCGCCATCCCCGCGCCCCCGGAAAGCACCGCAACGTAGTCCCGGCGTTGTCGTTGGGACAACAGCTCCGGGACTACGTTGCGGTTGGCCGGGCGGGGCAGCACCGCGCTGGGGGTGTTGCGAGCGTCACATTGGCTGATGCTCTACCCAGGGGGGCGCTGCTATTACCGTAGGAATAGGGTTCAGTGGCAGCGCGGGCTCACGCCTCGCAGCGTCACTAGACCGCGGGCGAGCGTGCGGAGCGATCAGCCTTTCGTTTCAGTGCGGAGACGGTAAATGACGCAGGTAACTGAGGCGCCAGCCTCTAGGACGCGGGCGCAGATAGCGGCAAAGACGCTGCGCAAGGATCCGTGGTGGCGGTCACCGACGATCAACGCGATCTTCCTCGGCCTCGCGGTGGTCTACCTGACCTGGGCGTCCCTGATCAACAAGGACTACTACGCGGCCCCCTACATCTCGCCGCTGTACTCGCCGTGCCTGGCCACGACCTGCACCGCCCATGCCGGGTTCTCGTGGATCCCCTGGGTGGCTGGCCTGACGCCGGCGATCCTGATCATCTGGGGGCCGATGGGCTTCAGGTTCACCTGCTACTACTACCGCAAGGCGTACTACCGCGCGTTCTGGCAGTCCCCGACCGCGTGCGCGGTCGCCGAGCCGCACGGCAAGTACACCGGCGAGAGCAGGTTCCCGCTGATCCTGCAGAACGCGCACCGCTACTTCTTCTACGTCGCGATCATCTTCAACGTCATCCTGACGATCGACGCGGTGTTCGGGTTCAGGAACGCGGCCGGGCAGTGGGGCCACATGGGCCTCGGCACGCTTGTGCTGATCGTGAACGCGGCGCTGCTCTGGCTGTACTCCCTGTCCTGCCACGCCTGCCGGCACATCACTGGCGGCCGGCTGAAGCACTTCTCCAAGCACCCGCTGCGGTACAAGGCCTGGACCTTCGTGTCGAAGCTGAACGCCAGGCACATGCAGCTGGCCTGGATCTCGCTCGGGTTCGTGTGCTTCACCGACCTGTACGTGCGCCTCGTGGCAAGCGGGGTCTTCAGCGACCCGCGGTTCTTCTAAGAAGGTGCCAGAACAGTCATGACTGAAATCGAGCGACTTCCCTACGACGTCGTGGTGATCGGCGCCGGCGGCTCGGGCCTGCGGGCGGCGATCGAGGCCCGGCGGGCCGGCAAGCGCACCGCGGTCATCTCCAAGTCCCTGTTCGGCAAGGCGCACACGGTGATGGCCGAGGGCGGCTGCGCCGCCGCCATGGGCAACGTCAACCCGAACGACAACTGGATGGTGCACTTCCGCGACACCATGCGCGGCGGCAAGTTCCTGAACAACTGGCGGATGGCCGAGCTGCACGCCAAAGAGGCCCCTGACCGGGTCTACGAGCTCGAGGCCTGGGGAGCGGTCTTCGACCGCACCAAGGACGGCAAGATCAGCCAGCGCAACTTCGGCGGCCACGAGTACCCCAGGCTCGCCCACGTCGGCGACCGCACCGGCCTGGAGATGATCCGCACCCTCCAGCAGGAGGTCGTGGCGCTCCAGCAGGAGGACGCCAGGAACCTCGGCGACCCCGAGGCGATGCTGAAGGTCTACGCGGAGACCACGATCACGAGGCTGGTCAAGGACGGCGAGCGGATCGCCGGCGCCTTCGGCTACATTCGCGGGACCGGCGGCTTCGTGGTGTTCGAGGCCCCGGCCGTGATCCTCGCCACCGGCGGCATCGGCAAGACATTCAAGGTCACCTCGAACTCCTGGGAGTACACAGGCGACGGCCACGCGCTCGCGCTCCTGGCCGGGGCGAAGCTGATCAACATGGAGTTCGTGCAGTTCCACCCGACCCACATGGTGTGGCCGCTGTCGGTGCGCGGGCTACTGGTCACCGAAGGCGTTCGCGGCGACGGCGGCGTGCTGAAGAACTCCGAGGGCAAGCGGTACATGTTCAACTACGTGCCCGACGTGTTCCGTGCTCAGTACGCCGATACCGAGGAAGAGGCCGACCGGTGGTACGCCGACCCTGACCATAACCGGCGGCCGCCCGAGCTGCTCCCGCGCGACGAGGTCGCGCGGGCCAATAACGCCGAGGTCAAGGCAGGCCGGGGATCGCCGCACGGCGGCGTGTTCCTTGACATCGCCTCCAGGCTGCCTGCCGAGGAAATCCTGCGCCGGCTGCCTTCCATGTACCACCAGTACAAGGAACTGGCCGACGTCGACATCACCAAGGAGCCGATGGAGGTCGGCCCGGCCCAGCACTACGTGATGGGTGGCGTTGAGGTCGATCCCGACACCGCCGAGTCGGACGTGCCTGGCCTGTTCGCGGCCGGCGAGGTCAGCGGCGGCATGCACGGGGCGAACCGGCTGGGCGGTAACTCGCTGTCCGACCTGCTGGTGTTCGGCCGCCGGGCCGGCATCGGCGCGGCCGCGTACCTGGATGACCTCGGCGAGAAGCGGCCGACTCCGAGCGAGGGGGAGATCGCAGCCGCGCAGGCCGAGGCGCTGGCCCCGTTCGAGCGCACCGTCGGCGAGAACCCGTACACGGTCCACGCCGAGGTCCAGGAGACCATGTTCAGCCTGGTCGGCATCATCAGGACCGAGTCCGAGATCAAGCAGGCCATAGCCGAGCTTGGCAAGCTCCGCGAGCGCGCGGCCGTCGTCCGAGCCGAGGGCGGCTCCGCCTACAACCCGGGCTGGCACTTGGCCCTCGACCTGCGCAACATCATGCTGATCGCGGAGAGCGTGGCCCAAGCGGCGCTCGAGCGCCAGGAAAGCCGGGGCGGGCACACCAGGGACGACTATCCGGGCATGAACCCGGAGTGGCGCAAGGTCAACCTCGCGCTGACGATCGACGGCGACAAGGTGGTACTCACCAAGCAGCCGATGCCCCCGATGCGGGAAGACCTGCTCGCGCTCTTTGACCGCAGCGAGCTCAAGAAGTACCTGACCGAGGAAGAACTGCCCCCGGCCGACACGGAGACGCAAGCCGTCACGGAGACGCAAGAGGAGAGTTCGTCGTGACGGAGTCGCGCAAGGAAGGCACTGTGATGGGGAGCAAGGTCAAGCTCAAGATCTGGCGGGGCGACGCGGGCAAGGGCGACCTCGTCGACTATGAGGTCGAGGCCAACGACGGCGAGGTCGTGCTCGACGTCCTGCACCGACTCCAGGCCACTCAGGCCGGCGACCTCGCCGTCCGGTGGAACTGCAAGGCCGGCAAGTGCGGATCCTGCTCGATGGAGATCAACGGCCGTCCCCGCCTCGCCTGCATGACGCGGATGTCGCTGTTCGAGCCGGAGGAGGCCATCACGGTCACCCCGATGCGGACCTTCCCCGTGATCCGCGACCTGGTCACCGACGTGTCCTTTAACTACGAGAAGGCGCGGCAGATCCCGTCGTTCACGCCCGACCCGAAGATCGGCCTCGGCGAGTTCCGGATGCAGCAAGTCGACGTGCAGCGGTCGCAAGAATTTCGCAAGTGCATCGAGTGCTTCCTGTGCCAGAACGTCTGCCACGTGATCCGCGACCATGAGGAAAACCTGCCCAAGTACGCGGGGCCGCGCTTCCTGATGCGGGTCGCCGAGCTTGAGATGCACCCGGCCGACACCGCCGACCGGCGCGAGATCGCCCAGGATGACTTCGGCCTCGGCATGTGCAACATCACCAAGTGCTGCACCGAGGTCTGCCCAGAAGGCATTCACATCACTGACAACGCGCTGATTCCCATGAAGGAGCGTGTAGTGAGCCGCAAATATGACCCGCTGGTCTGGCTCGGAAGCAAGATCACCCGCAGGACGCCTCACGACACCCCGAAGGTGCCAGCCAAGAAGGCCGAGTAGCGGACGTCGGCGCTGGCCTTTCGACCGGTGCCAGCCTTCCGGCCGGTCCCGCCGCCACTATTGGCTGCGCCATTATGGCCCGCGTCATTAGGTTTTATGCAAATATTTCCGCGTGCCTGAGTTCAGCCTGATCGGCTTGCTTGACCCGCACAGGGAGGTCGCGGGTTTCGTCGGGCGCGGCCCGGAACTCGGCGAACTGCTCGCCTGGTGCGCTGACGGCCAGGACGCGCCCGTGCGACTGGTCATCGGCTCGGCCGGAGTCGGGAAGACCAGGCTGGCGGTCGAATTCGCGCGCCGGATGCGGCTGCGGGGCTGGCGCAGCGAGTGGCTCGGGGTCGGCCGGGCCGCCAGCCTCACTGGCCTCACTGGCCTCGCTGGCGCGCCGGAAGCCACCCCCATCCTCCACCGCAAGTCGCTGGTGATCATCGACGACGCCGACCGCCGCGACGGCCTGGCCGACCTGCTCGTCGACCTCGCCAAGACCCAGCCGCAGACCAGGATCCTGCTGCTGGCGCCGGACGCGGGCGGCTGGTGCGACCAGCTCGAACTGGCCGGTCCGGTCGCGCACGCGCTCGTCACGGCGGCCAGGTCCGCGCTCATCGACCTCAGCCGCGAGGTCGACGAGCACCTGACCGACGCCGAGCTGGCCGGGCTGGCGGCCGTCGCCTTCGCGACGGAGCTGGCGCGGCCCAGCTGGAGCGTCGAGCTTGCCAGCCAGCCAGCGCCAGGACTCCGGCCGATGCTGGACCTGCACATCGCCGCGCTGGTCGCAGTCGCCAGCGGGTCGCCAGGACCGGTGACACTGCCCCTGGCGGCGTCCGAGCTGCTCGGTCTTGAGCGCCGGGTCTGGGTCGGCCGGGCGGAGGCGCTCGGCATCGCGGCCGATCCGCGGCTACTCGGCCAGCTAGTCGCGGCCGCCTTGCTGCTCGGCGCGGCGACGCCGGAGGACGCGGCGGCGGTCGTGGTCAGGGTCACCGAGTCGTCCGGGCCGGCCGCCCTCGCGACCTGGCTGCTCGGTACCGCTTCGGCTAGTGCCGGGCCAGCTAACACCGTGCTGGCTAACACCGTGCTGGCTAACACCGTGCTGGCTAATACGGGGCCGAGCGACATTAACCATCAGTACCCGGCCTGGCCTCGCGGGCTGGCTGAGTTGCACATAGCCACCGAACTCACTGGCGAGCCCGAGTTCGCCCGGCGCTGCCTGACCGACCTCGACCCGACCAGGCTCGTCAGGGCGGTGCGACTGCTCGCCCCGGCCGGGGCGAGCGACCAGCCCCGCTCACGGCCACCCGAGTCGGCCCTGCACCTAGTCGCTGACCAGCTCGAGAAGCTGGAGGCACCGGCACCGGCCCTGATCGCGGTGCTCGACGCGCTGCCCTACCCGCAGCCCATGTGGGCGCAGGCAGGCGCCGCGATCTGCGACCGGATCGTCGCTCAGCTCGGCCCCGCCGCCGACCAGGGCACCCGCGCGTACTGGCTGAACAGCCTGAGCGCCAGGCTCTGGCTCGCGGGCCGCCAGCGCGAGGCCGCCAGCGCCGCCGAGGAAGCCGTCACGATCAGGCGCGAGCTCGCGGCGCAGGCGCCTGACCGTTACCTGGCCAGCCTCGCGCTCTCGCTGAGCTACCTCGGCATCCAATACGCCGGGCTCGACCGCAAGGCCGACGCGGTCAAGGTCACGCAGGAAGCCACCAGCGTCCGCAGGAAGCTGGCGGCCGCCGATCCGCAGCGCTACGCGCTGCTCGATGAGTAACATCCGGGCACTGTATGGGGTCATGGTGCGGGGAGTTGACCGCGCGGGCCGCTGAGCACGAATATCCTTGCTGCGCGGGCGCTGCGGCTGCCTGCCGAGCGAGAGGTTGTCATGTCACACCTGACCTATGCTGAGGCCATCGTCGTCGGCTTCATTCAGGGCGTCACTGAGCTGTTTCCGGTCTCCAGCCTCGGCCATAACGTGCTGATCCCCGCCCTCGTGGGCGGCAGCTGGGCCAGGGACCTGAGCGTGTCCAAGCCCGAGTCCCCGTACCTGGCGTTCATCGTGGGCCTGCACGTGGCCACGGCGATCGGGATCACGGCGTACTTCTGGCGCGATTGGGTCAGGATCATCGGCGGCTTCTTCAGCTCGCTGCGGCACATGGAGATCGAGACCCCAGACCAGAAGCTGGCCTGGATGATGATCTTCGCGACGATTCCGGTCGGCCTGGCCGGAGTGCTGTTCGAGCACGCCTTCCGCGTGCTGTTCGGAGTGCCGAGCCGGGCGGCGCTGTTCCTCGTCGCGAACGGCATCATCCTGTTCGCGGCCGAGAAGTTCAGGACCCGCAAGTCGATCGAGGCCGACCGGCAGGTTCTGGCCGAGCGTGAGCAGGAGCCCGAGCCCGAACTGGTCGGCGCGGGCGCCTCGGTGGGAGCGCACGCCTCCGGGCACCGGGTGGAACGACGAGAAGAGCTCGTCACCGCGATCCAGTCCGACCGGCGGATCGTCGACTTCGGCTACGCCGCGGCCCTACTGATCGGGTCGGCCCAGATCCTGGCCCTGCTGGCCGGGATCAGCCGGGACGGCGTCACGATGGCGGCCGGCATGTTCCGCGGCCTGTCGCGGGAGGACGCCGCCAGGTTCGCTTTCCTGCTCGCCACCCCGGTCATCCTTGCCGCCGGCGTGCTGAAGGTGCCCGACCTGCTCGGGCCGCTCGGCAACGGGATCAGGCCGCAGATCCTCGTCGGGAGCATCGTGTCCGGCATCGGCGCCTACATCTCGGTGCGGTTCCTGATGAAGTACTTCCGCACCAAGACGCTGACCCCGTTCGCGATCTACTGCGTCGTGTTCGGGCTCGGCAGCCTGATCTACCTGGCCGTGAAGTAGCGACCGGCGGGCGCTAGTCGCTCTCGCGGCTGCGGCGAGCCCTGGTCCTGGCTCGCTCCTTGCCGTCGAGCATGTTCTTGCGCAGCCGCACCACCGTCGGCGTGACCTCCACGCACTCGTCGTCGGCGCAGAACTCCAGCGCCTGCTCCAGGCTCAGCAGCCGGGGCGGGATCAGCCGCTCAAGCTCCTCGGCCGTGGAACTGCGCACGTTGGTGAGCTTGCGCTCGCGCGCGATGTTCACGTCCATGTCGTCGGACCGTGAGTTCTCGCCCACGATCATGCCCTCGTACACCTCGGTGCCAGGCTCCACGAACAGCGTGCCCCGCTCCTGGAGGGAGAACATCGCGTAGGCGGTCGCTGAACCGGTCCGGTCCGCGACCAGCGAGCCCGATGCTCGCGCTCGCATCGTGCCCGCCCAGGGCTCGTAGCGCTCGAACACGTGGTGAGCGATGCCGGTGCCTCTGGTGTCGGTGAGGAACTGGGTGCGGAAGCCGATCAGGCCGCGAGCCGGGACGATGAAGTCGAGCCTGATCCAGCCGGTGCCGTGGTTAGTCATCTGCTCGAGCCTGCCCTTGCGCAGCGCCAGCAGCGTGGTGACCACGCCGAGGTACTCCTCGGGCACGTCGATGGTGAGCCGCTCGACCGGCTCGTGCACCGCGCCATCGATCTCACGGGTGACCACGGTCGGACGGCCGACGGTCATCTCGTAGCCTTCCCGCCGCATCATCTCGACCAGCACCGCCAGCGCCAGCTCGCCCCGGCCCTGGACCTCCCAGGTGTCGGGCCGCTCGGTCGGCAGCACCCTGACCGACACGTTGCCGACGAGCTCGGCGTCGAGCCTGTCCTTGATCATGCGGGCGGTGACCTTCGTGCCGCCCTTGCCGCCAGGGCCGCGCCTCGGGCCGTCGAAGCCGCCCCTGCCGACGAACGGCGAGGTGTTCGCCCCGATCGTCATCGAGATCGCGGGCTCGTCCACCGTGATCAGCGGAAGCGGCCTGGGATCCTCGGGATCGGCCAGCGTCTCCCCGATCATGATCTCGCCGATGCCGGCGACCGCGACTATGTCGCCCGCGTAGGCGCTGGCCGCGGGTACTCGATCTAGCGCCACCGTTTTGTATAGCTCGGAGATCTTGACCTTCTCGATCGACCCGTCGCTGCGGCACCACGCCGCCTGCTGACCCCTCGTGATCTCGCCTGAGATGATCCGGCAGAGCGCGATCCGGCCCAGGTAGGCCGAGGCGTCCAGGTTGGTCACATGCGCGCGCAGCGGCGCGCGGGGGTCGTAGGACGGCGCCGGCACGTGCCAGGCGATGACGCCGAACAACGGCTCAAGGTCGGGCGAGTCGGGCAGCGTACCGTCCTCGGGCCGGTTCAGTGACGCTCGGCCGGCCCGCGCCGAGGCGTAGACGATCGGGAAGTCGATCTGGTCCTCGGTCGCGTCCAGGTCGAGGAACAGCTCGTAGCAGGCGTCGACGACCTCGGCGATCCTGGCGTCGGGGCGGTCTACCTTGTTGATCACGAGGATCACTGGGAGCTTGCCTTCAAGCGCCTTACGGAGTACGAACCTCGTCTGCGGCAGCGGGCCCTCGCTGGCGTCGACCAGCAGCAGGACGCCATCGACCATGGACAGCCCGCGCTCGACCTCGCCGCCGAAGTCGGCGTGGCCGGGGGTGTCGATGATGTTGATCGTCAGCCCGCCGTGCGTGACCGCCGTGTTCTTGGCGAGGATCGTGATGCCCTTCTCGCGCTCGAGGTCGCCAGAGTCGAGCACCCGATCAGCGACCTGAGCGTTCGCGCGGAACGCGCCCGACTGCCACAGCATCGCGTCGACCAGCGTCGTCTTGCCGTGGTCAACGTGCGCGACGATGGCGACGTTGCGGAGGTCGTCACGGGTGGCAACCTGCGTCACGAGGTCTGCTGGGCTGGCGGGCATGCGAGAAGGCTCCATTGCGAACAGGGAAAACGCCGAAACGGCTCTCTCTAGTGTACCCGCCCCACGCCCCCGCCCTGCCCTCCAAGTGGCCCCGCTCCCTCGCCGCCGCTGCACGGCACCCTCCAACCACCACGTCGTGCCAACGTGGGGCCTCCAACCCCCACGTCGTGCCAACGTGGGGGCTGCACTGGACCCAGTCCGAACGCGTTCTTGAAAATCTAGTATTCCGCTTGACTTAATAGGTTATTTCGATGAGCATCGAGGCATGCCTGGTCCGCACGCAACCTTGACCAGCCCGCCGACGGCCCCGCCGACCGGAGCAAGCCAGTCCTCGCCGGGGGCTCGGCAGCCGGCCGCGCGGGCAGCGAGCCGGATCGGCGCCCCCGAGCGGGCTGCTCACGCTGGTCGCCCCTGGTGGCGCCGCCAGGGCCTGCTCCGCCTGATCAGCCCGGTCGCAGTTTTGGCGGCATGGCAGTTGATCAGTGAGTCAGGCCTGATCTCCGCGCAGAAGCTGCCTCCGCCGACCGAGGTCTGGTCCACGGCCGTCTCGCTGGTCACCGGATCGAGGAATACGCCTCGCTCGGCATCGAGGAGTTCATCCTCTCCGGCTACCCGCACCTGGAAGAGGCCTACTGGTTCGGCGAGGGCGTGCTTCCCGAGCTACGGCGGCGGGGGGCAGGTCAAGGTGCCGGCCGACTTGTCGGGCTTGCTGGTCAGCGCGTAGGCCTATGGGGCTTGTAGAGCTGTGGGCTTTGTAGGCGTTGCGGGTTCGCAGGCCTGGGGGCTGCAGGCCTGTGGGAGCTGTAGGCTCCCGCCGGATCCGGCCGGCGGGTGATGAGGGGCGGCGTCAGACGCGGCAGGCGCCGCCCCTCGCTTTGCCTGCGGGCGGCGGGGAAGACTGCCGCCCTAGACAGCTCCCGCGACCAGCCCGAGCACTATGGGTGGTGGGCGGGGCGTGTAGTGGGTGGTGGGGTCGGCTGCCAGTCGGGCTGGGTGCCGTCGGTGAGGAACACGGGGCTGAACCTGGCGACCGGGCTCAGGTTCCAGGTGAAGATCGACGGCGTGCCCCTGACGTTGATCGCGTACGCGATGTAGCCGCCGTTCGGGGAGTAAACGCCTTCGTACGCGCCTGGCAGGATCGTCGGTCCGGTGATCTCGAGGCTAAGCCCGGAGTGCGTGCATGGGCTGGCGGCGCAGTTCTCGACCGTGGTCACCACATTCGTGCTGAACAACGGGCTGGTCGGATACCAGTCGGGATCGGTCAGCCTGGTCGGGGTTGAGTGCTGGTCCTCGGCGCTTGGGTAGCCGTTGCGGTACTGGTCCTGATGCGGGAAGCCGAGCGCGTTCAGGCAAAACCGCGCGGCCTCGCACTGAGTCCTGGTGCCCTCGTACAGCAAGAACGAACCGTAGGTGGCCCCGGAGGCGTCGCGGGCCCAGGCCCAGGCGACCGCCGTCGACGCCAGGATCGCGATCTTGATCAGATGCGGCGGGTTGATCACGTCAGTGAACGACGCGAAGTGATGCGTGACGGTGTCGTACCTGGTCAGGTAGCCATAGCCGTGGCGGGCCTGAGTCTTCACGAAGGCCAGGTAACGTCCGTTCGGCGACCAGCTTGGCCGCCCGTCGGTGTACCGGGGCGCGGCCGCCGTGATCTGGCTCTTATGGCTGCCATTGGCATTCATGATCCACAAATTGCCGTGGTAGATGTAGGCGATCTGCTGGCCGTCCGGTGACCACCGCGGCCCCGAAGCCTGCCCGCGACCGGTCAGCCTTCGCAGTCCGGCGCCGTTCGGCTCGATCGTGAAAATGTCGCCATCCCGCACAAACGCGATCCGCCCATTGGCGCCGGGGTACGCCTGCGGCGCCCCGCCAAGCAAGCGCCCATCCATCCCGGCCCGGGCGCTCGACGAGCCGCGATGACCAGCCGGGCCGGCCGAACTGGCAGCCGAGGCCGGCGCGACCGCGACCGCGAGGCTGACCGAGCCCGCTAGCCCCGCCAGCATGATCGTCGCCGCGCCGCGAATGGCCGGGCGTGTCCTTCGGTTCCGGCGCTCGCCCATGACCTCTCCCATCAGCACGCGACCCACCCCACATCGGCCCGCGAGTACTATCCGCCATTCCAACCCTGCGATCACCCTACCGACCCCCAGCCCAGCCGCCCAGCGCACCGGGGCCCAGCCGCCCAGCGGCCCGGGGCGCAGCCGCCCAGCGCACCGGGCGCAGCCGCCCAGCGGCCCGCGCATCGGGGGCACCTTGGTGTCGTTGTAGCAGCATCAAAGTGCCCCCGATGCGACCGACCCAGCGCACCCAAGCCGCCTGGCCCGCCATCAGCGCCCAACGCCAGCCTCCGACCCGGCCGACTCACCACAGAGGACAAGATTCCGCACCGAAAATAGAACACTCGTTCGAGTATCTAGAACGAGTGTTCGAATCTGCTTAAGCTGAAGGAGTGACGTCTTATATACCACCTGGCTGGCCGGCGGGGGTGCATCCGCCGGGCAGCGAGGAGTTCGAGCGCACGGCGATCGCTTGGCTGCTCGAAGTGGTGCCGTCTGACTATCTGCTGCACGGCGTGCTCAGGCGGCATCCGATCGCGCTCGCGACGCTGGCCCGGCATCACCTGAGCGCCTGCGTTGCCGGGGCGAGAGACGGGTACCGGACGGCGCGGACCGAACTCGGGCCGCACCTGCCGCCCGCCATCATCGAGGCCGTGCTGACTGTCTACCGCAACGAAGGACAGCGCCTCGCCGCCGCCGCCATTGCAGCGGACCTGCTCGAACGAGCGCTGCACGGGGAAGTCTTCGTACGCCAGGCCGCGGGTGGCCGCTCGATGCGGCCGGGCTCAGGCCAGCCGGGCCTGGTCACCGGCCCGGACCAGTGAGGGACTCCGGTGAGTGAACCTGGGCCGAGAGCCTGGTCCAGCCTGAGTCCGGGTTGAAGTCCTTGATCACGCGGGCCGGGACGCCAGCGATCACGCACAGGTCAGGGATCTCCCCCCTGACCACCGAACCCGCGGCGACCACTACATTCCGCCCGATCACCGAGCCAGGCAAGACGATCACGCCCGTACCCAGCCAGGTGCCCGCGCCGATCCTGACCGGCGAGTTCACCGGCCACTGTCGCCCGATCGGGAGCTCGGGATCGGCGTAACTGTGGTTCTGGTCGGTGATGTAGACGTAGGGGCCGGTGTAGACGTCATCGCCGATATCGATCGAGCTGTGCGCCACGATGTGGCTGCCCCGGCCGATGATGCAGCGGTCGCCGATGCGCAGCACCGGCTTCGGACCGAGATCCTGGCCTGGCATCATCCCGGCGCAGACCGAGGCCTGCTCGCCGATCATGGTGCCGTCGCCGACCTCGATCCACGGCTCGCCGTAGATGCTGCCGGTCGGGAACGCGATCAGCGAGCCTGGCCCGAACGCGGCGAACCGGCCGCCAGCGGGAGTGTCCGCCGTGATGGTCCCCGCCTGCTTGACCCGCCCCCAAGCGGCATGCACCAGCTGCGACACGACCCGACGTCGCCAACGCCCCAATGGCGGCATTCCAGACATCGAGCCACAGTAGCGCCAGTCACCCGGCACCATGACGCTTCCCGCGATACCCGCCACCGCCACCACGCCCACGCCCACGGCCACAGCCACAGCCACAGCCACAGCCACCGGCCACAGCCACCGGCCACAGCCACCGCCACCGGCCACGGCCACCGGCACGCCCACGGCCACCGGCCGCCGCCCACGGCCCCTGGCCACAGCCACCACCCACGCCCACGCCCACGGCCACCGGCACACCCACCGCCACCGCCCACGCCCACGGCCACCGCCACCGCCCACGCCCACGGCCACCGGCCGCCGCCTACGGCCCCTGGCCGTCTGCCCCGACCAGGACAATCCGCCGACCGGACCATGCGAGATCGGCTATGCCTAGTCGGACCACCTCAGAGCCGGTAATCCGAAATTGGGTAGTCCGAGATCGGATAATTTGCGGCGAGCGGCCCGCCCTTTCGCCTACTGCGTTGCGCTGCAATCGTTCGCGCCAGAGGATCTTGGAGGATTATCGGGCTCAAGCAGAACATCGTGGTATCCGCACCGGTCCATAGACCGGAAGAATCACAAGATCTTGGGTTCGCCTCCGAAGAGGCTCCCTGATCTTTCCTTCGAGCTGAGAAGTCTCCGTGATCTTTCTCCCGGCCAACGGGCCGGCTTCTTGACGGCTGCGTCCATCGCAATTGGCGTCGCAAATGGCGCAAATCGCTACACTTCCAAAGCAGGCCCGTCACCGAGTTGGCTGACCAAGGAGCGCACTGTGAAGAAGACCAAGGTCATCGGGCTAGTTCTCGCGGCCGCGCTTGCCGGACCCACTGGCTGTCTGTTCGGCCTCGCGCCAACGGCGGCCGGAGCCGCCCAGCCTGCAAGCCGAGCCGCCCAACGCGCCGCCGCCCGAACAGCCCAGCCTCCAACCCCAGCCGCCCAACGCGCCGCCGGCCGCTACGCAGCCGCAGCCGCAGCCGGAACCGGAGCCGGAGCCGGAGCCGACCAGGCTGCGGCGGGGCCACCGGCGGCCGCCGGTCATTACACCCCGATCACAGTCCCCGGCGGCAAGCAAGTCATGCCGCAAGGCATCTCTGACTCCGGGGTGATCGTCGGGTGCGAAGAACCTGGCAGCGGCACCCGTCAGGTCGGCTTTGTCGGCAAGGAAGGCAAGTTCATTGTGCTCAGCGACCCGGCCGCAGGCACGGAAGGAACCACGTGCCCGTTCTCCGTCAACGCCGCCAGGGCCATCGTCGGCTACTACGCCACGAACACCGATCACGGCTTCGTCTACCGGAACGGGCGCTTCACCTCGATCAACGTCCCTGGAGCCAGCGACGCCCAGGGCGAGGGCACGTTCGCCGTCGACATCAACGCGTCAGGCGTGATCGTCGGCCGGTACCTCACCGGCAGCGACTCCACCGAGCACGGCTTTGTGCTCAAAGACGGCAAGTTCACGACGATCAACTACCCGCCCCCTGCGCACGCCCAGCACCCGGACACGGTGCTGACCGGCATCTCGGACAACGGCACGATCGTCGGCATCTATACCGACGAGGAAAGCCGGACGATCAGCTTCGCCTACCGTGCGGGCAAGTTCACGGTCCTAGCCGTACCGCATGCGCGCACGACCCAGGCGGCTTGCATCTCTGCCCGTAGCGGCCTCGTCGTTGGCGACTACTCGATCAAGGCCTTCGGCAACCCGACCGGCTTCAGCGAGCGCGCGGGCGCCTACCGCAGCCTGGCCGATCCGGCCGCGACGAGCGGGACAACCACGACCTGCGGTAACGACTCAGGGCTGGTCGTGGGCTACTACCTGACCAAGCACAACGTCTCCCACGGCTTCCTGTTCACCCCGGCCAAGAGCTCGCGACGGCCGGAGGGCTAGCCGGCGGCCACCGGCAGCTGGTCGCGGTGGACCGCGGCCAGCTGGCCGCAGGCGCCGTCGATCTCCCTGCCCCTCGTGTCGCGGACGGTGACCGGAATGCCCCGCTGAGCGAGCCGTCCCTCGAACTCCGCCGCGACCGCCGGATCTGACGCGGTCCAACGGGAGCCGGGGGTCGGGTTCAGCGGGATCAGGTTGACGTGCGCGAGCCGCCCGGCCAGCAGCCGCGCCAGCGCGTCGGCCCGCCAGGCCTGGTCGTTGACGTCGCGGATCATGGCGTACTCGATCGACACGCGCCGACCGCTCGCCGCCGCGTAGTCCCAGGCCGCGTCGAGTACCTCGGCCACCGGCCACCGGCGGTTGACCGGCACCAGCTCGTCGCGCCGCTCATCGTCGGGGGCGTGCAGCGAGACCGCCAACCGGCAGGTCAGCCCCTCGGCGGCCAGCTTCCTGATCGCAGGGACCAGCCCCACGGTGGACACGGTGATCGCCCGCTGCGAGATGCCGAACCCGGCGGGCACAGGGTCGCTGAGCCGGCGGACCGCCGCCACCACGGGACCGTAGTTAGCCAGCGGCTCGCCCATGCCCATGAACACGACGTTCGAGACGCGCCCGGGACCTCCGGCCACCCGGCCGGCTGCCAGGTCCTGCGCCCCTTTGAATATCTGGGTTATGATCTCGGCGGTCGACAGGTTGCGAGTCAAGCCTGCCTGGCCAGTCGCGCAGAACGGGCAGGCCATCCCGCAGCCAGCCTGGGACGAGACGCACATCGTGACCCGCGACGGGTAGCGCATCAGGACGGACTCGAGGCGCGAGCCGTCGGGCGCCTGCCACAGCGTCTTGCGGGTCATTCCCTGGTCGCAGGTTAGCTCTGTGACGACAGTCAGCAGTTCGGGCAAGAGCGCGCCGGCCAGGCTTGGCCGGAGGTCAGCGGGCAGGTCGGTCATCTTGTCGGGCGAGTCGGTCAGGCGGCCGAAGTAATGCCGGGACAACTGGTCGGCGCGGTAGCCTGGCAGGCCCAGCTCGGCCACCGCGGCTCGGCGGCCAGCCTGGTCAAGATCAGCCAAATGCCGTACAGGACGCACGGTCCGGCGCGGCCTGGCCGCTAGCGGTGCCTTCAAGTCAGTCGACTCCAACCAAACCCCTCACTGTATCCGCCGCACTTGCCACGGGGACGGTGGAATGCCGATAGATTCCCTTGTTATGTCGACCACGCGTTCTCGTTCCGGCCAGTCCAGGGTATCCGCCGAACCGGGGCAGCCGGTCACCTTGCTTGACAGCGAAAGCCCCTACGGCAGCAGGCGCCTGGTCATCGAGTACGACGGCTGGACCACCGCCGCCTACATGCACGACCGGTCTGATCCGATCGCCGCGACGTGGCTGGCCAACCATCGCCGGGCCCCGGCCGACATCGACCTCGGGCTGCTCGACGCCGGTCACGCTCCTGAGATGCCGGAAGGCCACACCAAGCATCCCGACGGCCGGCCGCCGCTGAGCCAGGCGTCGCTACGCACGGTGTGGTTCGAGGAGGGCGATGGCGTCGCCATCTTCGAGGGCACCGAACTGCTCGCGGTCATTCCCGGCTGGTCGGACATGTCCAAGGGGATGCCAGGCTACAGCCGGGACGTGATCGGGCAGACGCCGTTTGGCTGGTCGCTCGACGAGGCCATGGAAGGGCTCGGCCCGCGGGTCACCGAGGCCCAGGACTTCTGGCGCTGGCGGCTGGACGCCGACGCCTGGGCCCAGTTCCAGCAGGGCATGCTCGGCCACCTGCTCGACCGCCTCGGGCCGGGCGCCCGGTACTGGGACGTCTCGGGCGGCAAGCCCCCGCTGGTCGGGGTTTCCGAGCGGCCGCCCGCCGGCCGCCGTTCCTATACGGTCCTGACCACCGTGGGCATGAGCTGCCAGCGGATGCCGGTCGTGGAGCAAACGGGCAAGGATGCCGGCAGCAAGGCCAGGATCGAGCTCGCGGTCGCGACGACCCTGCCGAGCAACGAGGCGGCGCGCATCTTCCTCTGGCTGGCTCAGTACCCCTGGCGCGAGATTAGCTGGATCGGGAGCGGCCAGACCATCAGGTGGTACCACGAGCCCTCGTCGTTCCCGCTCGGGCACGGCAACGAGGCCGTGCTCTACCTCGACAACCCCGCTCAGCTCCTCGGTCCCGAGGTACCTGACCTGACTGGCTTCACGGTCGCTGGCGAGCCGGTCAAGTGGATATGGCTGATCCCGATCTCCAATCGGGAGCGCTTGCTGGCCCAGGGACGCGGCTCGGCCAGCCTGGTGAACCAGCTAGCCTCCCAGTCCCGCAGCTGGGTCGTCGGCTAGAACTCAGCGAGCCCCGTGGTCAGCGAGCCCCGTGGTCAGCGAGCACCACCTAGGAAGATCGTCATCAGGAGCCAGGAGACTGGGGCCACGAGCAGCATCGCGTCGATGCGGTCGAGCACGCCGCCGTGGCCGGGCAAGATCGACGACATGTCCTTGGTGTCAAGGTCGCGCTTGATCATCGATTCCACGAGGTCGCCGAGCGTGGCCGCGCCGACCGCCGCCGCTCCCAGGATCAGGCCGCTCCAGACCTGGCCGGGCAGCAGGAAGGTCATCCCGATCGCTCCGGCCGCCAGGCACAGCAGCACCGAGCCGGCCAGCCCTTCCCAGGTCTTCTTCGGGCTGATGGTCGGTGCCATCAGATGCCGGCCGAACAGGATCCCGGCGAAGTAAGCGCCAGTGTCGCTGCACACCACCAAGATCAAGAAGAGCAGCACCCTGTGCGCGCCATCACGCTGAGCCAGCATGAGCGCTACGAACGCTCCCATGGTAGGCAAATAAACCAGCGCGAAGATACTCGAGGTGACATCGCGCACGTAGCCATGGGCGCCTGCCGGAAGCCGCCAGGCGAGCACGACGATGAGCGTCACGGCCAGCGCGCCGAGCGCGGGCTCGCTGCCACGCCAGTAGCTGAGCCCGTACACGAACGCCCCGCCGACTCCGACCGGGATGATCGCCAGGTTGATCTCGTGGTTGCGCAGGACGTGGCTGAGCTCCCACAGCGCCACCGCGACGATCGCCGCGACCATGACCAGGAAAGCGATCTTGACGAACAGCAGCGTCGCCAGTGCGAGCGCACCAAGGCCAAGCGCGACGGCCAGCGCGACCGGCAGATTCCGGCCGGTCTCGATCGTCTTGCGCTCGGTCACCTGGGTTGCCTTCCCTGCCACCGCCGACCTTCCTGTCGATCAATCATGTCGATCGGCATGTCCGCCAGTCTGGCCGCATTCACGCCACCGCCGCCAGTCCGACAGCCAGCGTTCAGCCCGCGGGCGGCGAGATGCCGCCTTTGAGAGGCAAAGGGTATACCGCGAGCTGGCCTGCACCGCGCCCAGGATCGAGCCAGCGAGGCTTACACCTCGAGCAGCTCCGATTCCTTGTGCTTGAGTAGCTCGTCGACCTGAGCGACGTAGGTGTGCGTGACCTTGTCCAGCTCGGTCTCGGCCCGCCGCCCGTCGTCCTCGCCGGCGTCGCCGTTCTTGACCATCTTGTCGATGGCATCCTTGGCGTGCCGGCGGATGTTCCTGATCGATACCCGGCTGTCCTCGGCCTTGTGACGGGCGACCTTGATGTACTCCTTGCGCCTCTCCTCGGACAGCTCGGGGAAGACCACGCGGATGATGATCCCGTCGTTGGAAGGGTTCACGCCGAGATCGCTGGTCCTGATCGCCTTGTCGATGGCGCCCAGCGAATTCTTGTCAAATGGCTCGATTATCACCATGCGCGGCTCAGGCATGCGGAATGAGGCCAGCTGATTCACCGGTGTCTGCGTACCGTAGTACTCGACCGTGATCCGGTTGAACATCGAAGGATGCGCCCGGCCCGTCCTGATGTTCGCGAAGTCCTCTTTGGCGACCGCGACGGCCTTCTCCATCTTCTCCTCGGCTTCGAGAAGAGTGTCGTCAATCATTGCGGCTCCTGTCGTGACTGTTCCTGCCCTGCCCGATTCTGCCTACCAGCGTGCCGATCCGCTCACCACGCACGGCACGCACCACGTTGCCCTTGCCCATCAGGTCAAAGACGACGATCGGCAGATCGTTGTCCATACACAGGCTAACCGCCGTCGCGTCCATGAACTTAAGCTCCCGGCGCAGTACATCGCCGTAGTCCAGCCAGTGGAAGAGAATAGCGTCGGGGGATTTGCGAGGATCCGCGTCGTACACGCCCTCCACCTGGGTACCCTTCAGCACCGCCTCGGCGCCGATCTCAAGGGCCCGCTGCGCGGCGCAGGTGTCGGTCGAGAAGAAGGGCGCGCCCAGGCCGGCGCCGAAGATCACGACCCGGCCCTTCTCCAGGTGCCTGATCGCCCGCCTCGGTATGTACGGCTCGGCAACCTGGCCCATGGTGATCGCGGTCTGCACCCGCGTCTCGATGCCAAGCTTCTCCAGCACGTCCTGCAAGGCCAGGCAGTTGATCACGGTGCCGAGCATGCCCATGTAGTCGGCCCTGGCCCGGTCGATGCCGCGATGGGAAAGCGCTGCGCCCCTGAACATGTTGCCGCCGCCCACGACGACGGCAACCTGCACTCCCAGGCGCAGCGCGTCCCTGATCTCCCGAGCCATGTGCGAGACGACGTCAGGGTCGATGCCAAGGCCCGCATTACCGGCGAAGGCCTCGCCGGACAGCTTGAGCACCACCCGGTGCCAGCAGTGGCGAAGATCGTCACGCTCGCCATCTGCATCGCCTTGGTCATACCTGGCTTCCGCCTCGGTACCCTCAGTCGCAGCACCGTCCCCCGCAAAGGTGCTCTCTGGCAAAGCGGACTCCCCTCGCCCTCGGTTATCAACGCCCCGGTCAGGCTGGCGCCCTGGTCTTGGTCGGCCTGGCTCAAGCCTGCTGGCCCAGGCCATGATGTCAGCTAGCCTGGCCGACCTGGAACCTCGCGAAGCCGCGGACGGTCGCACCGGAGGCGCCAAGCAGCTGCTTGACCGACTTCTTCGGATCCCGCACCGACGGCTGCTCGATCAGCACGACGTCCTTGAAGAACGCGTTCAGGCGGCCATCAACGATCTTCGGGATCGCCTGCTCGGGCTTGCCCTCGTCCCGCGTGACCTGCTCGGCGATGCGGCGCTCGTTGGCCACGACGTCGGCAGGCACCTCGTCCC
This sequence comes from Streptosporangiaceae bacterium, assembly GCA_035511035.1. GTDB lineage: Bacteria > Actinomycetota > Actinomycetes > Streptosporangiales > Streptosporangiaceae > Chersky-822. The sequence continues at coordinate 62,047 of DATKFV010000040.1, forward strand.
TGGTGACGTACTGCGGCCGCATCGCGGCGACCTGGTGCGCTACGTCCTGCGCGACATCCGCCCCCGCCTCGTCGATGTCCACGAGCACGCCGAGGGTCGGCGGCAGCGCGGGGTCCGACTTGTGCAGGTAGCTCACGATGTAACCGCCGCGGAAGGCCGCGAACCGGCCGAGTTCGAGCTTCTCCTTGAGCGAGGCGCTGGCCTCCTCGATCAGCTCGGCGGCGGTCTGCTTGTCCCTGACCACGAGCCCGAGCACGGCGAGCCGGTCGGACACGTCAGCCTTCAGCGCGGCCGCTGCGATGTCAGCGGCGACCTGCTGGAACATCTCGGTCTTGGCCACGAAGTCGGTCTCGCAATTGAGCTCGACGAGCACGCCTGCCGACGTGCCGTCAAGGGCCGAGGTCACCAGGCCGTTAGCCGCCGTGCGCCCGGCCCGCTTGCCGACGTCCTTGGCGCCTTTGATCCGCAAAGCCTCCACCGCCGCATCGACGTCGCCGTCGGCTTCGACCAGGGCATTCTTGCAGTCGAGCATGCCGGCCCCGGTCAAGTCCCTGAGCCGCTTCACGTCAGCGGCACTGTAGTTCGCCATTTCCTTCTCTCTCACCGTCTTCTCGCTGGGGGGCGCCGACCGGGAGCCCGCCGCCAGGCCGGCGTCTGCCGCCGGGGGCTTCGCGGGCAACCGGCCAGCGGGTTACGCCTACTCGGCGGTCGCCTCGGCCGTCGCCTCGACGGTCGCCTCGGCAGCCGGCTCGTCGACGGCGGTCGCCGGGTCAAGCTGGGCGCCGACCTCGGTCTTCTCCGCCTCTTTCTCGTCAGCCTCGGAGGCCGCCTCAGCGTGCACCCCCGTGGCACCGGTCGAGGCGTCGACCGGGGCCGCGGCCTCGGCAGTCGCGGCGGCCTCGGCAGTCGCGGCGTCGGCCTGGTCAGCGGCCGGGGCGGGGGCCCCGGCGCCGTTGAGCGACCTGCCCTCGAGCAGGTCACGCTCCCACTCGGCCAGCGGCTCCTCGGCGCCAAGGACGCCGTCGCCCTGCGGCTTCTCCTCGGTGGTCGCCCGGCCCGCCCGCGCGATGAGGCCGTCGGCCACGGCATCGGCCACGACCCTCGTCAGCAGGGCGACGCTGCGGATCGCGTCGTCGTTGCCAGGGATGGGGTAGTTGACCTCGTCAGGGTCGCAGTTCGTGTCGAGGATCGCGACCACGGGGATGCCGAGCTTGCGCGCCTCGCTGATCGCGATGTGCTCCTTCTTCGTGTCGACCACCCAGATCGCGCTGGGGATCCGCGACATGTCCCTGATGCCGCCGAGTGAACGCTCAAGCTTGTCGCGCTCACGGCGCAACTGGAGCAGTTCCTTCTTCGTCATGTTCGAGCCGGCCACGTCGTCGAAGTCGAGCTCCTCAAGTTCCTTCAGCCGCTGCAGCCGCTTGTACACCGTAGAGAAGTTCGTCAGCATCCCGCCGAGCCAGCGCTGGTTCACGAACGGCATGCCCACCCGGCGAGCCTGCTCGGCGATCGCCTCCTGGGCCTGCTTCTTGGTCCCGACGTAGAGCACGGAGCCGCCGTGCGCGACGGTCTCCTTGATGAACTCATAAGCGCGGTCGATGAACTGCAGCGACTGCTGCAGGTCGATGATGTAGATGCCGTTCCGCTCGGTGAAGATGAACCGCTTCATCTTCGGGTTCCAGCGCCGGGTCTGGTGCCCGAAATGGACGCCGCTTTCCAGCAGCTGCCGCATAGTGACGACCGGAGCCATGCCGGTGTCCTTCCTGTCATGCGCCCACCCACAGGGCCTGGGCGCGGTCGGTTAGTGCCTGGCGTCCGTACGCACCTCGCCGAGGGAGTTCCCACGGACCGATGAGGTACGTTCCAATGCGAGCGCGGAAAGCGCTGCTAACGGCTAGCGGACACGCGAATTGGACCTCCGAGCGCGCAAGCCAAAGCTAGCCCGCTCAGGGCTGTATCCGATTCTACATCCAGCCAACTCCCCCGCGCCCCGCGAAGCCGCGACCCGCCCCCCACACGCCCGTACCCCGGCCACCGCGCACCACCCCGCCCAAACACCCGGCCACCCGCGTCCGGCCGCTGCGCTCCACCCCGCCCAGCCACCGCCACCCGAGCCGCGCACCCAGCCGCAGCGCTCGACCCCGCCACACGCTTCCCGCCCCGCGAACGCCCGCGCGCCACCGGCCACCGGGAACCACCTACCCAGGCCACCCGGCCACCGCGCACCACCCCGCCACACACGCTTTCCGCCGCGCAAACTTCCGCGTCCCCCCGGGCCCCGGACCACCGCGCACCCGAACCACCGCCCTCCACCCCGCCCAGGCCACCCGGCAGCCGCAGCTCGGCCCAATCCGGTCCCGACACCCGTTGCCTCGACCGAGCGATGTTCCGTGATCATGCACCACTGATGATCACGGAAGCGAGGTGCGTCACGACCCAGTCGAAGTGACGTGATCATGGAAAATACATGATCACGGACAGTTCGGTGTGCCTAGAATGCTCCGTGATCATGCTGCCGTCGGTGATCACGGAGGTTCGACTGGCCGGACTCAACGATCGATGCTCGAGCGCCACGAAGCGAGAGCATGATCACGGACACCTGAGCGCAGGATCGACCGTCTGGCGCAGCAGGCTAGGCACGGGGCGGACCTGGCAGTACGCCGAGACCAGGCGCTCCACCGAGACACGAACCGCCACCGCCCCAAGGACGAGGCCCGGCAGCACGCCGAGACCCAGGCGCCACACCCAAACGCGCGCCGCCACCAGCCCAACCCCGGGACGAGGCCCGGCAGCACGCCGAGCGCCGCACCCAGACACGCGCCGCCGGCTTAGGCGCGGGGATGGGCCTGGCGGTAGGCGGTGACCAGGCGCTCGATGGAGACGTGGGTGTAGATCTGCGTCGTCGACAGCGAGGCGTGGCCGAGCAGTTCCTGGACGCTGCGCAGGTCGGCGCCGCCTTCGAGGAGGTGGGTGGCGGCGGTGTGGCGCAATCCGTGCGGGCCGGTGTCGGTCACCCAGCCGGCCGCCGCTATGCGGGCGTGCACGACCCGGCGGACGGTGCGCGGGTCGATCCGGCTGCCGCGGGCGCCCAAGAACAGGGCCGGGCCGGACGTCACGGTAGCCAGAGGCGGCCGACCGTGACGCCGCCAGCGCTCGACGGCCTTCATCGCCGGGATCCCGACTGGCACGACCCGCTCTTTGGAGCCCTTCCCCAGCACCTTGACCGTCCTGCGGCCATCATCGATGTCGTCGATATCGAGGCCGCAGAGCTCACTGACCCTGATCCCGGTCGCATACAGCAATTCCATGATCGCAGAATCGCGCAGGTCCAGCGGATCGCGCCCGGCCGACCCATCCGGCCTCGCCGCGCCCGCCTCGCCCACTTCGCCTACCGCGCCTACCGCGCCTACCGCGCCGCTTCCTGGCGACAACCGCACTCGGCCCGCGTGGCCGTCGCGCTCGGACCGGGCACCTTGGCCCGGCTGGTCCCGAACTGGGCCGGGATCCTCCCGGCCCGGCGCGCGCTCGAGCACGGCCAGCATCTCGTCGACGGCGAGCACCTCGGGCAGCTTGCGGCCGGTCTTGGGACTGCCGAGCGAAGCGCCCGCGTCGGCCGGCATGAGGCCACGCTGGCAGGCGAACGCCGTGAAGGCCCTCGCCGCCGCGGCCCGCCTCGCGATCGTGGTGCGGGACTGCCCAGCCGCGTGCTGGGTGGCGAGCCAGGCTCTGAGCAACGCGATGTCGATGTCCGCGATCTCGGTGATCCCGCACTGGGCAGCGTGCCCGAGCATCGACGCGATGTCGCCGGAATAGGCACGGACGGTGTGCGGTGACAGTCCCCGTTCAGCAGCCAGATACCGCCGGAACGCCGCGAAGGCGGCATTGAGCGACGGCGAGAGCGGCTCGGGGCCGGGCTGCTCAAGCATGCCACCAGTGTGCGACACACCCTCTCCCCATGACTTCCGCCTCGCCGCAACCAGCACCGCCACGGCAAATCACCACTCCCTCGGCGCACCCACCGCCGAGCACAGCCACCGCCCAGCACAGCCACCGCCCAGCGCAGCCACCGCCCAGCACAGCCACCGCCCAGCGCAGCGGCCACCTAACTGCCACTATCAACCAACCGCCACAATCAGCCAACCGCCATCGCCAGGCGACCGCCATCACCAGGCGACGAGCTCTCGCGCGGCCGCCAGCCGACGCGGCACCGGGACGAGCCGCACTGGCGGTCCACGGTCACCCCAGGCACCGCCTCGCGCAACCCGACCGCCAGCCAGGCCGTAGCAGCTACCGCGTCGGCTGCGTCGTCCGACGGGCTCGCCAGCCTTGGTCGCAGCGCTCGGCGTAGCCGGCCGCCGCGAGAAGTCCCAGGCAGCGCATCGCGGTATCGAGGTCGACGCCGGCCAGGGTGGCGATGGTGGCCGGGCCGCGCCCGGTCCTGGTACTCATCGTCTGCAGCACCGACACGGTCACCGGGTCGAGGCGCTCGGCCGGCACGGCGGGGTCGCGGTCCGCGGCGCCGGCGGCGGCGGTGCACTCGTCGCCGAGCGGCGAGATCAGCTCCATGACGTCGGCGGCCTGCGTCACGCAGACCGCGGCCCAGTCCCTGATCAGCTCGTGACAGCCAGCCGACTGCGCGGACGTGACCGGGCCGGGGACGGCCATCACCGGCCGGTTCAGCTCCCTCGCATGCCTCGCCGTGTTCAGCGCCCCGCTGCGCAAGGCCGCCTCCACGATGACCGCGCCCCGGCTGAGCGCGGCGATCACCCGGTTCCTGACCAGGAAGCCAGGCCTCGTCGGCGCCTTCTGAGGCGGGCTTTCGCTGACCACCAGGCCGGTCTGGGCGATGGTCGCGAACAGGTCCGTGTGGCCCAGGGGGTAGCCGACCTCCAGGCCGCTGGCCAGCACCGCGACGGTGGACCCGCCAACGGTCAGTGCGGCCCGGTGCGCGCAGGCGTCGATCCCGTACGCGCCTCCTGAGATGATCGTGATCCCGCGCGCAGCGAGATCGCCGGCCAGTTCGGACGCGACCACCGACCCGTAGGCGGACGCGGCCCGTGATCCGACCACGGCCACGGATCGCAAGCAAGCGAACCTGAGGTCAGCCGCGCCACGCAGCCACAACACGACCGGGCTGGTCTCGCGGAGATCGTCGAGCTGGGTCGGCCACTCCGGTTCACCTGGGCAGACCAGCCTGAAGCCGTTGCGTTCCCATAGGTCGATGCGGGCCAGCGTCGGCAGGTAATCCAGCCTGGATCGCAGCCGGGCCAGCTGCCGGTCCGTCGTGGCCTGATCGTTCCGCGACGAGCCCGGCCTGCCCGGCAAAAGGTCACCAGCCAGTGCCGCATCGTCGGCAAGCACCGCCCTGAAGGTCTCGATGGCGCCAGCCGATCCCAGCATGGCGCCAATGAAGGCATCTCCTGGCTCGGCGATGAAGCTCAGCGCGACCCTCGCGTTGCGCTCGCTGGCGAGCCAGGCCGGGTCCGCGTGCGCCGCCCTCATTGCGGTATCCCTGACCACAGTCCAAGCGCGTAGCCGATCTCGGCCAGGCCAGGACGATCGATGCCGGCGAGGTCGGCCAGCGTCCACGACAACCGGATCACCCGGTCGGCGCCCCTGGCGCTGATCCGGCCGAGGTCCATCGCGCGCTCGAGCGGCGCGAGCGCGGTCGGCGCAGGTGCGAACCCGCGCCGCAGCTCACTGCCCGGCACCTGGGCGTTGAGCCGCCAGGGCGTGCCGCTCAGCCGGGCGGCGGCCCGCTCCCTAGCCCGCCTGACCCGCTCAGCGACCACCGCGCTCGGCTCGGTGAAGGAACGGTCGCTGAGCAACTCCTTGCGGCTGACCGGCAGGAACTCGATCTTGGCGTCGATCCGGTCAAGCAAGGGCCCAGAGAGCCTGGCCAGATATCGTCGCCGCACCATCGGAGTGCAACTGCAAGCCGCACCGGCGGTCCTGGCGCTCGCGCACGGGCACGGGTTCGCGGCCATGATCAACGTGAACCTCGCGGGGAACCGCGCGGTGACCGCGGCCCGCGCGATCACGACCTCGCCTGACTCCAGCGGCTGGCGCAGCCCGTCAAGGACGTCGCGCGCGAACTCGGGTGCCTCGTCGAGGAACAGGCAGCCCTGGTGCGCCAGCGATGCCGCGCCCGGCCTGACCACACCGCTGCCGCCGCCGACGATGGCGGCCCTGGTCGCGGTGTGGTGCGGCGCGCAGAACGGCGGTGCCGTGATCAGCGGGCGGCCACGCGGCAGCGTGCCCGCGACCGAGTGGATCGCGGTCACCTCGAGCGCGGCCGCAGGATCAAGCTCAGGCAGCACGGTCGGGATGCGTTCGGCCAACATTGTCTTGCCTACCCCCGGCGGCCCGAGCAGCATGATGTGGTGGCCGCCGGCGGCACAGATCTCGGCCGCTCGCCTCGCCACCGGCTGGCCGACCAGATCGGCCAGGTCCTTGGTCTCGCCCGCCTGGTCACCGTGGCCCTGGCCGTAGCTCGCTCCATGGCCGGCCGCGAGCCGCTGGCCGTAACGCTCACGGCTGTCCCGGCCCGCTTCGAGCACCTCGACCGCGGCGTCGGCCGCTGGCTGGCCTCGGCGCAGCCAGCCGGTGATCGCGGCCAGGTTCGGGGCCGCGATCACGCGCAGGTCGGTGACCAGGGCGGCCTCGTCGGCGTTCTCTGACGCGACTACCACGGCCGAGAACCCGGCCTCAGCTGCGGCCGCGACCGCCGGCAATACGCCAGGCACGGGCCGGATCCGCCCGTCCAGGCCCAGCTCGCCGATGAACACGAACCCGGCCAGGCACGACGGGCGGACCGCATCCGAGGCCGCGAGAATCGACAAGGCGATGCCGAGATCAAAGCCAGAGCCTCGCTTCGGCAGGCTGGCGGGCGACAGGCCCACGGTGATCCGGCGGTTCGGCCAGCTCTCACCGCTGTTGACGATCGCGGCCCTGATGCGGTCGCGGGCCTCCCGCAGGGCCGTGTCAGGAAGTCCTACGAGCAGCAGGGTTACCAGGCCGTTCTCGATGTCGGCCTCGATCTCGACCGGATGGCCTTGTACTCCGACGAGCGCGATGGCATGAGCGCGGGCGAGCGCCAAGGAAATCACCTCCGGCACTCACCGTGCCGCAGTCCAGGAGCCGACGCGAACGCCCGCCACCATCCGGTGGACAACCTTGGAAGGGCGCGAATGGTGCCGGGCCTCGCTGTGGATAACGGCGACCGGGCAACCGGGATTGTCAGTCCGGCATGCTAAGGCGTCCCCGCCGCCCCGCCGAGATCGCCAGCTACTCCGCCAAGGTCACCTGCTGCCCCGCCACCGAGATCACCGGCCCGCTGGCGGCCGAACTCCGCCGAGGTGTACTCAAGCTCCCGGCTGGCCGTCTCGGGAAAGCCGACGACGACCAGCACGAGCGCCAGCAACGGCCCGGCGGCGAGCACGGCGACCGACCTGGCGAGGCTGCCGGTCACCCCGATGAGCACGGCCGCCAGCAGGAAGCTGGCCGTCTGGCCGAGCACGCTGGCGATCCCGGCGGCCGAACTCGCCAGCGCCCGATGCGAGGTGGGGAAGAGCTCGACGGAGAACCCGCTCAGCGTCGGCCAAGCGCCGAACTGCCCGACGTAGGTGACCGCGAGGGCAGCGAACAGGGTCAGCGGGCTGTGCGCGAGGAAGAAGAACCCAAGCGTTCCCGCCACGTTCAGCGCGAGGAAGCAGCACCCGATCCGCTTGCGGCCCAGGCGATCGCTCAAGCTGCCCGCCGTCACCAGCACGGGAATGGCCAGAGCCCCGGCGCCGACGAGGATCAAGTTCGCCACCGAGGGCGAGAGGTGGCGCTCTGTTTGCATAAAATCGATGACAAATGCCGCTGCCTGAGCGAGCAGCCCGCCGAGCCCGGCCGCCGTGCAGACGTAGATCAGCAGCCGACCGTGCGGCGGGCGCAGCAGCGAGCGCCAGCTGTCGGCGAGGCGGTGCGCCGACGCAGCCGCGGTGAACCGCGAGCTTTCGGCCAGCCGACGGCGGAAGAGCGCCGAGGCGATCAGCACAGGCAGGGCCGCGACATATAGCCAGCGCCACGACCAGTGCAGCGGGCTCAGGACAAGCGCCCAGGCGAGCGCGCCGGTGCCCGCGCCGAGCGCGCTGAGCATCGCCAGCACGCCGAACCCGAAGCCGCGCGCCTCCGCTGGCAGCTCCTCGGCGAGCATGGTCCAGCTGAGCGTGCCGTCCAGCGCCAGGAAACCGCTGGCGATCAGCTGGCACACGCCGAAGATCACGATCGTCGGGGCGACGGCACTGGCCGCGGTCGCGACCGTGCAGCCGACGATCGAGACGAGCAGCATCCGGCGCCGACCGTAGCGATCGGCCCGCCGGGCGAGGACGAGCGCGGGCAGCGCGCCGGCGAACAGCAGCGCGAACCAATCGGAGGCTTGCGCCTGGCTCAGGCCGAAGGCGTGCCTGACCTGAGGCAAGATCACCAGGATCACGTTGGCGTCGTAGCCGGCGAAGAAGCTCGCGGCAGCGAGCAGGCTGAGCAGCTTCACGTGACGAGGTTGAAGCGCCGGCCAGAAGCTGGCGCGGCGCTGGATCAGCGTCATGCCATCACCCGGCCTTCATCGAGGAGGCCAGGGCAATCCCGGCGCAGCCCAACGCGCCCCACGCGGCCGGGCCACAACTGCCCGGCCTGGCCGCATCGGCCTCAGCGCGACGACCGATCCTCAGCGAACCCGTTCACGATCAGGTCAGTCTGGATGGTAGCCGGACTCAGCCCACCCCGCGAAGATGCTCGATCGTGAACTCGCCGTCCGGTGACTTGAGCACGCCGACGACATCGACTCTCAGGCTGTCGAAGATCACCCCGTGAGCGACGACCCAGCGCACGGCGAGCAGGCGAAGGCGCTTGAGCTTGCGCCAGGTCACGGCCTCGAGCGGGGTGCCGTACCGAACGCCTGACCTCGTCTTCACCTCGCAGGCCACTAGCGTGCGGTGCTCGGCCGCGACGATGTCGATCTCGCCTTCGGCGCACCGGTAGTTCCTGTCAAGCACGCGGAACCCAATCTGCTCCAGGTACTCCGCCGCGAGTTGTTCTCCTTGCCGGCCAAGCACGTCCTTCGGATGCACGGACACCACCTCCGGCACCGAGGCTGCCGCAGGATCGCGTTCACGGCACGGCCCGATTCCGGCCCTGTGGAGAGCTACCCGCCGACCTGATCCGCTGTGGATGACGAAGGCGTAAGACCTGCCTGAATGTCGGCAGCACCTGGTTGAATGAAGCGCTATCCGTACGCGCGCCTAGGCTCCCGGCGCGCTGAAGGTCGACTCAGGACTCTTCGGGAACCTGCAGGTCGCTCTTGGCCAGTTCCTCGATGTTGACGTCCTTGAACGTCACGACCCGTACGTTCTTCACGAACCTCGCGGGACGGTACATGTCCCAGACCCAGGCGTCATGCATGGTGACCTCGAAGAACACCTCGCCGTTGTCGGCCGTGCGGACCTTGAGGTCGACGTCATTGGTCAGATAGAACCGGCGCTCGGTCTCCACCACATGCGTGAACAGGCCCACGACGTCGCGGTACTCCCGGTAGAGCTGCAACTCCATCTCGGTCTCGTACTTCTCAAGATCCTCCGCGCTCATGATCTCCCCTCCGATGAGGCGGGCGCGCGGGGAGGCGGGCCGTCCGCGCGTGCGCGCGGGGTGGCCAGCGAACCCGCAGTCAACTCAACGATAGGGCTATCGGGACCGCAGTCCAGCGGCACTGCCCCGGCCAGGTCGATATTGCCGCCGCTCCACGGCGCCAGCCCCCCGTCCGACCCCCCGTCCGGCCCTCCGACCAGGCCGGCCCGTTCCTCCGCGAGCACCGCGTCGGCGAGGTCGTCACCGTGCAGGCCGGCCACGAGCAGCCGTCGCGACACGTTCACAAACGACCGCCGATGCACAGGACTGGGACCGTGCTCGTCCAGAGCCGCCATGTGGCTGGGGGTCGAGTAACCCTTGTGCCTGGTGAACCCGTACTCGGGATACGGCACGTGCAGCCCGGCCATGATCCGGTCCCTCGTCACCTTGGCAACGATGGACGCGGCCGCGACGCAGACGGCGACCTGGTCGCCCTTCCACATCGCCAGCGCCGGCACGGCGAGGCCAGGCACCGCGAAGCCATCGGTCAGCACGTACCCAGGGCTCGCACCCAGGCCGGCTAGCGCCCGCCGCATACCTGCCACGTTACACACGTGCAGCCCGCGCCGGTCGATCTCCGCTGGCTCGATCACGACCGCGTGCCAAGCCAGCGCCGAGTCGGTGATCAGCTGGTAAGCCGCCTCCCTCGCCTTCGCCGTCAGCGTCTTGGAGTCAGCGACCTGCGCCCACCGTGAGCTTTCCAGCCGGTCGAGCGCCACCGCGGCGACGACGAGCGGCCCGGCACAAGCACCGCGGCCCGCCTCGTCGATGCCCGCCACCGGACCAAGTCCGGCGCGGACGAGCACGCGCTCGTAGCCAGTCAGGCCGCTGCCGCTGCGCCGACGCGGCGTGTAGCCGACCGGCCGTTCTACCGGCAGCGGCGCTGGCGCCGGTACCAGGCGCCTCGCCTTCGGCCTTGACCACTTCTTCTTCCGCGCACTCGCGCGGGCCCTGCTCGCACCACCAGCACCGCCAGCACTACCGACGCTTCTGCGCGACGTCGATCCCTGCACGATTACCCCAGCCGCAGCCCGGACCGAGAGGAGCCTTCGGACGCGGACGGCCGAGGACGACGCGCCTGGCGCCTAGCCTTGACCCGCCGTCCCAGCCGGCGCCGCAACCGCAGCCGCAGTCGCCGCTCCGCGAAGGTCAGCGGCATGGCGAGGACAAACCCAAGCGACAGCGGAACGTACGGCGGCGACGGCTTGATCGGCACGGCCCGGCCCGAGTTCAGCAGCGCCGCGGCGACCCCTCCGGCCTTAGCCGACGAGCCCACGGCCTGAGAGTGCACCAGCTTGGCCTGATCAAACGTCGGGGGAATCGGCAGGATCCTGAACCGGCTGGGCGGCCAGACGATCATGAACGCCCGGCCGACCACCTTGTTCTCAGGGATAGTGCCGTCACGGTCGAACGGATAGCAGGTCACCTCGGGGTCGGAGTAGCGGCAGTCGTGCAGCCGGGAGTCGGCTGACTCGGCCCGGTTGTCGCCCATGACCCAGAGTCGGCCTGGGGGCACGACGACGTTGAACGGCTCGGCCGACGGCTGCGCGCCTGGGAACAGGTAGGACGCCTCGTGCAGCGGGACGCCATTGACCGTGATGTCGTGCTGGGCGTCGCAGCAGACGACGTGATCGCCGGGAACGCCGATGACCCGCTTGATGTAGTCGGTCTGGCCAGGGGTGGTGCCGAACAGGCCCTCGATCGAATGGAACAGCGCCCCGAGGGAGTCATCGTAGGCGCGCACCACCGGGTTGTGGCTGACCTTGGCCGTGGCCGTCGGGGGATCCCACGAGCCCGTGCCGTTGAAGACGATGACGTCGCCGCGCTCGATCGGGCGCAGGTGGTAGACGAGCTTGTTGACCAGCACCTTGTCGCCGATAAGCAGCGTGTTCTCCATCGAGCCCGACGGGATGAAGAATGGCTGCACCACGAAGCTCTTGATCAGCAACGCGATCGTCAGCGCCACGACGAAGAGCACGACCATCTCGGTAAGGAACGACCACCGGCCCCGAGGCTGCTCCTCGGCCTGCCCGTCGTCATCCGCCTCGTCCGTGGTGGACGACGCCTTCTTCTGGCCGCTCGCCTTGGTGGCGGCCTCGGACCGCGACTGGTCGGGGCCACCGAGCCCGGTCAGCACCTCATCGTGCATGGGCTGATCGTCGTTCATCATCACCATCCAGCCTAGCGGCCAGCCAACCGGTCCAGCGGCCCTCGCGGCGGCCGGGCAGGATAAGCCCCATCCACGGATTCAGGATTACACCAGCAAGCAAAGCCCGGAAGCACAGCCCGGACAAGAAAGGGGACCGCGCTTAACGAATCGCGGTATCGCAGCCTACCTCCCAGGCCAGCCAGATCCGAACAAGACGGTACTCGGCTCGGTAACGAAACCGAACGCGCAGGCCCACGCGCCGGGCGAGTGACTCCGACTTCGACCGGCGAAACAGTACCGTCTCCGCATCGATGCTGGTGCAAACGGACTAGCGGGCCGGCTCCCTGCGCTCCTTGATCCTCGCGGCCTTGCCGCGCAGCGAGCGCAGGTAGTAAAGCTTCGCCCTGCGGACGTCGCCTCTGGTCACGACCTCGATCGTCTCGATCGCCGGCGTGTGCACGGGGAACGTGCGCTCGACGCCGACGCCGTAGCTGATCTTGCGGACCGTGAAGGTCTCACGGGCGCCGCCACCCTGGCGGCGGATCACGATGCCCTGGAAGATCTGGATCCTTGACCGGTTGCCCTCAGTGACCCTGACATGGACCTTCAGGGTGTCGCCGGGCCGGAAGTTCGGAATGTCGGACCGGATCTGTGCTTGCTCAAGCTCGGCAATCGCGGTGTGCATCGCTCGTCGTCCTCATTGTCATCACGCGCACGCCTACGAACGCGCTGAAGTGGTCGTGTCGCAGCGAAGGCATGCGACGGCTGCCCACGCAAAGTTCAGCAGTGGCGGGCAGCGGCTTTCAGTGTGCCACATCTTTGCCATCCACCGCGAAACCAGCTTCGGAAAGCACCTGCCGATCGCGGCTGTCGACGTCGGTACCTGCGATCCTGGCCGCGAGATCGGGACGATTTCGCGCTGTCCGGCGCAGCGCCTCGTCGCGCCGCCAGCGGGCGATCGCCGCGTGGTCGCCGGACAGCAGCACCTCGGGGACGTCCAATCCGCGCCAGGTCCTCGGCCTGGTGTAGGCGGGCCCCTCGACCAGCCCGGCCATCGGCCCGTCCCCGCCGCCGAACGAGTCGTCCGACGCCGACCGCTCGTTGCCGAGCACGCCGGGGATCAGCCGACCGATCGCCTCGATCATCACCAGCACGGCGGGCTCGCCGCCGGCGAGCACGTAGTCGCCGATCGATAGCTCGTGGACCGGCATCCGGCGCCGCGCGTCGGCCACGACGCGGCCATCGATGCCCTCGTACCGCCCGCAAGCGAACACCAGATGCTCACTCGCCGCGAACCGCGCGGCCATGGCCTGAGTGAACAGCGCCCCCGCCGGCGTCGGCACGATCAGCTCGGGCGTGGCGGGCGTGGCGGGCGTGGCGGGCGTGGCGGGCGTGGCGGGCGTGGCAGGCCACTCGGGCGCGGTGGGCGCGCCTGGCGCGGCTGGCCGCGCCGCCTCGGTGTCCTCGCGGGCCATCGTTGCGGAGTCAGGCTCCGTGCCGGTGTCAGGTATAAACCGAGATGCAGCAAAGGTCGCGAGCTGGTCGACTGCCTCACCCCATGGCTCTGGCTTCATGACCATGCCGGGACCGCCGCCAAAGGGCGAGTCGTCCACCGTACGGTGCACATCGTGAGTCCAGGACCGCAAATCGTGCACCGCGACGACGATGTCGCCGCGTTGCACGGCCTTCCCGATTAGCGACACCATCAGCGGCGCGAAGTATTCCGGGAATATCGTAATAATGTCGATCCGCACCGTGACCTCCTCCGGCCGCTCTCCATGATCGCCCACACAGCGGGGGGACTTTGATGTCGCCAGAGCAGCACCAAAGTCCCCCCGCTGCTCGGAGACAGCGCCCGCTGCCCGACATCCTTCTGCGATCACGATCATCTTCTCGTTCACGGCAAATCGTGCGGGTAGCTGAACACGGCGAACCCTCCGTGATCAAGAAAGCTTCTTGATCACGGAGAAGTGACCGGCCCGTGGCGCACCGATCATCCCTGATCACGAGAGGCCTCATGATCCCGGACAGTCGACCGGGCTACGCGGCGCACCGAATCATCCCTGATCACGAGAGGGCTCATGATCCCGGACGGGCTACTCCGCCTTTTCGGGGTCGAGGAGGCCGGGCGGGGGGTCGATGACTACGCGGCCGGCTTCTAGGCTGACCTCGGGGACGATGGCGGTCACGAACGGGATCATGATCTCGGCGCCCTTCCTTGGGCCGGCGCCGTCGATCACGAGCAGATCCTGACCGTGGTGCAGGACATCGGCGACGACGCCGACGTCCTCGCCGGCGACGGTCACGACCGCCAGGCCGATGAGGTCGTGGTCGTAGAACTCCTCGGGATCGGCGAGCGGCGCCAGGTCAGCGGAGTCGATTTCCAGCATCGTGTTGCGCAGGGCCTCGGCGTCTTCGCGGTCCAGGCAGCCGTCGAAGCACAACAGCAACCGGCCCGAATGCCAGCGGGCCGCTGATACCTTCAGCGGCCCGCGCTCGGGCGGATCGGTCCGCAGGACCGCGCCGGGCCTGAACCGATCGGCCGGGTCGTCGGTCCGCACCTCGACGGTGACCTCACCGCGCAAGCCGTGCGGTCGGCCGACCCGGCCGATGACGAGCCGCATGGGTCTCAGCGGGCCTCGTCCGCGTCAAGCAGGTCGACCCGCACGTAGGAATCGCCGGCCAGGGATCCGAGCACGGTCCGCAGCGCCCGCGCGGTGCGCCCGCCTCGGCCGATGACCTTGCCGAGATCGTCCGGATGCACGCGGACCTGGAGAACGCGGCCCCGGCGAAGGTTACGGCTGGAGACCCTGACCTCGTCCGGGTAGTCGACGATTCCCCTTACGAGATGCTCGAGTGCCTCTTCGAGCACCTCAATCCCCGCTCCCAGAGCCTGCGGCTCCGGTTTCGGCCTCGGCGGCTACCGTCGTGTCCTCGCTCGCCGAGGCGGCCGGCTCGTCGGCCTTCGCATGCGCATCGGCCTTGGCTGGCGCATCGGCCTTGGCTGGCACATCGGCCTTGGCCGACTTATCCGCCTTCGCGGACTCGTCGGCCTTCGCAGGAGCATCCGCCTTCGCAGGCGCATCGGCCTTCGCAGGAGCATCGGCCTTCGCAGGAGCATCCGCCTTCGCCGGCGCATCCGCCTTAGCCGGCGCATCCGCCTTCGCCGGCGCATCGGCCTTAGCCGGCGCATCCGCCTTAGCCGGCGCATCGGCCTTCGCTGACGCCGCGTTGGCCTCGGAGCCGTCCTTAGCCGGCTTGCCGCCGGACCGGCCGCCCCTGCCCCTGGCGTCGCCTGACTTGCCGTCGCCCGACTTGGCCTCACCAGACTTGGCGTCCCCGGCCCGCGCGCCGCCGGCCCTGGCCTTGCCCTTCGGCGTGGTCCCGCTGTCGGCCAGCGTCTCGGCCAGCGCGGCGGCGAAGACTTGCTTCTTGTCCGTGCGCTCGGCCGCGGTCTTCAGCGTGCCCTCGGTACCCGGCAGGCCCTTGAACTTCTGCCAGTCGCCGGTCACCTCAAGGATCTTCCGCACCGGGTCCGTCGGCTGCGCGCCGACCGACAGCCAGTGCAGCGCCCGGTCCGAGTTGACTTCGATGAAGGACGGATCAGCCTTCGGGTGGTACTTGCCAATCTCCTCGATCGCCCGGCCATCCCGCTTGGTGCGGGCGTCGGCGACGATGATCCGGTAGTAGGGCTCCCGGATCTTACCCATGCGCTTTAGCTTGATCTTGACAGCCACGGCTGTGGTCTTCTCCCAGCGGATTGAGTGCGGACAGCAGCTATCAGCGTGAGGAAGCTGAGCTGCTCTCCGACGCAGGTACGGCGGCGACGAGTTAGAGAGGGCCTCGCGGAGCCGAAGGTTGCGTTCATATTGTGCCAGACATCGAGCCATGCGGCGGCCCGCAGCGGTCTACCTGTCCTTCTTGCCGCCCCGGCCGCGCAGTCCTGGCGGCAGTTGCTTGTTATCGTCGCTTGCCCCGGCGGCCTTGCGGAGGCCAGCAGGCAGGTTGAGCCCGGCGCGCCGCAGCTGCGCCGGGTCCAGGCTAGCTGGATCAAGCCCGGACAAGTCGAGCCCGCCGAGCCCACCGGCCCCACCAGTCCCAGGAGCGCTCAATCCGGGACTGCCGGCTCCGGTCGCGGCACCGAGGCCAGCGAGGCCACCGAGCCCCGCCGGCGCGCCCTGATCCGGACCAACCGCCGGCCGGCCGACGGCGCCGGCCGGCCGCCCGCCCCCTTTGCCGCCCTTCTTCTTGCCCTTCGCCTTCGAGCCGCCGCGCCGGCCGCCTGCCATCGGCGGCATCCCCGGCATCCCGCGCATCCCGCCCATCATCTGGCGCATCATCTTCTGGCCTTCGAGGAACCGCACCACGAGCTGGTTGACCTCACCGACGGTGACCCCGGAGCCGTTCGCGATCCGCAGTCGCCGCGAGCCGTTCAAGACCTTGGGGTTCCTGCGCTCCTCCGGCGTCATCGAGTTGACGATCGCGGCGGCCCGGTCCAGGTCCTTGTCGCTGACCTGGCTCAGCAGCTCGCGGTTCTGGGCCGCGCCCGGCAGCATCCCGAGCAGGTTGCCGATCGGGCCAAGCTTGCGGACCATCGCCAGTTGCTCGACGAAGTCCTCGAGCGTGAAGCCCTCCGACGACGTCAGCTTGCTGGCCATGTCGGCGGCTTGCTGCTGGTCGAACGCCTTCTCGGCCTGTTCGATCAGGGTCAGGATGTCGCCGAGGTCAAGGATCCTGGACGCCATCCGGTCCGGATGGAACAGGTCGAAGTCGGTGAGTTTCTCCCCATTCGACGCGAACATGACCGGGCGCCCTGTGAGCTGCGCGATCGACAGGGCCGCGCCGCCGCGGGCGTCACCGTCGAGCTTGGTGAGGACGACACCGTCGAACCCGACCCCGTCGAGGAACGCCTGTGCGGTCGTCACCGCGTCCTGGCCGATCATCGAGTCGACCACGAACAAGATCTCGTCAGGATCGACCGCGTCCCTGATCGCGGCCGCCTGGGCCATCATGTCGGCGTCAACGCCGAGCCGGCCCGCGGTGTCGACGATCACGATGTTGTGCAGGCGGCGCCTGGCCTCCTCGATCGAGTCGCGAGCGACGCGAACGGGATCGCCGACCCCATTGCCCGGCTGCGGGGCGTAGACCGGCACGCCCGCCTGCTCGCCGAGCACCTGCAGCTGCTGCACCGCGTTGGGGCGCTGCAGGTCGGCGGCGACCAGCATCGGCGTGTTGCCCTGGCCCTTGAGCCAGAGCGCGAGCTTGGCCGCCAGCGTGGTCTTACCTGAGCCCTGGAGGCCGGCCAGCATGATCACGGTCGGCGGCACCTTGGCGAATCGCAGCCGCCTCGCCTCGCCGCCGAGGATCTCGATCAGCTCTTCGTTGACGATCTTGATGACCTGCTGCGCGGGGTTCAGCGCCTGGAGCACGTCAGCGGCGAGCGCGCGCTCCTTGACGGCCGCGATGAAGGTCCGCACGACCGGCAGCGCGACGTCAGCCTCGAGCAGCGCGATCCTGATCTCGCGGGTAGTGGCGTCGATGTCGGCCGGCGACAGCCGTCCCCGGCTGCGCAGCGAAGAGAAGACCTGGGTTAGCCGGTCAGAAAGTGTCTCGAACACCTGTATTGAACTCCTTGCCTGCCTATCCGATCAAGCGTCCGGTCAACCGCGTCTGCCTACCCGACCAGCGCGTCCACGAACGCGACCGGGTCGAACGGCGCTAGGTCATCTGGCCCCTCGCCCAAGCCGACCAGCTTGACCGGGACGCCGAGTTCGCGCTGCACCGCGATCACGATGCCGCCCTTGGCGGTGCCGTCCAGCTTGGTCAGCACGATGCCGGTGATGTCGACCGCCTCGGCGAAGACCCTCGCCTGGCGGAGCCCGTTCTGCCCGGTCGTGGCGTCGAGCACCAGGAGCACCTCGTCCACGCTGCCGTGCTTGGCGATGACCCGCTTGATCTTGCCGAGCTCGTCCATCAGGCCGGTCTTGGTGTGCAGCCGACCCGCCGTGTCCACGATAACCACGTCGACGCCGTTCGCGATGCCCGCGCTGACCGCCTCGAACGCCACGCTGGCGGGGTCGGCTCCGTCGCGGTCGGCCCGCACGACGGTCGCCCCGACCCGGGATCCCCAGGTCTCCAGCTGATCGGCCGCCGCCGCCCTGAAGGTGTCGGCCGCGCCGAGCAGCACCGTCTGCCCGTCGCCGATGAGCACCCGCGCCAGCTTGCCGCAGGTCGTCGTCTTGCCGGTGCCGTTGACGCCGACGACGAGCACGACCGCGGGCCGGTCACCGTGCCGCTGGGTGTGCAGCGTGCGGTCGAGGTCGGGGTTGACCTCGGTCAGCAAGTCCGATCGCAGCAGCTCCCTGACCTCGCCGACGTCCCTGGTCCCGGCCACCTTGACCTCGGTCCGCAGCCGGTCGACGAGCTGCAGCGCAGGCCCGGCCCCCATGTCGGCGGTGATCAGGATCTCCTCGACCTGGTCCCAGGTCGCGTCGTCAAGCTTGCCAGTGGACAGCAGGCTAAGCAGCGCGGAACCGAAGGCGCTCTGCGACCTGGCCAGCCGGTCCCGCAACCGGACCATCCGGCCCGCTGACGGCGGCGGCCGCTCCACGGCCGGCGGAGCGGCGGGCTTGGCCGGCGCGGTCGGCTCCAACGTCGGCGCCGGCTCGGTAGCGGTCGCGCCGGTCGCAGCCGCCCCAGCCGCGCCTGCCTGCGGCGGCGCGATCGTGTCGGTGCCGCCGGTCGGCTGCGGCGCGGACTGACGCCGCCCCAGGCGCCTTCGGCGGGGCGCGAGCAGCGCGCCGCTACCGGCGGCGGCGACTACGACCACGACCGCGATGATGATCAGCAACGTTTCCATGACCGATCCAGTCTGGCAGAAGCAGATGACCAGCCAAGCCAGCCGGCCTGCGCCTGGCGGGCCAAGGGGGCCGCGGCGGCGGCGAAGCGCGGGCTCAGGCCGGCTCGGGCTCGCGCAGCCGCTGGCTGATCACGGACGAGACGCCGTCGGAGCGCATGCTCACCCCGTAGAGCGTGTCGGCGATCTCCATGGTCCGCTTCTGGTGGGTCACGATGATCAGCTGTGAGCTGGCCCTGAGCTCTTCGAAGATGTCGAGCAGCCGCTGCACGTTGGTGTCGTCAAGGGCCGCCTCGACCTCGTCCATCACGTAGAACGGCGAAGGACGGGCCTTGAAGATCGAGACCAGGAACGCGATCGCGGTCAGCGACCGCTCGCCGCCGGACAGCAGCGAGAGGCGCTTCACCTTCTTGCCAGGCGGCCTCGCCTCGAACTCGATGCCGGTCGCCAGCATGTCGTCAGGCTCGGTCAGGATCAGCCGGCCCTCGCCGCCGGGGAACAACGTCGCGAACACGTGCTCGAACTCCCGCGCCGTGTCAGCGAACGCGTCCGCGAACACCTGCTGGACCCGGTCATCGACCTCCTTGACCACGGTGAGCAGATCACGCCTGGTCTTGCGCAGGTCATCGAGCTGGGTCACGAGGAACGCGTGCCGCTCCTCGAGCGCGGCGAACTCCTCGAGCGCCAGCGGGTTGACCTTGCCCAGCTGGTCGAGCTGACGCTGGGCGACGTCGGCGCGCTTTTGCTGGACCTGCCGGTCGTAGGGGACCGGCGGCTGATCGCCATCCTCGGTGATAACCGGCACCGGCACCTGCGGGCCGTAGTCGGCGACCAGCACCTCGACGTCGATCGCGAACTCCTGCACCGCCTTCGCCTCGACCTGATCGAGCTTGAGCTGGCGCCCGGCCCGCGCGACCTCGGCGCCGTGCGCGGTGTTCACGACCTTGTCCAGCTGGGCCGAGGCCTCCCTGAGCTGGCTCCTGACGATCTTGAGCTGCTCGTCGCCACCCTGATAGGCCAGCTCGGCCTGCTGCCGCTCGACCTCGGCCAGCCGGACCGACTGCTCGATCGCGGCGACGGCGACCTGCGCCCCGCGCGCGACCGCGCGGGCGACGGCGGCCTGGGCCGCGCGGCGCCTGGCCCGCTCGGCCGCCCTGACCGCGGCCTGCCGTTCGGTCTGCGCCGCCGACGCGAGCGCGTCGGCGCGGCCGCTGATCGCCCGCAACCGCTCCTCGACCGTCCGCACCTCAAGCCGCGCGTCCATCTCCGTGCCCCTGGCCGCGGCCGCGCTGTCGGCGAGGGCCTGCTTGGCCACCGTGGACACGCCCGGCCCAACTTGGCCGACCGCACCGACCTGGCCGGCCTCGCCCTGCTCGCCGCCGTTCAGCTCCGCCGGGCCGTCCGCACCCGCCCCGCCCGCGCCGCCCTGGTCGCCGAGCTGCCGCTCGATGTCGGCGAGCTGGCTACGGCTCTTCTCGGCCGAGCGGTCGGCCGCGGCGATCGACGCCGCGAGCCTGCCCGCCTCGTCCTGCGCCGCCCTGGCGGCCCCCGCCATCGTTCCCAGTCGCCCAGAGACCTCCGCCGCCGCCGCGTCAACCTCGGACATCGCGGCCTGGGCCGCCGCAACGCCCTGCCTGGCACTCGCCTCGTCCTCGACCGCCTCGGCGAGCTCGCGCTCGGCCTGCTGCGCCATGACCTCGGCCTCCGCCAGCTGGTCGGCCGCGTGCTTAGCGGCCGCTCGCAGGCCGAGCAGGCTCTGGCCGTTAGCCGAGCCGCCGCGCGCCCAGTGCGCCCCGATCAGGTCACCATCGGTGGTGACCACCGCGACCCCGGGATCGGCTCGCACGAGCTCAAGCGCGGTCTCCAGGTCGGCCGTCACGACGATGCCGCCCAGCAGCGCCTCGACCGCGTCAGCAAGCTCAGGCGGGGGCTTTACAAGATCAACTGCATATGCAAAAACTCGCCCATCCCGGTCATGCCAGATCTCGTCGGTCTCGTCGGCCCTGCTCGCCCCTCCTGGCGACGGCTGGCCGCCGGCGATGACAAGGTCGGCTCGCCCGGCCTGCCGGTCGCGCAGCCTCGCCAGGATCTGCGCCGCCGACTGCAGGTCGCTGACCGCGATCGCGCTGGCCGATGCCCCGAGCGCGGCCGCGATCGCCTCGGTCGCGCCTTCGGCCACCGTGATCATCTCGGCCAGGGGACCGAGCACACCGGGGAACGACCCGGCGTCGGCCAGCAGCACCGCGGACGCGTCCGCGCCCCGGCGGGCCGCCTCCTCCAGGGCGCCGACCCGCGCCCGCAGCCCGGCGCGGGTGTCGCTGATCTTGTGCTCGGCCTTGCGCAGCTCCGTCACCAGGGCGCAGGCCGCGGCGAGGTCGGCGGCGGCTTGCTCGCTGGCGGCGACGAGCTCGGCCCTGTCCTCGTCCCGCCCGCCGAATTGGCCCGCAAGCTCCGCGTGCTCGGCCTCCGCCTGCTCCGCCCGGCTCCTGGCCGCGGCTAGCGCCGAGGCCAGCCGGCCGGCCTCTTCCTGCGCCGCCGCGAGCCTGCTCCGCGCCGCCCCGGCCTGGCCCCGCAGCCTGGCCTGCCGCTCAGCGCGCTCGGCGGCCTCCCGCGCGTCCGCGGCGATCCTTCGCTCGGTCTCGGCCAGCGCCGACTCGGCGGCGGTCCTGGTCGCGACGGCCACGGCCAGCTGCTCACGAGCGACCGCCAGCCGGGCGCCGAGTGCCCGCTCCTGCTCCCGCAGCTCAGCCGCTTCCCGCTCGAGCTCATCGGGATCCCGGCCTGGCCTGGCCGGCTCGGGCGGAGCGGCGAGGTGCCGTCGCCGCTCGCTGGCCAGGTCGCTGACGGCGCGCAGCCGCTCGGCCAGCCCGCCGAGCGCGAAGTACGTCTCCTGGGCGACGGCGAGTTGCGGCGCCAACTGCTGGGCGGAGGCTTCCAGGTCGGACTCGGTCTGCCTGGCCGTGGCCAGTACGGCCTCGAGCTCGGCCCGCAGCACGGTCGCCGCGCTCTCGTCGGCCTCGTCCCGCTCCAGGTCAGCCGAGAGCGTGACGTAGTCGTCGGCGAGCAGCCGCAGCCGTGCGTCCCTCAAGTCGGCCTGGATGACCGCGGCCTTGCGCGCGAGCTGGGCCTGCCGGCCGAGCGGCTTGAGCTGGCGGCCAAGCTCCGTCGTGAGGTCGACGAGCCTGGTCAGGTTGGCCTGCATCGCGTCGAGCTTCCGCAGCGCCTTTTCCTTGCGCCTGCGGTGCTTGAGCACCCCGGCCGCTTCCTCGATCAGCGCCCGGCGGGCCTCAGGGCCCGCGTTGAGTATGTCGTCGAGGTGCCCCTGCCCCACGATGACGTGCATCTCCCGGCCGAGACCGGTATCGGAGAGTAGTTCCTGCACGTCGAGCAGGCGGCACTGGCTCCCGTTGATCGCGTACTCGCTCTGCCCGGTGCGGAACAGCAGCCGACTGATCGTGACCTCGGCGTAGTCGATCGGCAGCGCGCCGTCACTGTTGTCGATGGTGAGCGTGACCTCGGCCCGGCCGAGCGCGGCCCTGGCGGCGGTCCCGGCGAACACGACGTCTTCCATCTTGCCGCCGCGCAGGGGCTTGACGCCCTGCTGGCCCATCACCCAGGTGAACGCGTCGACCACGTTCGACTTGCCGGAACCGTTCGGGCCGACGACGCACGTGATCCCTGGCTCGAACCGCAACGTGGTCGCTGAGGCGAACGACTTGAAGCCGCGCAAGGTAAGGGTCTTCAGGTACACCCCTGCTTCTCCTCACCGATGACGGCCCTGAACCCACCGCACACTACCTTGCCGATACCAGCGGATCGGGTAACCCAGCCAAACACCGCGGCGATCTGACCAGGTCAGTCACGTTTCGCGGCAATGCGCAGCCGACAATTACCCGCAAAGGCGCACACCATGCGCGCACGCCAAACCGTGCACACCACACAGGGCTAACCGACGATCGAGCGCCAATCAGCCCGCCGGGGCATCAGCCGTCATTGCTTACCCGATAGCTCGCAGGCGGGCGAGCTCGCAGGCGGGCGAATCCGGGCAGCACGCAATCCGGCCTTGCCCACGATCCATCCACGACAGGTCGACCTAGCACGCCATAAGCCCCGACAAATCCGGTGCGATGAGGCTTGAGCCACTAGGTGAGAGCGGGCTCGCGATCATCGAGCAGCATTTCATGGCCGACACCGGCAGCGAGTACGTCGTTGACCTCTTGCAGCCGGGCAAGCTCGGCTTCAAGGTCACGCACACGCCGCTGGAGACGGCGTACTTCCGACACCATGCGGGGATCTGATCCGCCGACATGGCCAAGCAGAGCCTTCGCCATTGCTTGAGGTCCTCCACACTGAGTGACCAGACACACTGAGTGACCAGAGTGGGCGCGCACGTGGAATCGCGGAAAAACACGCCAGGCTGCGCGCAGGTAACACATCCATGTTCCCATCTGAAGTGCCATCCGGTCAAGTTGACGTTTCCGCAGTTCAGGGGTCGTGAAACTTAGTCACCGTTCGATGAAGCCAGTGAATTCGCCGCGCTCGGTGTCCCAGCGGTGCGTTACCTGGGCCACCTGGCCGGGCGTGCCTGGCCCGCCCAGCCGATCAAGCAGCTCGGCCAGGCGGCCGCGATCACCCTCAGCGATGACCCTGACCCGCCCATCGATGAGGTTCTCAGCGAATCCGAGCAGGCCAAGCTCAAGCGCGTTCTTGCGAACCCACCAGCGAAAGCCCACCCCCTGGACGCGCCCGCGCACCCAGGCCGTCAACCGCGCCCGCTGGGTCGTGGTGCCGCCGGCCGGCAGGCCAGCATCCGCAGGCGGGCACCGCTCGCCGAAGTCCGCCCCGTAGCCGTCGCCTCCCGGTCCTGTCACCAGCGCCCCTGTCGCGGACGTCGCTGGCAGCGCGGGCAGCTATAGGAGGAGCGATTCATGAACTTCTCCCTGATGACGGGAGTACCGCAGCGCGGGCACGGCTCGTCGACCTGCCCGTAGACAGCCAGCGACCGGTCGAAGTAACCGCTCTGGCCGTTCACGTTGACGTAGAGCCGGTCGAACGAGGTGCCGCCCGCGCCGATCGCCTCGCCGAATACGGCCCTGACGGCGGCGAGCAGCCGCGTCACCTCGCCTCGGCGCAGCGCGTCGGTTCCGCGGGCCCAGTGCAGCTGCGCCCGCCATAGCGACTCGTCGGCGTAGATGTTGCCGACCCCGCTGATGAGCGACTGGTCGAGCAGTGCCCGCTTGATCCCGGTCTGCCGGGTCCGTAGCCGGGCGATGAACCGCTCGTCATCGAACTCCGGCTCGAGCGGGTCGGGCGCGATGTGCGTGATCGGGGCGGGCAGTTGGGCGCCACCAGGCCAGAACGACAGGTGCCCGAACGTCCGCTGGTCGACGAAGCGCAGGTCATGGCCGCCATCGGCGAAGGTGAACCGGGCCCGCAAATGCGGCCCGTACGCGGCCTGCGGGTCACCGACGAGCAGCTGGCCGCTCATGCCGAGATGAGCGAGCAGCGCGTCCTGCTCAACCGTGAGCCACAGGTACTTGCCCCGGCGCCTGACCTGTCCGACCTGCCCGCCCGACAGGGCCGCGGTCAGGTCATCGGGACCAGCCAGGTGCCGGCGCACGGCCCTTGGATGGAACACCTCAGCCCCGGCGAACGTCCGGCCGGCGACGTGCTGCTCAAGGCCGGCCCTGACGCTCTCGACCTCGGGAAGCTCAGGCATGCCGCCTCCGGCGGCTTTGCGGCCAGGGGTTAAGTTCTTCAGGCACTGCCCCGGCCCGCGTCATCGCCATCCGACGGCGCCGCCTCGGCGGCCGTGACCGCGTCAGCGGCTGTGACCGCGTCAGCGGCCGTGACCGCGTCAGCGGTCGGGACGCCACGGGGGCCGTGACCACCGGAGCCGGAGTGGCGGTCGCGACCTGACGCGGCGCTCAGTTCCTTCCTGATCGCGGTCCAGGCCAACTCGGCCGCCTGCTGCTCGGCTTCCTTCTTCGACCGGCCCTCGCCGCGGCCGTAGACCTGCCCGCCGATGCGGGCCACCGCCCTGAACGACTTCTGATGGTCAGGGCCGCTCTCATCGACCAGGTACTCGGGCCCGCCAAGCTCCTGCGCGGCCGTTAGTTCCTGCAGCGAGGTCTTCCAGTCAAGCCCGGCCCCGAGCCGCGCCGACCTGGCGATCACGGGGTCGAACAGCCGGTGCACGAGCGCATCGGCGGCGTCGAGGCCACCATCGAGGTAGACCGCGCCGATCACGGCCTCGAGCGTGTCGGCCAGGATCGACGACTTGTCGCGGCCGCCGGTCGCTTCCTCGCCCTTGCCGAGCCTGACGTAGCCGCCCAGGTTAAGACCCCGGGCGACCGAGGCCAGCGCACGGCTGTTGACCACGGCGGCGCGGAGCTTGGCCAGGTTGCCTTCCGGCAGGTCGGGATGCCGGCGGAACAGCGTGTCGGTCACGATGAGCCCGAGCACCGAATCGCCGAGGAACTCAAGCCGCTCGTTCGTCGGCAGCCCGCCGTTCTCGTAGGCGAACGACCGGTGCGTCAGGGCCCGGTCAATCAAGCCATCGCCGACCTGCACCTGGAGCTCGCGAAGCAGGACCGCGGTGTCGGCGTGCTGGGCCCGGCCATCACCTGGCGTGCTCACCGTTCCTCCTTCCCGCGATCACGGCGTACCGCGATAGCAAAGTCAGGAAGGAGTGATGACCTGACGCCGGTTGTAGGTACCGCAGGCCGGGCAGGCAGTGTGCGGCAACTTCAGCTCGTGGCACTGGGGACAGGCCACGAGGACCGGCGCCGAGGTCTTCCACTGGGCGCGGCGCGACCTGGTGTTGCTCCGCGACATCTTCCGCTTGGGTACGGCCACGTCATTGCTCCTTTGCAGTTGCGGGACCGGTCGTCCCAGCGTCTTCATCATGCCCGTGCTGGACGGCGGCATCAGCGGCATCGGCCGCGTCAGCCCCGTCGGACGGGAACAAGTCCTTCAGTACCGCCCAGACACCGCCATCGCTGGGATGCTCGTGACCAGGCTCGGCGTCGGCCAGCTTGATCCCGCACCCGGCGCACAGCCCCTGGCAGTCCTCCGCGCACAGCGGCGACAGCGGCAGCTCGAGCACGAGGGCGTCCCTGAGGGCGGGCTCAAGGTTCAGCATGTCACCATCGAGCACGTACCCGTCGTCACCCGCGCCGTCAGCCTGCGCCGCGTACAGCTCCTGGAACCTGACGTGCACGCTCGAGGTGAACTCGTCGAGGCACCGCGCGCACTCTCCAGCGAGCGGGGCGGTCACCTCCGCGGTCACAAGCACGCCGTCGCTCACTTCCTCAAGCTGGACCTCAAGCTCAACCGGCGCGCCCTGCGGCACCCGCACCAGCCCGCCGCCGAGGTCGGGTGGCGCCGGGACGACACGCTTGTCAAGGCGCGCTGACGCTGACCCGAGGGTCGCGATGTCGAAGACAAGCGGACGACGCGGATCTAGCTTGCCGGATCTCTTGAGTTTCGCGTGTGGCATGGCTAAAGCAGGTGTGTCGATTGATTCTGGGCGCCCCAGCTTACCTGGCGAGCCCGTCATTCCCCAACTTGCCCGCTGGGGTGATGCCGCTAAGCCTAGCTGGCCTTGGTCAGTCGGCGACCAGGCGCTCGGTCAGCCTGCGGAGAACCGGCTCGGGCGCGAGGCCAGCGACGTCACCGCCGAACCTGGCGAACTCCTTGACCAGGCTGGAGGAAAGGAACGCGTACAGCGGGTTCGTGGTCATGAACAGCGTCTCGACCCCGGCCTGGTTGTAGTTCATCTGCGCCATCTGCATCTCGTAGTCGAAGTCGGTCACCGCCCGCAAGCCCTTGACGATCGCGGACACGTCGTTGGCGCGGCAGAAGTCCACGATCAGGCCGTTGAACTTGGCGACCTTGACGTTGCCGAGATCCTTGGTCACCTCGGCCAGCATCTCGACCCGCTCGTCGGCGGTGAAGAGCGATGACTTGGATGGGTTGCGCAGCACTGCCACGATGACCTCGTCGTGCAGCTTGGCGGCGCGCCTGATGATGTCGAGATGACCGTTGGTCACCGGGTCGAATGATCCAGGACAGACCACGCGGATCACGCGGACTCACGCTCCCGTCGTTGCAGCTGCGGCGGCCGGCGCATCGCCTGTCGCGCGACCGTACCAGAGCGTCGTCTCGCCGTAGCGACGGGACCTGTCCTGCCGGTAACTTGCTGGCCACGGCGGCGGGCCCGAGCGGGCGTCCCGCTCCACGACCACGAGCGCGTCCGGCGCCAGCCAGCGCTGGCCCGCCAGCGCCTCGAGCATCGCCGTCAGCTCGCCGTCGCCGGTCGCGTAGGGCGGGTCAGCGAACACCAGCTGCCTCGGGCCGGCCACGTCAGGGCCGCGCCGCAGCGCCCGGTCGACGCGGTCCACGACCAGTCGCGCCCCCGGCAGCGCGACGGTCTCGATGTTGCGCCTGATGACGTCGGCGGCCCGGCGGTCCGACTCAATCAGCAGGACGTCGGACGCACCACGGGACAGCGCCTCAAGCCCGACCGCCCCGCTTCCCGCGTACAGGTCAAGCACGGTCGCACCGGCCAGACTCCCCAAAATCGAAATAAGAGCCGCAAATAGCCCCTCCCGAGTCATGTCGCTCGTAGGTCTGGTCGACCGCCCGGCCGGCACCGCCAGCCTTCGTCCCCCCGCCTGCCCGGCGATGATCCTGGTCACGGCTCGGCCCCGGTCATTTTGATAGCTCGGCGGCTCGCAAGTACTTCTTGGGCGGTTTTGGCCTTTGTTGTTGGGCGCGCCCTACGCGCCCTTTGGCTGATTTAATCATGAATCATGCTTTTTCGAGATACTCGGTGCGCTGCGCCTCGAGCAAGGTGCTGATGGCGGTGGCGAGGGCCGGCTCGCCCGCCAGGGCGGGGTCGGCGCCGATCAGGTCGATGGCTTCCTGCCTGGCCGAGATGACGATCTCCTTGTCACCTGGCCTGGTCAGCCTGAGCAGCTTCAGGCTGGACCGCCGACCTGCCTGCGCCGAGCCGAGCACGTCGCCCTCCCGGCGCTGCTCGAGATCGAGCTCGGCCAGCGCGAACCCGTCGCTAGTCGCGGCGACCGCGTCGAGCCGGTCCCTGGCTGGACCGAGCGGCGCCCTCGTGACCAGCAGGCACAGGCCAGCATGGCCGCCCCGGCCGACTCGGCCGCGAAGCTGGTGCAGCTGCGAGACGCCGAACCGATCCGCGTCCATGACCACCATCATCGTGGCGTTCGGGACGTCGACGCCGACCTCCACCACGGTCGTGGTGACCAGCACGTCGACCTTGCCAGCAGCGAAGCCGAGCATGATCTTGTCCTTCTCGTCCGACGGCAGCCGGCCGTGCAGCACGGCCAGCCGGAGGCCGGCCAGCGGACCCTGAGCGAGGTCGGCGGCGACGTCGAGCACGGCGAGGGCCGGCGCGCGCTCGGCACCCGTATCGTCGAGCCCGGAGTCCGCTAGCTCGGCGAAGTCGAATCCGCCGTCGTCGGCGAGGTCGTCGGGGGCCGGGGTGACCCGACGGGCGCCGTCGCCGGCGCCGGCCCGCCCGGTCCCAGCCGGCCCCGTCCCAGCCTGCCCGGTCCCAGCCTGCCCGGTCCCAGCCTGCCCTGTCCCAGCCGACTCGGTGTCGCTGTCGCCGTCGAGGCCGATCCGCGGGCAGACGATGTAGACCTGCCGCCCGGAAGCGACCTCCTCCCGCACCCGCTCCCAGGTACGGGCGAGGTAGTGCGGCTTCTCCTGCACCGGCACCACGTGCGTCGCGATCGGCGACCGCCCGGCCGGAAGCTCGGTCAGCTCGGTCACGTCCAAGTCGCCGAAGACGGTGATCGCGACCGTCCTCGGTATCGGCGTGGCGGTCATCACCAGGACGTGCGGCCGCCCGCTGACCGACTTAGCGCGTAGCGTCTCGCGCTGCTCGACGCCGAACCTGTGCTGCTCGTCGATGACGACCAGGCCGAGGTCGGCGAACTGGACCTGATCCTCGAGCAGGGCGTGGGTGCCGATCACGATCCCGGCCGAGCCCGACGCGGCTTCGAGCAACGCCCCGCGCCTGGCCACGGCGCCCTGCGAGCCGGTCAGCAAGGTCACCGTCGTCGCCTGCTCGGCCCCGCCGAGCTGCCCGGCCATCGCGAGCGGGCCGAGCAGCTGGCTGATCGACCGGTGGTGCTGCTGAGCGAGCACCTCGGTCGGAGCTAGCAGCGCGGCCTGGCCAGCGGCATCGATGACCTGCAACATCGCCCGCAGCGCGACGACGGTCTTGCCTGAGCCCACCTCGCCCTGCAGCAGGCGGTGCATGGGATGGTCGGCCGCGAGGTCGGCCGCGATCACCTCGCCCGCGCGGCGCTGGCCGTCGGTCAGCTCGAACGGCAGGTGCTGGTCGAACTTGGCGAGCAGGCCATCGGTGATCGCTGGCCTTGGCTGCGCGACGTACTCGGTCGATACCCGGCGCCGCTGGGCGAGCACCACCTGGAGCATGAAGGCCTCGTCCCACTTGAGGCGCTTCGCCGCTCTCCTCCAGTCGGAGTCCTCGCCAGGCCGGTGGATCGCGTTCAGCGCGCGGGCGTAGCCGAGCAGGCCGTACCGCGCCCTGATCACCGCGGGCAGCGGATCGTCGTCGAGGTCGGCGGCCTCCAGCGCCAGCTGCACGCTGTCGGCGATCTGCCAGGACGAGATGTCCTTACTGGCCGGATAGATCGGGATGATCTCGCTGGCGAACTCGGCCGCCCTGGCGTCGGCGGCCTCGTTCGAGCTGAGCAGCTCGTACTCGGGATGCGACAGCTGCCGCTTGCCCCTGAAGGTCGACACCTGGCCGGAGAACAAGCCGGTCCGGCCTGGTGCCAGCTCGCGTTCTCGCCAGTCCTGCCTGCCCTTGCCGAAGAAGGTGAGGCTCAGGGTGCCGTGGCCGTCGGTGACTGTGGCCTCGAAGATGGAGCCGTGCCGATTGCGCATCGGACGCAGGCCGACGCGCTCGATCTGCGCCTGGACCGTGACGTACTCGCCGTCGCGGAGCGCGTCGAGGTCGGTCAGCTCCCCCCTCGTCTCGTACCGGCGCGGGTAATAAGTCAGCAGGTCACCGACCGTGCGCAGCCCGTCAGGCCCCAACGGCGCCAGCCGCTTGGCCGCCTTGTCCCCCACGATCGCGCGCAGCCCGTCAGTCAGCTTCGCCATCCGCGCCGCGTCACCTCGCCTTCCACAGAACTCATCGCTAGGCTAACGAACCACACTGTCAGAGTTGGCCGACGACGGGCTGGGTCGCGCATGGTCACGCCGTCGGCTATTGTTGACCGACTGAGTCGGCCGGTGCCGGCTTGATGACCCATCTGACTCTCACCTATGGAGCGATCCCGTGGCTTCCGTCTGCGATGTGTGCGGCAAGGGGCCGGGCTTCGGCAATAACGTGTCGCACTCACACCGCCGCACCCCGCGTCGCTGGAACCCGAACATTCAGCGCGTACGCGCCATGGTCAACGGCACCCCGAAGCGCCTCAACGTCTGCACCTCGTGCATCAAGGCCGGCAAGGTCACTCGCTAGGCCGCCGAGTCACCCGCTGACCGGCTGGCGGATTCGCCAGCCGTGATCGACCGGGCCGATGCCGGCCCCGAGCGGGAACCCGCCGTCGATGGCGCCTGTCACGTACTCTTTCGCCGACTCCACCGCCGTCGGCACGTCGGCGCCAAGCGCCAGGTAAGAAGCGATCGCCGAGGCGAGGGTGCATCCCGTGCCATGGGTGTGCTTGCTGTCGATCCGGCGCCCAGGGTAGCGGACGACGACGCTGCTTGCCCCTAGGCCCGCCCCTCTTGCCACCGCGCCTCTCTCCCCGGCGCCACCTGCGTCCTGGGGACCACCGTCTCGAGTGCCGCCGCCGCCCCGCACGCCGCCCTCTTCCCAGGTACCATCGCCGTCCCAGACGCCGCCGCCGTGCCAGGCACCGTAGAGCAGGTCGACCGGGTTGCCTGGCAAGTGGCCACCCTTCACTAGCACCCACCGAGGTCCGAACGTGGCGATCCGCTGCGCCGCCTCGAGCATGTCGGCCTCGTCAGTGATCGTCATCCCGGTCAGCAAGTTCGCTTCGAGCAGGTTCGGTGTCACCACCGTCGTCAGCGGCAGCAGTTCGGCCTTGATCGCCTCAAGCGCCCCCGCCGAGATCAGGCTGTCCCCGTGCTTGGACACCGCGACCGGGTCAACCACGATCGGCGCGGCCACCCCGGCCAGGGACGCGCACACCGTGCTCACGACCTCGGCTGAGGCGAGCATCCCGGTCTTGATCGCCTGGGCCCCGATGTCCCCGAGCACCGAGTCAAGCTGAGCCCGCACCGCCTGCGTCGGCAACTCCCAGTAACCCTGCACGCCGACCGAGTTCTGCGCGGTGACCGCCGTGACGACGGTCATCCCGTGCACGCCGAGCGCGAGCATCGTCTTCAGGTCGGCCTGGATCCCCGCCCCTCCGCCCGAGTCCGATCCCGCGATCGCCAGCACCCGCGGCGGAGTCACATTCATCCCACCAGGCTAAGCGCCGCCTTCGCTGCCCTGTTACGGCCACCCCGGGCCCAGCCCCATCTCTCTCCGGGCCGCGTTGGTCGTGATGCAGCGCTCTCGTTCCGGGGAGCAAACTCGGCGCTGCCGGGGAGCGTTCTCGTTCCGGGGACCGTATTTGCCATATAGCGACGGTCATCGTCCCCGGTAAGAAAACGCTCCCGGCAGGCGACGAAAATGCTCCCCGATGAGCGCGAGAACCCTCCGCGATCCAGGAATCCTCCCCAGCGGCAACGAAGACCCTCCGCCAGAACATGCCCGGCTACCCGAGGTCCGACCTTGGCACACCGACCCTCCGTTCGCCTGTCGCGGCGTTGCCGAGAGCGGGATGAGCGGCCGCGAGCGAGCCCGACCCCTGTGATAGCCGGCTCAAGCGAGACAGGTCGCGAGCCGAGCAGGAAACGAGCCGGCAGTGGCCGACGTTGTCGGGCGGGAACGAGAGAGTGGCCGCGGGATCGGTGAGCGTCAGCGAGGCCGCGACCATCATGCCCACGCTGACCGCGAACCACGGCGCCAGGAACGCGCCGCCGACCGCGCGGCGGTACTCAGCCGACCTGACCTGCCGCCGGAGTAGCGGCGGCACGGTGCCGGCAACGCGCTGCGCCGCAGCGTTAAGCAGTGAATGGCGACCGGGTTCGACGACCCATCGCCGCCCGCTATAGCCGGGGCTGCTGAGCACTATGTGACGTCGCATCAGTGCGGTTATATCAAGCCGCCACCTTATAAGAACCTAACACCGAGAATTCGGCCGCATACAGCCAGTCATTAGGATCGGAAATGCTCCCAGCCGCCCGCGTCCGGCCAGCTAGCGCCGTCGACTGCCACTCCGTGGCCATTTGTCACCGTCCCGACCGGCGTCCATTGCTGGGGCAGCGGCACAGTGGCAGGGAACGTCGCGACCAGCGCATGGTCATCGCCACCGGTCAGCACCCACCGGCGCCAGTCCTCAGGCCGCGCCAGCGCGGCGGCAGCGTGGCGCAAGGCTCCGACCCGGGCGACCGGCTCGGCCGCGAGCAAGCTAGTCACCAGGTCGATCCGAACCCCGCTCGCGGCAGCGACATGGCCGAGGTCAGCGACGAGCCCGTCACTCACGTCGATCATGGACGTCGCGCCGAGGAGCGCGGCCGCCGGACCGGCCGCGTACGGCGGCCGCGGCCGCCGATGGGCGGCGATGAGGCCAGCGATCGCTTGCCTGACCTCGGCCTGCGACCCGGCCGCCGCCGATCCACCCTCCTCGCCCGGCTCGTCGCCGACGCCAGGATCGACTCCGGCCAAAAGCAGGTCTAGCCCGGCCGCCGCCGAGCCGAGGTTCCCCGCGACCGCCACAACATCGCCAGGCCTAGCCCCGCTCCTGGTGACCGCCTCCGCGCCGCCCAAGTCACCGAGCGCGGTGATCGCCAGCAGCACCAAGTCCGCGCTGCTCGTGTCCCCGCCAGCGACGACGGCCCCGGCCGCCGAGCACTCGGCGCCGATGCCGGCGGCGAGGTCGAGCACCCACTCAACTTCGAGGTGCCCAGGTCCGGCGAAACCGACGAGCAGCGCGGTCGGCACCGCCCCCATCGCGGCTATGTCGGCGAGGTTCCTGGCCGCCGCCTTGTGGCCGATGTCCGCTGCCGACGACCAGTCCCGGCGGAAGTGCCTGCCTTCGATGAGCATGTCGGTGGTGGCGACGACCCGGCCATCGGGCGCTTGCAGCACCGCCGCGTCGTCGCCCGGCCCGATGACCACCAGATCCTGGCCGGTCGCGTAGACCGCGAGCCTCTCCGCGATCGCCTCGATCAGGCCGAACTCGCCAAGCTCAGCGATCGTGATGACGCCCTCCCCGCGCTCGCTACCTCGTCAGACCCTAACCACGCCGGCTCGTCCGACCCTAACGGCGCCGGCCGTGAGCCAGGCCAAGACGGCCCGCCGGCCGCCCCTCTCCCCGGCCCCCTGAACAGCGGGGGCACTTTGCCGCTGGTCTGGCGACACTAAAGTGCCCCCGCTGCGCGGCGCGGGCCTGCCGGGCTGCGGTAGCGTGTCGACCACACATATGACCGGGAGGCCTATATGGTCCAGGCTTATATCCTCGTCCAGACCGAGGTCGGCAAGGCCGCCGATGTAGCTGCCGCCATCGGGCTCATTACTGGCGTTACGCAAGCTGATGACGTCACCGGTCCTTACGACGTGATCGTGCGCGCCGAGGCCGACAACGTGGACGACCTCGGCCGTCTCGTGGTAGCCCAGATCCAGGGGGTGCCAGGTATCACCAGGACGCTGACCTGCCCGATCGTACACATCTAGACGCGATCAGCCATCACCAGAGCAGCCGAGGCAGCCGAGCGGCGGCCCAGGCCGATGGCGGCTGCGCTGCGCAAGTCAGCGACGGTGTCGACATCTTGCCGAAGGCCGGCAATGCCGGTCAGGTCGAGCTCGCTGGCACCGGCGCCCTGATGCAGCGATCGGGAGCCAGGCCCGAACCGTGGGCTGAAGGGAACGCCTGGGCTCGCGGCGTACAAGGTCGTGCCGGTGCCAGCGGCGTCGGCCACGAACGATTGCGGGACCGCCGCCGCGGCCGACAACGCGGCGGTAAGCTCGCTGGCCGCTAGCGCGGGCAGGTCAGCGAGCAATGCCGCCCGCCCGCAGGCAGGCCACCGGCTGGCGGCATGCTCAGCGCCTGCGATGAGGGCCTGGTTGAGGCCGGTTCCAGGGCTGTCGGCGATGACCTGCGCCCCGAGATTACGTACCTCGCGAGCGACATCGTCGTCGTCGGTGACCACGACGACGGCGCCGACGAGGCGGCAGGCCACGGCCGCGGCGACGGTATCGACGGCCATCGCGAGGGCGAGCGCCCGCCGGTCGGCGTCAGCGAGTTCGGCCAGACGCGATTTAGCCTGGGCGAGTACTTTGACGGGGATCACCACTGACCAGGTCAGCGGGGTATGAACGGCCATAGCATCCGATCTGGCTCGACTTGGGGTCGCGGCAAAGGGAAGACTGGCACCATGGGGTGCGGGAGAGTGCATAGATGAGCAGACGCGCGGACGGCAGCTATTCCAACGCATGGCGTGGAGTCTCGAGGGCCATCCTGCGGCCAACCATCCGCGCCCTGATGAAACACGATTGGCAAGGTCAGGAGAATATCCCGGCCTCGGGCGGTGTCATCATCGCCGCTAATCACCTCTCTTACGCCGACGTCCTCGCCGTGTCGCTGTTCTGCGATCAGGCCGGGCGGTACCCGACGTTCCTCGCCAAGTCGAGCTTGTTCAAGCTCAAGGTACTCGGACCCATCCTGGTCAGGCTGGGCCAGCTTCCCGTCTATCGCGGCCAGGCTGACGCCGCGCTCGTGCTGCGGGACGCGGAGCAAGGCGTCAAGGACGGCGCGTGCGTGATGTTCTACCCCGAGTCGACGGTGACCCGTGACCCGGACCTGTGGCCCATGGTAGCCAAGACCGGCGTCGCCAGGCTCGCGCTAGCCACGGGGGCCCCGGTCATCCCGCTGGCGCACTGGGGCGCACAGGACGTGCTGCCCTACGGCACCATCAAGCTGCACTCCCTGCCCCGCCGCACAGTGCACGTGCTCGCGGGCCCGCCGGTGGACTTGACCGAGTTCGCGGGCGCGCCCATCGACACCAAGACCATGCGAGCGGCCACGGACAAGATCATGGCTGACGTGACGGCGCTGCTCGGCAAGCTCCGCGGCGAGGATCCGCCCGCCGAGCTGTATCATCCGGCCGTCGCCCGCCGCAAGCTGCGCACCGACCTGCGCAAACTCGCCGAAAATTCACAAGACGACGATCAGCCAAGTGACGAAGATCCAACTCCGCCGCCGGGGCCGGCGGCGGAAGCGGCGGACACCACTTCTGAGGTCCAGGAGCCGTGACCGCGGCCGTCATGGGGGCCGGGAACTGGGGGACGACCTTCGCCCAGGTGCTGTGCGATGCCGGGACGCCGACCCGGCTATGGTGCCGTCGGCCAGAACTCGCCGACACGATCAATACGACCAGGTCCAACGGGGACTACCTGCCAGAGTTCACGCTCCCGCCATCGCTGCGGGCCACGGCCGACCCGGCGGAGGCCCTCGCGGGAGCCGACGTGGTCGTGCTGGCCGTGACCTCCCAGACGCTCAGGGAGAACCTGTCCGGCTGGGTCAGCCTGATCCCGGCCGGCGCGGTGCTGGTCAGCTTGATGAAGGGGATCGAGCTCGACACCGGCAAGCGGATGACCGAGGTCATCGCCGAAGTGACCGGCTGGCCGACCGAGCAGATCGCGGTCATCACCGGACCCAACCTGGCCCACGAGATCGCCGCCCGCCAGTACGCCGCGACCGTCGTGGCGTGCGCCGATCAGCAGACCGCCGAGAACCTGCAGAAGGCCTGCCACACGGCCTACTTCCGGCCTTACACCAACCCGGACGTCGTCGGCTGCGAGCTCGCCGGAGCCGTGAAGAACGTCATCGCGCTCGCGGTCGGGATCGCGGTCGGGATGGGCCTCGGCGACAACACCAGGGCCATGCTCATTACCAGGGGCCTGGCTGAGATCGCCCGCCTTGGCGCCGCGCTCGGCGCCGATCCGCACACCTTCGCCGGGCTCGCGGGCATGGGCGACCTGGTCACCACGTGCTCGTCCCCGCTGTCCCGCAACCGCACCTTCGGCGAGCGCCTCGGCCGCGGCGTCCCGCTGGCCGAGATCACCGCCAACACCAGGCAAGTGGCCGAGGGAGTGAAGTCGTCGAAGGCGGTACTTGAGCTCGCCCAGGCCCACGGCGTCGAGATGCCCATTACCGAGGTAGTGACCAACGTCGTGTACTCAGGTCTCGACGTGGGCCAGGCGGCGTTGATGCTCGCGAGCAGGTCGGCGAAACCGGAGCGCTATGGCGTCTGACAAGTGGCCGAGACCGTCCGCGGACTCGGGTCAGCCGAGCGCGGCTAACCGATACCGCGGCCAGGCCGAGAACGGGGCGACTCCCGGCCAGCCCTACCCCGATGGCGAGGAGCCCGGTTACGCGGACGGTCAGACTTACGACACCGGTGGCTGGTCACGACGCGACGACTCCTACGGACCGCGCAGGCGCGCCGATCCCAGGCTCCCGCTCAGCCAGCAACAGGCCGCTCCCCCGCCGGGGTGGCCGGGCGATGGCTGGCCCGCAGCCGAGGAGCCGGATGGGCAGCCTTCCTACGGTCAGGCTTATCCAGAGCCATCACGGTTCAGACAGCCAGGTTCTCGTCAGGGCCCGCCGAATCAGGCTCCTAGCGCCACCGACGGCGACTCGCGGTACTCCGAGCCTGCCCCGGCCACCGGCCGGGGCCCAGATCCGAGCTACGCCGGTCGTACGCGCCCAGTGCCGACCCAAGCACCAGGTCAGCGCCGTTATCCCGGTCGGCCAGGATATGCCGCCCCGCAAGCTGCCGGCCCGCAAGCTGGCGGTCCGCAGCCCGGTGGTCCGCAGGCCGGTGGTCCGCAGGCCGGTGGTCCGGCGCCCGTCCCGTCAGCCCCGCCGTTCCCGTCAGCCCCGCCACTCTCGTCGGCCCCGCCAGTACCTGGAAATCTGCCCGCTGGCACCCATACGGTCGCCCGCATGCCGCCGGGCAACCCGCTGTTCGCCGACAGCCCGACCGTCGCCCGCAGCCAACTCGACCCTCGCTACGACCCGCCTGCGCCAGCAACGCGTTCCGACCCTCGGCTGGCCAGCAACCAGCCCGGCCAGCCTCCTCGCGACCCGAGGTACGCCGCCAACCCGAACTACGCCGACCCCAACTACGCCGCCGACCGGGGCTACGCCGCGGACCCGAGCTACGCCAACCCGAGGAGAGCCGCTCTGCCGTACGACGACCCCCGGTACGGCGATCCCAGGCACAGCGACCCCCGGCACAGCGACCCCCGGCACAGTGATCCGAGGTACAGCGATCCCCGGCCTGGCGACCAGCTATCAGGCGATCCCCAGCTCGACGATCCCTGGCGACTCGCGCGCAGGCTAAGCGATCCCAGGCAGCTCGATCCGAGACAACTCGACCCCAGGAACCTCGACCCCAGGAACCTCGACCCCAGGAACCTCGGCCCCAGGCAGCTCGGCCCCAGGCAATCGGATCCCCGGCAACCCGACTCCAGCTACACCGACCCCAGGCGCGGCGGACCGGCCGCCCCTGAGCCTCCGGGCAGGCCCGACTCCAGGTATGCCCAGCCCGCGCTGACCGTGGACCCGCGCGGCGCCAGCGCGGGGGCACCTCGCGATCCGGCGACCGACCCCAGGCTCACGACCGATCCCAGGCTCACGACCGACCCGAGGCTGGCAACCGACCCGATGGGGCCACCAAGCCTGGCCTTCATGGCCGACCCGGCGTCTGCCCTCGCTCAGGCACCGGGCATCCCGCCGGCCTCTCCCGCCACGCTCCAGCCACCCCTCGCCCCGCCGCCCCTCGCCCCTCCACAAAGCGCCCAGCCGCAAAACGCCCAGCTGCCCATCGCCCCGCCGCCCGCGGCCCCGCCACCGGTCGCCCCGGCACCGGTCGCCCCGCCACCGGTCGCCCCGCTGGCGATCGAACCCCCACGAGCCGGCGCCCACAGCGCCCCTGGTCAGGTGCCCGGCAGTCAGCTAGCGCCAGCCAAGCGGCGTCCGGGCGAGAACACCCGCTCGGTCCATCTGCCTCTCCCCCCGGTCCCCACTCAGCAGCCGCTGACGACCCCGATCTACCGGACCTCGACGTTCGCCTTCACCTCAAGCGCCGAGTACGCCGCCGTGCTGGCCGACAACGCACCGGGGTTCAGCTATAGCCGCATCGACAATCCCACGGTGACCGCGTTCAGCACCGCCGTCGCCGCGCTCGAAGGCCTCAACCTCAGCTACCAGGCCGTCGCTCAGGCCTTCGCCTCAGGAATGGCCGCCGTCTCCAGCATCTTCTGGGCCTTCACCAGGGCGGGCGCCCACGTCGTCGCCTCGACCGGCCTGTACGGCGGCACGTACAGCTTCCTGCGCAACGTCGCCTCGAACTTCGGTGTCCAGACGGACTTCGTCGACCTGAGCGACTTGCGTCAGGTGCAGGCGGCGCTCCGGCCCGGCACCTCGATCCTGTACGCGGAGACCCTGGCCAACCCCACCATGGCCGTGGCCGACATCGCGAGCCTAGCCAGGCTCGCCCACGATGCCGGGGCGATGCTCGTGGTCGACTCGACCCTGGCCCCGCCAGTCATTTGCCGCCCCCTTGAGCACGGCGCTGACCTGGTCCTGCACTCAGCCACCAAGTACTTCGGCGGCCACTCCGACGTCACCGGCGGCGTCGTCACCGGTCACCCGCACCTGATCAGGCAGCTGCGCAGGCTCCGCATCGACACCGGCGGCTCGCTCGCTCCCGACGATGCCTACCTGCTGCGTCGTGGCCTTGAGACCCTGCCGCTGCGGGTAAGAAGGCAATGCGCGACCGCCCAGGTGCTGGCGGCCGGGCTGGCCATGCACCCGGCCGTGAGCATGGTCTACTACCCTGGCCTGACCGGGCACCCAGGTCACCAGCTAGCGCGAAGGCAGTTCGATGCCGGGCCGGAGGGAACCAGGTTCGGCGCGGTCGTGACCGTCACACCGTACGGCGGGGCGCAGGCCGGGATCGCCTTCGCTGATCGGCTTCGGCTGGCCCGGATAGCCGCCTCGCTGGGGGGCACCCACACGAAAGTGAGTCACGTGGCATCGACGACCCACCGGCAGCTCGACCCGGCCGCGCTCGCGGCCGCGGGGATTGACCCAGGTTCCGTGCGGTTCTCGGTCGGGCTTGAAGACGGCGAGGACTTGCTGGCCGACGCGATGACCGCGCTCGATTCGCTGGGCCGCAGGTGAGCTGGGAACTCGGTCGCACCGGCCAGTGATCGAAAGCGAAATACTTGATAATCGCAAAGGCCTGGGCCGGGGAATCTGGAATTCCGCGATTCTAGGGTACGGGGAGCAGGGGAGTATTTGTGGACGGCATGCGCAAGATCCGGGTCGCGGTCATTTTTGGCGGTAAAGGGCCTGAGCACGCGATCTCTTGCCTCGGCGCCGGCAACGTGCTCGCCACGATCGACCGGACCAAGTACGACGTGATCCCGATCGGAATCACCAGGGAAGGTAGCTGGCTCGAGGTCGTCGACGAGCCGGCGAAGCTGGCGATCACCGGTGGCGAACTGCCCAGCGTCGATTCGGTCGCGAAGCCGGACGCCCACGTGGTGCCCTGGGCCTACCAGGGCGATTCCGCGATCGTGGCCAGCGCACCTT
Organism: Streptosporangiaceae bacterium; assembly: GCA_035511035.1. Taxonomy (GTDB): domain Bacteria; phylum Actinomycetota; class Actinomycetes; order Streptosporangiales; family Streptosporangiaceae; genus Chersky-822. The sequence continues at coordinate 101,480 of DATKFV010000040.1, forward strand.
GTCAAATACCGCACATACTCGCCGACGTCGACTTGGTGCTGCCCGTGCTGCACGGGCCTTTCGGCGAGGACGGCACGATCCAGGGCCTGCTTGAGCTGGCCGGAGTGCCGTACGTCGGGGCCGGCGTGCTGGCGAGCGCGGTCAGCATGGACAAGGAGTACATGAAGCTGATATTCGCGGCGAGGGGCTTGCCGGTCCGGCCCTACGTCGTCGTCCGTCAGCGGGACTGGCCCGCGGGCGAGAACCCCAGCCCTGACCAGCGGCGGGTCGCTGACCAGATCGGCACGCTCGGCTGGCCCCTGTTCGTCAAGCCCGCCAGGGGCGGATCCAGCCTGGGCACATCCAAGGCCAGCGACGATGGCGAACTGGCCACCTCGATCGCGCTGGCCCGCCAGTTCGACCCGAAGGTGCTGGTGGAGGCGGCGGTCACGGCCAGGGAGATCGAGGTCTCGGTGCTCGAAGGCCTGGATGGGGCTCCCCCCGACACGAGCCTGCCCGGCGAGCTGAGGCTCGACGGCGGCGAGGAATTCTACGACTTCGAGGCCAAGTACCTGGACTCTTCTAGCGGCATGATCATTCCAGCGCCGATTCCGGCGGCGGACATAGCCAGGATTCGCGAGCTCGCCGCAGCCGCCTTCACCGCCGTTTCAGCCGAGGGACTGGCCCGGGTCGATTTCTTCTACACGCCGGACGGCGAGATCGTGCTGAACGAGATCAACACGTTCCCAGGAATGTCACCGACCTCGTACTTCCAGAAGATGTGGGAAGCGACCGGAATGCCATTCGCTGAGGTAATAGACCGCCTGCTGCGCAGCGGCCTGGCCAGGGGAACCGGCCTGCGCTAGCCCGAAGTCACGGCTGACTCCACGGCTTAGCTGACAGTGCTTAGCTGGCAGTGCTTAGCTGACAGTGCTTCTAGCTAGCACAGCGCAGGCCGGTTCCTGGGGTGCTGCACCGCGGCGCGGCACAGGACACGACGGCATTAGCGCTTCGCCGCCGCCTTCTTCTTGTCGCCATTCACCAGGGCCTTGAAGTCGGCACCAGCCCGGAACTTGGGCACCGAGGACTTGGGGACCTTGATGGATGCGCCGGTGGCTGGGTTGCGAGCGGTCCGCGCAGGCCGGTCGGTCTTCTCGAAGACGCCGAACCCGGTGATCGCCACCTTGTCGCCCTTGGCGACTGCATGCTGAATAGTGTCGAGAACTGCGTTTACGGCCTCAGTTGCGGTCTTCTTATCCCCCAACCGGCCCGAAATCGCATCGATCAGGTCACGCTTGTTCATTTCTTCACTCCTGCGGTCCCCCAACGGGAAGTCCGCGGTCCGGATCTCCTCTTCAGTCCGGGCTCCGCGACCTCTGACCCGCCTGAAATTAGGCGATGCAGCGGCCCCGCACAATCATCTTCGCTTTAAGCGAGGCGTGTCGTTACTGAAAGTGGGTGCCATTCAGTAATAAAAGGGGACCAGTCGTCATGCGAATTCAAATCCGCAGTGCCGCCGCCGAGTCACACCTCTTTGCCGCGATTGCCCTCGGCGTGGGCGATGTCGGTGATCAGGCGATCAAGCCGGCGGGCACAACTGGCTGGGTTCGCGCCCGGCAGCTTGAGCGAGGTGCAGATCGCCATGAACCGCAGGTTCAGCCGGATCCTCGCCTCGGAAGCCACGTTAAGTCCGGCCAATGCCTGGTGGGCGCTGAGCAACCTCGCCGCGAGCGCGTCGCCTGTGGCCTTCGATGCTGGTTCCGCCGCGCCGGAGGAGACTTCGCTCATCCATCCACTGTGCCAAACTCGCCGCCCAACCTCGCACCCGGCCCGAGTCCCACCTCCCGAGCGTCTTTGCACCCCGATCGGCGCTAGGTCGGCCCGTCCGGCCGAGGAGTCGTTCGCAGGCGGTATGGTCCATACTTGGGAAGCTGTGGCTGGGGTTGGCCGATACCGAACCTGGACGGCTGCCTGCCGCATGAGCCGCCGGAGTGAGGTCGCCCCCGATGAAGGTTGCCGTGGTCAAGGAGACCGGGCCAGCGGAGCGTCGGGTGGCGCTCGTCCCTGAAGCGGTCACGAAGCTGAGATCGGCTGGCCACGAGATCCTCGTCGAGCGCGGCGCCGGCGCCGGCGCGTTCTTCCCCGACGAGGCCTTCACCGACGCGGGCGCGACCATCGTCGCGGCTGACCAGCTCCCCACCGCCGACGTCGTCCTCATGGTCGGCAGGCCCGACGACCGGCAACTCGGCGCGCTGCGCGCCGGTCAGGCCGTGCTTGGCCTTTTCGCCCCGCTGACCGATCCGCAGTTCGTGGACCGGCTCGCCGCCACCGGGGTCACCGCGATCAGCCTGGACATGATCCCGCGGACGCTGTCCCGCACCCAGCCCATGGATGCCCTCAGCTCTCAGGCCAACATCGCGGGCTACAAGGCGGCGCTCATCGCGGCCACCACCTTCGGCCGGTTCTTCCCGCTGTTGATCACGGCCGCCGGCACCGCGAGGCCAGCCAAGGTGCTCGTGCTCGGTACCGGTGTCGCCGGCTTGCAGGCGATCGGCACCGCCCGTCGGCTCGGCGCCGTGGTAAGCGCCTACGACGTGCGTCCTGAGACGAGGACCGAGGTCGAGTCGCTCGGCGGCACGTTCATCGAGCTGACCTCCGTGGGCCCGGCCGACGGCGGCGGCGGCTACGCGAGGGCACTCACCGACGCCGAGCGCGCGGCCCAGCAGGCCGAGCTGGCCGACCACATCATCAGGCACGACGTCGTGATCACCACCGCGCAGGTACCGGGACGGCGCCCGCCGCTGCTGGTTACCAGCGCGGCGGTCAAGGCCATGACCGCGGGCTCGGTGCTGGTCGACATGGGCGCCAGCCCGCTCGGCGGCAACGTCGAGGGGTCGGCCCCCGGCGAGACGGTCGTCACCGACAACGGCGTCACGATCGTCGGCGCGGACAACCTGCCGTCCACGATGGCAGCCGCCGCCTCGTCGATGTACGCGCGCAACATCAGCTCGCTGCTGACCTACCTGATCTCCGATGGCGCGCTCACCGTGGACCTAGGCGACGAGCTAGTGGCGGGAGTCGTCATCACCCGTGACGGCCAAGTGATCCACCCGGCGCTCACCAAGGCGCAGGCACCGGAGCCTGCGCCCGCCGGACAAACGGCTGACGAGCCGGGCCCTGCCTTCGGGCAGGCGACCGCCGCCGAGCAAGCGCCCGATGGCCAGCAGCCACCCGCCGCTGGGCAAGCACCGGACGCCGAGCAGGCACCGCCCGCAGCCGAGTAAGCAGGAGGTACCACCGTCCATGCTCCTGACGGACTTCATCATCTTTGTCCTGAGCCTGTGGGTAGGCTTCGAGGTCATCAGCAAGGTGCCCGCCACTTTGCACACCCCGCTGATGTCGGCGGCGAACTCCATCCACGGGATCGTGCTCGCGGGCGCGATCGTGATCGCGGCGACGGCGCATAACCCGGTCGGCTACATCCTCGCCTTCTTCGCCGCTGCCTTCGCCACCATGAACGTAGTCGGCGGTTACGTGGTGACCGGCCGGATGCTCAAGATGTTCAAGCGCCGGCCAGCCCCGGCTACACCGGCCGGGCCCCCGATCGAGCCGAGCCCGAACGGCGCCCGGGGCGCGACCGCGAGCGGCGGTACTGCTAACACCGGTGCCAGCAACGGAGCCAAGGCATGACCGGCACCTTCAACACCGTCATCCAGCTCATCTACCTCGCCGCCGCGTCGTGCTTCATCCTCGGCCTGCACCTGATGAACAACCCGGCGACGGCCCGCCGGGGTAACCAGGTCTCGATCGCGGGGATGATCGCCGCGATCATCGCGACCGGGGTGCTGGTCATCCACCTGGGCGTGATCACCGCGACCGGCTGGATCGTGCTCCTCGCCGGGATCGGAGTCGGTGGCGGCCTCGGCCTCTACACCGCCAGGACCGTCAAGATGACCGCGATGCCGCAACTGGTCAGCGTGTTCAACGCGGTCGGCGGCGGCGCGGCCGCGCTGGTCGCGATCCGGGACTATTCCCAGCTCGGCTCCCACATCGGCGCGGCCACCTCGGTGACCACGCTGCTTGACGTGATCATCGGGTCGGTGACGTTCTCAGGATCGATCATCGCGGCCGGCAAGCTCCAGGGCCTGATCACCTCGGCGCCGGTCACGTTCCCCGGCGCGCGGATCGTGAACTTGCTGCTGGCCGCGACGGCGGTCGGCGTCGGCGGCTACGTGATCGCGTCTCCGAGCCTGATCGGCCTCGGCATCGTGATCGCCGCCGCCCTGATCTTCGGCGTCTCGATGGTGATGCCGATCGGCGGCGCCGACATGCCAGTCGTCATCTCGTTGCTGAATGCCTTCACCGGCACCGCCGTCGCCATGGCCGGCTTCGTGATCAACAACACCGGCCTGATCATCGCAGGCGCGCTCGTCGGCGCCTCGGGTGGCATCCTCACCAAGCTGATGGCCGACGCGATGAACCGGTCGATCGGCAACATCATGCTCGGCGGCTTCGGATCGGGCGACACGGCCGTCGCGATCGAGGGGCCGGCGGGCGCTGGCGTGCAGTCGATCGCCGCCGACGACGCCGCGATCCAGCTCGCCTACGCCTCGAAGGTCATCATCGTGCCTGGTTACGGCCTCGCGGCCGCGCAGGCTCAGCACGAGGTCGCGGCGCTGGCCGACCTGCTTGAATCCAGGGGGGTCGACGTCAGCTACGCGATCCACCCGGTCGCCGGCCGGATGCCAGGGCACATGAACGTGCTGCTCGCCGAGGCCAACGTGCCCTACCCGCTGCTCAAGGAAATGGACGAGATCAACCCCGAGTTCGCCCGCACCGACGTCGCGCTGGTGATCGGCGCCAATGACGTCACCAACCCAGCGGCCCGCCGCCCGGGCACCGCGATCTCCGGCATGCCGATCCTGGACGTCGACGCGGCGAAGTCGATCATCGTGATCAAGCGCTCCATGGGCCACGGCTACGCCGGCATCGACAACGAGCTCTACGCGAACCCGAAGACCTCCATGTTCTTCGCCGACGCCAAAAAGGGCCTAGCCGAACTAGCCGCCTCCGTCAAAACCCTAGTCGCCTAGCCCGCCCGCAAGCCCGTCGTGGCAGCGGAGGCGCCGCCGACCCCTGCGATGTCCCATTGCAGGGGCTCCAGGCAGCTCGCGAACCCCGTCAATGTCCCATTGCCGGGCATATAGCACCTTAGATGGCCCATCGCAGGGGTTCACTCCGCCGCTCCAGGCCCGGCGACGGGCCATCGTCGGGGTTCCACACCCGCTCAGGGCAGGGCGCTGACGCCACGGGGCTCAAGGGTCGGGGAGGGACTAGCGTGTGAGGGGACGACCGAGGGCGGGGCGAGAAGGCGGGTGGCCGGTGAGCACGCTTGATCAGGATGTCGATGCTTCTGGGCGGCCCTTTGCATATGAGGGTTATGAACTCACGCAGGCACGGGAAGCTCGAGTCGGTGACCTGAACGTCCGGCGCCTGCTGCCACTCCGCCTGCGGCGGAGCGTGGGCGCGTGGTGCTTCGTCGACCATTACGGCCCGACATCGGTGGACGGGGTGAAGGGCATGGCCGTGCCGCCGCATCCGCACATCGGGCTGCAGACGGTGACCTGGCTGTTCGCCGGGGACGTGCTGCACAAGGACAGCCTCGGCACCGAGCAGATGATCAGGCCAGGTCAGCTCAACCTGATGACGGCCGGGCGCGGGATCGCGCACTCGGAGGAGTCGCCGGCTGAGCACGATCCGAGTTTGCATGGCGTGCAATTGTGGGTGGCGTTGCCCGACGCGGCCCGGCAGGCGGCGCCCGCGTTCGAGCACCATGCGCAGCTTCCGGCGACGAGGCAGGACGGGCTGCACATCACGGTGTTCCTTGGGGGGCTGACCGGGACCGTGTCGCCCGCGACGACGTTCTCTCACCTCGTCGGCGCGCAGCTGTCGGCGTACCGAGACGTGCGGACCTCGATCGCGCTGGCTGACCGGTTCGAGCACGTGATGTTCGTAGCGCACGGCCGGGCCGAGGTGGCCGGCGCCGAACTGCGGCCAGGGCAGCTGCTCTACCTGCCGCCCGGCCACGACGAGACGCGGGTCGCGGCGCCGAGCGGGACGACGATGCTGCTGCTCGGCGGGATCCCGCTGGGCGAGCCGCTGCTCATGTGGTGGAACTTCGTGGCGCGGACGCCGCAGGAGATCACGGCGGCGGTGGCGGACTGGGACGAGGGCAAGTTCGGCGCGGTGACCGGCTACGCGGGCGCCCCGCTCAAGCCCCCGCCGCTGCGTACCGACCTGCTAGTCGCCCGGCGCTGACCTGGCTGGCCGCAGCTGGTGCGAATCGAGCACGCTCATCAGCTTGGGCTTGCGCTTCTGGTCGGCTCGCAACGCCCGTAGGTAGGAGTGGAACGAGGCTTCTGTCCCCAGCCGGCGATGGCACTCTCTGGCCCGCAGCAGCAAGGCCGCCATCCGCTCGTAGACCCGGTCGCCGGTCTCCCGCTTGAGCGGCTCGATCTGGCGCTGGTAGATCGCGAGCGCGTCCGCTGGCCTCGTTGGCTCGATCAGGCGGGCGATCCGGCGCCACTGATCCTCGCTCGCGATCCCGGGCGCAGCCTCCCAGGCCGCATCGCCATCGCCCTCGGCGACCAGCACGTCGATCAGGACGGGCTCGCCGGCCAGCCGCAGGCCCTGCTGGTCGGACCTGAGCGCGTCCGCGTCGGCCCGCAGCAGGTCCAGGGCCCAGTTCCTGGTCGCGGGCCAGCCGTCGGCCCCGGCCCGGCCGGCCGCGACCCGAAGCTGCTCGTACGTCCTGACGTCGCGGCTGACCGCGAAGGCGTCCCGGCGCACCGCCAGCGCGTCATCGGCCCGGCCGAGCTCGGCGTAGCGCTCGGCCACGAAGTCGACTAGTTCAGGCGCCGGCCGTATCGCCGCGCCCGACGAGGCGCTCGCCACAGCCTCGCGAAGGCCGCGCTCGGCCCAGTCGAGCGCCTCGTCAGGTCGGTCAGCCGCCATCAGCTCCCTGGCGATCCTGAGCTGGCCAAAGCCGTTGGGCGGCAGGTTGGCCGACAGCCTGGCCACGAGCGCGTCGGTGTCGCCGTACCCGCGAAGGAATTCCTCGAGAGCCTGATCGGTGTGGTAGGAAAGGCTGCTGCTGGCCTCCGCCGTGAGGATCTCGCCCAGCGCCGCCACGCCGGTCGGCCCGAGCGGTTCTCGATAGGCGGAGATGTCTATCACTGGCAGGCCCGCGGCATTGATCATCCGTACCGCGAGGAACTCAGCGAGAAACTCGGGGTCTGGCTGTCCGGCCCGGCACGCCTGCTCGTGGCCCATGAGCAAAGAGCACACCGCCGCCCAGATCGCTCCGGCCGGATCCAGCGCGTGCTGGAAGCCGGTCGCGACCAGGTCGATCGCGTACTCCGCCACCTCGATCGCCTCGTCCGCTTGCTCGGCGTCGATGAGATCAGCGACAACGTCCATCGCGGCCGCCACCCGGCTCGCGTATCGCCGCGACTCGCCCTCGTCGACGTACCCGTACTCCCCGAAGCCGGCCGGGTCGAGCAGGTCGGCGAGGTCGGCGAGGATCGTCTCGAGGTCGGCGTCCGCGGCCGTCGCCCGCAAGAACAGCCGGTCGCGCCAGTCCTCGTCCTCGATGATCTGGTCGAGCACGAGCCCGAGAAGGTCATCCCGGCTCAGTGAGTTGAGCCAGGACAGCAGCCCGCTGGCGGCAGCGGGCGCATCGGCATCAGGCGGGGCCATTGCGGGCGCCGGGGCCGCCGCGTCCACCGGGGCCGCTGGGTGCGCGGGGGCCGGCGCGGGGGCCGGGGCCGCTGCGGACGCCGGGGCCGCTGGGTGCGCGCGGGGCGGGGCCGCTGCGGACGCCGGGGCCGCTGCGGGCGCGGGGCCCGCCCCTGGGCCCGGCGAGTCGGTCAGCGCCACAGCCTGGCCCTCGGCTTCATTGCCGGTCCGCGGCGCTGGGATGCCCCCGCTCGCGGCCAGCGACGCCGACCTCAGATAAGCCAGTCCGACGGCGACGCAATGCTTGCAGAAGAACCCTTCCTGCCCGTACGGGCAATCGCAGGCCCCGATGAGATCACCACCACGCCCGACCGTCAGCATGACGATGTACTCATCGGTGCCGCGCACCGAAGCGGTGATCTTATCGCCGCGAACTGCCAGGTCAGCGACCGCGTCAAGGTACCCGAGCCCGCGCGAGTAGGAACGCTGGCCCGCCGCCTCAAGCAGATCGGCCTCGGTAAGACTGGTAATGACAATGGCCGTCACGCAGCCATTCAACAACATCGGTCCGACAATCGGCGCGCGAGATACCAGCCGCCATCACACCAGGCACAACGCTTTGGAGCCATGCGTCTCAGCGATCGCGCGCGAGGGACTGCCCAAAGCGGCGGCTCCGGGCAAAACGTGGCCCCGGCCGCTCGCCGGGACGTCAACGTAGTCCCGGAGTTGTCGTTCCTACGACAACAGCGGGACTACGTTGCGGTTGGCTGGGCGGCCCAGGCGACGATAAGGGGACTGGGTTGCGCGTGGTGGCGAGGGGTGGGCTCGGGGTCGTGTCCGGGAGTGAGATCTAGGCGGGCGCGGGGCCTCGTTAGCGAATCCGCGCTCCCCAGAAGAGATCTTGTAGATGAGTCGGCGCGATATCATGATCTTGTGATTCTTCCGGGCTATGGACCGGTATGAATACCACGATCTTCTCCTACCTGCGGAAGAGTTACCAAGATCTTCTGCTGCGAACGATTGCGCAAGTGGGCGGGCCTGGCGTCAAGCGGGCGGGCCTGGCGTCAAGTGCCTCCAAGCGGCACGGACAGCAACCCTGGCCAGCGCGGGCTAAATCGGCGGCAGAAGGGTACAGCCGAACCCATGGTTCAGGCTGTATAGTCTAGTAAACCGGTCGGAAATTAGGCTTACTCAGACGGCGGGGGGCTTCGTGGCTCTGCCAGACTTCTTCATCGCGGGGGCGCCGAAGGCTGGGACAACTGCCTTGCACTCGGCCCTGGCCCGGCACCCCGCCCTGTTCATGTCGCCGGTCAAGGAACCCAAGTTCTTCCTGACCGACGGCCCGCCGCCAGCCGAGGGCGGCCCCGGCGACGCCAAGACCTACCGCGAGCACATCTGGCGCCGCTCCGACTACGAGGCCCTGTTCAGCCAGGCCCCGGCCGGAAAGCTCAGGGGCGAGTCGACGCCGTTCTACCTGTACAACCAGCAGGCCCAGGTCAGGATCAAGGCGCTGATCCCCGGCGCCAGGCTCATCGTAGTGCTGCGCGACCCGGTCGAGCGGGCGCACTCGAACTGGACCCACCTCTGGTCGGCTGGCCTCGACCCGGTCGGTGACTTCGTGGAGGCCTGCGGCCGCGAGACGGCGCGAGCGCAGGCCGGCTGGGCCGAATTCTGGCGCTACCTCGACCTCGGCCGGTACGGCGAGCAGCTTGAGCACCTATACTCGCTGTTCCCGCGTGAGCAGGTGCTGCTCATACGGTACCGGTCCATGATCGTCGAGCCGCAGCGCACCCTCGACCAGGTCTGCTCGTTCCTCGGCGTAGAGACCGGAGTGCTGGCCGAGGTGCCGAGGGAGAACGTGACCGCCCATCCGCACCCATCGCTCAGGTACAAGTCGATTGCGACCGCCCGGCGCGCCTCCGCCTGGGTCTCTGCTCGCCTGCCCGGTCATCTCGGCGCCGGCCTGAACGACCGGCTCGAGCACCTGCTCCAGCAGGACGCCGCGCCCCGCCGACCGCTCACCTGGGAGCAGCGGCAGGCCCTGATCCCCGGCTTCGAGGCCGACATCAGGCTGCTCGAGAGCGTCACCGGAGAGGACTTCAGCGACTGGCTGCTGCCAAGGGACGATTCTGGCGGCCTCGTCGGCGCGCGGCCATCAGGTCAGCGCCAGGCGCGGAACGGAAGACCAAGGCAGTTTTAATGGAAATAAACCAGCAGAGGCTAGCCGAGCCAGCCAGCCAGAAGGCCCTGCCTCGGATTGCCGCTTTGATGCAAATAAACCAGCAGAGGCTAGCCGAGCCAGCCAGCCGCCGCCAGCCAGCCAGCCGGAAGGCCATGCCTCGGATTGCCGCTCTGATGCCAGCAAACCAGCAGAAAGTCGGCTCAGCTCGCGCGCAACTCGGTGACGAGGTCGTGGGCGCCGGTGGCATTGGTCAGCTCGTAGTAGATCCGCTCCCGTCCGTCGCCGAGGTCGACGACGGTCAGGTACCGCAGGCCAAGCCCAGGTGCGGCGGACTCGGCGATCGGCTCGCTGCCGACCGCGGTCAGCGCCTGCGGGGAGGCACCAGTCGCGACCCCGGTTCGCTCCTCGCAGTTCTGCTCGGCCGTGGCGCGCCCGTCGTAGTACGCCGTGACGCCGTCGCGGCCGAACCGCACGGCCGCCACCCGGGCGCCCCTCGCGTCCCACTCGCCCGGCCGCGGCCGCAGGGCCGGGCCGTGCCAGGTCCAGTCGATCCCGTCCGCGCTGCTCGCGTACTGCGTGTCCATCCGGTCCGTGTGGTCGGGCTCGGCCAGTGGGTGCACCGACGCCCACAGGTGCCAGGTGCCGTCGTGCTGCACGATGACCGGGTCCTTCACGGCATTCTCGCTGTCGCCCGGCAGCAGGACGCGCCTGCGGGCGGGATCGAAGCTGGCCGGATCCGGTGCCTCGATGAGCTCGACCCGCCAGTGCTTGGTGCCCGTCGTCGCGCAGCTCTGGTAGAGCCGCCACGTCCCGTCGGGCGTCAGCACCAGCGCGGGCCGCTCCAGCGACTCGGCGTCCATCTGCTCCTTGCCGATCAGCACCAAGGGCTCGAAGGTGACCCCGTCACTGGACCGCGCGACCTGCACGGCGTAGCCGCGGCGGCCGGCCGTGCGCAGCCGGTAGGCGAGGTAGATGTCGCCGTCGACGAGGACGGCGCTCGGTGAGCCGACCCAGGCCCCTAGGCCTGACTCCGGCGCGGGCAGCACGATCGCGGCCTTAGCCGGATCGGGTGGCGTCAACGGTACCGCTGAACGGCCAGTCGGCTCATCAACTATCACATGTGCACAATACCCTACATTTCGGGTTGGTGGGGCTGCCGCGAGAATCCCAGAGCCTAGGATTCCTCGGCTTCCAGCGCCTTCCTGGCCGTCGCCAGCTCTCGCCGGGCGCCCTTGCTGACCTTCGGGTACTGCGGATCGATCTCCATCAGGGCGTTCGCGATGACGGCCGACGCGCAAATGCGGGCGAACCACTTGTGATCGGCCGGGATCACGTACCACGGCGCCCAGGTGGTGCTCGTCTGGCTGAGCATGTCGGAGAAGGCGACCTGGTAGTCGTCCCAGTACTGCCGCTCCCTGATGTCGGCGGCCGAGAACTTCCAGTTCTTGTCCGGCCGGTCGAGCCGCTTGAGGAACCGGCGCCGCTGCTCCTCCTTCGAGATGTTGAGCAGCATCTTCACGACGCGGAACCCGTTGCCGGTCAGGTACCGCTCCCAGTCGTTGATCTGGCCGTAGCGGCGGGACCAGATCTGCTCGCCCTGCTCAGCGGCCGGTATCCGCTGCCGGTCCAGGTTCTCAGGATGGACGCGGACGACGAGCACTTCCTCGTAGTGCGACCGGTTGAAGATGCCGATCTCGCCCCGGCTCGGCAAGTTGCACTGATACCGCCACAGGTAGTCGTGCCCGAGTTCGGCGACCGAAGGCACCTTGAAGCTGTGCACCGAGACCCCTTGGGGGTTGACCCCGCTCATCACGTGCTTGATGGTGCCGTCCTTGCCGCCAGCGTCGAGGGCCTGAAGGATCACGAGCAGTCCGTAGCTCTGGGCCGCCGCCAGCTTGGCCTGGTACTCGGCCAGGAGTTCGACCCCCTGGCGCAGCAACTGCTTGCCGTCCTTCTTGCGCAGGAACCCCGCCTCGTAGCCGGGGTCGAAGTCCCTGGCCAGGCGGACGGAGGCGGCCGGCTCGACCCGCAGCGGCGCGATCAGCTCGCTTATCTGCTTGGCTCGCAAGTCCGTCATCGCGCCCATCCTCCGTCGCAGTACCTGGCACCCGCCGTCACCCCGTCATCTACCCACATACTGTGGCCCGCCCGTAGCGGGCACTAGTGCAGGTAGTGTCCGGGCGAGCCCGGGCTGAATGAACTACAGCGTCGCTTCTCTGCTGTCGTTGGAACTACAGCAGAGAAGCGACAATGTAGTTGGCGCTGCGACGGGCTGGGATTAAAGGCAGGTCGGCGCCGGGCCGCGGGCTAGCCATTGGCCGGTGCCCGGCTGGGCGAGCACTTCGCCGTCGGCGAGCACGACCTCGCCGCGTCGCACGGTGAACCTGGGCCACCCATAGACCTCGTGCCCGTCGTATGCGGAGTATCCAGCCCTTGACCGCATGGACCGGCCGTCGATCGTCTGCCGCACCTGCGGATCGAGTATCAGCAGGTCGGCGTCGCTGCCGACGGCGATCGTGCCCTTGCGCGGGTAGAGGCCGAAAAGGCGGGCCGGATTGGCGGCGGTGAGGGCGACGAATCGCTCGAGTGAGATCCGCCCAGTTCTGACGCCTTCGGAGAACAGCATCGGCAGCATCGTCTCCAGGTCGGCGACGCCCTGCCTGGCCGTGGTGACGTCCAGGGACGGATCGATCTTGTGGCTCAGCTCCCAGGGCGCGTGGTCGCTGCCGAGGGTGTCGATCGACCCGTCCGCGAGGCCCGCCCACAGCGCCGCGACGTCGGCCGGCTCGCGCAGCGGCGGCGCGCCGATGAACCGCCCGCCGTCTGGCTTCGCGAGCACCGAGCTAGTCAGGTACAGGTAGAGCGGCCTGGTCTCCACGAACACCGGCAAGCCCCGAGCTCGAGCGGCCCGAGCCGTTTCCAGCGCGGCCTCCGACGACAGGTGCACGATGTAGATCGGTGCCTCCGTCGCCTCGCTGATCGCGACTGCCCGCTCGACGGCGGCGCGCTCAGCCGCGACCGGCCGGCTCGCCGCCCAGTTCGATAGGCTGCCACGCCCGGTCGCCAGCAGCTGCTTCGCGGTGAACCTGAGCAGGGCACCGTCCTCGCAGTGCACGAGCGTCAGCATCCCGAGCTGCCCGGCCATCCTGACCGCCTCGATCATGGCGTCGGCGTCGGTGTCGAAAGTTGCCGCGGTCATGAACAGCTTCAGGCTCATGTGCCCGGCGCCAGCGAGCAAAGGCAGTTCATCAACTGCGCCAGGCAGGTCACCAGGTAGGACGCTGTGCAGCACGTAGTCCACCGCTGCGGCCGACCCGGCCGCCGCCAGGTCGCGGGCCAGCGCCTGGCTTAGCGAGTCGCCCTCGGCCGGGAAGGTCATGTTGCCGATCGTGGTCACGCCGCCAGCGATCGCCGCCGCCGAGCCGGTCTCGAAGTCATCGACCCAGCGCGGTCCCTCGTCCGGCGGTGATTCCGGTGACGACAGGTGCACGTGCATGTCCATCCCGCCGGGCAGCACGAACGCGCCGGAAGCGTCCAGCTCCCTGCGACCGCGCAGCGGCCCGCCGATCTGCCTGATCGAGCCCTCGCTGATGCCGAGGTCGCACTCGGCGGCACCGCCGGCCGTCACGACCGTGCCGCCTCGTACTACCAGGTCGTGCTCCGCTGCGGAATCTGGCCGCATTCGACGCCTCTCCCGTCAGGCCCGCCAGCCTGGTCAGGCCGATCAATCCCATCAGGAGCAGCCTGCCATAGCCAGGGCATCAGGCCGGAGGCCGAACGCCGCGAAGTAGGCAGTGGCATTGCCAGCGACGCCGGACCCGCTGTGATCTTGTCTTATGACAATAGATAAATGGTTCAGGCCGGCGGATGGGGGTGCCAGCGACTCGGCGCCAGGCTCTGGCCACGGCGATGGCTTGCCGGCCGCACCGGGACCGGCGTCGCCGATCGTGTTCCGGCTCGACCCGTCTTCTGGCGTGCCGACCTACCTGCAGCTCGTCCAGCAGGTCGAGCACGCGCTCCGGCTCGGCTACCTCAAGCCCGGCGACCAACTGCCCAAGGTCAGGGATGTGGTCGCCGCGCTGGCCATCAACCCGAACACGGTGCTCAAGGCCTACCGCGAGCTGGAGACCAAGGGCCTCACGGCCGGGCGACCCGGCCAGGGCACGTTCATCCAGGCCACCCTCCGCCAGGTGGCGCTGCCCGAGCTGGCTGGGCTCCGGCGTTCCCTGCTCGGCTGGCTCGCCACCGCCGATACGGCCGGGCTGGCCGAAGACGGGATCGTGGCGCTGTTTACCAGCGTGCTGCGGGAATTTCACGGCCACGGCGGGGCGGGCGGCGAGACGGAGGGCGTGGCGTGAACGTCATCGAAGCCAGCGGCCTCGGCAAGCGCTATGGCAGCACCTGGGCACTGCGCCAGTGCACGCTGGCCATTCCCGAGGGGCACGTGGCCGCGCTGGTCGGACCGAACGGCGCAGGCAAGACCACCCTGCTGAACCTGGCGGTCGGCCTGTGGGTGCCAACCGCGGGCACCGTCACGGTCCTCGGCGGTACCCCGGCCGGCTCGCCTGCGGCTCTAGACGGCATCGCGTTCGTCGCCCAGGACACGCCGCTCTACAAGAACCTGTCCGTCGCCGACATGCTGCACCTGACCCGTAACCTGAACCGGCGTTTTGACCAGGGCTACGCCAAGACCCGGCTGGACGAGCTGGGCATCCCGCTCGCTCGCAAGGCAGGAAGACTATCCGGCGGTCAGCAGGCACAACTCGCGCTGACCCTCGCGCTTGCCCGACGGCCGCGGCTCCTGGTGCTTGACGAGCCGATGGCGTCGCTCGACCCGCTGGCCCGGCACGACTTCATGGCCACGGTGATGACTGCCATGGCCGGGGAGGGGGAAGGGGAGGTGGGCGGGGGGGTTGTCGGTGGTGCTTTCCTCGCACGTCCTGACCGAGCTTGAGCGAGTAGCCGACTACTTCGTGATGCTGTCGCGTGGCAGCGTCCAAGTGGCCGGTGAGGTCGATGACCTGGTCGCCCGGCACCGCGTGCTGACGGGGCCAACCGCCGAAGCCGACCGGTACGCCGAACGCCTCGGCGTGGTCCACGCCCGGCGCGGCGAGGCGCTGGCCCACCTTCTGGTCAGGACGAGCGGAAACATCGATCCGGTGCCGCCAGGCTGGGAGGCCCGTCCGGTCAGCCTCGAAGAACTCGCGCTGGCCTACCTGCGCGAGCCCGGCGCCGCCTCGTTGCCAGGACCAGCGCGCGGCCGGCGCGCCGAACCGACGGAGGTGGCGCATTGACAGCGCTGAGCATGCCAGCGAAGCCAGGACGCGATGCCAGCGCCCGCCCGGTGCCGTGGCGCAGAATGGCCTGGGTCACCTGGCGACAGCACCGGCTCACGCTGGCAGGCGTCGTCGCCGTGCTCGGCGCCGTGAGCGTGTACCTGTACATCGCGGGCGAGCAGCTACGCCACGCGGCCTTCATCTCCTACGGAGCCGGGCCTGTACTGACGTTCACCGAGGTCCTGTTCCAGGTGATCCCGCCGCTGATCGGAGCGTTCGTCGGCGCGCCGGTGCTGGCCAGGGAGCTGGAAACCGGCACCTACCGGTTCACCTGGACCCAGAGCTTCGGGCGGGCCAGGTGGACCATCGCCACGCTGGCGCCGCTCGCCCTCGTGGTCACGGCCGTGGCCGGAGCGGTTGGCTTCCTTTTCTCCTGGAGCTACGGGCCCCAGGTCGGCGGGAAGTACGTCTTGAGTCCGCTCGCCGCCACGACGTTCGACCTCCATGCGGTCACGCTGGCGGCCTGGACGCTGACCGCCTTCGCGATTGGCGTAGTGGCCGGCATCGTGATCCGCCGGGTCGTCCCCGCCATGTTCGCCACCATGGCCGCATGGAGCGGGCTCGCCGTCGTGACCGCGGCGTTCCTGCGCCCGCACTACGAGGCACTGGTGGTGACCAGCAAGCTGAACCTGCCCCCTGGCGCCTGGGTGATGAGCCAGCGGTGGACCAGAGACGGCAAGCCGGTCAGCCTCTCCACCGTCGACCAGGTTCTGCAGAAAATCGGCGAAACGCAGGCCGCGCCCGGCCATATCGCCCCGATGCCGGCGCCTGGCCAAACCTCCAGGGCGCGCAGCTCGTCCGCTGGAAACGTGAACCCGGCGCATTATCTGCTCCACCACGGCTTCAGCCAGCTGGCCACGTACCAGCCGGCCAGCCGGCTCTGACCATTCCAATGGATCGAGGGCGGCTGACTGCTGGCGCTCTCCCTGCTCCTCATGGCCGCGGCAGCGTGGCTGGTCTACCGCCGAGCGGCCTGAATCTGGCCAGCTAGTTCGGTCACGACATCGCGGGGAAGCCCGTGAGTGGCGTGGAGGTAGGCGTAGTCGTCCTCGGTGAGCTGTCCGTGCGGGTACAGCCGCTGGAGCAGCGACCGCCCGCGCGACAACAGCGCGCTGAACTTGCGCTCCTCGGTGAGCAAGACGTCGCGGACGCGTGCGGGCGGTGCCAGCTGGCCGAACCTGGTCAGGGTGTCCCGGATCAGCTCATCTGGCAGGTCCGCCATGGTGCGCGTGCCGTCGCCGCGCCACAGTTCGGTCAGCGCGAGGCGAAGGAGCCGCCTGAGCACGTAGCCGCGGCCGGTGCTGGCGGGCCTGACGCCGTCGCCGGTCACCACGATCGCGGAGCGCAGGTGGTCGGTGATGACGCGCAGCGAGCGGGTCTCCGGCTGCCACAGGTCGTGCAGCGCGAACAGCCAGGGGAGGAAGATGTCGGTCTCGTAGACCGAGCGGACTCCGCGCGAGACCATCATCAGCCGCTCTAGGCCCATGCCGGTGTCCACGCTCGGCTGCGGCAACGGCAGCAGGCTGCCGTCGCCGCGACGCTGGTACCGCAGCGTGACGTGGTTCCACAGCTCCAGCCAGCCGTCGGACGTCGATGGCGTGCCTGAAGGCGGCCCCTCACCGGTCCACGCGAAGATCTCCGAGTCCGGCCCGCACGGCCCGGTCGGGCCGTTGGACCACCAGTTGTCGCTGGTGGTCTGCTCGACCGGCAGGCCAAGCTCACGCCAGGTCTCGAGCGCCTCGGTGTCCGGCCCGACCTGCTCATCGCCGCCGAACACGGTCGCGTACAGCCGGTCCGGGCGCAGCCCGAAGCCGTCGCAGAGCAGCTCAAGGCCCCAGCGCAGGCTCAGCGGGCCCCCGTAGTCGCCGAGCGACCAGGAGCCGAGCATCTGGAACACCGTGAGGTGCCGGTTGTCACCGACCTCATCCAGGTCGGTGGTGCGCAGGCAGCGCTGCCCGCCGACTAGCCGCAGGCCGGCCGGATGCGGCTCCCCCTCCAGGTACCGGGCCAGCGGGTGCATGCCCGCGGTGGTGAACATGACCGGGTCACCATCAGGCGGTATCAGCGAGCTGCCCACGATCAGCTCATGTCCGCGGTCGCGGAAGAACTCGGTGAACGTGCGGATCGCGGTATTGGTATCCATCGTGCGCCTCGCATCGATAAGGGCACCGGAAACGCAGCTAGCGCAGCTACCGCAACAAGGAACGACCGTGCCCGGCACGGCCGGAACACTACTGACGCCGGCGAACCGTCTCCGGTCGCCAGCGGAAGAGGAAGGTCAGGCAGCGGCAACCGGCGAGCAACTAGCTCGCGCGGCCGCACTGGTGCGCAGGCAACAGACCCTCATGCCGCTCACCTTACCCAGCCCCCGCCGCACCGGCCAGCCAATATCTGCTAGGCCGACTCAGTTATGCGAACGTTTTTTCGAATTACCTGGGTATGAAGCGACTGTGTCCATCTACGACGTGGCGGCACGGTTCTTCTGCGACCGGCTCGCTGATAGTTGGGTACCTGGCTACCTTGCCGGGCGCGGCCTGGGCCTGGACGGGCTCGAGCGCTGGCAGGTGGGTTATGCCCCTGCCGCCCGGGACGCGCTGACCCGGCAGCTGCGCCGGACCGGCTATAGCGAACAAGTCATCCTGGCCGCTGGCCTCGCCCGGCAGGCCAGGAATGGCGGATTGGCTGACCTGTTTCGCGACCGGGCCATGCTGCCGATGAGGTCACCGCGCGGAATGATCATCGCGTTCATCGGCCGGGCCGGCGATGAGCCCGAGCAGACCGGGCCCCGCTACCTGAACAGCCCCACCACCAGTTGCTACGCGAAGAGTCAGACCCTGTTCGGGCTCTGGGAGGCGCAGGAAGCCCTGATCAAGGGTGCCATTCCGGTGATCGCCGAGGGACCGCTTGACGTCATGGCCATCGCCGCGAGCGGCGACGGCGGCTACGCGCCCCTCGCGCCTTGCGGGATCGCCCTGAGCGCCGCGCAGGTCAGGGCGCTGCAACTGGCGGGCGACCTGCGGGCGACTGGCGTCCTGGTCGCGTTCGACGCCGACGACGCCGGACGGCACGCGGCCGTGCGAGCCTATCGCCGGCTCAGCCCGGTCGCGGCCCGCGTCTGGACGGTGACCATGCCGCCTGGGTACGACCCGGCCGGGCTCGCGAGCGAACGCGGGCCGGCCGCGCTGAGGCAGGCGCTGGCGCAGGGCCGGCGACCGCTCGCCGACCTTGTGCTTGACGCTGCCCTGGCCGGCTGGGTGCCGAACCTGCGTTTCGCCGAAGGTCAGATCGGCGCGCTCCGAACCGCCGCCGCGATCATCGCCACGATGCCGCCACCCGACGTAGCCCGCCAGGTCGGCCACCTGGCCGACCGACTCGGACTGGACTGCGCGACCGTGACCGAGGCCGTCGCCGAGGCCGTCACCTGGGTGCCGGGGCCTTGCGCGTAGTACCGCCATTTTGCCGCTAATTGCCGTTAATCTGCGCGCTGTTCACGGGGACGGAAACTACGAGGCCGGGCTTGCGCAGGCGGTTCAGGAGCCCGGCGCTGCTGAGCCGGGCTGCGCCGCTGAGCCGTCGCCGGACCAGCTGTGCCGCAGCAGGCTTGCGCCATCCATGGTCACGCTGGCTTCGACAACGCTCGCCGTCCGGGAGGACCTGCTGCGCACGCTGATCTCGACGCGCTCTCCCGCCGGCATGCGGAGGTCGACATCGACCTGCGCGAGCAGGGCAGCGCCGTCAGGCCGGTCGGCTTGCACGCGCGCGGTGAACTTCTCCGCCATCTTCAAGTCCGCGCCCGATGGCGCGACCAGTCGCTCCCACGCGCCGAAGGTCACGGCGACCTCCTGCGCGACCTTGTCGTGCGACAAGCCGTAGACAGGCCCGCCATCGGTGACCCAGCCTTCGTCCGGCTCCGGCGGCGCCAGGGTGATGGCCGTCGCCGTGTCGGTCCGGCCGGCCGCCTGCGCCGCCGGCACTCGCAAGACGGAGGCCGCGTCGGCGCCGAAGCTGACCGTCACTTCCGGGTTCGTCGACGATGGCCAGATTCGAGGGAAGTCCGCGCACGCCACCGAGAGCCGCAGTCGCATGCCCGCCTCGAGCGCGAAGGCGGCGGGTCCAAGGGTGATCGTCGTCGCGGTCGCTGCGCCGTCATCGGCGCCGGCTGGGATCCGGCACCAGCCAGCGGTGATGAGCGTCGAGCGGTCGTCGGGGCCGACCATGCACAGTCGCGCCGCCAGCCGCACCTCTTCCGCGGAGTGCCGGGTCAGGAAAAGGTCGACTTCTGGGCTGCCCGCGATCAGCAACGGCTCATCCAGCGGATCGCCGGTGAAGGTGAGGCTCCTGGCATCGTCGCTGCTTTGCTCCTCCGGCCGGCCGTTGCCAGTCCCGAACGGGTCGTACATGCCACCGGTGATGCCGACCGTCGGATCGCAGCGGTAGTCGCGGCGGCCCGGCTCCGGCGGGGGCACGGCATCGAGGCGGTACCCGGCCAGGAATAGCCGCGTCTGGGTGACGCCATCGGGAGGCCACTGCGCCGCCGCCCGCCATCCCTCGTTCTCCGCGAAGAACAGGACCGGCTGTTCCTGCCCGGTTCCCGGTGCTGACCCAGGCCGGAGGTGGACGTCCCACCAGTCAGCCATCGCGCCGACCCAGTCGTAACGCTCGATGTCGCAAAGGTGCGGCAATACGTGCAGCCACGGGCCCATCACGAGCTTCTTCGGGCCTCGCACTTCCCCGTAGGCGCGGAGCATGGCGCCCTTGAAGCCATCGGCCCAGCCGCCGATGATCATCGTCGGCACCTCGATGGCGGTGGCGTCCAGCTGCCTGCTGTCCCAGTAGGCGTCGCGCTCGAGGTGAGCCTGCCAGGTGACCACGGGCGGCTGCCCTTCGGCGAAGCTACGCAGCCGGTCGCGCCAGGTGCGGCGCCATTGGCCAGCTGGATCCTGGAGCGTCGGCGGGCAAAGGCCTAGCGCGACCATATGCGCGGCCCAGGCGTAACGGCCGAGCATCGTGGTGCAGCCGCCATAGGAGATCGAGTTGGAGTACGCGTCGGTAGGGGCGTACACGGCGATGATCGCGCGCAGGTGGGCTGGCCGGTCCGCGGCCACGGCCAGCGCGGTCAGCCCCCCGTAGGAGACACCCCAGGCGCCGACGTCTCCGTTGCACCACGGCTGCCTGGCGATCCACTCGATGCTCTCGACGTAGGCACTAGTCTCGGTGGGCACGTCGAAGGGCTCGAAGTGCCCTTCCGAAGCGCCCGTCCCCGCGATGTCGAAGAAGACGCTGGCGTAGCCTCGCTCGCACAGGCGGACGCGGCAGCCTTCGAAGAGGCTCCCGATGATGTCGTCCTTGCGATAGGGATAGAAGCTCACCAGCACCGGCCCTGGCTCCGCGTTCGCTGGCCGGTACAGATCACCGGACAGCCGGGTGCCGTCGCTGAGCACCACGACGAGGTCTCGGTCTACCTGAACGTCACTCACTGCTGCCTCCCCGCCCTGGGCCCCGCGCTTCAGCTGAGCATTTGCTCTATGCCAGCGCGATTGTTCATGTCGGTCAGTATGCGCGCTTCGCCAGGTATGGGCAAGACTGCGGGCCGGGCCACGGCGCATTGCATTGGGGCCGCTAATCCACCAAGCTGAGCCTGAGCAGCGGGCCCAGCTAGGCGGTGGCGTGAAAAGTACCGGGATGGAGGAAGTAGCACGCTGGAGTTCTGAGGAGCTCCTCCTGCGTGCGGCCTGGTTCTACTACAAGGACGAGCTGACCCAGGAGGAGATCGCCAAGCGACTGTCGGTGTCGAGGGCATCGGTGGGGCGGCTGCTTGAGCGCGCCCGCAGAGTGGGCCTGGTAACGATCCACCTGAACACCGAGTACCTGAACGCGTTCGAGCTGAGCGCTGAGCTACGGCGGGTGTTCGGCTTGTCCGAGGCGCTGGTCGTGCCTGACCACGAGAAGGAGCCGGCCGACCATCACGCGCTGAACGCCCGCATCGGCCTCGGCGGCGCCCAGTTCATCAGCACGCACTTGCGTCCAGGCGGAACACTCGGCGTTGGCTGGGGCGAGACAGTGTCGAGGGTCATCGCCGCCACCAACTTCGGGGCCGTAGGCCCGGTGCACATGGTGACCCTGACCGGTGGCGTTGACGGCTACCTGCCGACCATCCTGTCCTCCAAGGGTGAGTCCGCCGCCGACGCGGACCTCACCACGGCGGCGGTCATCCCGGCGCCCACGTTCGCGTCCTCAGCCTCGCTGGCAGCGGCGCTGCGCCAGGAGCCGACGATCCAGCAAGTGCTCAAGCAGGCGTGCAGCGTCGAGCAGGCCGTCGTCGGCGTCGGCACTCCGACGACCGATGCCACCATCGTGCAGCTCGGCTTCCTGAGCGCCGATGACGTCAGGATGCTGCGCGAGCGTGACGTGGTCGGCGACATCCTCGGCCAGTTCTTCGACGCCGACGGCAAGGTCGTCGACCTGCCGATCCACGACCGGCGCATCGGGATCCAGCTCTCCGACCTGCGGGGCATCCCGAAGGTCGTCGGCGTGGCCGGCGGCCTGCACAAGGTCGATGCGATTCTCGGCGCGCTGCACGGCGGATTCCTCGACATCTTGGTGACCAACGAGATCGCCGCTATCCGCCTGCTCGAGCTCGAGCGCGGCGCCGCGGGCGATCGCGTGCCGTAACGCCACTGCTCCCCGGCGGTCACGAGCAAGCGTGTGACCAGTCATGCAGTGAATGCACCGTTTAGGTGCGAGGGCGCTGGTCGCCCGGTTGCTCCGCAAAAAGTCCCGGTCAGGCCTTGCCATCACGTCCGTATTCGGCCGATACTGTCAAACCACGAGCGGATGAACATTATGTGAGCGAATGCTCTGCCGAGTGGCGGGGTGCGCTCCCGGCAAGCCGAGGGGACCGATGACGGTGACATTGCCAGCGCCCCGGCTCAGCGTCGGCGTCATCACGGCCGACCTGACCAGGCTGGGCGCGGAGCTGGAGATCCTCCGCGGCAAGGTGGCGTGGGCGCATGTCGACGTGATGGATGGCGCGTTCTGCCCCCAGCTGACCGTCGGTCCCGCATTCGTCTCAGCCGTCGCCTCGGCCGGAATCCCGGTGGACGCTCACCTGATGGTCGAGGAGCCGCGGCGACTGCTGCCCGAGATCGCCGACGCGGGCGCCTCGGTGATCACCGTGCACGCCGAAGCCACCCGGCACCTGCACCGCACGATGCAGGAGATGACGGCACTCGCCGACTCCCGCTGGTTCCTGCGGGGCGTCGCGATCAATCCCGGCACGCCGGTGCAGGCGATCGAGCCCGTGCTTGAGCTGGCCGACCTGATCCTGGTGCTGGCCGTCAACCCTGGCTGGCCTGGCCAGGCGCCCGCGGTCAACACCCGCAGGCGCGCGGCCGCCGTCCGGGCCCTGGCCGATCGCCACGGCGCGGAAGTCCTGGTCGGCGTCGACGGCGGCGTCACGATCGCGAACGCGGCCGACATCGCCAGCTGGGGCGTTGACGTCGTCGTGAGCGGCAGCGCGGTCTTCGATCGCGTAGATCCGGCCGGGAACCTTGACCTGCTGACCCAGGCGCTCCTCCGCCCGTCCCTCGCATCCGCTGGTGCCGCTCCGGCCTGGACAGCTAAGTGACGCGGGCTGGTGCGGTGCGGGTTCTCGTGGTCGGTGACCCTTACATGCCTGCCACTGCCTACGCCGAGGCGCTCGCCTGCCTCGGCGACGACGTGATCGTGAGCACCCTGCAGATCGATGCCGCGAGCTCGCCGCCGCCGCGGACTGAGTCGGAGCACCGGCTCAGGGAGTACGTGGGCGACCCGGCCGAGATCGCCCGCGCGGTCGCCGGCCATCACGTCCTCATCGTGCACGGAGCGCCGGTGAGCTCGGAGGTGCTTGACGCGGCCCCGCTGCGCCTGGTGTCGTGTGCCCGCGGCGGCCCTGTCAATGTGGACGTGGCGGCGGCGACCGACCGCGGGATTCCGGTCGCGAACACGCCGGGAAAGAACGCCGAGGCTGTCGCCGAGCTCACGATCGCGTTCGCCCTGCTGCTCCTGCGGAAGGTACCGCGGGCCAGCCGCCACCTGCTCGAAGGCGGTGCATTCACCGAGTCGGTGTTCGACGGCCGGGAGTACTTCGGTCGCGAGGCCGCTGGCGTCACGCTGGGACTTGTCGGGCTCGGTCATGTCGGGCGCGAGGTGGCGCCGCGAGCGCAGGCGCTGGGCTTCAAGCTGATAGCCAGCGATCCCTGGCTGTCCGAGCCCGCCGGGCCCGGCGTCGAGCTGGTCAAGCTGGACGATCTGGTGGAGCGCTCAGACATCGTCTCCGTGCACGCGCGCGCCACTCCAGACAACCGGCACATGTTCGGCCGCGAGCAGTTCGCGCGGATGCGGCCAGGAACCCTGTTCATCAACACGGCCCGCGAGTCCCTGGTCGACGAGCAGGCGCTGCGCGATGCCATGGAGCAGGGCATCGTGGCCGGCGCGGCGCTCGACGTGGTGGAGCGCCCGCAAGCCGGGACCAGGCATCCGCTGCTGAACGTGCCGAACGTCCTGCTCACCCCCCACATCGGCGGTGCCACCGCCGAGACGCTGAGCCGGGGCGCGCGGGTCGCGGTGGCGGCGGTCGCTGACCTGATCGCCGCGCGTACGCCATCCCCGCTGGTCAACCCGGAGGTTCTCGGCGCCGGCCGGGTGGTCGGACCGTGACCGGCCGCTATCTCCTCGCCATTGACGCCGGAACCGGCAGCTGCCGGGCGCTGTTGTTCACCGAGACCGGGGAACAGGCGGGAGCGGCCTCGCGGGAGTGGACGCATCACGAGCCGCCGGGCGTGCCTGGCGGTCAGGACTTCGACGTCACCGCGGGCTGGCAGGCCGTCGCCGGGTGCGTTCAGGACGCGCTGCGGGGCGCCGGCGCGACCGGCCGGGATGTCGCGGCTGTCGCGGCGACGAGCATGCGGGAAGGCGTGGTCCTCTACGACGCGGCCGGGCACGAGATCTGGGCCTGCCCGAACGTGGACAGCCGGGCGGCGGCGGAAGCCGAAGACCTGATCCGTGCGGGCGCGGCTGAGAAGATCTTCGCCGAGGCTGGTGACTGGGTCTCCATCACGACCCCGGCCCGGCTGCGGTGGCTGGCCCGGCACCGGCCAGGCATCCTGGGCGCCGTCGCCGACCTGGGGATGCTGAGCGACTGGATTGTCTACCGGCTGACGGGCGCCCACGTCACCGAGCCGTCCTGCGGGTCAAGCTCGGGCATGTTCGCGCTCGCGGACAGAACCTGGTCACAGTCCATCCCGGCGATGTGCGGCCTGCCGCCGGCGGTGCTGCCGCCAGTCGTCGATCCGGGCACCGTCGTCGGCCAGGTGACCTCGGCGGCCGCTGAGCTGACCGGGCTGCGGCCAGGCACGCCCGTGGTCGCTGGTGGTGCGGACACCCAGATGGGACTGCTCGGCGCGGGCGCGCTCAAGGGCGAATACAACGTCGTCGCCGGCACTTTCTGGCAGAACACGGTGCTGCTTGATGAGCCCGTCATCGACCCGCAGGCACGGCTGCGCACGCTCTGCCACGCCCGGCCCGGCGAGTGGATGCTCGAAGGCATCGGCTTCTACTGCGGCATGAGCATGCGGTGGTTCAGGGACGCGTTCTGCGACGCGGAGGTCGAGCTAGCGGCCAAGCGCGGCGTCGACCCCTACGTTCTCATGGAGGAGGCGGCAGCGAGGGTGCCGGCCGGGGCCGGCGGCGTCGTCGCCATCATGTCCAACCTGATGGACGCCAAGCGCTGGGTGCACGCGAGCCCGTCCTTCCTCCAGTTCGACCTGTCCAATCCCGCCGCGAGCGGCCGCGGCGCCTGCGTCAGGGCAATCGAGGAGGCAGCGGCCTATGTCGCTCGCGGGCACAGGGACATCATCAGCGAACTGACCGGCCTGCGGTTTGACGAGCTGACGTTCACCGGCGGCGCGGCCAAGGGCCGCCTGTGGCCAAGGATCATGGCGGACGTGCTCGGTGACACCGTGAACTTGCCCGTTGTCACCGAGAGCAGCGCGCTGGGAGCGGCGATCTGCGCCGGCGTCGGCGCGGGCGTTTTCGGCAGCCTCGATGAGCTGCGGCCTACCCTGCGCAAGCGAGCGGCCGCGGTCGAGCCAGATCCGCAGGCCGTCGCCAGTTACGACGAGCGATACGAGGCCTGGCGCGAGATCTACCGCCGGATGCTCGACATCTGCGCCGACGGGCTGCTCAATCCACTCTGGCAGGCGGCCGGCTCGCAACAGGCGACGGGCTCGCAGCAGGCGGCGGGCTCGCAGCGGCCGACCGACACAGGCATCCGGCTCGACCCGGCGACCACCTAGGGAGATAGGAGCCATGCCCGACACCGAGGATCTCACCAGCGGCGCCCGCTTCCAGCCAGGGGTCGCGGCCCAATCCGCCCCCTTCCCGCTGAAGGGATGCGGCAGCCTGGACTGGGGCATGCAGAGCAGGCTCGCGCGCATCTTCCGGCCAGGCACCCGCCGGACCGTGATGCTCGCGATCGACCATGGCTACTTCCTTGGTCCCATCACCGGGCTTGAGCGAGTGGACCTGTCGATCGTCCCGCTGCTGGCGGACGCGGACGCGCTGATGACCACGAGGGGCATGGTCCGCTCGACGGTCCCGCCTGCCTCCCGGACGCCCATCGTGCTGCGCGCCAGCGGCGGCCCGAGCATCCTGAAGGAACTGTCCGACGAGCAGCTAGCGGTCAGCATCGAAGACGCCGCCAGGATCAACGCCTCGGCGGTCGCGGTCCAGGTCTTCATCGGCGGCGACTACGAGACGCAGTCCGTGCGCAACATGACCAGGCTCGTGGATCAGGGCCAGCGCTTCGGCATCCCTGTCCTCGCCGTCACGGCCGTCGGCAAGGAGCTGACCAGGGACGCCAGGTACCTGCGGCTCGCCACCCGGATCTGCGCCGAGCTCGGGGCGCATTTCGTCAAGACCTACTACTGCGACGAGGACTTCGAGACCGTCGCCGCGGCCTGCCCGGTCCCGCTGGTGATGGCCGGCGGCAAGAAACTGCCAGAGCTGGACGCGCTGGTCATGGCCTACCGCGCCATTGAGGGCGGCGCGGCCGGCGTGGATATGGGCAGGAACATCTTCCAGAGCGCGACCCCCGCGGCAATGCTCAGGGCCATCAACGCGGTAGTGCACGAGTCCATGAAACCGCAGGACGCATATGAGCACTATGTGCGGCCCGCAGCGAAGCAATCATCGATGACCATGGAGGTGGCATAGCTATGACTTATGGCGACCTGAACTACAAGATCACCCAGGTATCACTGGTGGTGCGAGATATCGACGCCACCATGGCGGCCTACCACGAGGCCTTCGGCTGGGGACCGTGGAAAGTCTACGACCACGTCGCCCCGGCGCATCATGACACCCACATCGGCGGAGAACCGGTCGAGTTCTCGCTGCGCGGCGCCGAGGTCATGGTCGGCGACATGAACTTCGAGCTTCTGCAGCCACTGAGCGGACCAAGCAAGTGGCAGGAATTCCTCGACACCAAGGGCGAGGGGATCATGTCGATCGCCGTGATGTTCGACACCGCCGAAGAATCGGACCGATGCAAGGCGGCCTTCGCTGACCACGGCATCGGGGTGACCATGGGCGCCCGCATCGGCGATCACATCGAGTACTACTACCTGGACACCGAGCCGCGCTTCAAAGCCCCGATCGAGTCAGGGTCTGGCCACGCTCTCGATTACATGAAGCCCGCCTACACCTACCCGCCTTCCCCCGAAGACGCCCAGTGAGCGAGGCACAGTGAGCGGCGATGGCGATTTGGTAGCGCAAATGCTAGCCGCCATGCTCTCGAATGACCCTGACGTGGTACTCGACCTGTATGCCGATGACTGCGAGGTGTCAGATCCGGTGATGCAGGAGTCGGGCAAGGCGGGTCTTCGTCGAGCCGTGGAGTATTTCTTCGCGGCTTTCCAGATGCGAGAAATCGAGGTCGACGAGGTAATACGCCAGGACTCGACACTCATCATCAGGTCGCACTGGCAGGTCGTTCACCAGGGCGAGTATCTCGGGGTCCAGCCCACGGGACGGCTGTTTTCGACATGGAACATCATGTGGCTCGTCGTGCGCGACGGAAAAATTATCAGCGACACATCTGTGTGGGACGCCGGCGAGCTACGCAGGCTTGAAGAGTCTGCCGAGGAGACACAAAACGCCTGAGTCATAAGTAACGGAGAGGAATTTCGATGCCCAATAGAAAGCTCAATCTACGATCTGGCACGGTCAGACGGGGTGCCGCTGTGGCCATGGGCCTAGCGTGCGCGCTTGTCATCGCGGCGTGCGGCGGCAGCTCATCGGGTGGCGGCAGCGGGTCAGCTTCGGGCACGACTCTTCAGGTCTGGCTCGGCGGCACCCTGACCACATCGACGCCTGGATCGCTCTACCGGAGCTGGGTCAACACTGTCATCGCGAACTTCAAGAAGCAGCACCCTGGTGACTCGGTCAACATCACGCTGCTGCCCGCGAACAACGATCAGCTCGCGGCCAAGGTCGAGTCGGCATTCGCGTCGCACTCCGTGCCTGACGTCATGCTGCTGTACACCGGCGCTTACACGACGGCGTATGAGCAGGGCTTGCTGCATCTCAACAGCTTCGTGAGCAAGACGCCGGGCTTCTACAACTCGATCTCAGGCTGGAACCTGTCCTGCGAGGCCCTCAACTGCAAGAACGGGTCAGGAACGATCCTGGGAGTCCCTAACGACCTCGAGGCCTTCTTCCTGTTCTACAACAAGAAGCTGTTCGCCAAGGCCGGGATCCAAGGTGCGCCTGCGACCTGGAGCGACCTGATGTCGGACTGCGCGAAGCTGAAGGCCAAGCACATCGTGCCCATGACCTATGGCGACCTCGAAGGCTATACCACGGTCAACTACTGGGACGAGAACCTCGCGTCGTACATCAACCAGGCCCAGATGCTCGCGGTCCTCGGTGGTCACCTGAAGCTCACTGAGCCGCCTTTCGTCGACGCCCTGAAGTCGGTTGAACAGTTCCGCACCAACGGCTGCGCCCAGAGCAACGCGAGCACCGCCGACCAGAACGCCGCCTTCGCTGGCTTCTCCGCGGGCAAGACCGGCATGGTGGAGATGGCGCCTTCGTTGCTGGCGCAGTTCGAGCACGGAGTCGGCGCCAGCAACCTCGGGGTCACCGTGATCCCGGGAACCGGCCCGCTGGGCACGCACGTCGCGTCCAACTCCAATGACAACTGGGTGATCCCGGCGCAGTCCAAGAATTCGGCCCTCGCCTGGGACTTCATCAAGGACGCCACCGATCCGGCCATGGGCGAGCTGTGGGCCAAGGACATCGGATCCCCGCCCGCCAACGTCGCGGCGGCTTCGAAGATCGCCGACCCGCTGCTCAGCTACATGGCCTCGAAGATCGACAACGCCGACAACATCTACGAGATGGACAGCGTCCTTCCCAACGGCGTCGCGCTCTACCTCTACAAGGAGCTGAACCTGTTCTTCGCTGGCCAGATCTCCGCGCAACAGGTGATGACCGCCACCGAGTCGCAACTGTCCAGCGCGCTGAGCTCCGGCGGCTCCGGCTGAGCCGCCGCACTTCCCTGTATCTCCAGGCCAGAAGGGACTAGCTGATGCGATCGAGCCTGTCCGCCCCGCACCCGCGCAAGCGGGGCGGGCGGCTCGACCATGTGTGGGCCGTGCTCTACGCGGTGCCCGCGCTCGCTTTCGTGATCGTGTTCCTCGCCTACCCGCTCGTGCGGGTGTTCGGCTACTCGCTGACCTCGTGGAACGGGATCGGTGCGCCCGTCTGGGTCGGGATGGGTAACTTCGAGCAGCTGGTGCACGACCCGGTCTTCCTGGCCGCGCTGCGCAACAACGTCATCTACGCGATCTCGGTGCCCGTTGAGGTCATCGGGGCGCTCGTGATCGCTCACCTGCTGTACGAGCGGGTTCCTGGCTGGCGGCTGTTCCGGTCGGCGTTCTTCTTGCCCGCGGTCTACTCGACCGTCGTGATCGGAATCATCGCGGGGATCATCCTGCAGCCCAACGGCCCGATCGACAATTCGCTGCGGTCGGCGGGCCTGTCGGTCCTGGCGAAGGACTGGCTCGGCGGCGCCGTAGACGCCAGGTCGGCGATTATCGCGATCGTGATCTGGGCCAACTTCGGCTATAGCGTGCTGATCTACCTGGCCGGGATGAGCGCGCTCGATCCGCAACTCGCCGAGGCAGCGCGGATGGATGGCGCGGGCTCCTGGTACATCCTGTTCCGCGTGCACGGCCCGAACCTGCGCGGCGTGATGCAGCTCGTGCTGGTCATCAACACGGTGACAGCCTTCGCCTACATGTTCACTTACATCTACGTCATCACGACGGGAGGCCCCGGGTTCAGTACTTACTCGGCCGAGTACTTCATCTACGACAAGGCCTTCACCTTCGGAGAGCTGGGCTACGCATCTGCGGCGGGCGTCATCTTGACCCTGATCATCGCAGTGCTCGGGTATTTCCAGATCCGCTGGATCACGGGGGGTAAGCA
>DATKFV010000041.1:0-3413 GCA_035511035.1 Streptosporangiaceae bacterium
GCGGCGGCCAGCCCGTTCGGCCCGCTGCCGACGACGACCGCGTCAAGTTCTCGCCGCATGGACGTTCTCGCTGCTCCTTAGGCCTGGCTGCTGGCGCCGTGGCGCCGGCGGCTGAGGCTGGTTACCGGGGCCGCGAGCATCTGGAGCACGCTGCGGACCATCGAGTTGTGCCAGACGTTACGGGAGTGACGCCATTGGCGCTTCGAGTCCACGCACGTGTTGCGGGCGTCGACCCGGGGGCCGGGCATGCCGAGCCGCTGGCCGAGCGCGGTCAGCGTCGCGGCCCAGAACTTGTCCTCCTTGCGGTGCCCGCCCAAGATCATGGCGATCTCGTACAGCGGGTCGTTCGCCCGCATCAGCACCTGGGCCTGCACGATGGTGTCATCGCCTTCGCGTTCGGCCGAGAAGGTGATCCAGCCGGCGAACATATGGCCCTGCGGCGTCATCAGCGTGAAGGACTCGGCGTCGGCGTACAGGACGAAGACGCCGGTCGACAGCTTCACCCCGCCGCCGATGGACAGGTCGAGCAGGGCCACGTCACCTGGGTTGATGCCGGTCAGCGCGCCCGCGAAGCGGTTGCCCTTGGGCCAGAATTCGGGGAAGTGCTCGCGCCACGTGGCGATCGCGGCTTCCGGCGTGATCTGGGTGCCGGCGTTCATCCGGTAGGTCTTCTGCCACATCTTGCCGAAACCCTGCACCGGGCCGGTCAGGCGGCGCCCGGCCACGTTGGTGCCGCGGACTCCGTCCCTGTGATCGACTTCGAGCCGGTCGACCTTGCGTGCCCAGCTCGCCCCGTCATCGCGGGCCGGCTGGCTTGGCGCCGGCCTCGGCGCGTCCGGCGGCGGCGGCGCGGCGGCCTCGCGGGCGCTGAGCCCGATCTGCTCGGCCGACCGTACCCGCTCCGGACCTGCTGTCTCTGTCATGACGACTACCTCTATCTCACGGCGCCATCGAGCGCCGATTCCTCGTTGTCGTAAATGGTGATCGCCTCGTCAAGCCTGGTCAGCTCGAAGATCTCGCGGTAGTGGTCGCTCAGCCCGTAGGCGGCGAGCTGCTGGCGCTGCCGGTTGGCCCGGACCAGCAAGGTCACGAGCATTCCGATGCCGCCGCTGTTCATGTACTCCAGGCCGGCGAAGTTCAGCACCAGCCTGCTCGTAGCGCTGCCGCCAGCCGCCTCGTAGGCCGACATCAGCACCGGCTCGCACGCCGCGGTGACCTCGCCCTTGATGTCGACGACGGCCGTGGTCTGGCCGAATCGCCTGACGTCCATGGTGATCGTTGGTGCACCCATCAGGAATCCTCCCCTTGTCTGCAGTGGTTCTGCGGTGGCCGCTAGGCGGCAGGTCCGGTCAGCTGGCTGACGGCGCGGTCGAGATCGGGGAAGAGCTCGATGAAGTCAGACAGCCTGGTGATATCGAAGATCTCGCGGTAATGAGCGGACAGCCCGCTGGCGACGACCTTGCGGCGCTCGGCCCGCGCGCGGGCCAGCACGCTGACGATCAGCGCGATGCCGGTGGAGTTGATGTAATCCACCGCGGCGAAGTCGAGCACGACAGTACCGGGGTCGCTGTCCGTCGCATCGCGGCCGGCGTGGCCGGCCTCGACGGCTCGTTCGTAGGCGGCGCTCAGGACGGCGGCGGCGGATCCGTCGACCTCGCCCCGAAGCTCAATGACGGCGGCGCCGGGAAGCGCCCGGGTCGTGGCCTCACACATGCTCGTCATGTGCATCTCCTCCAGTTCGCATGGTCAGCCAGATGGTGTGCCGCTGGCCATCGGTTCTTATGTCCATCGCGTCGACCATGTTGCGGATGAGGAACAGTCCCCAGCCGCGAGGACTCTGCTCGCCGTCCAGCTTCTTGACGAGATCAGGTTCAGCGTGGTCGCCGGAGTCGGCGTGCGTGACGCCGCCGCGGTCACTGATCGCGACGATGATGTCGTCACCGTTCTGGGTGACCTCAATCTCGACCAGGATCTCCGGCTGGTTCCCGTTGCCGTGCTCGATCGCGTTCATGGTGGCTTCGGCCACCGCGGTCTTCAGCCGCTCAAGCCGGGCTGGCCCCAGCCCGACATCCGCCACGCAGTCGGCCACCCGCGCCAGCGCGAGACGTTCGTTGCCGGGCTCGCTGGCCAGCGTGAACGCATCGAGCCTGCGCGGCGTCGGCCGGACGGCATGAGTCATGACGTGCCTCCCTGATCCCCCTGGATTCCCAGACGCGCCTGGTCCCCCTGGTGCCAGGCTGACGGCGAGCGCTGCAATGACACCAGCGTGATGTCGTCTTCCTGCTCATGATGGGGACCGGTGAAGTTGCCGAGCTCGGTCAGGCACAGGTCGATCAGCGCCTCTCCCGACGGGCCCTTGCCGACCAGTGCGGAGACCCGCGGGAAACCGAACATCTCGCGATCCGGCGCATGGGCCTCGGCCAGGCCGTCGCTGTGCAGCAGTGCGCAGTCGCCCGGCTCGAACTGGAAGGTCATCTCCTCGTAGTTCATGCCGGGCATCAGCCCGAGCGGCATGCCGCGGGCGCGCAGCTCGGCCACCCCGGCCTGGGTCCGCACGTAAGGGACGTCGTGGCCGGCGTTCGCGAAGACCACCTCGCCGCTGACCGGGTCCAGGACCAGGGCTAGGCAGGTGACGAACATGTGGGCCGGGATGTCGACGCAGAGCATCTCGTTGACGTGGCCGAGGACAGCGCCGGGCGAGATCAGCCGGGGCCCGGCGTCACGCAGCAGCGCGTGCGTGCTCGCCATCACCAGCGCGGCCGGGATGCCCTTGTCGGTAACGTCGCCGACCACGAACATGACCCGGCCGTCCGGCAGCGGGATGAAGTCGTAGAAGTCGCCGCCGACCGTCCGGGCCGGGCGGTAGAACGCCGCGACGTGCCAGCTGGGCAGGTCGGGCAGTTCCTTCGGCAGGAACTGCTGCTGGATGATCTGGGCGATCTTCAGTTCCTGCTCGATCCGCTCCCGCTGACGGGCTTCGGCCTGCTGCTGCCTGACCAGCTGGCCGACTCGCATCGCGGGTGCCGCGTAGCCGGCCAGCGAGTTGAGCAGCCGCATGTCGTCGGTGGAGTAGCCGCGTTCGGACCGTCGCGGGCCCAAGCTGAGCAGGCCGACCAGGCTGCCCGAGGAGATCAGCGGGACCACCAGGACCACGCCGGCCTCTTGCAGGGCCCTGAGGGCGGGTGACTGGAGCTGCAAGGTGGTGATGTCGACGGCGCTGGCCGCGCTGAGCAGGTAGCCGACCAGCGGGTCGTTGGAGGCCAGGTCAAGCTCGGGGCCGGCCGCTACCAGGCTCGGCGCGACCTGGACGACGCCGGCCGTGACGGCTGGGGCGCGGCGCAGCCAGCCGCGCCTGCGGGAGGTCCTTACTGCCTCGCCGCTGATGGCCTCGACTACCTCGCTGCCCGCGGGTG
>DATKFV010000042.1:0-51090 GCA_035511035.1 Streptosporangiaceae bacterium
AAGACCACCCTGGACGGCGCCGGCCGCCTCGACGCCGACCTCACCGCCCAGGCCGCCACCGCCCTGCAAGCCGTCCTGGACTCCCTGGGCAAGAAAGCCGGCCCCGAAGACACCCGCACCCAGCCCCAGCGCCACCACGACGCCCTCGAGGAAGCCTGCCGGCTCCTGATCGCCGCGAACTGCCTGCCCGACCGGGCCGGCCAGCCCGTCCAGATCCAGCTCCACATCAGCCTCGACGAACTCATCCGGCGCCTCGACGGCGACCCGGGCCCGGGTGCTCCCGAGCCGGGCCTGCCCGGACCAGTCCCGGCGCCCGGCCAGGAATGCGACGCATCGATCGCCCCCATCGTCACCGGCCGGCTCGACCCCGACCTCCTCGACCAGCTCACCAACCGGCTCACCAGCGGCTCCGCGGACCGGGCCGCGATCAGCGACCTCATCACCGCCAACGCCATCGCCCTGCTCCCGGGCCCAGGCCGGCTCGCCTCCCTGCTCCGCACCGGCACCCTCCCCGGCCCCGCCGCCTCCATCAGCCTGCCCCTGGACACCGGGACCAGCACCGACACCATCCCCGCGCACCTGCGCCGCGCCGTCATCGCCCGCGACAGGCACTGTGCCGCGCCCGGCTGCGACGTCCCGCCCGCACGGTGCCACGTCCACCACATCACCCCCCGCAGCAAAGGCGGCCTCACCAAGCTCGGGAACCTCCAGTTGTACTGCAGCTTCCACCATTTGATCATGATGCATGGCATGCATAGAAGTAGGCTTCTGGCATGGCGACGTTACGGGACAAGGGTGCAGGTGACAGGCCCAGGCGGTACGGCGGGGATGTGCGTATCTCGGATGACGAGTGGGTGCGGGACGAGCGGACCGGGGAGCTGCGGCTCTCTGAGCGGGGTATCACCCGGCAGAGGGAGGACATTCTCGGGAAGGCGGGGCAGCTCGGGGCTGAGGTGTCGGAGTGGTACACGGAGAACGACACGACCGCGTTCAAGAAGCGGCGTATCCGGCTGCCGAGCGGGCGGAGCGTGTGGCGGGTGTACCGGCCGGAGTTCCGGCGGATGCTGGCGGATTACGAGGACGGGAAGATAGACGGGATCATTTTCTATGATATTGACCGTCTGGCCCGTCAGCCGCGTGATCTGGAAGACCTGATTGACCTGGTGGAGTTCTATAAGCGGCCGGTGGAGACGGTGACCGGGAATATCGATCTGCGGACGTCGAACGGCCGGGCGATGGCGCGGGTTCTGGTCGCGATGGCGAATAAGTCCAGCGAGGACACGTCGCGGCGGGTCGCGCGGGCGTGGCTTCAGTCCGCGCAGGAGGGCCGGGGTAACCGGTGGGCGGGCCGCCGGCGACGGTTCGGCTATAAGGAAGACGGCACGCTCAGCGAGCCGGAAGCGGAGGTTATCCGGGGCGGGGCGAAAAGGTTCCTGGCGGGCGGGTCGTGGAATAGCGTGGTGCGGTTTTTCGAGGAATCGGGGCAGGCTCCGCTGCGGGCGCAGCGGTGGACGGCGGTGTCTGTTCAGCAGATCCTGCTGAATCCGTCTACGGCCGGGATCGCGGTGTATAACGGGTCGTTGCGGCAGGAGAACCAGGAAGGCCAGAAACGGTACCTGGGCTCTGACCCGGCCGGTACCGCGCTGCGTGACGCGGCCGGGAATTACGTCATGGGGCAGTGGCCGGGCGTCCTTCCGGTCAGGGTGTGGGAGTCGATCGTGGCCGAGGCCGAGGGGCGCAGGAAGGGCCGCGTGGCCAGTGCGAAGGGCACCCGGAAGTACCTGCTGTCCGGGCTGCTGCGGTGCGGGTGCGTCCGCGAGGACGGCAGTATGTGCAACCGGTCGATGAGCGGGTGCGTGCAGCACCGCAAGGCCGGGTACGTGCGGTACGCCTACCGGTGCCCGAGCAGGGAGCAGGGCGGATGCGGCGGCATCGACCGGAACATGACCAAGCTGGATGCGCTGATCGAGGATCTGCTGTTCGCGCACATCGCGGCCAACGCCCCGGCGCCGGCTGACCTTTCGGTAGTGCCGGATGAGAACGATCCTGACGTGCTCGCCCTGGCCGATGTGCAGGACCGGCTGCTGAGCCTGCGCAAGGGCTACGCGGCGGTGCCGCGCACGGTCAGCGATGACACGATGTTCAACGTCGTGCCGCAGCTGGAAGCCAGCGAGCGCAAGCTGAAAGCCACGCTGGCGCGGAAGAGCCGGGCGCAGGCGGGCCGGCTGGCGCGGTCGGTGTCGGCCGAGGACGTGCGGCGCGAATGGGATGAGGCGGCCGGGGACACGGGCGTGCGCCGCGCGATCCTGTCCCGTTACCTCAAGGCGATCATCGTCCGCAAGTCTGCCCGGCACGGGCCGGGCGAACTCGACTACGAGTCGATCGAGCCGGTATGGCGCGAGGACAGCGAGGTCATGGCCTACGACAACATCGCGTAACGGCGCGGCTCACTAGAGAATGCCCCGGCCACGTGACCCGTGGCCGGGGCATTTCCCGTGTCAGCCTGCTTTCTGCTCGTCGCGGTTCTGGTCATCGCCGTGGCTGCGGGTGCGGAGCAGGAGCAGCGTGTCTGCCCACTGCTGCGGCGTGATCTTCGGCGCGCGTGCCACGTGACGGGCGATCCACTGCTCGCGGGTCACCGGCTCGCTAGCCTCGTCCGGGCGGCTGACTCATTCGGCTGTGGCGCGGGCATCACCTCCTTTCTCTTCCTGGTGACTGTGGGTGGCTGTCTCGTTGTCTTGTCTCACGGCGGGAATGCGGCCTTGCGCGCGCAGGCGCGCGCGAGGCGTGAGACAAACTCGCGGGGTGTGACAGTCACGGCGGGTTACCGGGCTGGCGGGTAGCGGCGCGGGCCGGGACGGCCCGGAGGACGGCCGGGGGGTCGGCCGGGCGGGGGTGTGGCGGTCCAGTGTCCGCGCCGGGTCTGGCGGGCGCGGCCGGCTCTGGCGTAGGCGGCCAGGTGCCGGTACAGGGTCGGCCGGGTCATGCCGGTCTGGCTGATCAGGTCGGCGATGGCCGCGCCGTCCGGGCCGGCCTGGCTGAGCGCGTCCCATAGTGCCCCCGCCGGGCCGGACGGGGCATCACCCGGGCCGGGCGATGCCCCGTCCGGGCCGGGTGCGTCCGGGCGGCCTGGGGGCGGCTGAGCGCGTCCGGTACCGGTGTCCGGGCCGGGCGGGGGCGAGTCAGC
The DNA here is from genome assembly GCA_035511035.1 of Streptosporangiaceae bacterium. Classification (GTDB taxonomy): domain Bacteria; phylum Actinomycetota; class Actinomycetes; order Streptosporangiales; family Streptosporangiaceae; genus Chersky-822. The sequence goes on from DATKFV010000042.1 coordinate 3,188, forward strand.
GGGGGGCAGCGGGTAGCGGGCGGCGTGGTCGCGTATCTGGGTGTCGGTGATCAGGTGGGCGCGTGCCCGTGCCGGCACGGTGTGCTCAGGGTCGGATATCAGGAAGGTGCCGGGTGCGGTGAGCGCGTGCGCGTCCCACCCGGCCGCGAGTGATCCCTGGCCCAGGATCAGGTCGGTGTCGCGGCGCTCGCGGACGCGCAGGCAGATCCGCACGTCCATCTGCGAGCGGATGGCGTTGCCGCCCATCGCGGCCTGCGTGGGCCGCTGGGTGGCGATGATGAGGGTGATGGCGGGCGCGCGGCCGCGCCGCGCGATCGAGTCCACCAGTTCCAGTGCCTCGGCCGGCAGCTCGGCGAACTCATCGATGACGATCTGAATCGCCGGCTCAGCCGGGGTCGGCGCGTGGACGCGCAGCTCTTGCGCCGCGAGCTGCGCCGCGCGGTCATCGAGCCGCGCCACCGCGAGCGCGAGCAGCGCCATTGCCTGCTCTTTGGTGACGGCGAGGTGGCGCAGGTTCGCGTGCCACGGCGCGAGTTCCATGCCTCCTTTCAGGTCGATGCCCCACGGCTCCGCGTCGGCGCACTTGGCCAGCGCGGCGTTCAGGTCGCTGACGATGACGGATTTCCCGGCTCCGGTCATCCCGGCGATGAGGGTGTGCCGGCCCAGGAGACTGACCAGGACCGGCGTGCCGTCCTCGGACAGTCCCAGGTCGACGGGCGCGGTAATAGTGACGGGTCCGGGTTCTTTCCAGGGGACCGGGCCGGCGTGCGGGTCTTTCTCGATCACCCGCAGGATGACGCGGTCCGCGCGTGCCGGGTCGGGAATAGCGCGGGCGGTTCCCGGCTTTATCCCGAGCCCCGACTCAATGGCGGGCAGCTGGTTTATCGCATGCGCCGCGGTGGTGCCTTTTCTCAGGATTATCCGGCCGGTCCATCCCCACGCGTCAATCACGACAGACGCGATACGGGAACCCGGCAATCCCATGTTATCGGCCAGGCCGGGCCAGGTCTGGATAGTGCGGATCGCACGGACGCGGGCGCGCCTTCGGCGGTGCGCCCACCACGGAATCCCCAGCACCACCGTGGCTATGAGGGCGATAGCGGGAAGCGGCTTCACAGCCGGCCCGAGCGAAATAGCGGCGGTAAGCCACCCACCGCAGACGGTAATCACTGCCGTGACGTAAATCCGCTCGGCGAGCCGGTCGATACCGCACGCCTGCCACGCCCGGCTGATCATTCCGGCCGTGAATCTCATGCTCGGGTGCGCCCGCATGATCCGGTGCGGGATACCCGCGACAATGGCGGCCATCACGGTGACCGCCAGTACCGGTACCCAGTAATGCGGGTGGTGGCGGTGGGTGTAGGCCGCAGCCGCGAACTCGGCTGCGGCGGTCAGGAACGGGGCGAACGCGGACCGGTGCCGGTACGCCCACCGGCTGAGCGCCGCTGCGGCGATCAGGCCGAGCGGCTGGCCGGTGCCGATCAGCAGCACCGGGGCGGCACCGTGCCGCCACGCGCGGCGGGAATACCGCCGGTACCGGCGGTACGGATCACGGACAGGCATCAAGGGCACCACCTCCACTCCGTGCCGGGGTCAGGGATCTCGTCGCGGAGATAGGCGAGCGGGTCAGGGTCGCCCTCGCGGCCGGCGTGCAGCGCGGCGCGCATCGCAGCGAGCCGGTTCGCCGATTCCAGCCGGGTGACCGTCAGTGCGTCGTGCAGGCGGACTGCCTCGATGAGAAGCGCGACCGCATCGGCGGTCACAGGGATGACGGCATCGCGGCAGGAATCACACAGCGGCGTGCCGCTGAGCGTTTCCAGGCGGGCGGCTACCTCGTCCGGGTCGATCCGGAGCCGGGGTGCCCGGCTGGGGTGGGGCTGGGGTGGCGGGGGTTTGTCATAGGGCATCAGTTCCTTTCCGGCAGGGGGCATAGGCGTCCTTTCCCGTGCCCCGCGCGGGTGGCGCGGGGCACGATTCGCGGATACATCACTTCGGGTAGACCTTTTGCATGGTCCGCGTTACGCTGGTCACAGCATGCGGAACAGGCTCTCTGTCAGGTGGCTGATTTCGGGTGCGAGACTGGATGACGCGAGGTAGAAACCCAGCACAATGCAGATCACGGCATGCATGAGCCATGAGCCGCAAGCCGGCGTACCTGTACAGCAGGATTACCGCGACACCCAGGATCACGAGCACGGAAATACTGACCGCCAATTAATCACCTCCTTTCCCGGCACGGGACAGGGCACAGCAAGGAATGGCGGCTAGAGCCCGGCGTCGGTGAAACCGCGCCGCGCCTTGCGGCGGGACCAGCGGGCACGGCGCGCGCACTTAGGGCACGGGTGACCGCCGTCCCGCACCAGCACGGCGCACGGGCACAGCGGGCCGGGACGGCATCCGTCCGGACGTGGCATCAAGGCGTCCTATCACCTCCTCATCAGTCCTGGTCGGGGCCTCCTTCCTGTTCCGGGGTCAAGGGCAGCACGTCGTTCCCCGGTACCATCGGCACCGGGGAACGACAATTCCCTGGCGGGCCACCCGCGAGATGTCTTAGGCGGGCTTCAAGGGGGTGGCCCGTCACAGCTATGAGTTGTTAAACAGCGCCCGGAGTGACACGGGCGGGCCGGCGAATCTCAGGCCAGCTGGTCAGTTCACGGAGAATCCGAAAGCATCGATGGTGCCGGCGTACCCAGGGGGCCGGCCCGTGACAGTAGTAGGAGGGCAGGACCGGAGCCTTCCGCGTAGCGCCGGCCACGGGCGCGGCGTGCTCCACCACGACGCGCCAGGCCCGGGCCAACTCCGATCCCGCCCCCAGGGGGCGGGCACCAGGTCCAGTTCTGGTGTCCCGCCCGGTCACGGGGGGCTCACGCCCGCCCCGTGACCAGCCTGGCCCGGCCCGTGTCCCGAACGACTTCGGGGGGCGGACACGGGCCGGGGGCCTGAACTGGCCGTCAGCCTGACCGCCCGTCAGCGCCGGCAGCCGGCGGGCGGGCGGCGGGGATCACCGCAACGGCGCTGCGAATGCCGCCCGTCCCGAGGAAATCCAGCCGCGAGGACAGTGAATGCGCCACGGCGAGGCCACGGCCGGTTTCGCAGTCCGGGCCGACTTCCCTGCTGCAAGGCTCGTCGGGGCCGCCCTGATCGGTGACGATGACCGCCACGTCCTGAGCGCCCAGCCGCACCAGGTGCACCATGAAGATCCCGCCTGGAAAGCCGCTCGCGCTGTGCTCCACCGAATTGGCCGCAAGCTCTGACGCGACCTGCACCGCGTCGTCTGCGGCACGATGACCCGCGAAACCGGCCCGCACATAGTCACGGACCTGCCGGACCTGATCAGGGGAACCCGCGAACACCCGTGACGGGCTCGCCGGGAAACGCGGCACCGCATCAGCGCCCATCACCGCTTTCAGCAGGCCGGCATCACACTGCGAGGCCGCAGACAGCGCCGCCTGCTGAAGTGCCAGAGCCACGTCGAACTGCCGCGAGCGGCGAGGCGCCGGCGGTGCAGCCGTGACAGCAAGTGCGTTATCCAGATTAATCCGCCTCCTTTACTTCAGCGCAGCGTCCGGCCGGGACATCGAGCCCCAGCTCAGCGGGCGGGATTCTCAGCGCATTCGCGACGGCCACGATCGTGGACCAGCGATCAAGTTTCCGTTTCCCGTTCTCTACCATTGACAGGTAAGCAGGAGAAACCCCGCACAAGCCGGCGAGGATGGTCAGCGTCATTCCGCGCTGCCGTCGCAGCGCCCGCAGCCTGATCCCGGTATCGCCGGTACGTGCATATGACTGGCGGAGCCGGTCATCAGAAGCAGTGCATTCCCTGCATACTGTCCCGTCATTGTAAATACTGAGAGGCCGGCCGCAGCCACCGCAATTACGAACGGGATCATCCCCGCAGCAATCAGCCTGCCGCCCAGCCACCAGCACCTGCACCACATTCGCCTCCCTTCCGGGCGCTGTCACTGACCATAGAGGGACCTAAAGTCCCTGTAAGTGACATCTGCGGACCGATTCCCAATCTCCTTAGTCAGGGCTATCCATCATGGTCCAGAAATGCTGGCCAGACCATGACAGCCAACATGGCAATTTGATGCCATCGGCATGACTGACGACGCCACGGGAATGACACAACATGACTGCCTCATGACGCGCCGACTGTCAGTTCGCAGACATGTCAAACCAAGATCTTCGCCGTGAGCTATAATGCTAGGCAGCGAATAACTAGTCTCGGCTAGGGCAATATCCTATTTACATGGGGGACCGAAATGCCAAGCGGAAACAGGAAACCAAATTATGCCTTGCGTAGATTCCGCGAAGATGAACGACAAGAGTCGCGAGGTGAATTTGCCGATGCATTAGCGGCGAAGGCCAGGGAGCTTGGTGAGGCCGTATCGCCTTCAGAACGCTATGTTGCCAGACTTGAAGACGGTGAAGTTAGGTTTCCGAACCCGCCGTACCGGCGCGTCCTAGCTGCTCTTAGTAATCGCCCGCTCGCGGAACTCGGATTCACGCGAACTCACTCCCTCGCCTTGCAGGTTCCAAACGACAGCAAGCCTCGAATGGCGCAAACTCAAAGACTTATCTCCGGGGCAGCGTCAGCCATCGAGGGGGATGCGCTGACGCTTTCGGAATGGCCCATATGGTTCGGGAACAAGACGGCGCATCTTGTTACGCTGGTAGATAGCTGGCATGATCCGACCTGCCGCATCGACGCGCTGCAAGAGCTTCTACACCAGGAGATTATGATGTTCGACGCAGTTACCGCCGATAACGAGTTCTCCGCAGATCGACTCTATGAATTTTCGCGCCGCCAGACGGTCCTGACTCTCGCGGCCCTGCCGTTGTCTCTAATGGCAGGCAGTTCAAACCTGAACGCCTCGCCGGAGATTGGGGCTGGTACTGAGCTACTCCTGTCTCGTTGCGCGGCGAGTATTACCGCGTGCTGGCATCTGCTCAAGGGTGCCGATTTGCCAACCGTTGATCAATTGCTATTGTATTATCTCATCACTCTTGAAAGAGTAGCTCGACAACAGTCAAAGTATCAGGCCGCTGCCGCTCGGCTTGCGTCTCAGGCACACCGAATGGCCGGTATAATAGCTTTGCACCGCAATCAGTTGAAGCTCAGAGAAGCGCACTGCAAACAAGCGTTTCACTATGCCACCATCGCTGCTGACGCCAGTAGCCAAGCATCGGCCATTATTTCGCTGGCCAGCACTTACTACTACACTTCCGAGCCGGCGCGCGCTGCTGTTGTTTACGAGCGAGCACTGGAACTTGAGGCAGGCATGCCGCCATTGCAGCGGTCAAGGGTCCGCGCTGAGCTAGCGGTGGCATATGGCCAGCTCCGACGTGAGCAGGACGCCATACGCGCGGCTGGCGTCGCAGAGGAATTGTACCCGGATAATCCGGAGCAAGATCCGAGTTTTCTTTACGCAGAGTTCACTCCCGCATCGCTGACACTAGAACGGGGTCTGGCTTATGTCGCCCTCGCCGAGCAATTCCCTGGACGCAATTATCAGGGTAAGGCAGCCGAGATATTTGCGGGCATCGGCGACATCACTGGGGCAGTGCCCGAGCGCATTCGCTTCGAGATTATCAACCACCAGGCAGAGACGGCTGTCCTGCGTAATGACCTCGACGCATTCACAGTCTTTATCGGCCACGCAATCGAGGGGGTTGCTCTCTTGGAGAGCAAGCAGCGTCTCAGAGAGGTTAAAACTGCATGGGATAAAGCCGTCGAAATCTGGCCACGTGAGAGACGACTTGAGGCGCTCGGCGACGGCATAAAAGTGGCACTGGAGACTGGGCCAGAGGGAGCGAGCTGATAGTGGGGGATCGAGAGTCTTCATCGGCAGTCGTGACCGGCGGCACCGGCGGTATAGGCCAAGCAATTGCGTTTCGCCTGCTAAGCGAAGGATACCGCGTGGCCTTGGGTTACGCTCACGACGACCAGCGTGCTGCTTCTGCGCTCGACAATGCCCGGAGCGCCGGCGGGGAATGTCTACTGGTGAAGGCAGATATAGGCCGCACGGGCCAGGCATCAGATCTAATAATGCAGGCTACTAGCGCGTTCGGCAGGCTAGACGTAGTTGTTAATAACGCCGCTCACGTCGCCGACGCACCCGTTCTTGATATGACGGAGGATCAGTGGGACAGCGTAATAGACGTCAACCTCAAGGGGGCGTTTCTGGTAGCTCAGGCGGCGGCAAGGCAAATGCTGCTGCAAGATAGCGGAGGGGTCATCCTCAACATAGGTGCCTCGACCGGAATACGGGGCAGACGCAATGGTGTAAACACTTGCGCGTCCAAGGCCGGGCTCATGGTTATGACACAGTGCCTTGCCCTTGAGCTTGCGCCGAAGATCCGGGTTAATACAATTATCCCTGGGCTTGTGCTAACCGACGAAACCTCGCGCCGCTTCAGCCTTGATGACCCGGATATCCGGCGTCAGCGTGAAGCTGCGATCCCGCTTACGCGGCTTGGACTCCCGGAGGATGTCGCGGACGCAGTGATGCTGGCAATCTCTCCCGAGGCTCGGTTCATAACGGGGCAGAAGATCGTCGTCGATGGCGGCCAGAACATGTGGTAACTAGCGAAGCCTTCTAGTTAAGTCCTCGATGAGGGGCCCAGTCTTTGACGGCGGCGGTCAGTGCCATGCGCCAGGGTCTTATCGCCGCTACTTCCTGCCCGCAGCGCCCGCAAATCTCGCGAGCGAGGCACCAGGCTCGAATCCGTCGATTGCCTAAAGGAATGAATCCAGTGGCTGGGCGGGCTTGATGAGGGTCAGCGCGTGCTCAGCGCCGATATTCGCCCTGACGTGGCGGCATACGCTCAGTCGGCACTGTGCAGATCTCTGAAACATGTCCATAAGCTTGATGACTTCGAGATGGCGGTCTGACCGCCATATGTCGCGCCAGGAGGAAGCCAGGATGTTCCCGATGCTGTACTGACGGTCTCCGATTTCGGGATTGCCGAGATATACTTCCCCCTCCGCATCGACACAGGCGAAATGCCCGTCCGTGGCGTTGTAGCAGTGCCGCGTCGGCCGGATTGCGCCGTGTGTTCCGCTGAGTGCCCGCGCGAAGAAAAGGAGCGCGGGATCTGCGTCCCTCTCTGATGCCTGACGGTCGACTTCATGACGCTCATCCTCGCGGAGGCCAATCTCGCTTTCCTCCCCGGCTTCACCATGATTGGCACCTTGGACTTCCCGTAACGCGACGGAATCGGCCCCGAGTGTTCGGTAGTACCGGATGATCTCGGGAAGTCGGCCGTAGTTGATCCTGTCTACGAGGATTTTCGCCCCGATCGTAAGACTCCAGCCATGCCGGTCCCGCATGGCTACCGCGTCCTGAATGTTGCGAGATACTCGCTCGAATGAATCGACGCCGGCGATCTGCTTATGCTGCTCCCGGAGATCGGAATATACGCTTACGCTCAGAACCGACAGGTTACCTAAGACGCGCTTCCCGGTAAGCAGCCTGTCCATCTTGATGCCGTTTGTCTGAAGTGATACGTCCGCGAATTCGCTTGACGCGATAATCGCGTCGGTCAGGTGTGGCCACACGAGCGGTTCCCCGCCACCTGACCAGAAAATTCCCCTCGTGGTTCCGCAGCCACGGATCTCCTCAAGGAGATACCTGACCCTTTCCCACGCCAGCCCACGGCCGCGCTGGATTACCGGGAGCGCGCGCTGCCGCTCGCGGAAATCCCTGATCAAGTCCTCGTAAGAACAGAAATGGCACCGGGCGTTGCACAGCAAAGTGGGCTCGATTTCCAGCGTCCAAGGCGACGGGAGCGGGGTCATCTCCGGCAGGCGCAGTCCGGATTTTAGGCTTGTGACCGCTGCCGCGCGAGAGCCGAAATCGTAAGAGTCCGTGCCGTCGCCGCCGGCGGATACCGTCAGGGCGCCGTCCCATGTTTCGCTGTTTTCTGACATGACTGGCTTCTTTCAGTGCGTAATTCCCTGAGCAGCCCTGCCCGTTCGGCATACAGCAACGCGAGCATGCTCGGCTGGGCGGAGATCAGGCCGCCGGACATCAAGTCGAAGAGCTCACTGACCGGCACCCAGTACAGGGCCGTCGATTCGTGAGCGTCGGCAGGTTCGGGAACGTCGTTGCCCGCCACAGTCCCGAATACGAACCAGAACCGCTTGTCAGCCTGCCCCGGCAAGACATGGGCTGAGCCCATCAGCCTGGCGTCTTCGAGCTTGCACCCCGTCTCCTCGAAGACCTCGCGGGACGCCGCGTCCACGGGGTGCTCGCCAGGTTCGATGCCGCCGGCGGGCAGCGCCAGGCCGGCGCTGGCGGTTATGAAGCGGTGCCGGTAGAGCATGAGCACGCCGCGTCCTTGGCTATGCACCACAGCAGCGACAGACTCAGACGCGAACCGGATCACCTGGTGTGCGAAGGGCTTCCCGGTACCAGTGCTCACCTGTACTTCCTCTACCGATATGCGCCGGTCCCGGTAGAGCTGCCTGGGGGCAGACACAGACCATTTCCGTACAGGGGGCAGGGCATCCGGCCCTGGCCAGTTGAGAATCGTCATGCGCACATTTCTACCGCGCGCCGCCTCCCGCAGCACGGACAATCGCGGTATCGGCTCGTGAGTTCTGCTTGTCATGGCTTCCCTGCCATATCGGCTGACTCTTTAGCTTCCAGGCCGGCCGTCTTGCTGGGCACGAGTTCAGCGGGTAGCGCTTACCCGGCCCCGCCAGCATCTATAATGCCGGCTCATATCGGGATTCCGAGCGAAACGACCTCGACAGCAATCAGGCGCGTCGCGAATTGACTGTTACGCATAGTGACGGCGTTATAGTGGGCGGGATTTCTGGAATAGCACGAGAATGCAAGGGACGCATTCAGTTGCGCCCGGATCCGATTAATCGTGACCATCCTCGCCGATACCGTGACCGGCGCTTCGCTGGTTAAAGTCATTTCCGTTACTCCCGATCTGGCCTAGCAGGCATACCACGGCTGCGTAAGGCGATGATGCGCCCCTGCGACGTACCGTCGCCATGTCCGCGCGCATGTCATCACCATGCCCGCTAGATGACATCTCGGGAGCCGCCCGCACTGTCCGGCAGCCCAGACAGCCGGAACTCTCGGCCGACCCATACGAGAGTGATCGGGACCATGTTCCGTGGAAATGGCGCCGGCGGCCCTCGCGGAGGATTGTCGCAGGTCAGGCGATCGTTAGTAACCTACATCTATAGATGGCTTGCATCCACCGGTGGGGCTGGACCGTCACCCTCAACGCCGACGGCACCACCACCGCCCGCAGCCCCGACGGCCGCGAATACCACAGCCACAGCCCACCACCCGCCACCGCCGCCTGAAGGACGGCGCGGGTTGAAGTGGCGGGTGTACGGTTGGCGCCAGCGAGACGGCCGCACTCGGAGTCCTCGGGCTCGCGTGGGAGCAGTAATGAAACGCGGCTATGTCATCCTCGCGGCAGCTTTCGCGGCAATGGCGATCTGCGGCGCGGGCCCGGTCAGTGCCAGTGCCAGTGCCAGTGCCAGTGCCAGTGCCCGCCAGGAGAGGCAGGCCAGTCCCGGCTTCTCAGCGGCCTTCGGAAGCACCCTGGTGGCGCTGTCGTGCTCGTCGGTAGCCGCCTGCACCGCGGTCGGCTCTTTTTACAGCAAAAGTCACCTGAGCCTGGTGCCGCTGGCCGAGCGGTGGAACGGCCACCACTGGGCGATCCAGCGTCCGCCTGACCCCGCTGGCGCCCTGGAGACCTTCATGGCCGGAGTTGCCTGCCAGTCGGCCTCGGCGTGCATCGCGGTCGGGTACTACGACGCGAAGTCCGGACCGCTGGGGCTGGCCGAGCGGTGGGATGGCCGCCGGTGGACGATCCAGCGGACATCTCTCCCCTCTGGTTCGGTGAGCAGCGAGCTTGATAGTGTCTCGTGCCCGTCCCCGGCTGAGTGCATCGCCGTCGGGTTCGACGAGCAGAAGTCCGGCGTCTTTCGGACGCTGGCCGAGCGGTGGAACGGCCACGACTGGACCATCCAGCGCTCGGCCAACCCCGGAGGCGCAAATGACACCGAGTTCTCCTGGGTATCGTGCCCGGCCGTTGCCGACTGCGTCGCGGTCGGCAACCATGGCGTCAGCTCGACCAGCCAGACGATGCTGGCTGAGAGCTGGAACGGCCGCCGGTGGAGCACGCAGCCCACCCCGGTACCGGCCGGCGCGATGGACAGTGACCTGGGCGGCGCATCGTGCTCATCGGCCTCCGCCTGCACCGCGGTCGGAGAATACCTCAGCCGCACAGGCACCTCGCTCGCGCTGGCCGAGCGCTGGAACGGCCGCCGCTGGAGCACTCAGCACGCGAGCAACCCGCAAGGAGCTCTCGGCGACGAACTGGTAGCCGTAGCGTGCCATTCGGCCACGACCTGCACCGCGGTCGGAGACTTCACCAACAGCACTAGCGATGTGGAGTCGCTGGCCGAGCGCTGGAACGGCAAGCACTGGGTCATCCAGCCAACTGCCGCCCCGCCCTCAGGCGGGACGAGTGGCGCCCTCGTCGCGGTCCGGTGCACGTCTGCCGTGAGCTGCATTGCGGCCGGGGACTACGAGAGCAGCGCGGATGTCGGGAAGACGCTGGCCGAGCATTGGAACGGCAAGCACTGGGCCGTACAGCACACGCCGAACCCGGCGAGTTGAACCCCGTCTATCTGCCCCGGCCAGCCTGCTCGGCTAGCGTTTCCCGGCCGGCGGTGGCGGCGATGTTCCGCAGCATGCCGCCGAAGACGATGTCGTGGAACGGGCGCAGCAGCCACCAGTACGCCTGCCCGAGCAGGCCGACCGGGCGGAAGATGGCCCGCTGCCGGTAGAGCGTTCCGCCCGACGGCTCGCGTCGCACCGAGAACTCCAGCCAGGCCCGCCCCGGCAGTCTCATCTCGGCCCTCAGCCTCAGCAAGGAGCCGGGGACCATCTCCTCGACTTGCCAGAAGTCGACCTGCGCGCCAACCCTCAGGTGGTCGGGGTCGGCCCGGCCCCGGCGCAGGCCCATCCCGCCGGCCAGGCGGTCGAGCAGGCCGCGGGCCGCCCAGGCGGCCGGGAAGGAGTACCAGCCGCGCTCGCCGCCGATGCCCTCGATCGTCCGCCACAGCGCCTCAGCGGACGCCCGGACTCGCCGGGCCCGCTCGTCGACGTACAGGGAGCCACCCGACCAGTTCGGATCCGTGCGTTGCGGGTCGCTGGGCAGTTGCCCAGAGACGGGGGTGTAGCCGGCCGATGACCAGCGCGTCGCGACCTCGCCGGTCCTGACGTGCCGCAACGCGAGCGCCAGCGACCGGTCAAGCGAGATCAGCCCGTACGGCGGGTCGGGCAGGTAGCTGACGATGTCGTGCTCGGTGCACACGACCTCGTTGCGGAGCGACTCCACCAGCGGCCTGGCCAGGCCGGCCGGAACCGGCGTGACCAGGCCGACCCAGAGCGACGACAAGCCAGGGCTGAGGAACGGCACCGGGATGATGACCCGGGGCCGGAGTCCGGCCGCCTTCGCGTACGCCGCCATCATGCCCGCGTAGCTCAGGACATCGGGGCCGCCGATGTCGAACCGCCGGTTGATGGCCGCGTCGACCTCGGCCGCGCCGACCAGGTAGCGCATGACGTCAGTCACGGCGATCGGCTGGATCAGCGTCCGCACCCAGCGGGGCGTGACCATTACGGGCAGTCGCTCGGTCAGGTACCTGAGCATCTCGAACGACGCGGAGCCGCTGCCGATGATCACCGCGGCCTGCAGCACGATCGACGGGACCTGGGCGGCCAGCAGGATCTCGCCGACCTCGCGCCTTGACCGCAAGTGGGCGGACAGGTCGCAGTCATCGGCGGGGACGATGCCGCCGAGGTAGACGATCCGGCGGACCCCGGCCGCGGCGGCCGCCGCGGCGAAGATCCTGGCCGAGGCGGCGTCACGCTGCTCGAAGCCGTCGGTGGCGCCAATCGAGTGAATCAGGTAGTAGGCGACGTCGACCCCGCGCAGCGCCGCCGTGACCGCCTCGGGGTCCAGGGCGTCCGCTTCAGCGATCTCGACCTCGGCCGTCCAGGGCCGGTCAGCCAGCTTGCTGGCGTCCCTTGACATGCACCTGACCCGGTAACCGCCGGCGAGAAGCTCAGGGACCAGGCGTCCGCCGATGTACCCGGACGCTCCTGTCACCAGACAGCGCTGATTCGACAACACGGAGTAGTTCTGCTCGCTAGCGCAGCAATCGTAACAACCGAAGTTCTGAGCTTAGTTCATCTGTTAGACATTTATTACTAAGCCAAATTTCGCCGCAGAACCGCTCAGGCGCCATATTAGGGGGTCACTCACGGTTAAGTGACATAACTCTTTGTAGTCCTCCGCGCATGGGGGCAAGCACCGCGCGGGAGTCGTCTGGTGACGCGTTCGACGCGCTCGACGAGGCCAAGGTCAGCCGGTTCCAATGGAAGATCATGTTCGTCTCCGGCATGGGCTTCTTCACCGACGCCTACGATCTCTTCGTCATCGGCATCGTCGTGGCGCTGCTCACCACCGAGTGGCACCTGTCGACGACGCAGGTGTCGCTGCTCAACTCGATCACGCTCGCGGCGTCGGCAGTCGGCGCGGTGGTGTTCGGCCGGGTCGCTGAGATCCTCGGCCGCAAGCGCATCTACGGCTACGAGGTTCTGATCCTCGCGATCGGCGCGATCGCGTCGGCGCTGGCTCCGAACTACGTGTTCCTCCTGGTCTGCCGGGCCGTCCTCGGCATCGGCATCGGCGGCGACTACCCGGTGTCGGCCACGATCATGAGCGAGTACTCAGGCAAGAAGTCGCGGGGCCGGATGGTCGGGCTGGTCTTCGCCATGCAGGGGGCCGGCCTGCTCGTCGGCCCGCTGATCGCCTCGATCCTCCTCGCCTCGGGGATCTCGAACGAGGCGACCTGGCGAATCCTGCTCGGCCTCGGCGCGATCCCTGGCCTCGCCGTCTTCTATCTGCGGCGTCAGATCCACGAGACGCCGCGGTTCGCCATGGCCGGGGCGCCCATGACGAGGCGCAGGCCGCCATTGCCCAGGCGACCGGCGGGCAGGCCTCGGGGGGCCCGGCCCTGAGTCGGCCGCCAGGGTTCCCCAGGGCGCCCTCGATGGCTTTAAGGTGCTCGGCCGTCATCGCAAGATGCTGCTCTGGCTGATCGGGACCTCCGGCGCGTGGTTCCTGCTCGACTTCTGCTATTACGGCAACTCCATCTCCACCCCCGAGATACTCAAGCTGCTGAACCCGCACGCCTCGCTGCTGCACAACACGCTGGTGCAACTCGGGATCTTCGCCGCATTCGCGGTTCCCGGCTACATCGTCGCGATCCTGCTGCTGGACAAGACCGGCCGCAAGAACATCCAGACCCTTGGCTTCTTCATGATGGGAGCGATGTTCCTGCTGATCGGCCTCATCCCAGGGGCCACCGTCAACGCGGTGCCGTTCATCTTGCTGTATGGCATCAGCTACTTCTTCACCGGGTTCGGCCCCAACACGACGACGTTCATCTATCCGGCCGAGCTCTTCCCGCTTGAGGTGCGCACCACTGGGCACGGCGTGTCCGCGGCCGCGGGCAAGATAGGGGCCTTCGCCGGGGCGTACCTGTTCCCCGTGATGCTGTGCGTCCTCGCTCGGGATCAGGGGGGCCGAGATCGTGGCCGGCATCGTGTCGCTGGCCGGCCTGGTGCTGACCGTCGCCTTGCTGCCCGAGACGAAGGGGCGCAGCCTGGAAGACCTCTCGGAACAGGCCTACTCATCACCCAAGGTCGCGCTAGGACACACATGACATACCGGATCGTCGTCGGCGTGGACGCCTCGCCGCACAGCACCGCCGCCCTGCTCTGGGCCCTAGGACAAGCCCAGTCCAAGTCCGGCGAGATTGTGGCCTTGCTGAGCTGGCAGGTGCCTTTCATCAGCGTGCCGGGCGGGTTCGACAAGTACGAGCTCGAAACCGGAGCCAAGGCCCTGCTCAGGCAGACCGTCGAGGCGGTCGCCCCGAGCCCGCCGGTGCCGCTGCGCACCATCGTCGCCGAGGGCGACCCGATCGAGTCGCTGCTCAAGGCGGCGGAGGATGCGGACCTGCTCGTGCTCGGCACCCGCGGCCGGTCGGCCTTCGCCGGCCTGCTGCTCGGCTCGGTCAGTCAGGCCGTCTCCGCCCACGCATCCTGCCCGGTCGTCCTGGTCAAGAAGTCCGACGAGGCCCAGCCGGGGCACTAGGGCGCCGACCAGGCGAGCGGCAGGGACTCGATGTTATAGATGCCCTCGACCCCGCCGAGCTTGGCCGGCCCGCTGGCCCGCAGGCCAGGCGTCCGGGGCGCCAGGAAGGCGATCGCCTCTTCGAGCTCGGCCCGCGCCAGGTTCTGGCCGAGGCAGAAGTGCGCGCCGGCGCCGAAGGTCAGCGCCCGCTCCCCCGACCGGTCGGCGGCGATGTCGAAGTCGTCGCCGGACTCCCGGTTGGCCCGCTCGGCACAGATCGCGACGATCGTCCCGGCCGGGAAGATCACGCCCCGGTGCTCGAGCTGCTCGGTGCAGATCCTGGCCGTGAACGGCGTGATCGGCTCGAACCGCAGGATCTCGTCCACCGCCCTGGGCACCAGGGCGGGCTGGTCCGCCAGCAGCTGCCACTGATCGGCGTGCGCCGCGAAAAGCCGCAGCGCGTGCGCCAGCTGGGCCACGGTCGTGTCGACCCCTCCGGCCAGTACGTTGAGCACCAGGTTCACGCACTCGGCGGGCGACAGCCGGTCACCTTCGGCCTCGACCCGCAGCAGCGTGCTGATCAGGTCGTCAGCAGGCTCGGCCCGGCGGCGGTCGAGCAGCGCCGACACGTAGTCGTAGAGCTCGCCGACCGCTTGCTCGATCCTGGCCGGCTGCTCGGCCAGTGCCTTGATGTCGAATTGGCGCTGCACCCAGCTCGACCAGTCCTGCAGCTCGGCGGCGTCAGCTTGCGGGGCGCCGATCACCTCGGCGATCGTGCGAGCAGGATAGGGCCCGGCGAACGCCGAGACGAACTCGCACTCGGTCGCGCCGTCCAGGCCCGCCCACAGCGACCCGGCGATCACGCGCATGGCCGGCCGCCACTGCCGGGCCGCCCTCGGCGTGAACGCCGGCGAGACAAGCCCGCGCAGCCGCCGGTGCCGGTCGCCGGTCAGGTTCAAGATGTTGGCCTCGATCTGCTCGGCGAGCCGGCCGCCGGTAATGCCGAACAGCTCGCCGATCTCCTGGCCGGGGAACCTGGCCTGCCGGGCGCGGAGGAAGAACTCACCGGCCTCGCGGTCGAGCACCACGTAGGCGATCGGTGACTTGGCCAGCCAGCCGTGCTCGCTCAGCACCGCCAGCCGCTGGTGATACACCTCACCATTGAGCCCGTAGTCGGTGAAGTCGAAGTCCGCCAGCTCAAGTTCCCCGACCAGATCAGCCATCGCCGCCACCCTCCGCTCGACCCGCTCCCGCCACGCTAGCCGCCCCGCATCCAGGCGAACAGCCCTCGGGCGCCGCCATGGATATATCAGCAGCGCGCCCGGTGCCGGTCATGGTCAAGGTCTGAAGAGCTAGGTACCGCGCCGGAGCCCGTGGGCGCCTCGGCGATCCATTCCGCGCTGGAGTTGTCGCAGTCGGCGCAGGTCTGAGTGGTCTTGAAGCTGTTAGCCGGATGGGTGGAGTCGGTGATCTTCAGCGTGTAGCTGGTGCCCTTCCTGGTGATCAGCGCGACGATCGCATCACCGGAGGCGACCGTGTCGCCGACGACCTGGATGTCGTTGGTGGGATACATCTCCCACCAGGTGTACTGGTACGCGGTGCCTCCGTAGCACTCGATCAGCGTGCCGGCTTGCTCGACCGTGGGGCTGCTGTAACCGTCGATGCCGATCCAGAAGGCGGCCAATGAGGTCGCCGACCCGCAGCTGGCAGTCGGCTCGTTCCAGTCACCGGAGACCTGCGTGAAACCGCTGCCGGTGACGACGTAGCCGGACCAGTTGGTGCTCTCTACCTGCGTCTGGCCCTTAAGCGCAGCCTTGCCGCCGGCAGCCAGCACTAACCGCGAGAGACGACTCATGGCGAGGTTATCCTTCCGTTCGACACTCGCCCCGAGCGTAACCGCGCGAAACGGTCGTATCAATGACTGATCATGGCCGCTATCATCGCCGTGCCAGCCTGAGCTGAAGGGGAGCCTACGACGTCTACTTCTGATGCGGGCAAGGACGAGCATCCAGACGCCGGGACCGAGCCCGACGCCCGGTTCACGCTCGCCAACGAGCGGACGTTCCTGGCCTGGAGCCGGACGTCGCTCGCGCTCGTCGCGGGCGGGCTGGCGATCGCCCAGTTGCTGCCGCCGTTCCCGCACGTGCCGTGGGGCCGTTCGGTCATCGCGACGCCGCTGATCCTGCTCGGGGCCGTGCTGTCCGGCCTCAGCTACTTCGAGTGGAGACGGAACCAGCACGCGCTCCGGCACGGCCGCCCGATTCCGGTCACGCACCTGCCGACGGTGCTGGCCTGGACCGTGGGCGTGATCGCGCTGGTCGCCGCGGCGGTTGACCTGTACTCCAAGGCGTCGGTGCATTGAGCCGCGAAGGGCCAGGGCCGGCCCCGGACGACATCGACTTCGCCGACCCCGGACTGGCCAGGGAGCGGACCAGGCTGGCCTGGACGCGGAGCGCGATCTCGTTCGCGGCGATCGGGGTGGCCATCTTGAAGGCGCGGCCCTTGATCGGGGCGCCGTTGCTGGGGCTGAGCGTGGTCGTCTGGGCGATCGGGCGGATGCCGCGCTCACTCGGCCCGCAGTCAGGCAACGTCGAGGCGGTCGCCCGCCGCCGGGTCCTCGTGGTCACGGTCGCCATCATCGTCGTCGCGCTGGCCGCGCTGGTTATCGCCCTGCTCGGCCATTCATCGCACGGCCTGAAGCTTTAGCGGCTACTTGTTGGTCAGACCGGCCCGCCGCAGGGCGGCCGCCATTGCCCCGCCCTGATCGGCCTGCTTGCCCGCGCCAGCGCGGGCTGGTTTCTTGGCTGATCCTGGGCCCTTATCTGGCCGCGAGCCCGAACGCTCATCGGGCTTGCCACCCTGACCGGCGCCTGGCTGGTCGTCCAGGCGCATGGACAGCGAGATCCGCTTGCGCGGCATGTCCACGGCCAGGACCTTGACCTTGACGATGTCGCCTGGCTTGGCGACCTGGCGGGGGTCGGTCACGAACGCGGCGGACATCGCCGAGACGTGGACGAGCCCGTCCTGGTGCACGCCGATGTCGACGAACGCGCCGAAGGCAGCCACGTTGGTGACGACCCCTTCGAGCACCATGCCAGGGGTCAGGTCGGCCAGCGACTCGACGCCTTCGGCGAAGGCGGCCGTGGTGAACGCCGGGCGCGGGTCACGGCCGGGCTTCTCCAGCTCACCGAGGATGTCGGTAACCGTGGGGAGCCCGAATCGCTCGTCGGTGAACTCGGCCGGCTTCAGCGAGCGGAGGACCGCGGTGTTGCCGATCAGGCTGCCGATCGGGGTGCTGGCCGCCTTCATGATCCGCCGGACCACCGGGTAGGCCTCGGGGTGCACCGCCGACGCGTCCAGCGGGTCGGCGCCGCCGGTGATCCGCAGGAAGCCCGCGCACTGCTCGAACGCCTTCGGGCCGAGCCTGGGCACCTCCTTCAGCGCCTGGCGGGTGGGGAACGGGCCGCGCTCGTCCCGGTGCGCGACGATCGCCCCGGCCACGCCCTCGCTGATACCGGAGACCCGGGCGAGCAGCGGGACCGAGGCGGTGTTCACGTCCACCCCGACCGCGTTGACGCAGTCCTCGACGACCGCGTCGAGCGACTTGGAGAGCTTGGCCTCGGCGAGGTCGTGCTGGTACTGGCCGACGCCGATCGACTTGGGGTCGATCTTGACCAGCTCGGCGAGCGGATCCTGAAGGCGGCGGGCGATGGAGACGGCACCGCGGAGCGACACGTCCATGGCGGGCAGCTCGCGCGAGGCGTAGGCGGAGGCCGAGTAGACCGAGGCGCCGGCCTCGGAGACCATCACCTTGGTGAGCTTGAGCTCGGGGCGGGCCTTGATCAGGTCGGCGGCGAGCTTGTCGGTCTCGCGGGAGGCCGTGCCGTTGCCGATCGCGATCAGGTCGACCTTGTGGGCGGCGGCGAGCTGGGCCAGGACGGCGATCGACTCGTCCCACTTGCGCTGGGGCTCGTGCGGGTAGATCGTCTTGGTCGCGACCGGCTTGCCGGTCTGGTCGACCACGGTGACCTTCACCCCGGTCCGGAACCCGGGGTCGAGCCCCATCGTGGTGCGGGCACCGGCCGGGGCGGCGAGCAGCAGGTCACGCAAGTTCGCGGCGAAGACCCTGACCGCTTCGTCCTCGGCTGCCTGCCACAGCCGAAGCCGCGCGTCAGCGGCGACGTGCACGCTGATCCGGGCCCGCCAGGCGACCTTGACCGTGTCGGACAGCCAGCGGTCGGCGGGCCGGCCCAGGTCCTCGATGCCGAAGGCGCCGGCGATCAGGGACTCGGCGCCGGTGAGCGTCTCGCCCTGCGCGGGCGGGAGGTCGCCGGGATCCATGGTCAGGTCGAGCACGTCTTCCTTCTCGCCCCTGAACATGGCGAGGATGCGGTGCGACGGCAGCTTGGCGTAGGGCTCGTCGAACTCGAAGTAGTCGGCGAACTTGGCGCCCTGCTCCTCCTTGCCCGGCTTGACCTTGGCGACCAGCTTGCCCCTTGACCAGGTGCGCTCGCGGAGGACGCCGATCAGGTCGGCGTTCTCTGAGAACCGCTCGATCAGGATCGCCTGCGCGCCGTCAAGCGCGGCCGCCTCGTCGGCGACGCCCTTCTCCGCGTCGATGAAGCCGGCCGCGGCCGTCCTCGGGTCCGTCGCCGGGTCGCCGAGCAGCGCCTCGGCCAGCGGCTCAAGGCCAGCCTCGCGGGCGATCTGGGCCCTGGTGCGGCGCTTGGGCTTGTAGGGCAGGTAGATGTCTTCCAGCCTGGCCTTAGTCTCGGCGGCCATGATCTGGGCTGCCAGTGCCTCGTCAAGCTTGCCCTGGGCCGCGATCGACTCGAGGATCGCGCGCCGACGCTCGTCGAACTCCCGCAGGTAAGTAAGCCGCTCGGTCAGGGCGCGGAGCTGGGCGTCGTCGAGCGTCCCGGTCGCTTCCTTGCGGTACCTGGCGATGAACGGCACCGTCGCGCCGCCGTCGAGCAGCTCAATGGTCGCGATGACCTGCGCGTCCCTTACCCCGAGTTCGGCCGCGATCCGCTGGTGGATCGGCGCCGGATCGGGGATCTTAACGGCTGGCTGACTGGCCGGGGGTTCGGTCGCTGCGGTCACCTACGGGACTCTATCCGGCCGGTCAGAGTGAGCGTTACGGATTGATGGGGACTACGGCTTCGGGGGTGTGGGTGAGGAAAGTGAAGGCTTCCTCGAAGTACAAGGTGATGGTCTCGATGTCGTGGGACAGGTAGCCGATCGACAGGTCCTGGCCGAGGTAGAGCTCGAAGTCGCCGCCCCTGGCGGACACGACGAAGGCGCCTTCGATGGCGGGCGCCCACACGATCGGGCCGTCCACCACCTTGGACAGGTGCTGGCGGACCGGGTAGCCGTGGTCGGAGGTCTCGCTGACGGCGGTGTAGGCCTTGGCGCTCAGCACCAAGGCGAAGGGGCCGCCGACGCCGGCCAGGCGCAGGGTCTCCAGCGCGCCGCTGACCAGGTCAGGGTAGGCCCTGGCGTCCTCGGGGAGCTCGACCGCGGCGTTGGACGACGACTTCCTGATGCCGGCGATGCTGCCGGCCGGGTAGCCGTCGAAGATCGCCCGGTCCTCGGCCATCGCGATCGCGTGGGCAGCGTCCTTGACCGGCTGCCAGTCCGGGTCCTCGGCCCCGCGGTCCACGTCGTCGACGGCCTGGCGGCTGACCGCGAACGGCACCCGGAACTCGACCACCGGCTGCGCGATCCTGGCGCGCGCGATGATGCCGTCGGCGGGCGCCTTGAGGTCGGTGAGGTGGCCGGTGCCGACCGCGGACAGCACCTCGTCGCCTGGCTCGGTCACGTCGATGACGCGACGGCCGGCGAGGTGCAGCGTGAACGTGCGCCTGGCCTCCTGCTCGATGCTGGCCCAGGCGGCAGCGGAGATGGGGGCAAGCTCGCGGTGCAGGTTGTTCATTGCTGAGCGCTCCTTTGCAGGCCACCGATCCTCAGTGAGCCATCCGTCACGGTCACGGGCAAGGCGGCCGACGCTTTCGGCGCCGCCGCCCCCGGCGGGTCAGGCAAGTTGTCGAGGAAGTCAATAGTCGGGACGAAGAACAGGCAGCCGGTCATCGCGGTCGAGAAATCGAGTATCCGGTCGTAATTCCCCGGCGGGTTGCCGATGAACATGTTCGTGAGCATCTGCTCGGTGACGGTCGGGGTGGCCGCGTAGGCGATGTAGTAGGTGCCGAACTCGGCCCGGCTCGGCTGGCCGAACGGCATGTTGGCCCGCAGGATCTGCCGCTGGGTGCCGTCGGGGTCGTAGATGGTGTTGAGCGCGACGTGGCTGTTGGCCGGCTTGATGTCGTCGGGCATCTCGATGTCGGACAGCTTGCTGCGGCCGATGGCCTTCTCCTGGTCTTCGACCGTGAGCCGATTCCAGGCCTGCAGGTCGTGCAGGTACTTCTGGATGATGACGTAGCTGCCGCCGGCGAAGTCCTGGTCCTCGTCGGCGATCAGGGCGGCGACCCGCGCCGCCTTGCCCGCCGGGTTCTCGGTGCCGTCCACGAAGCCGATCAGGTCGCGCTCGTCGAAGTACCGGAAGCCGTGCACCTCGTCCTGGACCGTGACCGAGCCGGTGAGCCGGCTCATCACCTGGGCGATGAACTCGAAGCACAGGTCCATCTCGTTGGCCCTGATGTGGAACAGGAGGTCGCCAGGGGTGGCCGGGGCGTTGTACCTGGCGCCGGCGAGCGGCCTGAAGGGATGCAGCTCGGCTGGCCTCGGGCCGGCAAACAGCCGATCCCACGCCGCTGAGCCGATCCCGACCACGCAGGCCAGCCTGCCCTCGGGCAGCCGGAACCCGACCGACCGCTCCAGGCCGGTGATGTCGTCGAGCAGGTCACGGACGGCGGCCTCGCCGCCGGGGTTGATGGTCAGCACCAGGAAGATAGCGGCGGCGGTGAGCGGGCTCAGCACCGGCTGCGGCTCAGGCTCCGTCATCGCGCGCTCTCCTTTCCACCGCCTTCACAGCTGCCGCGGAAAAGTCTCGCACACCTCACCCGGCGCGACGTATTGGCCGGGCCGTGCCGGCGACGGCTGGCTCGCCGCAGGCCGCGCAGACGACCTGAGGGGTGAGCCGGTGGCCGCAATTGTGCTCGAGCACCATCGGCGGCTCCTCGCCGTCGGTGAGCAGGTAGGTGTCGCCCCACCGCATCAGGGTGAGGATCACCGGGTACAGGTCGCGGCCCGCCTGGGTCAGGTGGTACTCGAACCGGGCCGGATGCTCCGAGTACTGCCGACGCTCCAAGATCCCGGACGCGACTAGCACCCGTAGCCGGGCCGCGAGGGTGTCACGGGGCGCGCCGATCCGGCGCACCATCTCGTCGAACCGGCGGTCGCCCAAGAAGACTTCCCTGATCGCCAGCAACGCCCACTTCTCGCCGACGACCTCCAGCGTCTTTGCGATCGAGCAGACCCGAGGCTGCGCCGAGGCCCGAGGCCGCGCCTCCCGCTCAGACTGCCCTGCCACCGCATCCATGACGCCCACGATACCACTGAGTCCGAAAACTGGACGCACTTGCTATCTCCGGGTTACAGTAGGTCCAGATTCTGGACTCGGTAACCGACCAGGTGAGGACGACCCCGTGAGCACACCCCCATTGGCCGCGCCAGCTCCGCCGGCACCGGCACCTGCAGCGGCACCGGCGGCCGAAGCGAGCACGCCCAAGGTCGGCGCCATCATCGCCGTGCTGTCGCTCGCCGTCTTCATGTCCAGCCTTGATCTGTTCATCGTCAACCTGGCGTTTCCCTACATCGGCCGGGAGTACCCGGGCACCAGCCTCGGCTCGCTGTCCTGGGTGCTCAACGCCTACACGATCGTGTTCGCCGCGGTCCTGGTGCCGGCCGGCCGCTGGGCCGACCGGATCGGCCGCCGCAAGGTGTTCATGGTCGGCCTCGTCGGCTTCACGATCGGCTCGCTGATCTGCGGGCTCGCACCTGGCGTGGCCGCCCTGGTCGTCGCCAGGGTCATCCAGGCGGCCGGCGCCGGCCTCATGGTTCCCGCCTCGCTCTCGCTCCTGCTCGCCTGCGTCCCAGCGCCGGCCAGGGCCAAGGCGATCGGCGCCTGGTCGGCGGTCGGCGCGCTCGGCGCCGCGCTCGGCCCGGTGATCGGCGGCAGCCTGGTCCAGGTCAGCTGGCGCTGGGTGTTCTGGATCAACTTGCCGGTCGGGATCGTCGCGGTCGCGCTTGCCACGCGCGTCGTGCCGGAGAGCCAAGATGAGCACGCCAAGGGCCGCCCTGACGTGATCGGCGCCGCCCTGCTCGCCGCCGCCGTCGGGCTGATCGCGTTCGGGCTCGTCAAGGCGCCGGACTGGGGCTGGGGCTCGGTGGCGTTCCTCGGAACGCTGGCCGGCGGCGTGATCTGCGGCGTCGCCGTGGTCCTGCGATCACGGGTGCACCACTCCCCCGTGATCGAGCTCGAGCTGCTGAAGTCACGCACGTTCAGCGGCGCGTTCGTCGCCTCGATCCTGTACTACGGCGGCTTCGGGGCGTTCGTGCTCAACTCGGTGGAGTTCCTGACCGGCGTCTGGCACTACTCGGCCGTGCGGGCGGGCCTGGCGATCGGCCCTGGCCCGCTGATGGTGCTGCCGTTCGCGAGCCTAGTCGCGCCCCGCCTGGCCGCCCGCCTGGGCGGCCCTGGCCGGGTCGCGGTGATCGGCTGCTTCGTCAACGCCGCCGCCATGGCGTTCTGGTACACCCAGCTCCAGGTCGACCCGGCCTACCTGACCCACCTGCTTCCGGCCCAGTTGCTCGGCGGGGCCGGGGTCGGGCTGACGATCCCCTCGCTGCTCGGCGCCGGGACGACGTCGCTGCCCCCGGCCAGGTTCGGCACCGGCAGCGGCATACTCAACATGGCCAGGCAGATCGGCACCGTCCTCGGCGTGGCCGGGCTAGTCGCGATCTTGTCGAAGCTGGCGGTCGACGATCCGATCGTCACCTTCCGCCACGCCGTGGCCCTCGTGGCCGCGCTGTTCGCCGCCGCCGGCCTGGCCTCGGCCGCCCTGCTCGCCATCCGCTCCCGCCCCTCCAGCCCGGCAAGCACCGCCAGCCCGGCTGGGGCTCAGGGACCCCGACGCGGAGGCAATCACGGAAAGGCGCGGGGGTAGGCCAAGCCCCCGGACAACTCCGTGATCACCGAGAATCCGAGACAACGGAGCTTCCGCGCGTCATCACCCAGCCGACCCTCCGTGATCACGAGACCAGCTTGATCACGGAAACGCACCTGGGCAGGCCACCCCCGCGAAACCTCCGTCAGGCAGCCCGGCCGCCCGCCAACGCGGATCTTGGGATGTTCGTGGCGGCCTTGTCATACTGAGGTTGATTTGGAACTCCCAGAACGCTCAAGAGGGGACATAACGCAATGGACCGAGCAACTCGCGGCCGCAGCATCATCGTCACCGCGGCGATCGCCTGCGCCGCCCTCGCGGCGCCCGCCGTGGCCCTCGCCGCCTCAGCCGCGCCAGCGGCCCCCGCCTCCGCCGCCAGGCCAGCGTCGACGCCACCCTGCAAGGGCTCGAGCATCGAGGTCTGGCTGGGCCTGAACGGGGACGGCGCGGCCGCCGGCACCACCTTCTACCCCCTCGAGTTCACCAACGACGGCTTCCACACCCACACCTGCTACCTCGCCGGGAAGCCCACCATGTACGCGATCAACGGCAAGGGCCAGCGCATCGGCCCGGTCCTGGCCGGGTCCACTAGCGGTCCCAAGATCACGCTCAAGCCCGGCCAGACCGCCTTCTCCAGGATCGGCATCGTCCAGGCTGGCTTCATCGCCGGCTGCGGCCAGGCCACGGCCGTCGGCCTCGAGATCACCCCGCCCGGCCAGACTGGCCAGTCCAGCCGCCAGCTGATCGGCAGCTTCACGTTCCCCGCCTGCAAGAACAAGCAGTTCATGAACGCCATGCACGTGGTCGCCGGCGTCGGCATCCCCTAGCCTTACTGCTCCCGGACGCCCGTGTAGCCGGAGAAGCGGTCGTCTACTTGCTCGCGGGTCAGGCCGAAGTCAGCGAGCGAGTACTGGTGCCCCGAACCCGGCCGCACCGGGCCGGCGTTGGCCCACTCGGCGTGGGTCGCCGCCATGGCGTCGGCCGCCGGGCCGCTGAGCTCGATGCCGAAGTACTCGTAGACCGACTCGATCGTCCGCAACGGGTTGGCCACGAAGTCCTCGTACCAGACGTCGCAGAACCGGCTCTGGTCGTAGCGGGCCCGCGCGTCCATGAACTCCTCGAGCCCGCGCGCCCACAGCTCCAGCTGCTCGGAGCCGATCACGGGGCCGACGAACCGCTCCGACCAGCCGGCCGTGGCGTGGGCCGACAGGCTGCAGGCGGAGGCGATCGCGGTTCTCGGCCGCCGGTGAGTCTGGATGATCAGCGCGTCCGGGTACACGGCGAGCAGTTCGTCGATCGCGAACAAGTGGCTCGGGTTCTTCAGCACCCACCGCCGGTCAGCATCGTTGAGCCCGATGAGCTGCAAGTTCCTGCGATGCCTGCGGTAGGCGTCGCTCCAGCCCTTGGTCTGCAGCCAGGAGGAGTAAGTCGGCACGTAGGCGAGGCACTCGAACGAGATCGACCGCATCGACTGGCTGAGCAGCCGCCAGCACTCCTCCACCTCGTCGGCCGCGAGGTGGTGCAGCCCCATGAACTCGGGATGGGCGACGTGATGCTTCCGGTACCCCTGCACCATGGCCGCGTAGATCGGGTCGGCGTCCCACTTGTCCCGCGGCGGCCGCGGCTGCGGCGCCAGGGTCAGCCACAGCTCAAGGCCCTGATGGCCGGGATCGGCGGTGAGCAGCCGGTGCAGCGCCGTGGTCCCGGTGCGCGGCAGGCCGGTCACGAAGATCGGCGCCGTGATCGGCACGTCAGCGTGCTCTGGGTACTGCTGCCAGGACCGCTCGCTGAGCAGCCTCGCCACCATCGCGTCCCGCAGGAACACCCGGTGCATCTTCTGGCCGAGCGGCGTCAGCTTCGCGTCCCGGTCGTAGGAGGCGAGCAGCACCGCCAGCCCGTCCATGTACTCGTCGGCCCCGAACTCGGTCAGCCCGGTCAGCCGGGTCGCCGAGGCGTGCAGGTCACCGACCGTGCCGACGGTGTCGCGGGTCGGCCGGACCGGGGCGGGACCGTCGCCTTCGGCCGGCAGGGGATCGCGGCTGACCGCCGCCGCGAACGCGGGGTTCATCTTGGGCAGCCGGGTCAATGGTGGTACTCCCCGCAGTTGACGTCGATGCACTGGCCGGTGATGGCGCGCGCCATCGGCGAGGACAGGAACACGACGGCATCGGCGATCTCATCGGGCTGCGGCAGCCGGCGCAGGTCGATGTTCGCGGCCGTCTCGTCGTAGACCTGCTGCGGCTCGACCCCGCGCTTCTTGGCCAGGTACCCGAAGTACCACTGCAACGAGTCGCCCCAGATGTGACCGGGCGCGACCGAGTTCACCCGCACGCCTTGCGGCCCGAGCTCGGTGGCCAGCGACTGGGCGACCGCGAGCAGGGCCGCCTTGGTGGCCTTGTACGGGCCCATCGTGCGCTGGGAGAACCGCACCACCATCGAGTTGATCATGGTGATCGAGCCCGAGGTCTCGGTCAGCGCCGGGGCGAACAGCCGGCTGAGCCGCAGCGCCGCGACCACGTTCGTCTGGAAGGCGGTCGTCATCGCATCGAGGTCGACGGCCAGGAGATCCTTGATCGGCGGCATCGCGAGGGCGTTGTGCACGAAGGCATCGGCCCGGCCGAACTCATCGAGCGTGGCCTGCATCAGCCGCTGCGCGGCGACGGCGTCGGTGATGTCGGTCGGCACCGCGAGCGCCCGGCGGCCGATCGCCTTGACCTCCGCCGCGACCTCGTCGAGGCGGGACTGGGTGCGGGCGGCCAGCACGACGTCAGCGCCCTGCTCAGCGCTGCGGACCGCGATCGACCGGCCCAGGCCGGGGCCGATCCCGGCGACGACGACTACCTTGTCAGCGAGCAGCATCAAAGTTCTCCCGCATCAATTACAGCGGACCGCGACGAGAGTGTCACGTTTGCCGGCTGTTTGGGTACTGTGTACGAAAATCAACCACGCTAGCCGAGCATCCGCTGCGCTATTGCGGCCTGACGGGCCGCGATCCTTTTTGCATATCCCGGCTTTGAGATCTTCGACTGCTCGTAGAACGGCAGTCGCTCTCGCACGTCGTCGAAGGCCACGACCTCGGCCGCGGGGCCGTCGGCGGCGGTGAGGTCCCTGGCCAGCCGCTGCCAGCGCAGCTGCAGGTAGCCGCGCCGATGCCCGGTCAGCTCGAGCCAGTTCGCGACGCCGGGGTCGCGCTCGCTGACCACGAACCGCAACTGGCCGTCCGGGTCGGTGCGGGCCTGGTCGGCGGTGAGGCTGGTCTGGTGGTTGATGTAGTCCAGCGAGACGTACCAGCCGCTGCCGAGTTGAAGGCCCTGGTAGGGGGCGACGTCCTTGGCGGCGGCCGGAACGGTGATGATCATGGCCTGGTGCTCCGGCAGGTCGTAGTGGCCGACCGAGGAGAACTGGGTGGTCAGCCCGCCGGGGGTCGACCTGGGCTCGGTCAGGGTGTTGACCGGGAGATTGAGGTAGAACCACTCGGGGAACTGCAGGAACGTCTTGAGCCTGGAGATGAGGATCTTGCCGGCGACGCCGTACCGCTTGGCCAGGGCGCTGGTGTCGGGCGCGACCGGCGCCGAGCCGGTCGTGTCGGCCCGGCGGATCGTGATCAGGCCCCGGCGCTCGGTGGCCCAGTCGCTGTAGACCTCGCGCACGATCAGCATCGCCGAGTTCTCGCCGAGCGTGAAGTAGTTCCGCGGCGCGTCGCCGCGCGCGGGGCCGAACCTTAGCTCGAAGCTGCCGTCGGCGGCGACGGCGACCTCGCGGTCGTCGAACGCCGACAAGCTGTCCGGCACCTGGACCGGCGAGTAGTCCCCGCCCAGCACCTGGAAGCTGAGGTCGGCCGTGCTGCCGCGACGGCCCGTGACCACGTACTCGGCGTCAGGGCGCAGGTAGGCGTGGAAGTACAAGGTGTCAGGGTTGTCTAGGCCGAGCTTGGTGTAAGGGCCGGTCGAGGCGACGAAGTAAGGGAAGTCGCGCTGGTAGGCCCAGGCCATCGTCAGCGACGCCCTGATCGAGCCGGCCAGGTAGTCGTACCCCTCGGCGAGGTCTTGCTCGGTCCTGACGTGGGGCGCGCCGGTGATGATCTTCTCGGCTTCGGCGATCGCGTCCGCAAAGGGTTTCGTGAGCCCGGGCTGGTCAGGAGCTGGCGGCACGGCGGCTAGCTCGCCCAGCGGTTGGCGGTCAGCTTCCATGACGGCCAGTCGGACAGCGACATCGTCGACTCGAAGATCCGCACGTACCCCGTGTGCGAGATCCGCCACTGGCCGTCGTCCTCGCGCCGGTAGGTGTCCTCGTAGAACGCGGCGCCGCTGATCACGACCTTGAAGTCGGTCGCGATCACGGTGTCGGTGAACCGCCAGGTACCGGTGGCGTCGTCGCCGTCGATCTCGATCTCGGGCTGGCCCGCCGCGTGCAAGGTGATGATCCCGTTGCCGAGGCTGTCCCGCAGGAACCCGACGATGTCGTCGCGGCTTTTGAGGTCGAGCGGCCGCCCCGCCGACGGCGTCCCGTAATCCGCGGTCGCGTCATGGGTGAACACGTCGCCGATCTCATCCCACAGCTTGAGGTCCACGCAACGCAGGTAGCGGTACTTCAGCTGCCGGATCTTCTCCAGCTCCACCAGGTCCATCAGCCAGCCTCCGGCGACGATGTTCGCTCCCCATTTCTAGAACATGTTCTACTCCGGCCCCCCGCCCCCTGGCAACTCCCAGCCACCACGCCCCTCTTCGCCACTCCTGCTCCGCCAAGCCCGCCCCGCTCCGCCACCCCGAACTCGCCACCCCGACCCCGCCGCGCCTGCTCCGCCACCCCGACCCCGCCACCCCGCTCCCGCCACTCGGTGCAATCGTTTGTGTCGAAGATCTTGGCATTATTACTGGTCTATAGACCATGCGGATAACAAGATCTTGGTCTCGCGGGCGAGAATTCTCCAAGATCTCTTCCGACCGCGGCGGTATGTGACCCGGCGCGCGGGAATCGCGGCGGCCGGGCCGGGCATTTGCCTTAGAGAGGCGTAACAGTCACATCGCTGCGGCGAGGGGAGGGCCGAGTGCCCGAGGGGCGGGAGTGGATAGCGGGGCTGCCGGACGAGCTGAGCGGGCAGCGGAAGATCATGCTGTCGCTGCTGGACTGGAGCGAGGCCGATGAGCGGGTCGGGTGGCTCGTGGTGGCTTGCTCGGTCGGGCGCGGGAACGCCGACCGGCTCTCTGACCTCGACATGGGCCTGGCGATCGACGTGCCCGAGGCGGACTTCGACGCGGCCGTGGCCGACGTGCACCAGGCCGTCGACCAGGCGGGCGACCTAATCGAGAGCTACCACCACAAGCTGCCGGGAGTCCCCTTCACGCACGAGCGGATCTTCGCCCAGTACGCGGACCGGTGCCAGGTCGACCTGGTCGTGATCCCGCTGGCGCAGGACTACGGCCCGGTCAAGGACGAGGTCGTGCTCTACGGACCCGGCGAGCGCCGGACCGCGGTCTTCGAGCCGCGGCCGGTCACACCAGTCCAGGTGCGCGAGTGGGCGTTCAACGGCTGGGCCTGCCTCGCCGACGTCGGCAAGTACCTGCGCCGCGGCTCAGCGTGG
The DNA here is from genome assembly GCA_035511035.1 of Streptosporangiaceae bacterium. GTDB lineage: Bacteria > Actinomycetota > Actinomycetes > Streptosporangiales > Streptosporangiaceae > Chersky-822. The sequence goes on from DATKFV010000042.1 coordinate 32,084, forward strand.
GAGGCACTGGAGCGGCTGCACCAGGCCCGCAACGAGTGCTGGCGGCTGCTCGCGACCGCCGCCGACGTGCCGAATCCGCAGTTCGGCGTCACCAGCCTGCTCGACTTCTCGGCCAAGCCGCTGCCGGCCGAACTGGCGGCGACCGCGAGCGCGCTCGACCTCGCCGGGCTGCTGGCCGCCGCCCTGGCCCTGGCCGACCAGCTCACCGAGGTCGGCCAGGCGCTCACGCCGGAGCTGAGCGCCGCCCTGCCCGACGCGATGGCCGACTACATCACCGCCGATCTGGCGGTGCTGGCCGAGACGGGGCCAGCCGAGACGAACTAGAACCTGTTCTACCTTTTTCGCGGCCGTGCTGGCAGGATCGGAGCGTGCGATTCTCCTATGCCGAGTCGATGACGGACCCGTCCTTCTACCTGCCGCTCGCGCAGGCGGCCGAGGCGGCCGGGTACGACACCATGGTCGTGCCGGACAGCATCTGCTACCCCGAGCACGCCACCAGCACCTACCCCTACAGCCCGGACGGCACCCGCGAGTTCCTCGACGGCAAGCCGTTCATCGAGCCGTTCTCGCTGATCCCGGCGCTGGGCGTGGTCACCGAGCGGCTGCGGTTCGTGACGTTCGTGCTCAAGCTACCGATCCGCCACCCGGTGCTCGTCGCTAAGCAAGCCACGTCCGTCGCCGTGCTCACGGGGAACCGGCTCATGCTCGGGGTCGGGACCAGCCCGTGGCCCGAGGACTACGAGATCATGGGCGTGCCGTGGGAGCGCCGGGGCCGCCGCCTTGACGAGGAGGTCGCGGTCATCCGCGGCCTCGCCACCGGGGAGTACTTCGGGTTCGACGGCGAGCTGTTCACGATCCCGCCGGTCAAGCTCTCGCCCGTGCCGACCGAGCCGATCCCCGTGCTCTACGGCGGTCACAGCGAGGCGATGCTGCGCCGGGCGGCCCGTAACGGCGACGGCTGGATGCACGGCGGCGGCGACCCGGCCGACCTGCCAGGGTTGCTGGCCAGGCTGGCTGAGCTGCGACGGGCCGAAGGGACGCAGGACCAGCCGTTCGAGGTGCACGTGATCTCGATGGACGCCTACAGCGCCGACGGCGTCAAGCGGCTCGAGGACCAGGGCGTGACCGACCTGATCGTGGGCTTCCGCTGGCCCTACGACGTCAAGCCTGACACCCAGCCACTAGCCGAGAAGGTCGCCGCGCTCAACGCCTACGCCGAGAAGGTCATCGCGAAGGTACGCGGGTAAACCGGGGGAGGTTGCGATGACGGAGCCAACAGCACGAGAACTCGCTCGCCGTTCGCAGGCGGCGGTCCGGGCGAAGGATCGCGAGGCCTGGCTGGGCCTGTTCGCGCCGGACGCCGTGGTCGCCGACCCGATCGGGCCCTCGCCCCTGGACCCGGCCGGCCAAGGCCACCGGGGCCCGGCCGCGATCGCGGCGTTCTACGACCAGGTGATCGCGCCCAACGACCAGATCACCTTCGAGATCGAGCGCTCGTACCAGTGCGGTGACGAGGTCGCCGACGTCGGCATCATCCGCACCACCCTGCCCGGCGGCCGGCACATGGCGGTAGTGCGCGGCGTCTACACCTACCGCGGCAACGGCGCGGGCCAGCTAGCCGCCCTGCGCGCCTACTGGGAGTTCGGCGCCGCCGAGATCACCCCGGCCTGACCTGGGATCACGGACAAGCGGCCTTCATCTCGGCGATCATCGGCTGGGCCTTGACCTTGAGGGCGGCGATGGCGGCGGTCAGGTTCTTAACCGCGGTGCTCGGATTGCTGCTGAGCTGGCCGGCTGCCTTCTTGATCTCGTTGATCGAGGTGTTCAGCTGGCTGGTCTGGCCGGAGAACGCGCCGCCGGCCTGGCCCTTGAGGGCGGTCAGGTCGGCCTGGATGGTCGTCAGGTCCTTGGTGATCTGGCCGGCCGAACTGGCGCTGATCTTCGTCGTGGTCAGGCTCATCAGCGTGGTGCGCAAGGAGTCGATCTGCTTGCACGGGATCGCCTGACTGCTCGCGGACGCCGGCGAGCTAGACGACGAGATCATCGACGGGCTCGGCGGCGCGCTCACCGAACTCGTGCTCGTGCTCGTGGTGCTGCAGCCCGCGACCAGCATGGCGCCGCCCGCACCGACCGCTGCGATTGTTCCTACCCTGCGTAGTGAATGCATGACGCAGAGTGTAGAGCCGGGGTGGCCTCTTGACGCCGCGACCACGCGGGCGCGGACTCGTCGAGGCCGCTCACCTGAGTCGTCGCTAGCCTGATCTCATGACGTCTAGCCGTTTCTCCGCCCTTTCCCACCTGGAGTGCTCGCGCGGCGACGGGCGAAGCTATGACGCCCACCAGGTCCAGGGCACCTGCGAGTGCGGAGCGCCGTTGCTGGCCCGGTACGACCTCGATGCGGTCAGGGCCCAGGCCAGCAGGGACGAGATCGGCGGCCGTCCGGCCAACCTGTGGCGGTACCACGAGTTGCTGCCGGTCAGCGAGCCGAGCCGGATCGTGAGCCTGGGCGAGGGCCTGACCCCGCTGCTGCCGCTGCGCAACCTAGGCCAGGCGATCGGGGTGCCCGGCCTGCTGATGAAGGACGAGGGCCTGATCCCGACCGGCACCTTCAAGGCCCGGGGCGCCGCGGTCGGCGTGTCGCGGGCGGCTGAGCTGGGCGTGACCGGCGTCGCGATGCCGACGAACGGCAACGCCGGGGCCGCCTGGGCCGCCTATGCCGCCAGGGCCGGGCTGCCGAGCCTGATCGCGATGCCGGTCGACGCGCCCGAGATCACCAGGGCCGAGTGCGTCGCCGCCGGGGCCGAGCTCTACCTGGTCGACGGCCTGATCAACGACGCCGGCCGGCTGATCGGGGCGGCCCTGCCGCAGCGGCCCGGCTACCAGGACACCTCCACGCTCAAGGAGCCGTACCGGCTGGAGGGCAAGAAGACGATGGGCCTGGAGATAGCCGAGCAGCTTGGCTGGCGGCTGCCCGACGTCATCGTGTACCCGACCGGAGGCGGCGTCGGCATCATCGGCATCTACAAGGCCCTGGTCGAGCTCCGCGAGCTTGGCTGGGTCAGCGGAGAGCTGCCGCGGCTGGTCGCCGTCCAGGCGACCGGCTGCGCCCCCATCGTTTTGGCTTATCAAAACGGGCTTAAGGAGAGCCAGCCCTGGCCGGACGCGAAGACCGTGGCGTTCGGCATCACCGTGCCCAAGGCGCTCGGCGACTTCCTGGTGCTCGACGCGGTCTACGCGACCGGCGGCACCGCCGTGGCGGTCGACGACGACGCGCTGCTGGCCGATCAGCGGGAGGTCGCCAGGCGGGAAGGCTGCTTCATCTGCCCCGAAGGCGCGGCCTGCGTCACCGCGGTCCGGCAGCTGCGTGAGTCGGGCTGGCTCGCCGAGAGCGACGAAGTTGTCGTGCTCAATACCGGTACCGGCCTGATTTACCCGGGTACTGTTCCGGTGCGAGCGGGCGCGGACGTGCCGGTGCTGGCAGCGTCCGGCGCGATCCCGGCCTTGGCGGACACCCAGACGACGGAGCCTGACCAGCGATGACGACGCCAGAACCGTACGACCTCGACCGGTTCGTCGCCGCTCAGGAGGCGGGCGGCAGCTATCAGCGGGCGGTCGCCGAGCTTCGCGCTGGCCGCAAGACCGGCCACTGGATGTGGTTCGTGTTCCCGCAGGTCGCCGGCCTCGGCCTCAGCGCGACCTCGCAGCGGTTCGCGATCGGCTCGCTCGCCGAAGCGCGGGCCTACCTCGGCCACCCGATACTCGGTCCCCGGCTGACCCAGTGCGCGGCAATCCTCGCGGAGAGCGGCGAGCACAGCGCGGAGCGCCGGGAGCACAGCGCGGAGCAGGTGTTCGGCGAGACCGACGCCATGAAGCTGCGGTCCTCGATGACGCTGTTCAGCCGCGCCAAGCCGGGCGAGCCGGTCTTCGGCGCCGTGCTCGCGCAGTACTTCGGCGGTGAGCCCGACCCGCTGACCGACCGCCTCCTAGCTGGCGCCATCGAGGGGCACGCCAGCTAGCCGTGCCGATTCTCAGGTGGGAGCCAGCCCCGCTGGACACCGTCCAGCGGGACGTGCCCTGGTGGGGCGTGGTGTCATCGGCGACCACGGCGGTGCTGCTGTTCGCCGGCTGGACGGTCGCGGCGGCGGTGCAGGCTCACCCCTACGATCCGGTCAGGCAGACGGTCAGCGTGCTCGCCGCCCACGGCGCGTCGGATCGCTGGCTGATGACGCTGGCGTTCCTGATCGTTGGCGGCTGCCACGTGATCACCGGGCTCGCGCTGCGCCCGGCGGCCAGGCTGGGCCGGATCATCCTGATCGCGGGCGGCCTCGCCGGCGTCCTGGTCGGGCTGAACCCTGAGACCATCGGCGCCGGCGGTTCCTGGCGGCACCTGCTCTCCGCGGCCGCCGGGTTCGTGGCGCTGACGATCTGGCCGCTGGCCGCGACCAGGCGTCCGCGCGAGCCCGGCGAGCCCGGCCAGCATCGCGAGCCCAGCCAGCCTCGCGAGCCCGGCCAGGTACCGTGGGCGCTGCGGCTCCGCGTCGGGGCGGCCGCGAGCGTCGTCACGCTGGCTCTCTTCGCCTGGTTCACGGCCGAGCTGCTCGGTGACGGCAGTCAGCTTGGCCTGGCCGAGCGGGCTCTCGGCGAAGCGCAGGCGCTGTGGCCGCTCATCGTGGTCCTGTCGTGCCTGGCCAGCGCCAGCCGGAGCCGGGAAGCCGCCATCGAGGCCGAGGTCAGTCCCGGTAAGAGCTAAGGATCTTTTCAGCAACAAAATCCCACGACGCCGGCTCAAGCCCGAACGTCTCGGCCGCGGCGCTTCCGTCCATCACGAAGTCCTGCCTGAACTGGTACTCGGTCTCCCGGAGTTCCCGCATCAGCGGCGACACGACGCCAGCCGCAAAGAGCACCGAGGCAGGCAACGCCCGGACCGGCACCTGCTTGACCCCGGCCGCGCTGGCCAGGTCGCTGACCACCTGACGCTGGGTACGGGGCGGGCCGGAAGGGACGTGCCAGGCCCGGCCCCAGGCCATCGGATCCCGACCAGCGGTGATCGCCATCGTGACCATGTCGCCGGTGAACGTCCAGGTGCGGGCCCGGTCGGTGCGGCCGATCATCGTGACCGCCTGGCCCTTCAGCACGCGCGGCACGACCCGGTCGCCCAGCACCGCGTTCGCGCCCGGGCCTACGTAGTCCGATCCCCGCACCTCGACCGCCCGCAGCCGCCCGGCCTCGTGCGCCGCCAGGGCGTCGCGCCACATCTGGGCCCTGACCCTGCCCTTCGGGCCGGTGGCGGCCAGCGGGGTCTGCTCGGTCATCGGGTGGCCGATGTCGTAGCCTGGCTGGCCGATCGAGCGGCTGGCTGGCCCGTAGCCGTACAGGTTCGAGATCGTGACCAGGACCGCGTCCGCGCTCTGGGCCGCGCCAAGCAACGACCTGGCGATCGGCGGCCAGAGTTCGGGCCAGCGGTGATAGGGCGGGTTGGCGCAGTTGTAGATGACGGCGGCGCCCTTGGTCGCGGCGATCAGCGCCGCCTGGTCGGCGGCGTCGGCCGCGACCCGCTCGATCCCTTCCGGTCCGGAGCCTGACCTGGTGACGACCCTGACCCGCTGTCCTTGCGCCACCAGCGCCTGCGCGATGCCCGAGCCGATCGGACCGGCTCCGACGACCACATGCAGGTCAGCCTGCGGCCGACTCGCGGCACTCGTCTCGTGCGTCATGACTGCCACCTCTGTGTTCATGAATTCTGTGTTCATCGATCCCAATCGAGAGCAGTGCTCTCATTAAGGTCAGCATGACGTACGGGATGGCTCTCGTCAAGAGCAGTGCTCCGATTTGTTGCTACTGCTCGCTTTTCGTGTCAGGATAGCGATCATGGCTGTGACGGAACCGAACTGGCGGACCGCAAGGGAGCGCGCCCGAGCCGAGATCACCTCCGAGATCCTCGACGCCGGCCGCCGGCACCTGGCCACCGAGGGCGCGTCCGGCCTCAGCCTGCGCGCGATCGCCCGCGAGCTCGGCATGGCCTCATCGGCGGTGTACCGCTACGTGGCCAGCCGCGACGAACTGCTGACCCGGCTGATCATGGACGCCTACAACTCCCTCGGCGCCGCGACCGAGGAGCGCGAGGCCGCCGTCGACCGGGTCGACCTGCGCGGCCGCTGGGCCGCCGCCTGCTTCGCGGTCAGGGACTGGGCCTTCGCCAACCCGAACGAGTACGCGCTGGTCTACGGCTCGCCGGTGCCCGGCTACGTGGCCCCGCCCGACACCGTCGGCCCCGCCGCTCGCGTAGCCAACATCCTGGTCCTGATCCTCATCGACAAAGCGGAGCGCGACCACGACGCCGCCGTCGTGAATACCGCCCAGGCCAGCCCCACCCACGACAACCCCGCGAGCCACAGTAGCCCTACCGTCCACGACAGCCCCCTAAGCCACACAAACCCCGTCAGCTCCACTACTCTGGCCGCCCCGGCCCCGGCAGCCGCCTGGCGGACCGCGCTCGAGCCGCTGCGGGCGGTGATCCCGACCGTCGTGCCTGACTCGGCGATCCAGTCCGGCCTGATGACCTGGGCCGGCCTGTTCGGCGTCGTCTCACTTGAGCTGTTCGGCCAGTTCCACAACGTCGTCGGCGAGAATCCCGGCGACCGCGAGGCCTTCTTCGCCGAATGCGTCACCCGCTGGGCCGCCCAGCTTGGCCTGCCGTAGCACCCCGCCGTCACTAGCCCCGTCGATGGCCCATTGCAGGGCCCCGCAAGCCAGAGCCAGCCCCTTCGATGGCCCATAGCAGGGCCTATAGCCCCGTCGATGGCCCATTGCAGGGGCTCGAAGTCCACGAACAACCCCGTCAATGTCCCATCGCAGGGGTTCGGAGTCAGGCAGGGCTCGGAGTCAGGCAGGACCCGGAGCCAGGCAGGGACTCGGAGCCAGGCAGGGACTCGGAGCCAGGCAGGACCCGGAGCCAGGCAGGACCCGGAGCCAGGCGGGGTTCGGAGTCAGGCGGGGCTCGGAGCCCTGCACGGCTCGGAGTCAGGCAGGACCCGGAGTCAGGCGGGCGGGGCGACGGCGGCGGTAGCGGGCAATAAGCTCGCGACCGAGGCCAGCAACTCGGCTCGGGCTCGGTCGACGGCCTCGAGGATCGCGCCGCGCAGGACCGGGCGGCCGTCGATGCCGGTCGGCACGACTTGCGGGTTCGCCGGGCAGATCCGGCCGACCTGGGCGCCGACGCGGCTGGCCAGGGCTGACCCGCCGGCCAGGCCGACCTCGCCGCCGAGCACGACCACGCCGGGGTCGAGCACGACCGAGATGGCGGCGACGCCGATCGCGACCCGGCTGGCCAACTCGGCCAGGAACTCGCTGCCGCGATCGTCGCCCGCTTCCGCGGCCAAGGCGGCCGACCGGACCGCGTCGGCGGCCGACAGCCCGGTGAAGCCGTGCGCCGCCGCCAGCGGCAAGATGGCCTGAGCGCCGACCAGCGACTGGAAGCCGCCGCTGAGCGGATGGGTGAGGTCGGTCGGCAAGTCGGTGCCTGGCACCGGCAGGTAGCCGATCTCGCCGGCCGCTCCCCCGACGCCGCGGTGCAGCCGGCCGCCGAGCACGGTCGCGAGGCCCAGCCCGACCCCGATCCAGACCAGCACGAAGTCGTCCACGCCGACGGCCGCCCCGACGGATCGCTCGGCCATCGCGGCCAGGTTGACGTCGTTCTCGATCGTGACCGGACGGCCGAGGTCGGCGCTGAGCGCCGAGTGCACGCCCTCGTGCCAGGCCGGAAGGTTCACCGCCAGCCGCAAGTCACCCGTGCGAGGGTCAAGCACTCCTGGCGTCCCGATCACGAATGCCCGCAACGCCTCGACGGAGATCCCGGCCGCGCCGCACGCGGTCACCACCGCCCCCCTGACCAGCTCGACCGGGTCGGCCGACCCATTCGGGTCGACCGCGATCTCGGTGATCACCCGGCCGGTGACGTCGGCGACCCCGGCCCTGACCACGTCCTGCTCGACGTGCAGCCCGGCCACGTAGGCGCTGGACGGCACGACCGCGTAAAGCTCGGCGTTCGGACCACGCCCGCCGGCTTGCTCGCCCGCGACCTCGACCAGGCCGCGCTCCTCTAGCCGGGCCAGTAGCTGCGACGCCGTCACCTTCGACAGCCCGGTTCGCTCGCCCAGCTGGGCCCGCGTCATCGGGCCCTCGACGAGCAGCAGCTCAAGCGCGGCCCGGTCGTTCAGCTCACGCAGCAGCCTCGGCGTCCCCGGCCGTCGCTCCATCGCCCACCCCTCCGAAGGCCCCACCCACACCATGCGCCAACGATGCACTCTCAGCTACGGCTCTGTCACATCGAAGCGGTTGTAGCAGGCCCGAGGCGGCCGCGGGTCTCAATATGGCAACAGGCTCTATCTTATAGGAAAGTTTCCTGTTAGTTTCGGCTCCAATCACGTAGCGACCCTGAGCCCAGGCCGCGGTGCCCCATCAACCACGGGCCACCTTAGCGACAGGGCCGGGAAGGGAGATCGAGCCATGAATGTCACCAGATCGGCTGCCGCGATCGGCGCCGTCATCATGCTCGCAGGCGCTGCGGCCGGATGCAGCTCGAGCAACAGCAGTTCGCCGTCGGACTCAGCCAAGGCGCCGGCGAAGCTGGTCGTCTGGCGGATGGGCGCATCGGTGCCGTCCCAGGTCACCTGGATGAGCAGCGTAGTCAAGCAGTTCCACAAGCAGTACCCCGCCTACAAGAACACCAAGGTCGTCGTCGACTGGATCCCGTGGGGCAACCGGGTCACCGACTGGACCAACGCCCTGACCAGCGGAAAGGGCGGCCCCGACATCACCGAGCTCGGCAACACCGACACCCCGGGCATCGCCGCCCAGGGCGCGCTCGCCAACATCACCACCGACGTCAGCACCTGGAGCCCGGGCAAGTCGATCATCGCGGGCAACCTCGCCAACGACACGATCAGCGGCCAGAACTACGCGGTGCCGTGGTTCGGCGGCGTGCGCGGCATCTGGTACCGCAAGGATGAGTTCGCCCACGCCGGCATCGCCTCGGCCCCCACCACCTGGGCCCAGCTACTGGCCGACGCCAAGCTGCTGATGAAGAAGTATCCAGGCACCGACGGCCTCGGCGCCCCGAGCGACTACACCAACGCGATCGTCAGCTTCATCTGGGGCGCCGGCGGCCAGGTCGCGGTGCAGAAGAACGGCAAGTGGGTCGCCGAGCTGAACACCCCCGCCTCCGAGGCCGGCATCAAGTTCTACGCCGACCTGTACCTGACCGAGCACGTCTCTCCCGCCAAGTACATCGGCGAGACCGAGCTGGGCGCGCCCGGCGCGACCTCAGGCGGCTCCGACCAGGACTTCGCCGAGGGCAAGCTGGACATGTACATCGACGGGCCGTGGGCGGAGGCATCGCTCGAGGCCGTGAGCAAGAAGTACGAGTCCGACTGGGCCTCGTTCCCGATCCCGAGCGAGAACGGCCCGAACCCGGCCCCGGCCTTCGCCGGCGGTTCTGACCTCGGCGTCTGGGCCAAGAGCCCGAACAAGGCCGCGGCCTGGGACCTGGTCACGGTCATGGACAGCCCGGCCAACGCGACCACGTTCGCGAACTCGCAGGGCTTCTTCCCTGAGTTCACCAGCGCGCTCGGCAACCCGACCTACGCGAGCAGCCCGATCCTGTCCGGCTTCGCCAAGGCGGCCGGCTACACCCAGATCTCCCCGCTCAACTCCAAGAACTGGGCGACCGCCGACGCGACCGACGCGATCATCCCGACCATGATGAAGTCCCTCATGCAGGGCGCCAGCTTCTCTGCCACCGTGAACAAGGCCAACACCGAGCTACAGAATGTGCTGAACACGGGCAGCGAGAGCTGATCACGACCCGTCCCGGCCGGTGGCCAGCACTGCGAACGCATCGCCACCGGCCGGGATTTCCCCGGTCAATTTTGCATAAAAGGGCTTGTCATCATGACTAACACGGTGGAGCGCCGGGCGAGCGCGCCGACCGCCAGGCCCCGGCCGGCGGCCAGGCACGGCAATGGCCTGCCCACGCTGAGCGCGTTCGTGCGGCGACGCAAGCTCGCGCCTTACTTGCTGCTCGCGCCGGCGCTGGGCGGCATCGCGCTCGTCCTGCTCTGGCCGCTGGCCCAGGTCGTCGTCTACTCGTTCCAGAACTACGGGCTACCGCAGGTCACCGGGGTAATGCCGACCCAGTGGGTGGGGTTCGCCAACTTCACCCAGACGCTCACCGACCCCGAGTTCTGGCTGTCGCTGCGGACCACAGTGCTGTTCGCGGCCGTCGCGGTGCCGCTGACGCTGGTCGTCGGGACGCTGGTCGGCCTGCTGCTGAACCGGCTCGGGCCGAAGATGGCGGCGTTCGTGAGCACGTCGGCGCTGCTGGCCTGGTCGGTGCCGCCGGTCGCGGCGAGCGTGCTGTTCTACTGGCTGTTCAACCCCGACGGCGGGCTTGTCGACTGGACGCTTTCGAGGATGCCGCACTGGCTGGTCGGCAACACCGACTGGTCCGGCTTCAACTGGACCACCAGCGATGCCCTGCACATGTACACGGTGCTGCTCCTGCTCGTCGTCTGGCAGGCGTTCCCGTTCATCGCGGTCGCGGTGCTGGCCGGGCTCAAGACGGTGCCAGCCGAACTGTACGAGGCGGCGCGGGTCGACGGGGCCAGCCCGGTCAGGGTGTTCCGCCAGATCACCTATCCCCTGCTCAAGCCGATCTTCCTGGTGCTGCTGCTGTTCTCGGTGATCTGGGACTTCAACATCTTCACCCAGACCTACCTGCTCGGCGGCTTCCCCGGCAACCGCGACGAGTTCAACCTGTCGCTGTACATCTACGACAAGGCCTTCCAGTTCCCGCCGAGCTACAGCCTCGGCGGCGCCCTCGCCCTGATCTTCACGCTGATCTTGCTGGTCGTGACCGTAGGGTACGTTCGAGCGTCCGTCCGGCAGGGAGCACTGACGTGAGGGAACACTGACATGACTTACTCCCCCGGCCGGGCCGTGTCCAAGAAAAGGATTAAATCCTTTGCCACAAATGGCACGGGGCTGATCGTCGCCCTCGTGACGCTATTCCCCGTCTTGTGGATGATCAGCACGGCGTTCAAGCCGTCCCAGGAGATCTATTCGCAGACGCCCGACCTGCTGCCCGCGCACCCGACGTTCGGGAACTTCGCGACCGTGATCAGCGGCCAGGCCTCGGGCATCGGCACGGTGTTCCTGTTCTTCCGCAACTCGATCGCGGTGGCGCTGGCGACCGTGCTGCTCGCGTCGCTGCTGTCGCTGCTGGCGGCGGTCGGGGTGGCTCGGTTCAGGTTCAAGTTCAGGGCCTCCTTCCTGATCATGCTGCTGATCGTGCAGATGATCCCTGGTCAGGCGCTGATCATCGCGCTGTTCCTGGACTTCTCGCGGATCGGCCTGACCCAGAACCTGATCGGGCTGATCGTGGTCTACTCGGCCCAGGCGCTGCCGGTGTCGATCTGGATGCTGCGCAACTTCGTCGCGACCGTGCCCCGCGAGCTCGAGGAAGCCGCGGCAATCGACGGGGCCTCGGCGCCGCGGGTGTTCTGGCGGATCCTGTTCCCGCTGGTCGCCCCGGGCCTGGTCGCTACCAGCATCTTCGCGTTCATCACCGCCTACAACGAGTTCATCGTGGCGCTGACCTTCCTCGGTCAGACGCATTCGCTTTACACCTTGCCGATTTACGTGACCTACTTCTTCGGGCGCGGCGGAGCGGAATGGGGGCCGATCATGGCGGCGTCAACCTTGTACACGATCCCGGTGATGATCTTCTTCCTGGTGGTCAGGCGGCGCCTGGTCGGCGGCCTGGTGGCCGGGGCGGTGAAGGGGTGAGCACGCCTTCCCTCGCCGACCCGGCCCTGGTCAAGCTGGCCGACGCGCTGCTGATCCCGCCGTTTCCCGGTTCCTCCCCGCCGCCGTGGGTGCTCGGCGCCCTCGCCGACGGGCTCGCCGGGGTCACGGTGTACGGGCCGAACATCGAGAACCCGGCGCAGCTGCACGGGCTCATCGCCGAACTGCGCTCGGCCGGCGGCGGCGAGCCCGTGGTCGCGATCGACGAGGAAGGCGGCGACGTCACCAGGATCGCGCACCTGACCGGCTCGCCCTATCCAGGCAACGCGGCGCTCGGCGCCGTCGACGACGACGAGCTCACCCGCGCCGTCTACCGGGCCCTCGGCCGTGACCTCGCCACCGTCGGGGTCAACCTGAACCTGGCCCCGTCGGTCGACGTGAACACGGCCGCCGACAACCCGGTGATCGGCACCAGGTCCTTCGGCGCCGACACCGCGCTCGTCTCCAGGCACGCGGCCGCCGCCGTGACCGGCCTGCAAGAAGCGGGCGTCGCCGCCTGCGCCAAGCACTTCCCCGGTCACGGCAGCACGACCAAGGACAGCCATCACGTCATCGCCGTCGTCGACGGCTCGCTCGACGAGGTCACCAGGCGGGACCTGCCGCCGTTCGTGGCCGCGATCGCCGCCGGGGTCAAGGCGGTGATGCCAGGCCACTTGCTGGTGCCTGGCCTGACCGGTGACCTGCCCGCGTCGCTGTCGGCGGCCGCCCAGACCGGGCTGCTGCGCGGCGAATTGGGATTCACCGGGGTGATCGTCTCCGACGCGCTGGAGATGCAAGCGGTGAGCGGTCCCTACGGCATCGCTGGGGCGGCCGTGCTGGCGGTGTCGGCCGGGACCGACCTGCTGTGCTTCGGCCGGGACACCGGCGAGGGCATGTACCTCGCGGTGCGGGAGGCGCTCGTGGTCGCGGTGCGGTCAGGGCGGCTGCCAGCAAGCCGGCTGGAGGAGTCGGCCGCCAGGGTCGCGGACCTGCGCACGTGGGCGGCGGCCGCTCGCGCGGCCGCCAGCGCCGGCGTCGGCGCTAGCGCCGGGCCAGCCGACGTCGGCCTGGTCGCCGCCCGGCGGGCCATCACCGTCGACGGCACGCCGGTCCCGCTGGTCAACCCGCTGCTGGTCGAGGTGGTACCACCGTCCAACATCGCGGTCGGCACCGTGCCATGGGGCCTCGGCAACTACGTCGGGGCCGATAGCGTCCGGCGGATCTCCGCGACCGGCGATCCCGAGTCAGGCCCGGCTGCCGGCGACCTGGAGGCGGTCCTGGCGGCCGCGGCCGGCCGGCCGTTGATCGCCGTGGTCAGGGATGCGCACCAGTACCCGGTAGCGCAGAAAGTAGTGGGAAACCTGCTCTCTATGAGGCCAGATACCGTTATAGTCGAAATGGGACTACCTGTGTGGAAACCGACGACACCGTCGGCTCAGGTCTACCTCGCGACCTTCGGCGCTACGAGCGCGAGCAGCCAGGCCGCGGCCCAGTTGCTTGGCCTTCATGAGTAAGGGGAACTCCGTTGGCTCAGATCGCCCTTGACCGGGTCACCAAGGCCTACAGCGGCGAGGTCCGCGGGATCGACGAGCTGAGCCTGGACGTCGCTGACGGCGAGTTCATGGTGCTGGTCGGTCCGTCGGGCTGCGGCAAGTCGACCGCGCTGCGGTCGATCGCGGGACTTGAGGAGATCACCTCGGGGACGATCTCGATCGGGGCGCGGGTCGTCAACGACCTGCCGCCGAAGGACAGGGACATCGCCATGGTCTTCCAGAACTACGCGCTCTACCCGCACATGACGGTCGAGCAGAACCTGGCGTTCGGCCTGCAGCAGCGGCGGACGCCGAAGGACGAGATCAAGCGGCGGGTGTCTGAGGTCGCGAGCATGCTCGGCCTCGAGGACTACCTCAAGCGCAGGCCGGCCGCGCTGTCCGGCGGCCAGCGCCAGCGCGTCGCGATGGGCCGCGCGATCGTGCGCGAGCCGCAGGCGTTCCTGATGGACGAGCCGCTGTCCAACCTGGACGCCAAGCTGCGGGTCTCGATGCGGGCCTCGCTGTCCCAGTTGCACGAGCGGCTCGGCGTCACCACGGTCTACGTGACCCACGACCAGGTCGAGGCGATGACGCTCGGCCAGCGCGTCTGCGTCATGCGCGACGGCAAGCTCCAGCAGGTCGACAGCCCCCAAGCCCTGTTCAACTCGCCGGTCAACCTGTTCGTGGCCGGGTTCATGGGCTCGCCGGCGATGAACTTCGCGACCGCGCGGCTGGTTAGGGACGACGGCCCGGCCGTGGTCTTCGCCGACTGCAAGCTGCCGGTCCCTTCCGAGCTGTTCTCGGCCCGGCCCGGCCTGGACGGCTACTTCGACCGCGAGGTCATCCTGGGCGTGCGGCCGTCTGACTTCGAGGACGCAAGTCTGGCCGAGGCATCCTGGCCTCGGATCTCGGCCCGCGCCGACGTGACCGAGGCGCTCGGCACCGAGATCCACGTCCTGTTCAGGATCGAGGCCCCGCCGGTCAAGCACGCCGCCCTCGGCCAGGCCACCGGCGGCGACAGCGACGCCGAGGACGCCGCTCTTCCCCTGGACAACGACAAGGCCCTGTGGACCGCCCGCGTCGCTGCCCGCAGCACGATCACCGCCGGCCAGCCCGTCACCTTGGCTGTGCAGACCTCGAACCTGCAGTTCTTCGACGCCGACACCGGCCTGTCCATCGGCCACCCCGACGCCAAGGCCCACGCCGAATGGGGTGATCGGTAAGATGCTCGCGCCTATGGTCAGGACTCCCTGAATCTTTATTCAGGTGCGATACTCCTTGGAATCACCACAAGGAGGTCGATCGCGTGACGTTTGTGCCCTATGACCGCCCGGTGCGGGCAGCGTTCATCGGTCTCGGCCGGATCTACGACCTGAACGTGCGGGGTTATCTCGGCAACCCCGACGTCGAGGTCGTCGCGCTGGTCGACCCGGACGAGGAGCGCCGGGCGCAGCGCCAAGCCGACTGGCCGGGCGCGAAGACGTTCGCGTCCGCCGCCGAGCTCGCCGCGAGCGGAATCGAGGTCGACGCGGCCGAGGTGCTGCTGCCGGTCCAGCTGCACACCGACGGCGTGATCGAGATGCTGAACTACGGCTGGCACGTCAACTTGCAAAAGCCAATGTGCAGCGACCTGCCGGACGCGCTGGCCATGATCGCCGCCGCCAAGGCGAACGACCGGGTGCTGCGGGTGATGGAGAACTACCTGTTCTACCAGCCGCTGCAAAAGCTCAAGGAGATCACCGAGTCCGGCGAGATCGGGCCGGTCGTCGGCTACCACATGAAGATGGTCGGCAGCGCCCACGGCGGCTGGGACGTCCCGTTCAGCGCCTGGCTGTGGCAGTGGGAGCAGATGAAGCGCAACCGCGGCATCATGGTGTTCGACGACGGCTGGCACAAGCTGGCCACTGCGCTGTGGCTGTTCGGCCCGATCAAGGAGGTGAGGGCCTGGATCGGCGCCACTGAGGTCGGTCCCGGCGTGGTGCTGGACTCGCCCACGATGATCAGCTGGGAGCACGAGAGCGGCATCAGGGGCGGCTGGGACGTCAACGTCGGCCTCGACTTGTACCTGAAGTCCGACTACTACACCAACGACGAGCGCTGGGAGATCACCGGCAGCCGGGGCTTCGCCCGGGTCAATCGCTGCACGGGCCGCGGCATCGCCCAGCCCGTGCTCGAGGTCTACTCCCAGGGCGAGATGCGCAGCTACCACGCGCTCGACGACGACTGGGGCAGCAGCTTCCGCGACTCGGGCCGGCACTGGATCAGTTGGCTGCACTCAGGCGAGGGCCCGCTGCTCTGGGACGCCGAGGCGGCCGTGGACGTGCTCAGGTTCGCGCTCGCCGCCTACGAGAGCAGCGCGGCCGGCGGCATCGGCGTCGACCCCCGCCAGGTCAGCTAGGGCCGTTGCTGCGGCGCGCGGAACGCGCGGCCCAGCACGGCACCGGTGAAGCCGAGCGGTGAACGAGCGGTGTGGCGGACCCGCTCGCGTTATGCACTTCGGTACCGCTCCGTCCCCACCGGACGTCAACTACGCTACCCGTGCATTGCTGTTCACAAAATGTGAAATCGCGCATTGTAGGGACACAACTGAGTCCCCGAACGCTAGCAGGGAACGGCCGTAGCCGCCTGACCAGGCCATTGCTAATCTGCTCGGATGACGCGAAGCGGCGGTCTCCGACTGGTTCTCGCGTCATCGTCGGCCGGGCGGCTCGGTGTCCTGCGCAGCGCCGGCATCGAGCCCGAGGTGGTCGTCAGCGGGGTCGACGAGACGACCGAGCCAGGCCTGGACACGGCGGCGATCGTGCGGTCGCTGGCCGAGCGCAAGGCCATGGCCGTCGCCGCCCGCCGGCCTGATGCGCTGGTGATCGGCTGCGACTCCCTGCTCGACCTGGACGGCACCGCCTACGGCAAGCCGTCCTCGCCGGCCGAGGCCATCGCGCGGTGGCGGCGCATGTCCGGCCGGGACGGCACCCTGTTCACCGGCCACTGCCTGATCAGGCCGGGCACTGGCCAGGGGCTCGGCCGGGTCGGGGCGACCCTGGTGAGCTTCGGCAGGCCGACCGACGATGAACTGGCCGCCTACGTGGCCAGCGGCGAGCCGCTGCGGGTGGCCGGGGCCTTCACCCTGGACGGGCTCGGCGCCCCGTTCATCGAGCGCATCGACGGCGACCCCAGCAACGTCATCGGCCTCTCGCTGCCACTGCTCCGCCGGATGCTGGCTGAGCTTGGCATCGCCATCACCGAGTTGTGGGACAACGCCGGGCCCTGACGGGCCAGCCCTCAGTCCGCGAGTTCCGGGATGACCTTGTGCGCGAACAAGTCGATGCTGCCCTGGTCGTAGGCCGCGTCCACGAAGTAGCCGATCGCGTAGCCGAGCCCCTGATCCCGCAGCCCGGACAGGCGCTCGATGATCTGCTCGGGCGTGCCGACGAGGCCGTTGCTGTACAGGCCCATGTAGCGCTCGACCTGCTCAGGTGACACCAGCGGCTCGTAGTGGGCCCGAACCCAGGCCAGCTTGTCGGCGACGTCCTTTTCGGTCTCGCCGATCGTCACGTTGAAGTTGGTCGACCGGACGATCGCGTCGAAGTCGGTGCCCACCTCCTGGCAGTGCCTGGCCAGGATCTCGGACTTGCGGGCGAACGTGTCGCCCTGCCAGTCGAAGTTGGTGTAGCTCGCGTACCTGGCCGCGATCCGAAGCGTCTTCTGCTCGCCGCCGCCGGCGATCCACAGCGGGATCCCGCCATCCTGGGCCGGGAGCGGCCGCCCGATCGCGCCGTCGACCTGGTAGTGCTTGCCGTCCAGGGTCGCCGTTCCCGTGGTCCAGAGCTGGCGCATGATCTGCACGCCCTCGTCCAGCATGCCCAGGCGCTCCCCTGGCCCGGGGAAGCCGTAGCCGTAGGCCCGCCACTCGTGCTCGTACCAGCCGGCCCCGATCCCCATCTCGACCCGGCCGCCAGAGACCACGTCGGCCGTGGCCGCGACCTTGGCCAGGTAGGCCGGGTTCCGGTAGGCCATGCAAGTGCACATCTGCCCGAGCCGCACCCGCGAGGTCGCCACCGCGAACGCCGACATGAGCGACCACGCCTCATAGGTCGGCTCGTCGGTCGGCACCGGCACCGTGTGGAAGTGGTCGTACACCCAGATCGACTCCCACGGACCCGCGTCCGCCGCCTCGGCCAGCCCGCGCATCAGGTCCCACTGCTCGGCGGCGGGCACGCCCACGAGGTCCAGGCGCCATCCTTGAGGTACAAATACACCGAATCGCATGCTGCTATCCTAATCAGCCGCCAATCCGGAGCCGCTGGCCGATGGACGGTACGAGCGCGCGCCAGTAGCGAGCGGGCGTCAACTCGGCTAGCAAACTGCCCAATCTAGCCGATCTACCAGTAAGAATATAGATATTGACATCTTTTTGGCGTTCCGGTGATATTCCTTCTCGAAGACAGAGGAGCGGATCGCGATGGGACCTGGTGACGGCGCGCAGCCCGGTGATTGGCTTCGCCAGCGGCGCCGGGCCGCCGGGCTCACCCAGGAGGAACTAGCCGAGCGGTCAGGACTTAGCCTGCGCGCGATCGGGAACCTGGAACGCGGATCCGGTCGTCCGTACCCGCAGTCAGTGCGGGTCATCGCGACCGCGCTTGGCCTGACGGCCGCGGTCAGCGAGGAGCTGATCGTCAGGTACCGCAGAACGGCGACCGCATCAGCCGCGGCGACCACGGCCGGTCAATCCGTGGCGGTCGCGCGTCGCCAGCTTCCGCCAACCGTTCCGCACTTCGCTGGGCGGGCGGCCGAACTGGCGGTCCTTGACCGCTGGCTCGAGCACACGGCCAGCAGCGCGGTCGTGATCTCCGCGATCAACGGGATGGCTGGCGTAGGCAAGACCACGCTCGCCTTGCACTGGGCTCATCGGGCCGCCGCCCGATTCGCCGACGGCCAGCTGTACGCGAACCTGCGCGGTTACGATCCGTCCGGGCGGCCGGTCCCCGCGGCCGAGGTTCTCCGCCGGTTCCTTGACGCGTTCGGCGTGCCGGCCCAGCAGATACCCGACGACCTCGACGGCCTGATGGCGCTCTACCGCAGCGTGCTGGCTGACAAGCAAGTGCTGATCGTCGCGGACAACGCCAGGGACGCCGCCCAGGTGCGCCCGTTGCTGCCTGGGTCACCGGGCAGCCTGGTCCTGGTGACGAGCCGAAGTCAGCTCGACGGGCTGGCCGCCACCGACGGCGCCAGGACGCTGACCTTGGACGGGCTGACCAAGGCCGAAGCCACCGATCTGCTGGCCGCACGGCTCGGTGCCGACCGGGTGGCCGCCGAACCCGATGCCGTCGCCGAGCTAATCCGGCTGTGCGCCCAGCTTCCGCTCGCGCTGGTGATCGCCGCCGCCCGCGCCGCCGCCACGAACTGGCCGCTCGCCGCGCACGCCGCCGAGATCGCGGCTAGCAGGCATCAGCTCGACGCGTTTGACCTGGGCGATGCCACCGCCGACGTGCGCAGCGTGTTCTCCTGGTCCTACCGGCAGTTGGCCGACACGACGGCGCGGATGTTCAGATTGCTTGGCATTCATCCTGGTCCGGACGTCTCCGTAGCCGCAGCGGCCAGCCTTGCCGGCATCTCGACCGCACAGGCCCGCACGGC
>DATKFV010000043.1:0-2019 GCA_035511035.1 Streptosporangiaceae bacterium
GCATCGTCACGGTCTGGCCGGAGACGAAGTCCGCGTCGTCGATCGTGGACACCTGGTTGGCGACGTTGTTGGACCGCAGCACCGCGATCGGGCTGCCGGAACCCGAGCCTCCCGAGGAGCCCGCCACCACGGTGGCCGAGCTCTTGGCCGCGAATTCGGTGACCAGCGGGACGAGGACCTGGGCGAGCTGATCGGCGCCGCCGTCACTGGGCGCGGTCTGCGGGGTCACCACGACGACCAGCGTCGCCGGGGTGCCGGGCTGCCCGGAGGTGTTCAGGAACCCGGAGTTGGCGTAGGCCGAGAGCATCGTCTGGGCCGCGGTGGCCTGATCGCTGCCGCTCGCGCTGGAGCTGGCCTGCCCGGAGCTGGCCTGCCCGGAGCTGGGCTGCCCCGAGGCGGTCTGCCCCGAGGTGGGCTGGCCCGCGTTGCTGGCCTGGCCGCTGCCGGACGACGCCGACTTGACCAGGATCTGACTGGCGATCACCTGCGCGGCCTGCTGCTGGAAGCTCCCGCTGCTGGCCAGCGTGAGGCCGGCCTGCTGGGCGACATCCTCGGTGGTCTGGTTCAGGCTGTCACGCGTCGTATCGCTGGTGTCGAAGAACTTCGGCTGCAGGTTGATCTGCCCGGTGATGCTGGCGCCGGCGTCGCCCGCGGCGGTGGTAAGGCCGCTGACCACCGAGGACTGGGCGCCCGGCTCGGTGACGATGAGCAGCCGCTGGCCGGTCAGCAGGTCGCGCAGCACCGCGGGCTCGACCGCCTGGGCGTACGCTTCGCCGTTGCTCGCCTGAGCCTGGCTCTGGGAAAGCTGGGTACGCGCCTGGTCTAGCTCGCCCTGCAGCTTGGCCGTGGTCTGATTCAAGATGTTGTACGCGGGACCTTGCAGCTCGGTCGAGCCGAGCACGATCCCGATCGCCAGCGCGAGGAACACGGCCACGATGGAGACGACGTGATAGCGGAAGTCGATCACTAGAGTTTTCCGGTCAGCCAGTAGGTGAATGAGTGCCAGGTCGCCTCGAAATACCTGGCCAGGATGGGGCTCGCGGGCGAGAACACGACGGCGACGAACACCGTCACCGCCGCCGCCAGGACCAGCACGAGCAGCGACCAGCCGGAGATCCGGCTGTGGTAGAGCTGGTGCACGCCGCGGGCATTGACCAGCTTGCCCGCCACCCGCAGGTGCGTGATGAACGTGCTTGACATCCCCGGCCGCCCCTTGTCGAGGAACTCCTCGAGGGTATGGTGCGTGCCGACCACCGCGATCAGGCTCGCGCCCTTGGCGTCGGCGACCAGCAGGGCGACGTCCTCGCTCGTGCCAGGGGCCGGCAAGGTGATGGCGTCAAGGCCGAGCTCGCGTACCCGGGCCAGCCCCGGTGCGCGGCCGTCCGGGTAGGCGTGCACCACCAGTTCGGCGCCGCAGCACAGCGCCTCATCCGACACCGAGTCCATGTCGCCGAAGATGGCATCGGGCTGGTAGCCGGCCTCGATCAGCGCGTCCGCGCCGCCGTCGACGGCCACCATCACCGGCTTGTACTCGCGGATGTAAGGCCGCAGGGCCGCGATGTCCTCCCGGTAGTGATAGCCGCGCACCACCACCAGGACGTGCCGGCCGTTCATGTCCGTGTCCATGTCGGGCGCGGGAATGCCGTCGGTGAGCAGCGCGTGCTCGCGCCGGAGGAACTCGAGCGTGTTCTCGGCGAACGACTCGATCTGCACGCCGACCATGGCCCGGGCCTCGGTCATGGCCGCTTCCACGGACTCTTCGGTCAGCGGCGTGCCCTTGGCGACCACCGCGTCGCCGACGTAAAGGGTCTCGTCGTCAAGTCGCACCACGGTGCCGTCGGTGACGCGCAGCAGCACGTCCTTGCCGACTCCGTCGATGACCGGGATGCCCGCCTCGAGCAGCAGCGCGGGGCCGAGATTGGGGTAACGCCCGGTAATGCTGACCGCTATGTTGACGACGGCCGCGACCTTGCGCCTGATCAGTTCCTCGGCGCTCACCCGGTCCAGGTCGGAATGATC
>DATKFV010000044.1:0-14610 GCA_035511035.1 Streptosporangiaceae bacterium
ACTATTCGCGAACTTCGCACAGGAATCTGCAAATGATCTTGGAGAATCTTCGCGGAAGATAGCAAGATCTTGTGATCCGCATGGTCTATAGACCAGTGGAAATAACAAGATCTTGGAGCTCGGTGCTGAAAACACCCTCAAGATCTTCTCCTGCGAACGATTGCCGACGAGCAGGGGCGTCAGCGTGAGGTCAGCGCGCCAGGTTAGCTGCCGTCGGGGTAGCCGCCTCGGTGGAGGACCATGGGCTGGGACGGCAGGTGCTCGGCTGGGTTCGCAAGCACGGCTCGGGTTTGAGCTAGATACGGAGCGCGGTTGCGCCAACCGTCTGGGTAGCCCTTCAGGCCTTGGGCTAGCACCGGCTCGCCGTCGGCGGCGGCATGCAGGAGGTTTTCCAGGCTGGCCTTGAGCGAGTTGATCTCGGCCGCGCCGAAGCGGTCGTGCCAGGCCTGCTCGATCTTGGCGCAGAGCCGGACGCGGCCGTCGCGCGCTTTTACGCCTCGGGGGGTTGGCCACGCGAACTTGCCGGAGCGGCCGGATGGGTCGGGGCCGGTCTCGAGGTAACCGTGGCGTTCAAGGAAGCCGACCGTGGAGGCGACGCCTTCCTTCGAGACGCCGGCCCGATGCGGGATGTCGCTGACGCGCATACCGTCGTCGGAGACGACGCGAAGGGTGTTCGCGCAGGTCGGCAACGGGAGCTTGGCCTCGCGTTCGTAGTCCATGGTGAAGGCGAGCAGAACCTGGGACAGCAAGGCGGACAGGCCGAGTTCGGTGCGGCCGGGCTCAGGCAGGCCGGGCTCAGGCAGGCCGGGCTCAGGCAGGCCGGGCTCAGGCAGGCCGAGTTCGCGCAGGTCGCGGTACTTCGAGCGGAGACCGTCGGCGTAGCTGACCATCGGCAGGTAGAGCGGCATGCCCGCGCCGACCTGGCCCGCGATTAGCCACAGCGACTCGGTCAGGTCGCCGATCACCTCGGGGCCGAAACGGTCGGCCCAGCGGCGGTCGATCGCGCCGTCGAGGCGGCGCCAGGCCGCCTGGGCGTAGCGGCCGGCCCGTGTCGCCTTGACCAGGCCCTCGGGCGTCACGGTGATATAGCCCCAGCGTTCCAGGCCAGGACGGTTGGCGGGAAGCTGGTCGATCTGGGCGACCGGCACCCCATCGGGTGGCACGTAGCGCATGAAGTTGGACCACATGGCTAGCGAGGCCTGCCAGAGGCGCCGGACCGGCTCGCCCGAGTCGGTCGCTGTCGGCTCGGGGCCGCCTTCGCCGAACATTGCGGTCCGATGGGGAATGGCGTGCTCGAACTCGTTGTCGTACTCGATCGTGTAAGCGACCAGGAGCTTGGACAGCATCTCTGAGAGCGCAATCTCAGGCAGCAGCACGCAGTCCAACCTAACCGCAGTCACCGACAGCAGGAGGCGGCATGAGGATCGCGATCATCGGAACCGGGCACATTGGCGGGACGCTGGGCACTAAGTGGCACGCGGCCGGGCATGAGGTCTTCTACGGGGCCCGCACGACCCGCTCCGACGGGCCAGGCGGCGCCGAGGTCATGATCACCGACGACGCGCTAATCGAGGGCGACGTAGTCGTGCTGGCCGTACCCGGCGGGGCGGTGGCCGACGCCGTCGACGCCCAGGGACCGAGGCTGGCGGGCAAGGTCGTGATCGACGCCACCAACCACATAGGCGCGCCCGAGGTCAACGGCTACACCGCGACCAAGGCGGCCGCCCCCGACGCGCGGTACGCGCGCGCGTTCAGCACGCTTGGCTGGGAGAACTTCGCCGACCCGCCGGAGGGCGCGAGCCTGTTCTTCGCCGCCGACCCCGATGCCCGCGCTACCACCGAGCAACTGATCACCGACATCGGCCTGGACCCGGCCTACGTGGGCGACGCCAGCGCCCGCGGCATCGTGGACGGAGTGCTGCCGCTGTGGTTCGCGCTGATCACCCAGGCCGGCCACCGCAGGCTGGCCTTCCGTGTTGTCAGCTAGCAGTGTTGTCAGCTAGCAGTGGTGTCAGCTAGCAGTGGTGTCAGCTAGGCGTGGCCGAGCAGGAACGCCAGCGTGCGGGCATTGAACTCCTCGACCTGCTCGTAGATCGGGGCGTGCGAGTCAGCCAGCCCGTGGATGTACTCGGGCCTGGCGGCGTACAACTCCGGGGTGAAGCACCAGGGAAGACCCCTTGATCAGCAGCGACAGCGACCTGATATTGCCGAAGGTTCCGGCCGCGGAAGCTGACGGCCCGACATCATGGACGAATGGACGATGCCAGCCAGCAGGGCCTGTTCGGCGCGCTTTTCAGCCGCGGGGCAGCTGACACCAGTGACGAAGCCTGGCTAGCGGCCATGCTGACCACCGAAGCCGCCCTAGCCAGGGCCGCTGAACGAGCCGGCCTGGCTCCTCCCGGTGCGGGTGCGGCAGTCACGGCGGCCGCCACTGTCGATTTTTTTGACGCAAATAAGATCGGGCGGGCTGCCGTCACGATCGGCAATCCCGTCTCAGCGCTGGTCAAGGACCTCACCGCCCTCGTACCACCCGAGTACGCAAGCGCCATCCACCTAGCCGCCACCAGCCAGGACATCATCGACACAGCCGCGATGCTCCTGGCCAAGCGGGCGATCACCACGATCCAGGCCGACCTGGCCGAAGCCGCGAGCGCCAGCGAAGCACTTACCCGCACTCACGCCCGCACCGTCATGGCCGGCCGCACCCTCCTCCAGCAAGCCGTCCCCATCACCTTCGGCCTGATGACCGCAAGCTGGCTCACCGCCATCGACGAAGCCCGCCGCCAGCTGCACCAAGCTCAAGACGGCCTGGCCATCCAGTACGGCGGCGCCGCAGGCACCCTAGCCCCACTCGGCGACCAAGGCCCAGCGGTAGCCGAGCTCCTAGCCGAGGAACTAGGCCTGGCCACCCCGATCCTCCCCTGGCACACCGACCGATCCCGCATCCTGCACCTAGCCGCCGCCCTCGCCACCACCTGCGCCACCCTAGGCAAGATCGCCAGGGACATCACCCTGCTGGCGCAGTCCGAGGTAGCCGAGGTCCACGAGGGCAGTCCTGCCGGTCACGGCGGTTCGTCGACGATGCCGCAGAAGCGGAACCCGGTAGTCGCGATCATCATCCTTGGTAACACCAAGCAAGCTCCAGCCCTGCTGTGCAGCGTCGCCGCCGCCGCCGAGCAGGAACTCCAGCGCGCGGCCGGCGCCTGGCACGCGGAGTGGCAGCCGCTCTCCCACCTGCTCCAGATCACCGGCTCGGCAGCCGCCTGGTCCGCGGAACTGCTCGCTGGCCTCGTGGTCGACCCAGCCCGAATGCGCGCCAACCTAGACGCCTCCGGCGGCCTCCTCATGGCGGAGCACGTAACAACCCTGCTCACGCCAGCTATGGAACGCCTCCAAGCCCACGAGCTAGTAGCAGCAGCGAGCGCCCGAGCCGTCGATAGCGGTATGGACTTGGCCGATGCCCTATGCTCCGACGAGCAGTCGGCAGCGAAGCTAGCCGCTGCCCAATTCAACCGAGACCAGCTAGAAGCCGCGCTACTCCCCGAGTCGTACCTAGGCGCGACTCCCGTCTTCATCCAACGCGCACTAGCAGCCCACGAGGCTCTTGATCTTTGACCTAGCGGTAGAGGAAGAGGGGGCGCGGCGTGCCTTCGACGCAAGGCGTTGCGGAGCACAGCCGGCGTCGGAGGCACCCCGCCCCCGCCACCCCCTAACCTGACGACATGACCGAAGGCATGCAAACAAGACGCGAAGTCCTAGGCGACGAGCACGTAGACCGAGCGATCGCGAACACGACGAACTTCACCGCACCGTTCCAGGACTTCATCACCAGATACGCCTGGGGTGAGATCTGGACCCGCCCCGGCCTCACGAGACCCGAACGCAGCATGATCACGCTCGCCATCCTCACCACGCTAGGCCGCGACGACGAGATCGCGATGCACACCAAGGCAGCACTCCGTAACGGCCTCACCCCGGACCAGATCCGCGAGGTCCTGATGCACACCGCCATCTACGCCGGCGTCCCCGCAGCTAACCACGCGTTCTCGATCGCATCCAAGATTATCGAGACATCTCCGTAGACCGCACAGTTGTTCACTTAGCGCCCTTGTCGATATCGTTTCGGTAAACGGGCGGAGGAGGCTGATGCGGGATGGCGGAGATCGTATCGCTGGCCGAGGCGATCACCGCGAACGTGCACGACGGGGACATCGTGGCCATGGAGGGCTTCACGCACCTGATCCCGCACGCGGCCGGGCATGAGCTTATCCGCCAGCGCCGTCGCGACCTCACCCTGGTCAGGATGACCCCCGACGTGATCTACGACCAGGTTATCGGCGCCGGCTGCGCCCGCAAGCTGATCTTCTCCTGGGCCGGCAATCCCGGCGTCGGATCGTTGCATCGCTTCAGGGACGCGGTCGAGAACGGCTGGCCGGTGCCGCTTGAGATCGAGGAGCACAGCCATGCGGGCATGGCGAACCGCTACCTAGCCGGCGCCTCCGGGCTCCCGTTCGCGATCTTGCGTGGTTATCGCGGCACCGACCTGGCCACGCACACGGCGGGGGTCGCCGACATCGTCTGCCCGTTCACCGGCGAGACCCTGACGGCGGTGGCGGCGATCCGCCCCGACGTCGCCGTGATCCACGCCCAGCAGGCCGACCGGCTCGGCAACGTGCAGTACTGGGGCATCACCGGGGTGCAGAAGGAGGCCGTGCTCGCGGCCACCCGCTCGATCGTGACGGTCGAGGAGGTCGTCGACGTGCTCGACCCGCGCCCCGGGGCGGTCGTGCTGCCGTCCTGGGCGGTGACGCACGTCGCGCTGGTGCCGGGCGGGGCGCATCCGTCCTACGCCCTCGACTACTCGGTCAGGGACAATGACTTCTACGTGGCCTGGGACGCGATCAGCAGGGACCGGGCCGGTTTCCTCGCCTGGATCGACGAGCACGTGCTTGCCGAGGACAGCCCAGCTGGGAGTGTGTCATGACATACACGGCCGACGAGATGATGACGGTCACGGCCGCGCGGGTGCTGCGGGACCGGATGACCTGCTTCGTCGGGATCGGGCTGCCCAGCGAGGCCGCGAACCTGGCTCGCTACACCCACGCGCCGAACCTGGTGCTGATCTACGAGTCCGGCACGATCGGCACCAAGCCGGACGCGCTGCCGCTGTCGATCGGCGACGGCATCCTGGCCCAGACCGCCGACTCGGTCGTGAGCGTGCCGGAGATCTTCAACTACTGGCTGCAGCCAGGCCGGATCGACGTGGGCTTCCTCGGCGCCGGCCAGCTTGACCGCTTCGGCAACATCAACACCACCGTGATCGGCGGCGACTACGAGAACCCCAAGGTCAGGCTACCCGGCGCGGGCGGCGCCCCGGAGATCGCGGCCGCCTGCCGGGAGGTCATCGTGGTGCTGCGGCAGTCGCCGAGGACGTTCGTCGACCGGGTGGACTTCATCACCTCGGTGGGCTTCTTGGATGGCCCTGATGCCAGGGCGCGACTCGGGCTGACCGGAGCCGGCCCCCAGCGGGTGATCACCGACCTCGGCGTCCTGCGGCCCGACCCGGCCACCTGCGAGCTCGTGCTCACCGGGATCTACCCTGGGGGCTCTGTTGCTGAAATTAAAAGCAGAACCGGATGGGACCTGCAGGTGTCAGCTGACCTCGAGCAGATCCAGCCGCCGACGGAGGACGAACTGACCGTGCTGCGCCGCCTCGTCGCCACGATGCCCGCCCGCAAGCCAGCGCCTACCGGAGCCGCGCGATGATCCAGCCCTACGAGCGGCCCGCCGGCGTGCATCCCCCGCTCGACTTCCCCGCCTACAAGTCCACCCAACTGCGGGCGCCCCTGCGCAAGCTGGTGCCGTTGCCGCACGGGCTGACCGAGCTCACCGGGCCGGTGCACGGCTGGGACCCGGTCACGGCGGCCGACGCCGACCTCACGACGCGGCACGCCGGCGAGCCGCTCGGCGAGCGCATCATCGTGACCGGCCGGGTGCTTGACTCCGACGGCCGGCCTGTGCCTGACACGCTGATCGAGGTCTGGCAGGCCAACGCCGCCGGGCGGTACGCGCACCGGGTCGATGACCATCCCGCCCCGCTCGACCCGAACTTCGATGGCGCCGGACGGTGCCTGACCGACGCCAGCGGCCGGTACCGGTTCGTCACGATCAAGCCGGGTGCCTACCCGTGGGGCAACCACCACAACGCCTGGCGGCCGGCTCACATCCACTTCTCGCTGTTCGGCCGGGCGTTCACGCAGCGGCTGATCACCCAGATGTACTTCCCCAACGACCCCTTGTTCCCGTTCGATCCGATCTTCAACTCGGTGCCAGACCCGAAGGCCAGGCAGCGGATGGTCGCCAGCTTCGAGATGGACCTGACCGAGCCGGAGTGGGCGCTCGCCTACACCTGGGACATCGTGCTGCGCGGGCGCGAGGCGACCGTGTTCGAGGAAGGGTGAGCCCGGTGCGATTGCCGATCACGCCATCGCAGACGGTGGGGCCGTTCCTGGCGATCGGGCTGCCCTGGCCGGACGGGCCTTTCGTGGTGCCTCCGGGGACCGCGGGCGCGATCACGATCACCGGCCAGGTGATCGACGGGGCCGGTCAGCCGGTGCCGGATGCCATGGTCGAGACCTGGCAGGCCGACGAGGACGGCCGGTTCGACCACCCCGAGGATCCGAGAGGGGCGGCGAAGCCGAGGACCGAGGGCTTTCGCGGGTTCGGCCGCTGCGCGACCGACGTGAACGGATCCTACCGGTTCGTCACGGTCAAGCCGGGTTCTTTGCCGGCTCCTGACGGCGGACTGGAGGCTCCGCACCTGGACGTGTCAGTATTCTCGCGGGGCCTGCTCGACCGGGTGGTGACCAGGATCTACTTCGCCGACGAGGCGGCGGCTAACGCGGCCGACCCGGTCCTGGCCAGCGTGGACGACGACCGGCGGGCCACGCTGATCGCCGTCGGTGACCCGGCCGGGCAGCCGGGTGAGTACCAGTTCGACATCCGGCTGCGGGGCGATAGCGAGACCGTGTTCTTCGATGTCTGACGCGGGGGGCGGGCTGACCGGTTCGCTGACCGGCCCTGACGGCCTGCCCGTGCTCGTGCTCGGCAACTCGCTCGGCACGAGCCGGATGGTCTGGGACCGGCAGGTGCCCGCGCTCGGCGAGCGGTTCCGGCTGCTGCGGTACGAGTTGCCAGGGCACGGGGGAGCCGCGTCCCCGCAGGGGCCGATCGGGGTCGGCGACCTCGGGGCCGGCGTCCTGGCACTGCTTGACCGGCACGGGATCGAGCAGGCGGCCTACTGCGGCATCTCGCTCGGGGGCATGGTCGGGATGTGGCTCGCCGCGAACGCACCCGACCGGATCGGCGCACTCGGGCTGGTCTGCACGTCGGCGTACCTGCCTCCGGCTGGTGGCTGGCAGGACCGGGCGGCGAAGGTGCGGGCGCAGGGCATGGCCAGCGTCGTCGGGCAGTCGATCGGCCGGTGGTTCCCGCCGTCCTTCGCCGCCAGCGAGCCGACGCTCATGGAATCCTTCGCCGCTGAGCTCACGTCGGCCGACCCGGCTGGCTACGCGGCCTGCTGCCTGGCGATCGGCGGGATGGACCTGCGGAGCGACCTCGCTCACGTCAAGGCGCCGACCCTGGTGATCTCCGGTGCCGACGATCCGGCGACGCCGCCGGAGCACGGGGCCGCGATCGCCGCGGGAATCGGCCCGGCTGGGACTGGCACAGCCAGGCACATCATCGTGGCCGGAGCGCACCTGGCGAACGTCTCATCGGCGGGCGAGGTCACCGATGCACTCGCCGATCACCTGAGGGTTACGATGCAATCAAGATGAGAACCACTGGGCGCACTGCGAACGAGACAAGCACTGCGAACGAGACGAGCACTGCGAACGAAGGCAACGCAGCGAATGAGACTGACGTGAACGAGACCGAGGCAGCGGACGGCGCGGATGGCGAGGCCGTCGCTGGCGGGCTGCGCCGCCCGGCCGCCGCGGGCGTGCAGGCCAGGGACAGCGACTTCGTCCAGTCACTGGACCGCGGGCTCGCCGTCATCAGGGCATTCGGGCCCGAGCGGGAGCGGCTCAGCCTGAGCGAGGTCGCTCGGGCGACCGGGCTGACCAGGGCCGCCGCCCGCCGGTTCCTGCTGACGCTGGTCAAGCTCGGCTACGTGCGCAACGACGGCAGGGAGTTCTCGCTGCGGCCACGGGTGCTCGAACTCGGCTACGCCTACTTGTCGGGCCTGGCGATGCCGGAGATCGCCGCCCCGCACCTGGAGGAACTGGTCGCCAAGCTGCGCGAGTCCTCGTCGATCTCCGTGCTCGACGGCCATCACATCGTCTACGTCGCGCGCGTGCCCACCAAGCGGATCATGACGGTGGCGATCTCGGTCGGCACCAGGTTCCCCGCGTTCGCCACGTCCATGGGCCGGGTGCTGCTCGGCGCCATGAGCGAGGACGAGCTTGACCGCTATCTCGCCGAGGCCACGTTCGAGTCGCTGACCGCGCGCACGGTCACCGACCCGAAGCGGCTCAAGGAGATCGTGCGGGAGGTAGCCGACCAGGGCTACTCGATCGTCGACCAGGAACTCGAGGAAGGGCTGCGGGCGATCGCCGTGCCCATCCATGGCTCAGGCGGCGCGATCGCGGCCATCAACGTGTCGGCGCACGCCAGCCGGGTGAGCCCGGCCGCGATGCGAACCGAGCTACTGCCCGCGCTGCTTGAGACGGCGCATCAGATCGAGGCTGACCTGAAGTCGCAGGGAGTGTACTAGCGACCGGCTCCGGCCGGGCCGGGTGACCGCGAAATGCACACCAGTCACGCTAGCTAACACAGGTCGCAACAATTAGCCGTCTTTCGTATTGACTGATCTATCGCCCTGTTACGTGATGGACGTTGACAGTGGCCGAGAAGGCTGGCTAAGTTCTACATTGCGTATAGTCGTACGCCAAGCGAACATCCTGCGGTACGTGTCCTGAAGTGTCGGCGCTGCGGTGCGCTCGGCCTTCAGCCCCCCGGCGGCTCGCAGGCGCTTAATCACAAGGAGACGGAATGGACCGTCAGGATTCAGATCAGCCTTCGATCGTCGAGCAGCCGATCTCACGGCGTTCCCTGCTGAAAGGCGTGGGCGCCGGCACGCTCGCGGTCAGCGCGGGTGGCGTTCTCGCCGCGTGCAGCTCGGGCATCAAGGGTGCGAGCTCCGGCAGCACCAAAGCCATCACGATCGGGTGGATCCACCCGCTCACCGGTGACCTGGCTGGGTTCGGCGCGCCCGACCGCTGGGTGATCTCCAAGATCAAGCAGACCACCCCCTTCAAGAAGGGGATCAAGATCGGCAGCAAGACCTACCCGGTCATCATCAAGTCCTACGACAGCCAGTCGAGCGTGACCAGGGCCGGCGACCTGGCCAAGACCGCGATCAACGACGGCGTCGACCTGCTCTTCGCCTCGTCGACCCCGGAGACCGTCAACGCGGTGGCTAGCCAGGCCGAGTCCCTCGGCACCCCGCTGATCTGCTCCAACGTCCCCTGGGAGTCGTGGTACATCAACCTCGGCGGCAACCCGGCCAAGCCGACGCTCAAGCCCAAGTACACCGTGATGTACTTCCTCGGCGCCGAGCACCTGGCCTTGTGCTTCATCCCGATGTGGAACCGGATCCACGACCAACTGCACACCGACAAGGTGGTAGCGGCGGCGTTCCCCAACGACTCCGACGGCAACGCGTTCCGCCTGATCTTCCCCGGGATCGTGAAGAAGGCCGGCTACACCTTCGACATGTCCGCGCCTTACCCGGACCTGACGACGAACTACACGTCGATGATCACGCAGTTCAAGAACGACAAGGCCGACTTCTTCACCAACGTGCCGCTGCCGCCTGACTTCGCCGCCATGTGGAAGCAGTCGATCCAGCAGGGCTTCCGGCCCAAGCTGGCTACCGTCGCCAAGGTGCTGCTGTTCCCGCCGGACGCCTACGCGCTGGGTTCGGAGGTCTACAACGTCGCCACCGACACCTGGTGGGTGCCGACCCTGCCGTGGACCTCGTCATTCACCGGCGAGACCTGCCAGCAGTTCGCGAACCAGTTCGAGGCCGACGGCCTCGGCCAGTGGAACGCCAACATCAGCAACTACAGCCTTTTCGAGGTCGCTTACGCCGCGCTCAAGACGGTCAGCGACCCGCACGACCACAACGAGGTCGCGGCCGCTATCCACAATGTGAACATCCATGCCCTGGCCGGCCCGCTCAACTTCGCGTCGGGCGGTCCCGCTCCTGGTGTCGCGATCACACCGCCCGCCGGCGTGCAGTGGCAGAAGGGCACCAAGTACCCCTTGGAGCTGCAGATCGTCGACAACACGCTGCTACCGGACGCGAA
The DNA here is from genome assembly GCA_035511035.1 of Streptosporangiaceae bacterium. GTDB lineage: Bacteria > Actinomycetota > Actinomycetes > Streptosporangiales > Streptosporangiaceae > Chersky-822. The sequence goes on from DATKFV010000044.1 coordinate 10,374, forward strand.
GATCACCGCCGACCTGCTGCCCACCAACAAGTGACAGCACTGCTCGAGCTAGACCGCGTGACGAAGCGGTTCGGCCGGGTCGTCATCGCGGAGGACCTGTCGTTCTCCGTGGGCCAGGGGGATGTGGTCGGGATCGTGGGGCCGAACGGCGCTGGCAAGACCAGCCTGTTCGGCCTCATCTCCGGCGACCTCGCCCCTGGCTCCGGCCAGATCCGCTTCGCCGGGCGCACGGTGACGAAGATGGAGTCGGCCGCGCGGTGCCGGCTCGGCATCGGCCGCACCTACCAGGTGCCGCGGCCGTTCGCGGACATGACGGTGTTCGAGAACCTGCTGGTCGCGGCCCAGCAGGGCGGTGGAATGCGACGGCAGCCTAGCTACGCGGCCGCGGCGGCGGCGCTCGAGCGAGTGGGCATGCCGGACCAGGCCAACGTGCCCGCCGCGCGGCTCGGCCTCCTCCAGCGCAAGCGGCTGGAACTGGCTCGCGCCCTCGCCACCCAGCCGTCACTGCTGCTGCTCGACGAGGTCGCTGGCGGCCTCACCGATCCCGAGGTCGCCCAGCTCGTCGAGATCGTCCGCGGCATCAACGCCGACGGCATCGCCGTCATCTGGATCGAGCACGTCGTCCGGGCGCTAACCCCCGTGGTCAGCCGGCTGATCTGCCTGTCCGGCGGCAGCTTCGTCGGCGACGGCGACCCCGCGACAGTCCTCGCCAACCCGGCCGTCCGCGAGGTCTTCCTCGGCACCGACGTCACCGCCGCCCTCACCGGAGGAATGATGGACGTCGGCCCGGCGGACGGAGATCGGGGCCCGTCATGACCACGGCGGGCAACGGCGACCGGTCGGCCGAAGGGACGCCGATCCTGCGCGTACGCGACCTGGTCGTGCACCACGGCCAGCTCAAGGCGCTGGACTCGATCTCGTTCCAGGTGTTCCCCAGTGAGGTCTACGCGATCATCGGCGCCAACGGAGCCGGCAAGTCGACCCTGCTGCGCACGATCGCCGGCCTGCATCGCCCGACGTCCGGATCGGTCCTGTTCGACGGCGCGGACGTGAGCGGAATGCGGCCCGAGCGGCGGGCCAGGTCGGGCATCGTCATGGTGCCCGAGGGCAGGCGGCTGTTCGGGTCGCTGACCGTCGAGGAGAACCTGAAGGTCGGCGCGACTTACGCGCGGCCTGGTTCGTGGACCATCGAGCGGGTGTACCAGACGTTCGACTGGATGGCGGGCCGCCGGAACCAGCGCACCTCCCAGCTCTCCGGCGGCGAGCAGCAGACGGTCGCCATCGGGCGGGCACTGCTGGCCAACCCGCGGGTGCTGCTACTCGACGAGCTATCGCTGGGCCTGGCGCCGGTAGTAGTGCAACGCATCTACGCCATGCTGCCGCAGATCCTGGGCTCCGGCCTGACCGTCTTGCTCGTCGAGCAGGACGTGAGCCAGGCGCTGCGGGTCGCGTCCCACATCCACTGCCTGCTTGAGGGCCGGACGACGCTGGAAGCCAGGCCCGCGGACGTTACCGCCGAGCAGGTCGAGGCGGCTTACTTCGGGCTCGATGGGCCGGTCGCGGCGGGCGAAGGGAGTCAAGAGACATGGTCTGGGTGAACGACATCATCCAGGGAGTGCTGACTGGCGGGCTTTACGCGCTCTTCGCCTGCGGCCTGTCGCTGCTGTTCGGCGTCATGAAGGTCGTCAACCTGGCCCACGGCGACCTCGCCGTGGTCGCTGGCTACATCGCGATCGGGATCATCTTCGTCACCCACGTCCCAGTGCTGTGGTCATTCGTGATCGTGGTACCGGTGATGGCCGTCCTCGGCTACGTGATGCAGCGCACGCTGATCCAGAGCGCGCTCGACCGAGGCGTGCTCACCACGCTCATCGTCACCTTCGGCCTGTCCGTGGTAATCGAGAACGGCCTGCTCCAGTTCTTCTCCGCCAACTCCCGCGGCATCGGCGTCGGGCTCGGCCTGCTGACCGACTCATTCAGCATCGGCTCGCAAATCGAGATCGGCTACCTACCCCTCGCGATCTTCGCCGTGGCCGTCGTGGTCCTGCTGGGCTTGCAGTACTTCCTGTCGGCCTCCAGGTACGGACGGCTGATCAGGGCAGTCGCCGACGACCAGGAAGCGGCTCAGCTGTCCGGGGCCGATTACCGGCACGTATTCGGGATCGCCGCCGCCCTTGCGTTCGGCACCGTGGCCCTCGGCGGCATCGCCTACGGGATGTCGGCCCAGCTTGACCCGACCGCCGGCACCGACACGATCCTGCTGTTCGCGTTCGCGGCCGTGGTCATCGGCGGGCTCGGGTCGCTGTGGGGCACCCTGCTCGGCGGCGTGGTGCTAGGCGTGGCCCAGCAGATCGGCGCCCAGATCAACTTCTCCGACGAGATACTCGCCGGGTACGTGGTGTTCCTGGCGGTGCTGGTGCTGCGCCCGCAGGGCCTGACCTCCTGGGGGGCCCGGTCATGACCGCTTCCTTGGCCGCGCCCGTCTCCCCTCCGCCCGCGGCAGTGCGGGTCACCCGCTCGCGGCGCAGCACGATCTGGACCGGGGCGGTCGCGCTCATAGTCGTGCTGGTGCTCGCGTACCTTCCCTACATCGTGTACTCAGGCACCACGGCGATCTTGGTGCAGGCGTTCATCGTCCTCACGCTGGCCAGCATGTGGAACTTGCTGGCCGGCTACGCGGGCCTGGTGTCGATCGGCCAGCAGGCGTTCGTCGGACTCGGCGCCTACTTCGTGTTGATCCTGGCCATTCACGGGACAACGCCGCTGGCGGCGCTGCCGGTTGCGGCGATCGGCTGCGGCGTCGTCGCGCTGCCGCTGTGGTGGCTGGTCTCCCGGCTCCGCAGCGGGTACTTCGCGATCGCGACCTGGGTGCTCGCCGCGACGATCATGCTGATCATCGAGAAGTTCTCGTCCATCGGCGGCGGCACCGGCATGCCGCTGCCTGGCTTCGCCGGGCTCGATCCCTCCTTGCTCAACGCGTACACCTACTGGGCCGGGCTCGCGGTCACCGTGGCGGCGCTCGTCAGCGTCTACCTGCTGCTGCGCAGCAAGCTCGGCCTGGTTCTGACGGCGATCCGCGACGACGAGGTAGCGGCGCGAAGCTCGGGGGCGCGCGTCGGCCTGGCCAGGCTGCTGGTATTCGTGGTGGCCGGAGTCGGCTGCGGCGCGGCGGGCGGGGTGCTGGCGATCAGCCAGCTCCAGGTGCAGCCCAGCGCGGTGTTCAACGTGCAGTGGACCGCGGAGATGGCGTTCGCGGTCATCATCGGCGGGCTTGGCACGATCGAAGGGCCGATCCTCGGCACCGCCGTCTACATAGTGCTGCAGCAGACGCTGGCCTCGTACAACGCGTGGTACCTGATCGTCTTGGGGCTGGTCGCGATGCTGATCGCGCTGTTCGCCAGGCGCGGGCTGTGGGGCCTGGTCGACGACGGGCTGCACCTGCGGCTCTTCCCCGTGGGCTACTACCTATGGGGAGCCGACGAGCGCCCTCGCACCTTGGCCGGGCTGGTCAGCCGGCGCGGGTCAGGCGGATGACCGGGATGTCGCGGTCGGTCTTGTCCTGGTATCCGGCGTAGCGAGGAAAGGCCTTGATGATCCGCTCCCAGGCCTGCGCCCGCTCGTCGCCTTCGAGCTGATGGGGACTCACCTTGACCTCCTGACCGCCAAACTCGATCCAGACCTGGTCAGGATGGGCGGCGATATTGTGATACCAGGCCGGGTGGTGCGCCGAACCCCCCGCCGAGGCGACGATCAGCCAGGCATCATCGCCATCAGCGAACCTGGTCACGGTCGACTGGCGCTTCTCGCCCGACTTGGCGCCGACGGTAGTCAGGTACAGCAGATCCATCCCCTGGAACTTGTCGCCTGACCGGCGGTGCCAGCTCGTCATTGTCTTCATGACGAAGCGAGTCACGGCATTGCCCTTCATGCCCCGCCCACCCCGTGTACCACTAGGCGTGCTCTGGAAGCTCATGGCGGCTGCTCTCCATTCCTCAGCGGCAAAGACCACTCCCATCTTGCCCGGGCAATGACCCAACCGTGCTCGCTTGGCCCAGTTATTCGTCAAGCACGTCGCGCCCAGCCCCAGCGGACTTTCCGCACCGGTAGGCCTTTGACGCGTCCTCCAGCCCAGTGGCAACCCGGCCCAAGGCCCGGCCCAAGCCCCGGCCGGCCCAAGCCCCGGCCCCAGCCCGAGCCCCAGCCCAGCCCGGCCCCAGCCCGGCCCCAGCCCAAGCCC
>DATKFV010000045.1:0-3569 GCA_035511035.1 Streptosporangiaceae bacterium
TCGAGCGGCGCCAGGGCCTGATCCCGGACGAGCTGATGGCGGCGGCCGCCGCCATCACTGATGCCCAACCCGGTGACACTGTGGCGATCGTAGTCGGGAGCTCGTCACATGCGATGCACCGTGTGATCGGCTCGGCCGCCGTCAGCCTGGTCCGCCGCTCACCGGTACCCGTCGTGGTCGTGCCCTAGAGCTCACGCCGACGTCATCCCCACTGTCCGGGCTGGTAGTCACCGCCTAGGTTCCGGCAGATGACGTTCAGCCGGTTGTACGTGTTGATCATGGCGATGGTGCACACCAGCGCGGCGAGCTGGTCGGCGTCATAGTGCTTGGCCGCGTTCACCCAGGCCTCGTCGCTGATCCCGCCGGCCGCGTCGGCGATGCGGGTGCCCTGCTCGGCGAGCTCGAGCGCGGCCCGCTCGGCCTCGGTGAAGACCTTCGCGTCCCGCCACGCCGCCACCAGGTTGAGCCGCACCGAGGTCTCCCCGGCCTGTTCGGCGTCCTTAGTGTGCATGTCGACGCAGACCGCGCAGCCGTTGATCTGGCTGGCCCGGGTCAACACCAGGTTCTGGGTCGCGAGCGGCAGGGTCCCCTGCGGTATGGCCGTCGCCGCCGAGTTGAGGTGCTTCGCGAAATTTTGCAGGATCTCGGAGCTGTTGTAGTCAAGACGTGTGTCCATGGTGGTCTCCTTCGCCGTGTTTTTCCGGTACATCTCTCATGACGCGCCGGGCCTGACCGATGTGACACGCTCACGGTGTCCCGATCCGGAAGAAGGAAAGACGCTGGGCGCTCAGGGGGTAGCCGGCTGCTTGTGTACCGACGCCTGGTAGATCTGCTCGATCGACGACTCGAGCTGGGCGTTGAACTGCTCGTCTGTCTGGTTTTCCGTCAGTCCTTCGAGAAGCGCGCGGGAGAAGCTGGCGATCAGGGTGGGATCGCGTGCGAGCCGAGCGCAGGCCTCGTCCCGGCTGTAGCCGCCCGACAAGGCGACGACCCGCAGGATGCGTGGGTCAGACGCCAGGTCGCCGTACAGGCCAGGCCGGGTCGGGATGGTGATCTTCAGCATCACGGTCGCACCCTGGGGCAGCGCCTCGACGCGGGAGGTGATGGCGCCGTGCAGCAGGGTCTCAGCCTGCTCCTTATCCGGGCTGGCGATGCTGACTTCGGGCTCGATGATCGGCACCAGGCCGGCGGCCAGGATCCGGCTTGCGTACTCGAACTGCTGGTCCACGAGCGCCGAGATCCCGGCCTCGTCGGCGTCGTTGATCACCGACCGCATCTTGGTACCGAAGATCTGGTGCCGCTGTGCGCGCTCGAGCAGGTCATCGAGGGTGTCGATGGGCTTCATGAGCTGCACGCCGTCCTGCTCGGGAGCAAGCCCCTTATCGACTTTCAGGAACGGCACTACGTTCTTCTCGTCCCACAGGTATCGCGCTGTGGGTGCTCCGGCCACGTCCCGTTCCATGGTCTGCTCGAATAGGATCGCCGCGAGAACACGCGAGCCATCAAACGCCGGGCTGGTAAGCACGCGGGTCCGCATGGCATGGACCAGGTCGAACATCTCGGTGTCTGAGCTGTAGCGGTCCCGCTCGACGCCGTACTCGGCCAGCGCCTTGGGCGTGCTGCCGCCGCTCTGGTCCAGGGCAGCGAAAAAGCCGCGGCCGGTCCTGACCTTCTCGGATTGGGTAGTGTTCACGCTTCCATATTCTGGCACCAGCCATACGCGCTTGGGGCCGAGGGGATGACCGGGGCGAGCATTCCTAGTCACTAACACCGGCGCCGACAGACCGCGATCGCCAGTAGACATCAGAGGGCTCGCCGGCAAATCAAACCTGTGGCGCGGCTCGCCACCAGCCGCTACCACCAGGTTCCGGTCTTTTCGAGCCAGCTGAAGAGTAGTTACGGCGTTACCCGGCCGTCCCGGACTTGGTCCTGGCCACTTTGATCGCGCCGACCTGGACGGCCAGCAGGACGCACATGATGACCGGGACGATGAAGGCGGGCGAGGACTTGGATGAGTGGCGGGTCGCCAGGGCAATGATGACGTAGACCAGCACGCCCGCGGCCGGGTGCATGATCAGCCCGAGGCGCTTGGAGACGAAGTTGTTGTAGCCGGCCCCGAAGTGGATCGGCACCCGCGCGTCGGCCGGGAGCGTGACCCAGCCGTACCAGGCCACCCCGATCATCGCGAGCAGGAGTACCGCGCCGGTGATGAGCGCCGCGGTCATGGCCGCAGCCACAGGCCCGCGACCTTGCCGTCCTCGTCGAAGACGACCCGCCCGGTCGCCTCGCCGGCCTCGAACCGCAGCGGGATCTCGACCACGGTGTGATCGGCGACCCGGTGGGCGAACGGCTCGCCCATGCCCTCGTAGCCGCCGACCAGGCTGGCCATCCGCGCCCAGGCGTCCGCCAGCCGCGTGGCGTCCAGCGCTTCGCTCATCTTGGCGTTGAAGTCCCGGCGCGCTTCCTCCCAGCGGCCTTCGGCCAGGTCGGCGACGATTGTGACGGCCCGGTCTGCCGCGCCGGCCGGGATCGCCGTGCTCATCGGAGCGCCGGTGCGCGGGTCGACCGGGTGCCCGAACCGCTGGAACGCGGCCTGCCGGGTGGTGCCGAGAACATCGCCGATCTCCCTCCAGCTATGACCGGCCGCGCGCGCCCGGTCGACGGCCTGTTGTAGCGCCTCGCCGGCTGCGGCGGACAAGTCCCGCGCCGCCGCCAGGGTCTCCAGCGGGAGGCCGCTGCCGCTGCGGGCGACCGCGTCCGCGAGCCGGTCCACTCTGTCAAGGTTGTCATGACGATGGCCAGCTGTCAACCTTTCCTTCACGTCAGGTCGGCGGGCGGCATCGCGCCTGCGCCGCGCCGCGCTCCGGCAAGTAGCGTTGCAGTACCTCCTTGGCCTGCCTTTTCCTTGTTGAGGCGACAGCTGGCGGCCGCACGCCTCGCACATCTCCGGTCCGCCTGCATCTGCCATTACGTCACCTCACACGTCAGCACGTAATTATCATACGTGCTTACTCGTGCCGCACGAAAATCAGACTCGGGACGGCAAGTTGTGGCCGCGTGGACGCCGGGAGCGAGCAAGAGGACGCCGATCCCGCGAGTTCACCGCGACGATAGCTGGGGGGCCTGGAGTGCTGACCCAATGATGGCTAGCCTGTCAGGGCGGACGTTTCGGCGTCAGCACCCCAACCGACGGAGGCAGTCCATGGGCACGGTTACGACCACTGATGGTACGGAGATCTTCTACAAGGACTGGGGCTCGGGCCAGCCGATCGTGTTCAGTCACGGGTGGCCGCTGTCGGCCGATGACTGGGACACCCAGCTGATGTTCTTCCTGCTCAACGGCTACCGCGTCGTCGCCGCTGACCGGCGCGGGCACGGTCGCTCGGCGCAGGTCTCCGACGGCCACGACATGGACCACTACGCCGACGACCTGGCCGCAGTGACCGCGCACCTGGACCTGCACGACGCGATCCACGTCGGGCACTCCACCGGCGGCGGCGAAGTCGTCCGCTACCTGGCCCGGCACGGGGAGAGCCGCGTATCCCGGGCGGTGCTGATCAGCTCGGTCC
>DATKFV010000046.1:0-2301 GCA_035511035.1 Streptosporangiaceae bacterium
TGCGATCCCTCTAGCTGCGATCGCAGGTGTTCGGCCGCGCTGAACTCCTCGAGCGCCTCACCGCGGCGGCCGCGGCAGGCGTGCAGTATCCCAACCGTATGGTGCAGCAGCAGCGTGATGTCAGGCCCGGTGTCTGTTTGCAGGGCCTGCGCGGTGCGGCGCAGCCATCGCTCGCCCTGGTCGAACTCGCCCAACCACACCATCGTGCCGGCGAGTGTCACCAGCGCGGGCGCGATCACCGGTTCCGCACCCCAGCCGTATCGCTCGGCGACCGCTATGGCCTCACGGCAGCGCCGCTGGGTCGTGGTGAAAGGATCGATCTTCGACGCGAACCCGAGCTGTGCGAGACAGCCGACTTCGACGTAAGGCCGGCCGATCTCCCGGGCCAGGACGGCGCCCTGCCGGAGGTGACGTTCAGCATCTGGAAGCCCGAGTGCCCACGCCTCGACGGTCCCCAGGTTCATCAGCGCCACCGCTCGCAGGTCGCTGCCCAAGGCGATGTCTTCGTCGGACCGCCCGGTGACCGGCGAGGCGAGGAACCTCACCTGCTCGACGACGCCGGCCAGGTGGCCGCGCCGCGTGGCCAGCGACAGCTTCAGCGACGCGATCGCCACCTGGAGGCGGCGCTGGCGATCCGGCGGTGCCGTCTCGGCGTACGTCTCGGCGACCGTCAGGTAGGCGGCGGCCTCGTCCAGGCGTCCTTGGACCAGGTCGCCGGCTGCGCGCACCAGGGCCAGCTCGGGGTGATCCTCGCCCTGCGGGAAGGCCCGCACCAGCGCCTGCATAGTCTGCGCTTGCCCGTCGAGCGTCAGGCTGAACGAATGGTCGGCGAGCAGCCGGGCGGCCTCGGGCCAGTCGCCCGCCGCCTGGGTGTGCCGGATGGCGTCGACCACCCGGCCCTGCCGGATGAACCATCCGGCGGCGCGCCGGTGCAGCGCCGCCACCTCTTCGGGCAGCGTCCGGCGTAGCTCAAGCCGGAGCAGATCCCCGAACAGGTGGTGGTAGCGGAACCACGCGCGCTCGTGGTCGAGCGGCACGACGAAGGCGTTCGCGTCCGCGAGTTCCAGCAGGATTCGCTCCGATCCAGGGCGGCCGGTCAGCACGTCCGCGAGCTCGCCGTTGACCCGATCGAGCAGGGAGGTGCGCAGCAGCAGATCCTGAACGTCGGCTGGCTGGCGCTCCAGCATTTCCGCGATCAGGTACTCCGCGACCGTGCGGTCGCTGCCGGAGAATTCCGCGACGAAGCGCTCGGGGTCGGGGTGGCCGACCAGGGAGATCGCCGCGAGCCGGAGGCCCGCGGCCCATCCCTCGGTCCGCTGGTGCAGCAGCGCCGCTCCGGATTCGGACAGCGCGATCCCTGAGGCGCCGAGCAGCAGGCGCGTCTCCCGCTCGGTGAAGCGCAGATCGGCCGCGCGGATCTCGGCCAGCTCGCCCGCCAGGCGCAGCTGATGCAGGCCCAGCCGCAGATCGTGACGTGTGGTCAGCATCGCGTGCGCGCCCGCGGGGAGGCTCGTCAGCAAGCGGGCCAGCTGGGCGACCGCCTCCGGCGCATTCAGCTCGTGCAGATCGTCGATGACCAGCGTGATGCCGGCCGGTGCGCGGGCGAGTTCCGCTAGCACCCGGTCGACCATCGCCGGCGCGTTGAACTCAGGCGTCCCGGCCGGCGGTCCCGCCCGGCCGGTCACGGCCGAGGCGTCACGGACCGCGTCGAGCAGGGCAAGCCAGAACTGCTGGGCGTCTTGCTGATCCCGCCGAACCTGCAGGATGGCGAGCCGGCGCCGCTCACCCTGACTGTCGGCCCAGGCGCGCAGCAACGACGTCTTCCCGCTTCCGGCCGGAGCCGAGATGATCGTCACCTTCCGCGCCGCCGCCCGGTCCAGGGCAGCGAGAAGATCGCCCCGGTCGATTAGCCGAGGAGCTGCGTGAGCCACCGTCAAAGGCCTGCCTCGATGTGTACGCCTGACAACACCCTAAGCGTCAGCGCCCAGTCCCGGCACCTCCCCCTTCCGTACCAGTACGCGCACTTACTGTCAACGGCGTGCCCGATCTTAGCCTGGATCCACCGGTCAGCCAGGCCGAGTAAGGCCCAGCCGTGAACCTCGCCCGCCCCAGCGACCACATCCGCTTCACCCGCCCTGCCATCCCAGGCGCGCCGCCCAACTTAGTGGTTGCCCCCGTAAGTCCTTCGGGGGTTCGGCGTCGGGCGTGGCGCCTGCGATGCCGGCGGTGTAGAGGGTGGCGGCGGTGTCGAGTGCTTCCTGGGGTGTTCCGGTGTGCCTGCCGGTGAGCAGGAGGGTGTCT
>DATKFV010000047.1:0-23412 GCA_035511035.1 Streptosporangiaceae bacterium
GGCCGCGGCGTCGGCCTTGATCATCCTGATCAGGGCCCGCAGGCCGGCCTGCAACTGCTCGTGGTCGCTGATGCCGTCGAGGGTGTCCTGCATCTGGCGGACCATCCGGTCGACCCGGCGGGTCAGTTCCTCGTCCCGCGACCTGGCCGCCGTCCGGTCGGCCGCCTGGGTGTCCTGGGCCCGGGTCAGGTCCGCGGTGAGCAGCTGCCTGGTGTGCGCGGACTCCGCGGCCAGCTTGGCCTCGGTGCGGCGCAGGTCATCGGTGATGCTCCGGCTGAGTTGCGGGACGTCGGCGCGGAGTTGCTTGACCGTCTCGCGCAGCTTCTCCACCTCGGCGCGCAGGGCCAGCACGTCGTCGCGGGGGTGCAGGCTCTCCTTCGACAGCGCGCCGATCCGCTCGCGCAGGTGCGAGAAGTACGCGAAGGCCGGCCTGATCATCGCCGAGAACAGGAACACGCCAGTGAAGTAGTAGCCCAGCGTGCCGCCGGCAACGTAAGTGATCACGGCCGTGACCAGCGCGGTGACGACGTGACCGCCGAGCGCGAACCCCAGCATCCGGCGGGCGATCCGGCTCGCCTCGGCCCGGTCGCCCTCGGTGATGAGGATGCCGCGCTGGCGCGAGGCCGCTTGCTGCGCGGTGACGCCGCGAGCGGCGAAGTACAGGTTCCACGGCACCGCCACCAGCAGGATCAGCCAGCCAAGCGCGACCGCGCCAGCGACGATGTCAAGCAACGTCGTCAGCGGCACCCCGGCCAGCCGGGCAAGCCAGGTGACCAGCAACGCGGCAGCGACTCCGGCGCCGAGCACGGCCCACCATCTGACGAGGCTGACGTGATGATTCTCGCTCATGCTCCCGACCGTAACGCCGTCGGCGGCCCGGGGGATCCGCTCAGCTACTCACCAGTAACTAAGTACTTCAGCGTGGCCGGCTAACCCCGGGGTCGGATAGCCCGAGATCGGAAGCCGTACTATGTTCCGCCCGGCGGCCAACTTAGGACTGGTTTCCTTCTGGGGCTGGCTCGGGCTGGGGCTGGCGGGGGAGTAGCCAGACCAGGGCCAGGCACAGGATCGTGATGCCGCCGACCACGGCGACGCTGGTTGTCATGGCGCGGGCGCTGCCGGCGTCGCGGAGCTGGGTGAAGTACACGGTGGTGACGACGGCCGAGCCGATCGCCGAGGCCAGCTGCTGGACCGCGCTCAGCGAGCCGCTGGCGCTGCCGGCCTCGGCGGGCGCGATGTCGCCGATGGCGACGTCGTAGATGGAGCTGAAGCAGGCGCCCATCCCGAGGCCGAGCACCAGCACCGACGGCGCCATCGTGAGCGGGCTGGCCCCGGTGCCCTCGGCGTGCACGGTGAGCCAGAGGCCAGCCGCGCCGGCGACGGTGGCCAGCAGCCCCGAGACGACCAGCGAGCGGCCAAGCTTCGGGATCAGCGGTCGGCTCACGAACGAGGAGATGATGATGCCGATCATCAGCGGCGTCAGGCCGATGGCGGCCCTGGACGCGGACAGGCCAAGCGCCAGCTGGAAGAACAGCGAGATCACGTAGGCGAGGCCGTTGACGGCGGCGAAGAACGCCAGGCCGAGCAGCAGTCCCGAGGAGAAACCGCGGTTCCTTAGCAGCGATGGCAGGATCAGCGGCTCAGACGCGACTCGCTGCCGGACGGCGAAGGCGCCAAGGAGCGCCGCCCCGGCGGCCAGGCTGGCGATCGGGACCGCCGTCCACCCGTCGGTGGAGCCTGCGATGAGGCCGTAGATCAGCCCGAGCATGCTGGCGGCCAGGAGCCCGGCCCCTAGCCCGTCGATCCTCACCTCACTGGCCGCCTCGTCGCGAGGAAGCAACCTGGCGGCCGCGGCGAACCCGATCGAGCCGAGCACGATGTTGATCAGGAAGATCGGCCGCCAGGTCAGTCCGGCGATGTCCGCGCTGATGATGAAGCCCGCCGCGATCGGGCCGAGCACCGCCGAGCCGCCAAGGACGGAGCCGAAGGCGGCGAACGCCCTTGGCAGCTGCTCGCGGGAGAACGTCGTGGTCAGCAGCCCGATACCTTGCGGGATCAGGAGCGCGCCGAAGCCACCCTGGACGAACCTGGACACGATCAGGAAGGCTGGGTCGGGCGACAGCCCGCAGGCCAGCGAGGCCAGCGTGAACCCGGCGATCCCGATCAGGAACATGCGGCGCCGGCCGTAGCGGTCACCGAGCCGGCCGCCGACGACGAGCAGCACGCCGAGCGCCAGCGCGTAGCTGGCCCCCAGCCACTTGATCAGCGACTCGCCGCCGCCGATGTGCCGCACGATCGTCGGCGCGGCGATGTTCGTGATCGTGGAGTCCATCAGGTCGAGCACGTCGGCGATCAGGACGACAGCCAGGATCGCGCGCAGCCTGCCGGTGAGCTTCGAAAGGTCGGCGGCCGGCGTGGCAGCCGCGGCCGGCGTGAGGTCTTCTGGGGTCGTCATCATCGGGATCCCGCCTTTCGGGCATGGTTGGCTAAGGTCGGGGCGGGCGTGGTTGCTCGGGATCGTGGTTCGGGTCGGGGTTCGGTCTGGAAGCGGGGTAAGAGCCTCAGGCCGCCGGCGGCTGGTCCGGCGGCAGCGGCGTGTGCAGCACGCCGTCGATCACGGCGCGCAGGCCCCAGGCCAGGCGCCGTGGCCCCGGACCTGACAGCAGCTCGCCGGCGAGGGCCGCGATGCGGGGGAAGGCCTGCGGGTCGGCCGACCGGAGCGCCAGCTCGCTGGCACGCTCTTCCGCCTCGGCTCCGGCAGCGCCCGCCCGAGTCGCCTGCTCGGCGGCGGTCGCCGTCGCGAACAGCAGCAGCAGGTCAATGCCCCAGGCGGCCTGGTCGCCGGGGACGCCGCCCTCGTCGAGCAGCGACAGCAAGGCGTCGATCAGCGCTAGCGTGTGGGGCCCCGACGGGCGGGTCACCAGGGCGGACCTGGCCAGTGCCGGATGCTCGAAAAGAACCATGACGTAGGAGCCCAGCACGGCGGCGAGGCGGTCGCGCCAGTCGCCGGGGGAGTGGACCGGAGCGAGGTCGGCCCGGGCGAGCATGTGATCGAGCACGGCCGCGTGCAGTTCCGCGGCGTCGCGGACGTATACGTACAGCGACGCCGGTCCGGTGTCCAGCACCTGCGCCAGGCGGCGCATGGTCACGCGCTCGTGGCCTTCGGCCTCCATGATCTGCACGGCCGCCGCGACGATCCCTGCGTAGGTCAAGGCCGGCTTCGCCGGCCGCTCCCGGCGGCTCGGTCGCCCCCGCGTTGTCTCAGCCATGCCACGACTATAACGAACATGTTCGTTACGAGCAAGTTCTGAGCGAACATGTTCGTTAAATGTGGGCCCGGCGAGTCGCGGCCGTCCGGGCCCGTGCGACGCCGTCCTGGGCCGACGCGCCGCCGTCAGCCCTAAACCGCCCGAATGAATGAAGTGACAGCTCGGTCACTTAACTTGTCACCCATCGCTCGCGGGCCAGCGCGCCAGCCCGAAGGCGGCGTAAGTCCGGAGGTCGCGCCAGTCCGAGGGCGGCGCCATCCACGGGGCACCGGACCCGGTCGTGTTTACTTTACATAATGTGCATTATCGGCGCTTCTAGCGACGGTCGGGGTGAGGGCGTTCGGGCGGCGAGCGCTGCCTGCTTCGTGCGGCGGTCAGGTGAGCGTGTTCGGGGCGGCGGAAGCAATCCAGAGGCTGAGATCATTGCGCTGCGCAAGTTGCTCATTGTCGCCGGCTCCCGATCCTGACCGAAGGTATGGGCGAATGCCTGCTATGTGATGATCGGCGGCAGAGCGAAGCTGCGTCAATTCGCCCGTCACTCACCAGGACGTGCGCCGGTGCCCGCACCCGCCCGCACCCGCGCGACCGCAGGTCTCCCCCCGGCCCTGGCGAGTACTGGTCACCCGGTTCTTTCGGCACGCCGACAACATCTCTTATCCCTGCGTGGAGAATCTTCGCTGAGCGGAGCCATTTCGTCGGTTGAGTGGAGACTTCTCAGCGGCACAGAAAGATCGTGGTATTCCCCCGGGATATAGACCGGTGAAAATACCATGATCAGTTTTGAAGCGGGGCTCGCGGAACATTAGGCGGGTCCGACGGGCCTGCTCGCCGCATAGGCCGGGTTGCTTGCGCACCGAACGTCCGTGATCATGGGTTTTCCATGATCACGGAAACTGGGGGCAGCTCGCCATCGGCGCCGGGCGGTGGTGCCGGGGCGGGGCGTCCGTATCGTGGTGACATCGCGGCGAGCGGAGGAGGCGGCGGTGGCCCCGGAGATCAACCTCATCGATGCGGACCTCTACCAGCAGGGCGGGCCGCCCTATGAGCAGTTCGCGTGGCTGCGCGAGCACGCGCCTGTGTTCTGGCACGCCGACGGCGGCCGGCCGGAGTGGCCCGGGTTCTGGGCGGTGACCCGGCACGAGGATATCGCCTACGTCTCGCGGCATCCTGAGCTGTTCTCCTCCGCCCGGCGGCTTGTGGTGTTCGGCGAGGTGCCAGACCCGGCCGTGGCCGCGCAGCGGTCGATGATGCTGAACATGGACCCGCCGCAGCACGCCAGGCAGCGGGCGTTCGTGAACCGGGGGTTCACGCCCCGGATGATCGGGCGGCTCGAGGAGCATATCGTCGCGATCTGCGACACGCTGCTCGGCGACGTGGCCAGCCGGGGTCGCGCCGACTTCGTCACTGACATCGCCGCTCCCCTGCCGCTGCAGGTCATCTGCGAGCTAGTCGGGGCGCCGCTCGAGGACAGGGACCGGATCTCCGAGCTGTCCAACCGCCTCGTCGGAGCCGACGATCCCGAGTTCCAGAGCCCGACCGGCGAGCGCTTGCAGCAGGCGGCCGCGGCCGAGATCTACGGCTACGCCCACGAGCTGGCCGAGCGCCGGCGCCGCGAGCCCGCCGATGACATCGTGACCAGGCTGCTCCAGCCCGACGACAACGGCGAGGTGCTGACCAGCCACGAGTTCGACGTCTTCTTCCTGCTGCTGACCGTCGCCGGGAACGAGACGACGAGGAACGCCGTCTCGGGCGGCATGCTGGCCTTCTTCGAGCACCCTGGCCAGTGGCGGCGACTGGTCGAGGATCCGGCCCTGATCCCGGCCGCCGCCGAGGAGATCGTCCGCTGGGTCAGCCCGGTCAACATGTTCAGGCGAACCGCGACCCAGGAGATCGAGCTGGGCGGCCAGCGGATCGCCGAGGGCGACAAGGTCGTGGTGTTCTACTCATCGGGCAACCGGGACGAGAATGTCTTCGCCGCCGCCGATGAGTTCGACATTGGCCGCGACCCTAACCCGCATATCGGCTTCGGCGGCGGCGGACCGCACTTCTGCCTGGGCAAGCACCTCGCGACCCTGGAGCTGCGGATCCTGCTCGCCGCCCTGGCCAAGCGGATGCCTGGCATCGCGCCTGATGGCGAGCCTGGGCGCCTGCGGTCCAACTTCGTGAACGGCATCAAGCACCTGCCCGTCCGCTGGCCGTGATCCGGGGGATGGCTGAGAAAACAGCCTCAGATCTGATGCGCAGATGTATTTATCGGGCAGCGCCGTGCTCCGCTGGGGCCAGAAGCCTGAATGGCTGAATCGGCTCGGCGAGACGGAAGGCCCCAGCATGGACGAGCATGCCAGCAACGATCGCGAAGCCCCCGCACGCGGCACCGGCTCCGGCACCGCCGCCGAGCCCGCACCTGCCAGCGGGCCTGGCCGCTACGGCCGCCGGGCGCTCATCCTCGGCGCCGCGGCGGCCGGCACTGGGGTGGCCGTCAGCCTGGTCGGCGGGGCGGCGGCCAGCGCGGCGGCGGCCAGCGCCCAAGGCGGCCAGCCGGCCAAGAACGGCAACCCCGTCCTGCTCGGCGACTCGAACTCGGCGACCAGCACCACGGTCGTGAGCTCCAGCGCGGACGGCGGCATCCAGGGCATCACGACCGCCAACGGGGGGCACAGCGGGGTGCGCGGCGACGACCAGAGCAGCAAGGGCGGCTACGGCGTGGCCGGGAAGTCGAATCTCGGCACCGGCGTTCAGGGGATCTCCACCAGCGGCACCGGCGTTCAGGGGATCTCCGCCAGCGGCGTCGGCGTAGCCGGGACCTCCAGCGACGCCCAGGGCGTCTCCGGCATGACCGGCGGTGCCGCCAAGAGCGGCGTGTACGGCGGCAACACGAACAAGAACGGCGGCTGATGTTCACCGTCTACTTCGCGCAGCCGACGACCGAGACCTTGTACCTGGGCTGGTTCGTCATCGACAACCCCGCGGACGTCAGCCTGCCCGGCACGGAGCACATCTAGGCACGGGGCACATCTAGGCACGGGGCACATCTAGCCGCCTCACGCCGGGGCGTCGATCTCGGCGGTGGCCTGCGCGAACTGGGCCGCGTACAGCCTCGCGTAGGCGCCGTCGGCGGCGAGCAGCTCGAAGTGCGTGCCCTGCTCGACGATCTCGCCGTGCTCCATGACCAGGATCGTGTCGGCGTCCCTGATCGTCGACAGCCGGTGCGCGATCACGAAGCTCGTCCGGCCCTGGCGCAGCGAGTTCATCGCCCGCTGGATCAGCACCTCCGTCCGCGTGTCCACCGACGACGTCGCCTCGTCCAGGATCAGGATCGCGGGCCTGGCCAGGAAGGCGCGGGCGATCGTGATCAGCTGCCGCTCCCCCATGCTCACGTTCGAGCCCTCCTCATCGATGACCGTTTCGTAGCCATCTGGGAGTGTTTGCACGAAACGGTCGACGTAGGTGGCCCTGGCGGCCTCGACGATCTGGTCCCGGGTCGGGTTGTCGGTGCCGTAGGCGATGTTCTGGGCGATCGTGCCGCCGAACAGCCAGGTGTCCTGGAGCACCATGCCGGTCTTGGAACGCAGGTCCTCCCTGGTCATGTCCGCGATGTTGACCCCGTCCAGAGTGATGCTGCCGCCGTCCACCTCGTAGAACCGCATCAGCAGGTTGACGAGCGTGGTCTTGCCCGCCCCGGTCGGGCCGACGATCGCGACCGTCTGGCCAGGCTCAACCGACAGCGACAGGTGGTCGATCAGCGGCACGTTCGGGAAGTACCTGAACGACACGTCGTTGAAGGCCACCTTGCCGGTGACGACGTCGGGCCGGTCCGGGGTCTGGCTGTCTGGCTCCTGCTCGTCGGCGTCGAGCAGCGCGAACACCCGCTCGGCCGAGGCGACCCCGGACTGGAGCAGGTTGGCCATGCTGGCGACCTGGGTCAGCGGCTGGCTGAACTGGCGCGAGTACTGGATGAACGCCTGCACGTCACCGAGCGACAAGGTGCCGGAGGCGACCTTGAGCGCGCCGACGACCGCGACCAGGACGTAGTTCAGGTTGCCGATGAACATCATCGCGGGCTGGATCGTGCCCGAGATGAACTGGGCCTTGAAGCTGGACTGGTACAGCTTCTCGTTCTGCTCGGTGAAGGCCTCCATCGTCTGCTCGGACTGGCCGAACACCTTGACCAGCGCGTGCCCGGTGAAGGTCTCCTCGATGTGGCCGTTCAGCTTGCCGGTGGTCGACCACTGCTTGATGAACTGCGGCTGGGCCCGCTTGCCGATCCTGGTCACGATGTAGACCGAGGCCGGCACGGTGACCACCGCGATGATCGCCAGCAGCCAGGAGATCCAGATCATCACCGCGAGCACGCCGACGATCGTGAGCAGCGAGGTGACGACCTGGCTCATCGTCTGCTGCATGGACTGGGCCAGGTTGTCGATGTCGTTGGTGACCCGGCTGAGGATCTCGCCGCGCGGCTGCCGGTCGAAGTAAGCCAGCGGCAGCCTGGACAGCTTGGCCTCGACCTGCTCGCGCAGCGCGAAGATCGCCCGCTGCACCATCTTGGCCACCACCCGGCCCTGGATGGCGCTGCAGGTCGCCGCGGCGATGTAGATCAGCGCGACGACGCCGAGGGTCGTGCCGACGTGGTCGAAGTTGATCCCGTGGCCGGGCGTCAGGCTGAGCGCGCTGACCAGCTTGGCCTGGGAGGTGTGGCCGGTCGCGCGAAGATGGGCGACGAACTCGGCCTTGGAGACGCCGACCGGGATCTTGCTGCTGATGAAGCCGTCGAAGATCAGGTTGGTGACGTTGCCGAGGATCTTGGGGCCGGTGACCGAGAACGCCACGCTGAGCACGCCCATCGCCAGGGCGAGCACCATCAGGGGCCGCTGCGGTGACAGCATGCGCAGCAGCCGCTTGCTCGAGCCGCTGAAGTTCAGCGCCTTCTCGGTCGACATGCCGCCCATGAAGGAGGCCGGGCCCCGGCCGCCCATGCCCGCGCCCGCGGGCCTGAGGTCGCGAGCGGGCGTAGCCCGTTCCCCCACCGCGGGGGGTTCCAGGGGGGCGTCCCCCCGGGCCAGCACCGCGGGGGGTTCCGGGGGGGCGTCCCCCCGGGCCCGCACCGCGGCAACCCCATTGGCTGCCTCACTAGCCCCGTGCCCATTTGCGGAAGAGCCGTTTACCTGAGCACCGTCAGCGGCAGCACCCTGTGCGGGCAGACCGTCTTGTGGCGGCGTGTTCTCTGAGTTCTCGCTCATGCCGCGGCCTCCTGCTCGGTGAGCTGGGACAGGACGATCTCCCTGTAGGTCTCGTCGGCCGCCATGAGCTCGTCGTGGGTGCCGGAGGCGACGATCTTGCCGGCTTCCAGGACGATGATCTTGTCGGCGTTCCTGATCGTCGCGACCCGCTGGGCGACGATCACCACGGTCGCGTTCGCGGTCTCGTAGGCGAGGGCCGACCGCAGGGCCGCGTCGGTCGCGTAGTCGAGCGCCGAGAAGGAGTCGTCGAACAGGTAGATCTCCGGCTCGTGCACGATCGCCCGGGCGATCGCGATGCGCTGGCGCTGGCCGCCGGAGACGTTGGTGCCGCCCTGGGCGATCCTGGCCTGCAGGCCACCTTCCATCTGGGCCACGAAGTCGCGGCCCTGGGCGATCTCGAGCGCGTGCCAGAGCTGGGCGTCGGTCGCGTCCGGGTTGCCGTAGCGCAGGTTCGATGCCACCGTCCCCGAGAACAGGTAAGGCCGCTGCGGCACCAGCCCGATCAGGTCGGACAGCTTCTTGGGGTCCAGGTCGCGGACGTCGACGCCGTCGACGAGCACCGAGCCGCTGGTCGCGTCGAACAGCCGGGGAACCATGCTGATCAGGGTCGTCTTGCCGCTGCCGGTGCCGCCGATGATCGCGGTGACCTGGCCGGGCTCGGCGACCAGGCTGATGTCGTGCAGCACGGGCTGCTGCGCTCCCGGATAGCGGAACTCGGCGTGCCGGAACTCAAGCCGTCCTGACACCCCGGCCGGGACGACCGGGGTGACGGGCGGCAGCACGTCGGGCTCGGTGTCGAGCACCTCGACGATCCGCTCGGCGCAGACCTCGGCGCGAGGCACCATCATGAACATGAAGGTCGCCATCATCACCGACATGAGGATCTGCAGCAGGTAGGTGAGGAACGCGGTCAGCGCGCCGACCTGCATCGTCCCGTTGCCGATCAGGTGGCCGCCGAACCACAGCACGGCGATGGACGAGAAGTTCAGTACCAGCATCACCGAGGGGAACATCAGCGCCATCAGCCGGCCGGTGCCGAGGCCGACGTCGTACAGCCCGCCGTTCGCCTGCGAGAACCGCTCCCGCTCGCGCGAGTCCCGCACGAAGGCCCTGATCACCCGCACGCCGGCGATCTGCTCCCGCATGATCCGGTTGATGCCGTCGATCCGCTCCTGCATCAGCCGGAACTGCGGCCGCATCCGGGAGATGATCAGCAGCACGATGACGCCGAGCGCGGGCACCGCGACCAGCAGCAGCGAGGACAGCTCAACGTCCTGGTTCAGGGCCAAGATGATGCCGCCGACGCACATGATCGGCGCGGCCACCATCAGCGTGAAGGTCATCAGCGCCAGCATCTGCACCTGCTGGACGTCGTTGGTGCTCCTGGTGATGAGCGACGGCGTGCCGAAGTGGCCGATCTCGCGGGCCGAGAACTCGTGCACCCGCTTGAACACCGCTTGCCGCAGGTCGCGGCCGAGCGCCATCGCCGTCCTGGCGCCGAAGAACACCGCGCCGGTCGCGCACACGATCTGCACCAGCGCGACCAGCAGCATGATGCCGCCGGTCTTCAGGATGTAGTGCGTGTTACCGGTGATGACGCCGTTGTCGATGATGTCGGCGTTCAGCGTCGGCAGGTACAGCGTCGCGAGCGTCTGGACCAGCTGGAGCGCGACCACGAGTTGAAGGTCTCTTCGGTACGGCCGCAGGTGGACTCGGAGCAATCGGATCAGCACAGGTCACTCGCAGGGGTCGGGGTCAGGCGGTTAGCAGGGGCAGGGGGCAGGAACGAGGGTAAGCGGGATCGCGGCTATGGGGTGGTCTCGAAGTCGGGTGAATCCTGGTCAGGATCAGGCCTGCGGTCACCT
Source organism: Streptosporangiaceae bacterium (assembly GCA_035511035.1). GTDB lineage: Bacteria > Actinomycetota > Actinomycetes > Streptosporangiales > Streptosporangiaceae > Chersky-822. The sequence goes on from DATKFV010000047.1 coordinate 10,375, forward strand.
TCCGCAACTGAATTCGCTGCTGGCGTGATCTCAGCGGGCCAGCCTGACCGCAGCTCGCTGAGCGCCTGCCTGATCAGCGGCGCGAGCGCGGTCGGCGGGTCGCTGGCCAGCCAGCGCTCAAGCGCGACCTGCATGGCGGAGGTGACGGCGCCGGCCAGGATCGCGGGGAACATGCTGCGGCGGGGGTCGGCGGTGAGGATCCGGTCAGCGATCGCCTCGGCCAGGGCGTACTGGGTGGCGTGCAGCGTCCGCAGGTACTCCCCCTGCAGCTCAGGCGACCTGACCACCAGCCGCCAGCTGTCGAGCCACTCCAGCGACGGCGCCTGCTCGGCGGCCAGGTAGGGCTCGAGCACGGCGTCGGTGATCGCGTCCATCAGTGGCTCGCCGGGCGGCCGCATCCGCAGGGCGCAGCCGGCCAGGCGGCCTCGATCCATCGCGAGCGAGCAGATCGCCTCGTACTTGCTGGCGAAGTAGTTGTTGAAGGTGCGCGGCGAGACCCCGGCGGCGGCGGCGATGTCCTCGACGATCACGTTGTCGAGGCCGCGATCGACCGCCAGCCGCATCGCCGCCAGCCCGAGCGCTCGCCTGGTCGCGAGCTTCTTGCGCGCGCGCAGGCTCTCCGGCTGGGCGAGCCGTTCCCGCAGCCGCTGCTCCCAGCCCGCGGCGAGCTCGCTTCGCCCGGCTAGCTCGGCCGGTCCGGCCGGTCCGGCCGGCCCGGCTAGCCTGCCTAGCCCGGCCTGCGCTGCCGCTGCGTCCTGGGTCTGGGTCACGGCTTTGGAGCATAAGCAAAATTTTCGTAGTACGCAAATTTTCGCATCCCGCAACTATGAACGTTCAGCGGCCTGGCTCCGGGGCCGGGCCGGGGCGGTCTCACCTCCATGTCGGATTTTCGCTAGCCTTCGGACGCCGGAGGAACGATGCTGGCTAGGTGCATGAGGACACGGTGCAAGTCAACACGGTGCAAGTCAACACGGTGCAAGTCGACACCGAACGCTGCTTGCGGGCAGTCCAGAGCAAGGACGCCAGGTTCGACGGCTGGTTCTACACGGCCGTGCTGACGACCGGGATCTACTGCCGTCCGAGCTGCCCGGCCAACACGCCGAAGCCCCAGAACATGCGCTTCTTCCCGAGCGCGGCCGCCGCCCAGCTGGCCGGGTTCCGTGCCTGCAAGCGTTGCCGGCCAGACGCGAGCCCAGGGTCACCGCAGTGGAACGAGCGGGCCGACCTCGTCGCCAGGGCGATGCGGTTCATCGCCGACGGGGTTGTGGACGCCGATGGGGTGGCCGGGCTGGCGGCCCGGCTGGGCTACAGCGTCAGGCAGCTCGAGCGGCAGCTCAGGGCCGAGCTTGGCGCGGGCCCGCTTGCGCTGGCGCGGGCCCAGCGCGCCCAGACGGCCAGGCTGCTGATCGAGACTACCGGCCTGCCGATGGGCGACATCGCCTTCGCCGCCGGGTTCGCCACGATCAGGACGTTCAATGACACGGTGCTCGAGGTATTCGCGCTGCCGCCGACCGAGCTGCGCCGGCGATCCGCCTCGGCGCCGGGCCGTCAGGCGGGCGTGAGCGGCCAGGCAGGCGGTTCCGCTGGCCAGGCCAGCGGCTCGCTCGGCGTGCTGCCGCTAAGGCTGCCGTTCAGGGCGCCGATGTGCCCCGACAGCCTGTTCGGGCACCTGGCCGCCACCGCCGTGCCCGGGGTCGAGGAATGGCGCGACGGCGCCTACCGGCGCACGCTCAGGCTGACCCACGGCCCTGGCATCGTCGCGCTGCGCCCTGAGCCCGACCACATCGCCTGCCAGCTCGCCCTGACGGACCTGCGTGACCTGGCGATGGCGATCAGCCGGTGCCGGCGGCTGCTTGACCTGGACGCCGACCCGGTCGCCGTCGGCGAGCAGCTGCGGGCCGACGAGGCGCTCGCACCGCTGGTCGACAAGGCCCCTGGCCGCCGGATACCGCGCACGGTCGACGGCGCGGAGTTCGCGATCAGGGCGGTCATCGGCCAGCAGGTCTCGACCGCCGCCGCCCGCACCCACGCGGCCAGGCTCGCCCAGCGGCTCGGCGAGCCGGTGCAGGACCAGGCTGGCGGCCTGACGCGGCTGTTCCCCGGCGCGGACGTCCTCGCGGCCGCCGATCTTGACGCGGTGCTCGCGATGCCGCGCTCGCGCAAGCAGACCGTCAGCGCGCTGGCGAGCGCGATCGCGGGCGGTGACGTTGACCTCGGCGCCGGCGCCGACTGGCAGCTCGCCCGCAGCCAGCTGGCGGCGGTGCCAGGACTCGGCCCTTGGACGATCGAGACGATCGCCATGCGCGGCCTCGGCGACCCCGACGCGTTCCCGGCGACCGACCTTGGCGTCAGGCACGGCGCGGCCAGGCTCGGCTTGCCGGCCTCCCCTGCCGCGCTGACCAGGCGGGCCGAGCCGTGGCGGCCTTGGCGCGGCTACGCGGTGCAGTACCTGTGGGCGACCTCAGGCCACGCGATCAACCAGCTTCCGGCCGCCTGACGCCAGGTGACCGTCACCTGCCCGGCTACCGCCGAGCACCAAGGAAACAAGGAGATGCAAATAGTCATGAGCGCCTCGACTTACGCCGGCCGGGTGCAGCAAGCACCGGCAGCACGGTCGCACGCGGTGATCGACAGCCCGATCGGCCCGCTGACCTTGGTGGCCGAAGACGGCAAGTTGTGCGGCCTGTACATGGAGGTGCGCGGGCACGAGCCCGGCGAGGCCGCCCTCGGCGAGCCCTGCTCGGTGAGCGACGAGGACGTGCTCGCCGTGACCGCGCGCCAGCTCAGCGCTTACTTCGACGGGGAGCTGACCAGCTTCGACCTGCCGCTGAGCCTCGATGGCACCGGCTTCCAGCGGACCGTGTGGGCGGGCCTGCGGGACATTCCGTACGGCGACACGATCTCCTACGGAGAGCTGGCCAGGCGCATCGGGCAGCCGTCGGCATCAAGGGCCGTCGGGCTGGCCAATGGCCGCAACCCCGTCTCGATCGTGGTGCCCTGCCACCGGGTCGTCGGCTCGGACGGCAGCCTCACCGGGTACGGCGGCGGCCTTGACCGCAAGCGCTACCTGCTGGCCCTCGAGCAGCGCGTGAGCGGCCAGACGCTCGCCTGACGCGACCACGCGCGGCCCCCGGGCCGGCCGGCCCCGATGGCCCGGCCGGCCGGGGCCGCTTGCCGGCTGCCGGTAACCGGAATTAGTTTGGTTCATGGGTGTTTTTACGCTTCACCGGACGTCCAGCGGCGTTACCGTGGGCTACTGAGCCCTTACTGAATAGTGCACGGCCCGAGGCCTGGCGGCGACATGGAACCGGTGATTCACGGCGATGCGGGCACGGAGTTCAACGCCTTCATCGGCCGAGACCGGGAGCTGGGCGAACTCCGCGCGCTCGCTGCTGGCACGCGCGCGCTGACGCTGTGCGGCGCGGGCGGCATCGGGAAGACGCGGCTGGCCACGCACCTGATCGCTGACCTGTCCCCCGGCTACGCCGATGGCGCCTGGCTGGTGGAGCTCGCCGAGTTGCGCCAGCCCGACCTGGTGGCCTCGAAGATCGCCTCGGTGATCGGCGTGACCGAGGAGCCAGGCCGTCCGCTGCTGGCCACGCTCGCCGATGCGCTCAGGTCCAGGCAGATGCTGCTCTGCCTGGACAACTGCGAGCACCTGATCGATGCTTGCGCTCAGTTGTGCCAGCGCTTGCTGGCCAGCGCGCCGGGGCTGCGGGTGATCGCGACCAGCAGGGAGCCGATGCGGGTCGCGGCCGAGACCGTCTGGCAGGTGCCGCCGCTGTCATTGCCGCGGTTCTCGCCGGTCCCCGGGTCCGGAGCGGCTGGCGTCTCGGCTGGCTCGGGCGGTCAGGGCGGGGCCTGTGCCGACGCGGCCGGGTCGGACGCCCTGCGGCTGTTCGCGGACCGGGCCGCGGCCGCGAAGCCGGGCTTCGCGCTCGGGCCGGCCAACGTGGCCGCCATCACGCAGATCTGCGAGTCGCTCGACGGCCTGCCGCTCGCGATCGAGCTCGCCGCCGCCTGGGTGCGGGTGCTCACGGTCGAGCAGATCGCGGCCAGGCTGGCCGACCGGTTCAGGCTGCTCAGCTTCGCCGACCGCACCGTTCCGGCCCGGCATCGCACGCTGCGGGCGGCGATCGACTGGAGTCACGACCTGCTGTCGGCACCGGAGCGAGTGCTGCTCCGGCGGCTCTCAGTGTTCGCCAGCTGGACGCTGGAGATGGCCGAGGAGCTTTGCGTGAGCAGCGATGACATCGCGGCCGCCGACATCGTCGACCTGCTGACCGCGCTCGCCGACCAGTCGCTGGTCTTGGCCGACTACGACGCGCACGGCAAGATCAGGTACCGCATGCTCGACACGATCAGGCAGTACGCGGCGGCCAGGCTCAACGAGGCGGGCGAGTCGGCCGTGATGCACGACCGGTTCCGCGACTACGCGGTGCGGGAGACCCAGGAGCTGGCGCTGATCGGGATGGCGCAAGTCAGCGCGCCCTGGTCCGCACGGGTTGAGATGATCCACCGGTTCGAGGTCGACAACGCGAACCTGCGCCAGGTGCTCGGCCGGGCCCTGATCCGCGACGATGTAGCGGCCGGGCTGCGCATTTGCGTCTCGATGCGGCCGGTGTGGATCATCCAGGGAGCCTTCGCCGAAGGCATCGGGTGGATGGACTCCTTCCTTGCCCTGGACCTGGCCGGGCTGCCGGACGAGGTAGTCGGCGCCGCCTTCGTCGGCCGGGCTCAGCTGGCGATGGCGAGCGACCCCGAGGCGGCCCGCCGCTATGCGACCGATGGGCTGGCGCTGTGCCAGGACGAGGGGTCGACCTTCTGGGCGGCGTCCGCCCTCAACCTGCTGGCCGAGGTCGCGCTCCACGCCGGGCAGTTCGATGAGGCACACGCCAGGGCCAGCGAGGCGATCGCCACGGCCGAGCGCGGCGGCGATCGCTTCAACGAGGCCTACGCCTGCGGCACGCTCGCCGCGGTCGCGGCGATGCGCGGTGACCTCGGTGCCGCGAGAGAACTGGCCGAGCAGGCGCTTGCGGTCAGCTATGAGATCGACCAGCAGTGGGGCGCCGCGCGGGCGCTGATGGGACTCGGTGACCTGGCCAGGCTCACCGAGCAGTTCGACCAGGCCACCCGCCATTACACCGAGGCCCTTGGCGTCCTCCGCGAGATCAATGCCACGCCGGAGATCGCGCGCTGTCTGGCCGGGCTCGGCCGGGTCGCGCTCAGGCAAGGCGACCTCGCCGGTGCCAGGCGGTTCCTGGGCGACAGCCTCAAGCTGAGCAGGCTCACCGGCAGCCGGATCGGCGTGATCAGGGGCCTGGACTCGTTCGCGGTGCTCACTACCGACGAAGGCAACCTCCCGGTCGCCGTGCAGCTCACGGCCGCGGCGGCGGCCCTGCGCCGCGCCGCGGGCCTGCCGGCCGCGCCGGCCAGCAGGCGAGACCGGGTACTGACGGCCGCTGCCGGCCTGGGCGAGGGGGTGATCGGGGAACTCTGGGCGGCCGGCTCGGCGCTCACGAGCGACGACGCCGTGAGCCTCGCTCTCGGCGCTCAGGCCAGGCACGCTGGCGAGCCGGCCACGCCGGGCCAGGGTGAGGCCGCGTCGGCCGGGTTGGCCACGCCGGCCGGGTCGGGAGGGTCGGCCGCGCCGGGCGGGTCTTCGGGTGATGGCAGCCCGCCGGGCGATTGCCCGGCTGGGGCCGGCCGGCTAGGCGGATTGACCAGGCGGGAGCGGGACATCGTTCGCCTGATCGCCAAGGGCCGCAGCAACCGGGCCATCGCCGAGGAACTCGTGATCACCCCAGCGACAGCGGCCCGGCACGTCGCCAACATCATGAGCAAGCTCGGCTTCAACTCCCGCGCCCAGATCGCCGCCTGGGTTCTGACTCAGCAGAACGCCGGCCAAGGCGACAGCGAGTGAGTTTAACGGCGCCCCGCGGTGGAGCGCCGCGCCGAAGTCCGCCTGATTAGTGCGTCCATGATCGCGCCAGGCCGACGGGCCGTCGCAATCTCCGCGATCATGCCGTCGTATGTAATCACGGAGATTTGAATTGTCCGCAGTCATGATCGTGGTATTTTCACCGGTCCATTTCCCGGGAGAAGACCAAGATCTTTCCGTTCCGGCGAAAACGCTCCCCGCAGACGCTGAAAGGGCTCCGTCCCAAGAGGGCTCTCCCCGCAAGCGACGAAGATTTCCCTCCTAGCGGTGAGGCCAGACTGAGCAACGAGGACAGCCATGAGACCCGAACCCAGGCGAACTCCAGTCACGGGCTAGGCGACCGCGTCACGCTGCCGGAAGAGGCTGCCTGCCCGTTGCCGGTGCTATCGCATCGTTACGCCCAGCTAAGACCGTGGGGTGACCCTTGCCTGTATCAGGACGGTTTGGCTGATACCATCTAATATATCAGTGATATCGATGATTTGAGAGTCTTAATATGATAAAGACGATTAATTTGAGTATGCGCTGGTCGGGGGCCAGTGCTGGCCGTCGCGGGCTCGCCGGCCTCGCGGCAGCGATCCTGGCCGCAGCGGTCATGGGGGCCACTTCGGGTCTGGCCGCCGCGGCGCCGGCGAAGGCGGGCATCAGCTATGACGGCTACATCGCGGCTGGCAGCGTCCTGCCCCTGAGTTCGGCTGCTAACAAGGTCGGCGAGCCCATCCCGGCGCCTAGCCCGGCCATGATCTTCGCCGATCCCAGCGGCAAGCTCGTGTACGCCGATGACTGGGCTACCGGCGCTACCGCCGTGACCGCCATATCGACGGTCACTGACAAGGTCCTGTCGACGATCACGCTGCCCAGCCAGGCCGGGAAGGTCGCCTTCACGCCGAACGGAAAGACGGCCTACGTGATCGACCGGACTGTTCCTTACGGCCTGACGCCGATCACGACGGCGACCGGCAAGGCGGGACCGCAGATAGCCGTGGGTGACGACCCGCAGAACGTGGTGGTCAGCCCGGATGGCGCGACCGTCTATGTCTCGGCAGCGGTGTCGCAGGCTGTTATCCCCGTGACGACCCGCACGAACAAGCCGGGTAAGCCGATCGCCCTGGCCAGCCAGCCTGATGCCCTCGCCCTGTCCGCGAACGGCGCGACCTTGTACGTGTCGGAGTTCGCCAGTCCCTCCGTGGATGGCGTTGTCCAGCTCATCAGCACGGCGACCAGGAAGATCGTGGCCACGATCCCGGCGGGCCTTGAGCCAGCGAACCTGGCGATCACGCCGAACGGCAAGACGCTGTATGCGTCGAACTACTACTCGGGCAGTGTTACCCCGATCAGCACCAGGACCAACAAGGCGGGCAAGCCGATCACGGTCTGCGCAACGGCCGGCTTCATGTGCCAGCCGTGGACGATCGCCATTTCGGCGTCCAGGGCGGCGGTAACGCGCTCTATCCGGTCGCGGCCAAGACCGGCAAGGTCGGTACGCCGATCATGATCGGCAGCAGCACCGCAGGCATCGTGTTCCTGCCGCCTCCGTTGTCCATCGCTACCCATTCGCTCAAGCCGGGCAAGGTCGGCCGCCGATACTCGGCCAGTCTCGCCGCGAGCGGTGGCACAGGAACCTTTAAGTGGTCGCTCGCATCGGGTGCCCTGCCGAAGGGACTGCGCCTGAGCGCCAGCGGCGTCATCTCGGGGAAGCCCAAGGTCAAGGGCAAGAAGTCGTTCGTCGTGCGGGCGACCGATCCGGCCGGCGCAAGCGCCAAGGCCCACCTCACGATCGTGATCGCCTAGCTCCGCCCGCCGCTTAGCTGGCGATGAGCTGAACCCAGGCCAGCGTGAACACCTTCACCGGCAGCACCCGCCAGTCCTGGGACACGCGAAGCTGGCCCTCGCCGGATGGGACACGGCATTCCCGTGTCCCATCCGGGTCACCCTGGCACGCTACGGTGTCCTAGGCCACTTATGGTGATCTTGGCCGCTGGCAGGGTGACGGCTTGCGAGGGTTTCAGAGCGGGAGGCAGCTATGGACGCGCCAGAGGTCTTTGTCGCCAAGGAGGACGGGACTGAGATCGTCCGCGCACGGGAGATCGCCGCGGTCAGCCTGGACTACAACGGCGCTGTCACGGCCAGGCTGGCCGGCGGAGAAGTCGCGGTCGTGACGCTCGTCGGCGGCAGGTCGCATCAGGACGAGCACAGGCCCGCGGACTTTCACCGGCAGCTGCTCCACGCTGTCACCCAGCTAGCCGATTCCTCCGGCGCCCACCTGCTGCGCCCCGTGCACGATGAGGAACATGGCTGGCGCTGGATCAGCGAGCCGCTGTAGCCCGTGCCGCCTGATGCGCGGCCTGGACCGTTACGAGCTTGGCGGGTAGGCGATCCCGGCCAGCGACGTCATCATCTGGGCGTTGCTGAGCGGCCTGCTGCTGACCAGTCCCTGGCTAGCGGCCATGGTCACCGCGCCGACGCTGTCGCTGGTCGTCATCACCTCGAAGGCCACGTCGTCGGCGGCCCGCGCGGCGGCGGGGATGCTCGTCCAGAGGCCGTCGCCCGCGGGTGCCTGATACATCGCGCCGTCGAGGTACACGACTCCGTTGACGACAGCGTAGGCAGGGGCGACGGTATCGAACTTGGTGAAGGGCTTCCAGCCCGCCTCTAGCTTGAACTTGTGCCACTTCGTGCCGGCGACCGGGAACGAGATGCTGGCCAGCGAGGTGTACCCAGGCGCCCCCACGCCGGCCATGTCAACCTCTCCCTGAGGCAGGATCTCGACCACGCCAGGGCTGGAGCCGTCAACTGTGTAGACCGTGATGAACAGCGCGTGCGTTGGCCGGGCGGCCTTGGGCAGCACGAAGGCGAGCGGCGAGCTGCCCGCTGAGTGCATCGACCCGGACAGGTACACCACGCCGTGGCTGATCGAATAGGAAGGGTCGCCGGTCCCGTAGGTCGGCTGGCTTGATTGCCAGCCGTTGAGCAGCTTGAGCTGGTGCGACTTGATCGAGGCGGTCGGATAGGACACCGTGGCGAGCGAGGTGAAGCTGTACGCGTTGCCGTCGTAGGCCTCGAGGGCGCCATCAGAGCCGATGTAGAGAATTCCTGGTACATCCGAGCTGGTGGAGACCTGGATATAGAGGTCGCTGGCCGGCCGGGCGTACTTCGGCAGCGACGCGAACGTCGGATGGCCAGCGGCGTTCGGCTGCCTGATGGCGCCGCGCAGGTACACCACGCCGTCCCTGAGCGCCCACGCCGGAGTTCCCGTGGCGAGGTGCTTGGTGCTCGCTGACTTCCAGCCGTTGATCAGCTTGAACGGATGCCAGTTGAACTTGGCCGGCTTGGCCGGAGCACTGTGGACGTGGCCGATCGGGAGCCCGGCCTGTACCGGCGAGGCGACAGCGGCAGTGCTGCCCATCGCCGTCAGCACGGCGACGGCAGGCAAGATCAGCCGGGCTGGCCTCCGTAGTAGCGATGTCACGGGTTTCATGCTCATCCTCCGGGTCGATTCAGCTGGCCCTGAGTAGGAGCGACCGCACGCTCACACTAAGGGCCCAACTGCAGGAGATTTATGGCAAATGATGATGATTATTAGGTTTAATCCGATAAATTCATCCACCAACGCGACTAAGAAGAGACGCGACCGAGACTGGTCATGGGTTACTGCGGCCGGACCAGGCCGCCGTCGTAGGCGGCGATGACGAGTTGCGCGCGGTCACGCGCGGCCACCTTGGTGAGCAGCCGGCCGACGTGGGTTTTGGTGGTCGACATGCTGACATGCAAGCGGGACGAGATCTCGGAGTTGGACAGGCCCGTTCCGATCAGGGTAAGGACTTCGCGCTCCCGTTCGGTGAGCTGAGGGAGCGCGCCGTCCTGGTGCTGCGGAGGCTGGTGGTACCTGGTGAATTCCGCGATGAGCCGCCGGGTGACAGCGGGAGCGAGCAGCGCGTCGCCGGCCACCACGATCCGGATCGCGGCCAGCAACTCAGCTGGCGGGGTGTCTTTCAGCAGGAAGCCGCTGGCACCGGCGCGCAGCGCGGCGAAAACGTACTCGTCGAGGTCGAAGGTGGTCAGGATCAGGACGCGGATGCCTGCGGTCTGCTGACTGGCCGTGATCTGCCTGGTTGCCTCGATTCCGTCCATGCCGGGCATCCGGATGTCCATCAGGACGATGTCGGGGTTCTCGCGCCTGGCCAGCTCGACGGCCTCCATGCCAGTCGCGGCCTCGCCGACCGAGGTCAGGTCAGGTGCGGTGTCCACCAGGAGCCGGAAGCTGCCGCGTACCAGAGCCTGGTCGTCGGCGACAAGCACGCGGATCGTCATGCCAGGCTGCTCGCGAGCGGGAAGCGCGCGCTGACCAGGAAGCCGTGCCCAGGCACCGGCACGGCCAGGAACTCACCCCCGTACATGGCGACCCGCTCTCGCATTCCGGCGATGCCGTGGCCGGAGCCCGAAGGCCCGCTGCCACCGTTGCCGTCGCCGCCGTCCGCGCCGCGGCCCTCGTCGGTTATCTCCAGCGTCAGCGCGTCCGCCTGATAGGCGACGCTCACCAGGCAGCTGTCGGTGGCCGCGTGCTTGATGACATTGGTGATCGCCTCCTGGATGACCCGGTAGGCGGCAAGGTCAAGCCCGGCCGGGAGCGAGAGCCTGCTGCCGCTGACGACGAGTTCCACCCGGACGCCGGCCTCCGCGGTTCGCCCGGCCAGGCTGTCCAGGTCCGCCAGCCCGGGCGCGGGCGCAAGCTCGCCCCCCAGCGCTTGCCGCGTGCCATCCCCGTCGGCCCTGAGCACCCCGAGCAGCGCCCGCATCTCGCGCAGTGCGCCGCGGCTGGTCTGCTCGATCGACGACAGGGCCCGCTCCGCCTCCTGCGGGCGCGCGCCTATCACGTAGTTGGCGACGCCTGCCTGCACCGCGATCAGGCTCATGCTGTGCGCCACCACGTCATGCAGCTCGCGGGCGATCTGCAGGCGTTCCTCGCTTCTGGCGCGGCGCGCCTCAGCGAGTTGCTCGCGCAAGCGCCGTTCCGCCTGCTCATGCAGGCTGGCCGTATAGGCCCGCTGTTGTCGCACCGTGTAGCCGAGCAGCCACGCTGCCGTTATGAGCAGCGCGTTCACCAGGAGCAGGCGGCCGGCGTCACCAGCCGCATGATCATGAAAGTGGGCGGAGGCGGTGAGCGGGATGCTGGTCACGAGCAGCGCGCCGGCGAGCAGCCACAAGGCCTCCCGCCGCGCGAACCGCAGCGGGATCACGTACATCACGAACGTGACGGCAAGAGGCAGGACGGTGGTGCCGCTGATCACCGTCATGCCGATCCCGCCTGCGGCCACCAGCGCCAGCGCGGTCCGCGGCAGGCGCCGCCGGAAGGCTGCGGGAAGCACCGCGACCGCGAATATCACGGCGCCCTCCCAGTGCGAGACGCCACGCAGGTGAGCCAGCTGCCTGAAGATGGCGATCTGGGCAACCGCGATCAGCGCCACCGACGCGCAGTCGACCGCCACCGGATGCGCCGACCATGGCCGCCGCAGCCGCGGCGAGCGAGGCGTTTCCATGTCCCTGACGGTAGCCCGCCCGCCAAGGCCTTCGCGTCGTACCTGGGGCCGATGCCACGGGGTACCTGGGGCCTAGCCAGCGGCGCGGAAGCCTGGCCCTGAGCCTGACGCCATCAGCCGCCGCGTCCGCCATCGTCGGAGTACTAGCTCTTCAGCAAGAACCTAGCTCATTTAGGAGCACAGCGTGATGAAAATCTGGCCGGGTGCACGTTCCGGCATCGCTCCGCACCGGCATCTCGGGATCCTGGCAGCTGGGCTGGCCCTCACGGGCTTGGTAGCCGCGGGCGAGTCTAGCGCGAACGCCACTCCGACTGCCTCGTCCTCCTCCTCCCCCGGACTGCCCTCCGGCGGTACGGCCGACTGCGACTCGGTGACCACCTGCTATACCCCGCAGCAGCTCCAGGTCGCCTACGGAGTCAAGCCGCTGCTTGACCGGGGCATCAACGGCCGGGGCCAGACGATCGTGCTGCCCGAGCTCGCGCAGTCGGCACCGTCGCACGCGACCAGCGACTTGCGGCAGGACCTGACGCTATTCGATAAGGCGTTCGGCCTGCCGGGAGCGCGGATGCGAGTGGTGACCAGGCTCGCAGGCGCGGCCGCTCCCTGGCTGGCTAATGGCGAGGAAGTACTCGACGCCGAGATGGCGCACGTGATCGCTCCCCAGGCGAGGATCGTCATTGTCCTGGTGAAAGGGACGGCGCTGAACAACACGCCGAACGCGGTAGCTTCCGCGGTCGCCGCGATCCGGCTCGGAATGACTGAAGGCGGAGTCATCTCGATCAGCGCTGCTGGTCAGGTCGGCGGAGAGCATTGCGTCACCAGAAAGCAGGCGGCCAGCGTGCACGCCGCGCTGAAAGCCGTCGCCGATCACCATGTCACAGTGGTCGCTGCCGCAGGTGACGTTGGCGCGGTCGGCGAACCCTGTGATCTGATCAAGGCGCTGACGGGCGGTACCTTCACCCCGGTCAGGGAGGTCACGCTGCCAGCTTCTGACCCGCTCGTGCTGGCCGCCGGCGGCACCAGCCTGCACGCCAGCCACAAGACCGGCGCCTATATCAGCGAGACCGCATGGGGCCTGCCGTTCGGAGATCCGGGCAGCGCGTTTCAGGCATCAGGCGGCGGCTTCAGCCGGATCTACGCCCGGCCCGGCTACCAGGGCGGCGTCGCCCACACCCAGGCCACCCGCGGCGTGCCCGACGTCTCCGCCGACGCATCTGGCCACACCGGCATGGCGATCATCATCAGCGAGAACGGCCAGCCGTTCCTGCGCAACAGTGGTGGCACAAGCGCCAGCGCGCCGATCTGGGCCGCGCTGATCGCCCTGGCCGACCAGTACGCAGGCCGCCACCTGGGCTTCGTCAATCCCGCCATTTACCACATCGCCCGCAGTGCCCGCTACCACCTGGCATTCCACGACATAACCATCGGAAACAACACGGTCCGGTTCCCGCCCAAGACGATCAAGGGCTACCGGGCAGCTCGCGGCTGGGATCCGGTCACCGGCTGGGGCAGTCCGAACGCTAACGTGCTCGTCCCGCTGCTGGCTCACTACGACACCCA
>DATKFV010000048.1:0-26059 GCA_035511035.1 Streptosporangiaceae bacterium
CGTGCAGGCGGCGCAGTTCGCGGTGCTCGCGGTGGCCGGGCCAGCGCTGATCGTGCTCGGGTCGGCCTGGCGAGTGATCGGCGGGCCGCTGACCAGCCGGCTGGCGATCGCGAGATCGCATCGGCCGTCGGGACGGCGGTCCTGGCTCGCCCTTGTCCTGTACCTGGCGCTGATCATCGGCTGGCGGCTGCCGGTTACGGTGGATGCCCTGGTCAGACATCCGGTGCTGACCGTCGCCGAGGCGGTGACCCTGCTGGCGGCGGGCTGCGGGGTGTGGCTCGAGCTAGTCGATTCACCACCGTTCCTGCCCAGGGTCAGCCGGCCGGTTCGGGCCGTGTTCGCGGCCCTGCCGATGTGGACAATCTGGGCGAGCGCTTACATCATGGCGTTCTCGCACACGGCCTTCTTCACGGTCTACGCCGGCGCCTCGCGTCATCACCTGGGAATCGCCCTAGATCAGCAACTCGCGGCGGGCTTGCTCGTCGTGATTCCCGGTCTCTGCTGCGTTCCCGTGGTCTATTTCTCGCTGATTACCTGGCTGCGCGAGTCCTCGTATCCCGACGATCTCAGGCGCGGGCCTGCCGCGCCTGCGGAGGCCGCGCCTGCCGATGTCGCGCCCGCCGGGCCCGCCGGGCCCACGGCACCCGCGCCGGCTCCCGGCGCGCCCCGGCCACCGCGCGGCTGGCGGGCACCGCTGCGCTAACCAGGCTCCGCGCGGTGCGGCGCGACTGACGAGCCCGGCTAATTAACTCGGTGTTAATGAGCCGCTTCTATCAGCACATATCGGGCGCCGGTATCGGCGCGTCGATCGCTCGCCACTTCAGCCACAACTTCCGTTCTAGTAATGTCCGCATTGCACGGTGTCGGGCAGCCCAGCAGGAAGGCTAAGCCAGTGGCAGACGCGAGCGATGTCATAACGCCGAGCGGGGCCGCACCGCCGATTACCGCCATCGAGCATCGCGGGATCGAGCACGTGCCGCTGAGCGAGCGATGGGGCAAGCCATCGAACCTGTTCTGGATGTGGGCGGGTGCGATCTGGAACGTCGAGTTCCTCGTCTACGGCGTTCTCGGGGTCGTCGTCTTCGGGCTGTCGTTCCCGCAGGCACTTCTCATCATCGTCATCGGCAACCTCAGCTACGTGCTGACCGGCCTCGCCAGCTTGCAAGGCCCGCAGGCAGGAACCACCTGCTTCGGCGTCAGCCGGGCATCGTTCGGGCCGAACGGCAACCGGGTGCCCTCGCTGTTCAACTGGGTGACCCAGGTCGGCTTCGAGATCGAGGGCATCGCGCTGATCGTGTTCGCCGCGATCGCGCTGGCCGGCGAGGCGGGCATGAAGAGCGTGCCGACCGGGCTCAAGGTGGTCTTCCTGATCCTCGCGGTCGGCATCCAGGCGGTGCTGCCACTGCTCGGCCACGTGGCCGTGCTCAAGGTGCTGCGGATTCTCGCCTTCCCCTTCATCATCTTGTTCGCGGTCATGACGGCGTTCGTCGTGCACCGCTACCACGCCGGGCCGCCCGCTGCCAGCTGGGGCGCGATGACGATCTTCCTGGCCCTGGTGATCTCGGCGGGCGGGCTCGGCTGGACCGAGAACGGCAACGACTACTCCCGCTACCTGCCGCCGACCGCGAGCAAGCGCGGCATCGTGCTCGCGGTGATGTTCGGCGGCCTCATCCCATCGGTGCTGCTCGAGGTGCTCGGCGCGGCGCTCGGCTCCGAGTTGCCGAAGTCGGCCGCGCTCAGCGTGACCGGCCTGACCGCGGGCTTCCCCGGCTGGTTCGTGGTGCCCTACCTGATCTTCGCGATCTTCCAGCTGTTCGCGATTAACACGCTCGACCTGTACTCCTCCGGCGTCACGCTGCAGTCGCTGGTGCCTGGCCTGCACCGGATCGCGTGCGTCGCCATTGACACCGCGATCTGCCTCGCCGTGGCCGCCTACGCGATCTTCTCCTCGCGTTTCTACGCGCTGCTGTCTGACTTCTTGCTGTTCATTATCTTGTGGCTGGGGCCGTGGTGCGCGATTTACCTGATCGACTCCTGGCTGCGCAAGAACAGGTACGACGCTGAAGCGCTGCTCAACGAGCGGGGCGGCATCTACTACCGGCGCGGCGGCTTCCACTGGCCGGCCCTCGTCGCCCAGGCGCTGGGGATGATCGCGGCGGCGTTCTGGCTCAACGCCTATTCGCCCTACGTCGGGCCGCTGGCCAGCCGCTTCGGCGGATCCCTTGGTTCAGACTTCAGCGTGTTCATCGGGCTGGCCGTGGGCGGGCTCGTGTACCTGCTGCTGGCCGGAGGGTCGGTGCGCCGGGAGGCCGCGATGACGCCAGAGCCGACTACCTGAGCAGCTCACCAGATAACGCCAGGCCGGACCGGCAACCTGGAGCGCGTGCGCTGAGTGGCTGGCACGCCGACGTCAGAGACGAAGACCCGGACGGCTCCTAAACTCGCTGAGATGACGCCCGAGACAACCCCAGACGCCGGCCGGCCCGAGGCGTGGTCGCTCGGCGCGCTGAATGAGCTGCCCGAGCCGGAAGCCAGGCTGGCGCTCGCGGCCTGTTGCGAGTCTGAACACTGGATCAGCGCTGTCCTGGCCGGCCGGCCTTACAGCTCCCAGCCGGCCCTCGCGGCCAGGTCTGACGCGGCGGTCGCGGCGATGAGCACCGATGACCTGCGACAGGCGCTGGCCGGGCACCCAAGGATCGGTGACCGGCGAGCCGACAGCGCCGGCTGGTCCGGGCAGGAGCAGGCCGGAGTGCCAGCCGACGACGCCGCCCTGGCGCAGGCGCTGGCCGATGGCAACGCCGCTTACGAGCGGCGGTTCGGCCACATCTACCTCGTCTGCGCCACCGGGCGCACCGGGGCCGAATTGCTGGCCTTGCTCCGTGACCGGCTCGGCAATGACCCGGAGCAGGAATGGGCGGTAGTAGCTCGCGAGCTAGCCAAGATCAACCGAGTCCGCCTCGCCAAGCTGCTGGGAGCAGCCTCGTGACCGGGGTGAGCACCCACGTGCTTGACACGGCTCGGGGAGAGCCGGCCGTGGGCATCGTGGTCCGGCTTGAGCAGGGGGATCGTCAGCTTGGGCGGGGAGTCACCGACGCCGACGGGCGGGTCGGCGACTTCGGGACCGGAACCGGGACCGGAACCGGGGCGCTGAGCGCCGGCGTCTACCGGCTCGTGTTCGAGACCGACGCCTACCTCGGGCCGGACGCGTTCTTCCCCGAGGTCGCCGTCACCTTCCGCGCCGACGGGCGGCGGCGCCATTACCACGTACCTTTGCTGCTGAGCCCTTATTCGTACTCGACCTACCGGGGGAGCTGAGGCAATGGCCATCGTGCTCGGGCCGACCCAGTACGGCAAGGCGGAGACTCGCGTGGTCAGGGTCTACCGGGACGCGCCGCGGCATGAACTCCGCGACCTCAACGTGTCGACGGCGCTGCGCGGAGACTTCGACGCCGCGCACCTCAGTGGCGACCAGGGCAGTGTGCTGCCGACTGACAGCCAGAAAAACACCTGCTTCGCATATGCAAAACAGCGCGGGATCGGGGCGATCGAGGACTACGGGCTTGCCCTGGCCGGGCATTTTGTCGCCGACATTCCCTCGGTCCGCCAGGCCCGGGTGGAGGTCGACGAGTACCCGTGGGAACGAGTCGAGGTCGGCGGGACCGGCCACCCGCACACGTTCGTGCGGAGCGGGCACGAGGTCAGGACCGCCGCCGTGACGGTGACTGACCCCGGAAATTTTGCATCATATTGGGTTATCTCCGGGATCAAGGACTTGGTCGTCCTCAAGTCAACCGGATCAGAGTTCGCCGGGTTCTACAAAGACTCCTACACCACCCTGGAGGAGGCAAGCGACCGGGTCCTGGCCACGTCCCTGGTCGCGCGGTGGCGGTACGCCAGCCGCGACGTGGCCTGGGACGAGGCGTTCGCGCAGGTAAGGCGGATCCTGCTGGAGCGCTTTGCCGAGGTGTACAGTCACGCGCTGCAGCAGACGCTGTTCGAGATGGGATCGGCGGTGCTGGCGGCGCGGGACGATATCGTCGAGATCAGGCTGTCGGCGCCGAACAAGCACCACTTCCTCGTCGACCTCGCGCCGTTTGGCCTGGAGAACCCAGGCGAGGTGTTCTACGCGGCCGACCGGCCCTACGGGCTGATCCAGTGCGCCGTGCAGCGGGACGACGCGCCTGGCGCCGGCCCGGCGTGGGAGGCGGCGGCCACGTTCGCCTGACTTGCCGCGCCTGCGGCCTGCTAACCGCCAAGGGGGTGGTCATGGAGTTCTTGCGGCCTGCGACGTGGGCTGAGGCGCTGGCGGCGAAGGCGGCCAACCCCGAGGCGCTGCCGATCACCGGCGGCACCGACGTGATGGTGGAGCTGAACTTCGGCCGCCGGCGGCCGGCCGTGCTGCTTGACCTGACCAGGGTGAGCGAGCTTGGCGGCTGGAGCGAGGTCGCCGGGCGGCTGCGGGTCGGAGGCGCGGTTACCTACGCGGAGCTGACCGGAGAGCGGGGTGGCGGGGAGCGCGGTAGCGGGCTTGGCCGGCGGCTGCCGGGGCTGGCGCTCGCCGCCCGGACGGTCGGCTCGCCCCAGATCCGCAACCGGGGGACGATCGGCGGGAACCTCGGGTCGGCGTCGCCGGCCGGGGACTGCCATCCGTCGCTGCTCGCGGCCGGCGCGGAGGTCGAGGTCGCCTCGGTCCGTGGCAGCCGCCGGATCGGCATCGACTACTTCTACACCGGGGTCAAGCGCAACGCGCTCGCGCCTGATGAGCTGATCGCCGCCGTCTGGCTGCGCCCGCCGACGGGTCCTGAGCAGTTCGCGAAGATCGGCACGCGGAACGCGATGGTGATCGCCGTGGCGGCGTTCGCGCTCGCGCTGCATCCTGACCGTCGCCGCGTGCGCACGGGCATCGGCTCGGCGGCGCCGACTCCGGTCCGGGCGGAGCGGGCCGAGGCGTTCCTGGCCGGGGCGATCGGCGAGGGCGGGCTCTGGGAGTCGCGGCGGCCGTTGCCTCCACTGGTCGTCGACGAGTTCGGCGCGCTGGTGAGCGCGGCCGCGCGGCCGATCGACGACGTGCGCGGGACGGCGGACTATCGTCGGCACTCGCTGGGGGTGCTGGCTCGGCGGACGCTGGCCTGGGCCTGGCGGGAGTATTGCGCCGGTGCCGGTCGGTCGGATGGCGGGATGGGGTGATGAGCGGATGCGGGTGACGGCGACGGTCAACGGGGTCAGCCATCAGGCCGATGACGTCTGGCCCGGTGAGAGCCTGCTGTTCGTGCTACGCGAGCGGATGGGCCTGCCCGGCTCGAAGAACGCCTGCGAGCAGGGCGAGTGCGGGTCGTGCACGGTATACCTTGACGGCGTGCCCGTCTGCGCTTGCCTGGTCGCCGCCGGGCAGGCGGACGGACGCGAGATCGTCACGGTGGAGGGGCTGGCCGGCCCTGATGGGGCGTTGCATCCGCTGCAGCAGGCGTTCATCGAGGCCGGCGCGGTGCAGTGCGGCTTTTGCACCCCTGGGCTCCTGGTCGCCGCCCACGACCTGTTGGCCAGGCAGCCGCACCCGGCCGACGCGGACTTGCGGGAGGCGCTGGCCGGGAACCTGTGCCGGTGCACGGGGTACGAGAAGATCATTGATGCGGTGCGGCTCGCGGCCGAGCGGATGGCCGGCGACGGCGTCGGCGCTGGTGAGGCCGGGGCTGGTCCGGCGGGCACCGGTTCCTCGGCTTCGGCGGACGGGGAGCGGTGATGGCGGCCGTCGTGCTCACCGGGTGCTACGTCGTCACCATGGATGATCAGCGAGCCGAGTACTCCTCGGGGCACGTCGTCGTCGACGGCGACCGGATCGTCTCGGTCGGCGGAGGGGCCGCGCCCGAGTCCGCGGCTCGCCTGCCCGGCGCCACAACCATCGATGCGGGCGGCTGCGTGGTCACGCCAGGCCTGGTCAATACCCATCACCACCTGTACCAGTGGGCGACGAGGGGCCGGGCCGTCGACTCGACGTTGTTCGGCTGGCTGACCGAGCTCTACCCGGTCTGGGCCAGGATCGACGAGCAGATCGTCGCCGACGCCGCAACGGCCGGGCTCGCCTGGCTGGCCAGGACCGGGTGCTCGACCACGAGCGACCACCACTACGTGTTCCCTCGCGGCGGCGGCGATGTGCTCGGCGCGACCGTGGCCGCGGCCCGAGCGGTTGGCCTGCGATTCCACCCGACTCGGGGGTCAATGGACCTCGGGGTCGCCTCCGGGGGCCTGCCACCGGACGAGGTCGTGGAAGACCTCGATACGATCCTCGCCGCCACTGAGCAGGCCATCGCCGACTTTCACGACCCCGGACCTGGGTCGATGCTGCGGATGGGGGTCGCGCCCTGCTCCCCGTTCTCCGTGACCGGCGAGCTGATGCGGGCGGCCGCCGACCTGGCCCGGCGGCATCAGGTCCGGTTGCACACCCACCTCGCCGAGACGACCGATGAGGACAGGTACTGCGCGGAGCGCTTCGGCTGCACCCCGGTCGAGTACCTGGACTCCCTGGGCTGGCTGGCCGGCGACGTCTGGGTGGCTCACGGCGTCGTGCTCGACGACGCCGCGATCGGCCGGCTCGCGGCGTCGCGGACCGGCGTGGCGCACTGCCCGTCATCCAACGCCAGGCTCGGCGCCGGCATCTGCCGGACCGCCGACCTGGTCGCCGCCGGCGTGCCGGTCGGCCTCGGCGTGGACGGCTCGGCGTCCAACGAGGAGAGCTCGCTCCTCGGCGAGGTCCGCCAGGCCGTCCTGATGGCCCGCGCCGCCGGCGGCCCGCAAGCCCTCACCGTCCGCCGCTCCCTTGAGCTCGCCACCCGCGGCGGCGCCGAACTCCTCGGCCGCGCCGACGAACTCGGCTCCCTCGAGCCAGGCAAGCTAGCTGACCTCGCCCTCTGGCGGCTCGACGACCTGCCCCACGCCGGCATCGCCGACCCAGTCGCCGCCCTCGTCCTAGGCGCCCGCCCCCGCCTAGAACTCCTCCTAGTCAACGGCGAGGTGGTAGTCGAGCACGACGAAGTCATCACCGTCGACGAACCCGAAGCGGCCCGCGCCGCCACGGCAGCCGCCATCCGCCTCCGCTAGCCGTCTCGCGCGGGGATCCCGGCCGCTACGGCCGCCGCCAACCCGCAAGCCCGCGCCAGGGCATGCGCAACGTAGTCCCGGAGTTGTCGTTATAACAGCAGCTCCGGGACTACGTTGCGGTTCGCGAGGGGACTGTCAGACCTGGCTGCGATGCTCGGAGGCATGAAGCAAGTAGCGCCTGAGGCCGATCGCGCTATCGCGAATGTCTTAAGGCAGCAGGCCGGGCTCATCACGCGGTACCAGGCACTGACTGCGGGCATGTCCGAGGCGGCATTGCGGCACAGGATCCGTTCCGACGGACCCTGGCGGACTGTCCTTCCTGGCATCTACCTCATCCACAACGGCCCGCTGGCCGGCGGCCAGCGTGAAATCGCCGCTGTCCTTTACGCCGGACACCGCTGCGTGATCACTGGCTTGTCGGCTTTGCGGAGTTCCGGCGTGCGAGCGCCGATGACTGAGATCGTTGACGTGCTGATACCGCAGGAGAGCAAGCGCCAAAGTGCCGAATTCGTCCGGACTCACCGCACGATTAGGATGCCGGAGCGGCCAATTGTCGCGAACGGCATTCAGTGGGCGCCCGTCGCGCGTGCCATCGCTGACGTCGCGCGGATTGGTCTTGAGTTCAGCGACTTCAGAGAACTTGTCGCGACTGCGGTGCAGCGCGACCGGTGCACGGTCGGGGAACTGGCCGAAGAACTGCGGGCTGGGCCAAACCGAGGATCGGTACTGCTCAGGGCGGTACTCGGAGAGGTCGCTGACGGGATCGCATCTGGGGCCGAGGGCGACATGCGGCAGCTGGTCAAGAGTGGGGGTCTGCCCGAGCCGATCTACAACCCTGACCTCTACGTAGGAAGGGAGTTCCTGGCCCGGCCCGACTTGTGGTGGCAGGACGCGGGCGTGGCTGGTGAGGTGGACTCCAAGGAGTGGCACCTGTCGCCGGATCAGTGGCAGCGGACGATGGAACGGCACGCCCGGATGACCGCTCAAGGGATTTTTGTGCTGCATTACACGCCCAAGCAGATCAGGTCCGATGGCAGGCGCGTGCTGGCGGAGTTGAGGGCGGCGATCGAGGAGGGTCGGCGTCGGCCACCGCTGAACATTCGCGCTGTCCCAAGGCGATAGCGCCCTGAGACGACTCGCCTAGGCCGCAGTACTGCACTCGGCCTATGCGGTCGGTCGGCTCGTACGGCCCTGGCTCGGGCGTGGCCTCGAGCTGGGTGGCGGTTCGGCTTGGGCTGGGGCAGGTCGGTTGTGGTGGGGGGTGAGGGTCGGCGGGCGGTGTGATGGCGATCTCGGTGGGGGGAACGTAGGCTCGGGCTGGTGAGTAGTCCTACGCGGGTGCCGGCCAGGCCGGGGCGGGGGCCGGGCGTGCGGCCGGCCGGGGAGCCGACCGCGCCGCCGGGGGAGACGCCGCCGGAGGAGACGCCGCCTGGGGGGACCCGGCGGGATGCGGCCACGCCGCCGGGCATTATGCGGCGCGCGATGCCGGGTATGGCGCCGGCCGCTATGCCGGGCACGGTGCCGGGTGGGTCAGCTGGCAAGGGGCTCGGCGGGCTGATCGGGGCTAGCCCGCCCCGGCCAGACGGGCGGCTTAAGGTCACGGGTGAGTTCGCGTACGGCAGCGACCTGTGGATGGATGACATGCTCTGGGGCGTCACGCTCCGCAGCCCGCATCCTTACGCGCGGATCAAGTCGGTCAGCATCGGCGATGCGCTGGCCACGGCGGGCGTGCATGCGGTCCTGACCTGCGATGATGTCCCAGGCCAGAACGTTTACGGGCTTGAGCACGCTGACCAGCCAGTGCTCGCTGGCGACGTGGTCAGGTACGCGGGGGAGCCGGTCGCGCTCGTGGCGGCCGATCATCCCGAGATCGCCAGGGTCGCGGCCGCGAAGATCGTCGTCGACTACGAGCCGCTAACGCCGGTCACCGATGTTGCCGCAGCCCTGGACCCGGACGCGCCCCGCCTGCATCAGGGCGGGAACCTGCTGCGCCACCTTAAGCTTCGCAAGGGCGACCCCGAGCCGACCGCCGATGTCGTGGTGACCGGCTGCTACGAGATCGGCATGCAGGATCAGGCCTTCCTTGGTCCTGAGGCGGGCCTGGCCGTGCCGGACGGGACCGGCGGCGTCGACCTCCACGTCTCGACGCAGTGGCTGCACGTCGACCAGAAGCAAGTCTGCGCCGCCCTCGGGCTGGAACCTGAGCAGGTCAGGCTGACGCTGGCGGGCGTCGGCGGCGCGTTCGGGGGGCGCGAGGACCTGTCCATGCATGTGCACGCTTGCCTGCTGGCGCTGCACACCAGCAAGCCGGTCAAGATGATGTACAGCCGGGAAGAGTCCTTCTTCGGGCACGTGCACCGGCATCCGGCCAAGATCTGGTTCGAGCACGGCGCGAACCGCGACGGCCAGCTCGTCTACGTCAAGGCCACGATCCACCTCGACGGCGGCGCCTACGCGTCCAGCACCTCGGCCGTGGTCGGCAACGCGGGCACGATGGGGGCCGGGCCCTACGTCCTGCCCAACGTGCACATCGACGCCTATGGCGTCTACACGAACAACCCGCCGTGCGGGGCGATGCGCGGCTTCGGATCGGTCCAGGCCGCTTTCGGCTACGAGGCCCAGATGGACAAGCTGGCAGCGGCCCTGAACGTAGACCCGGTCGACTTCCGCTGCCGCAACGCGATGGAGATGGGCAGCGAGGCCCCGACCGGCCAGGTCATCGACAGTCCCGCCCCGGTCGCCGAACTGCTGCGCCGGGTCGAGCGCATGCCGTTGCCCGACGGACCAGTCGGGCCTGTGGCCGGTGGGGCTGTCGGGGCCGCCGGGATGGCTGGGGCTGGTGGGGTCGCCGGGATAGTCGGTGTGGCGCGGGCCATCGCCGGGTCGGCGGGAGCCGGGATTACCTGCGACCTGCGGCAACTGCCTGGGGGCGTCGGGAACACCACCCACGGCGAAGGGATAGTGCGGGGCATCGGCTACGCCGTCGGCTACAAGAACGTCGGCTTCTCCGAGGGCTACGACGACTTCTCGACCGCCCGGGTGCGCCTGGAGAAGGTCGGCGGCGAGGCGGTCGTCAGCGTGCACACCGCCGCCGCCGAGCTCGGGCAGGGCCTCGTCACCATCGAGCAGCAAATCGGCCGCACCGAGCTCGGCGTCGAGCAGGTGGTGATCGTGCCCAAGGATACCGGCGTCGGCTCGGCCGGCTCGACGTCGGCGTCGCGGCAGACGTACGTGACCGGCGGCGCCGTGAAACACGCCTGCGAACTGGTCAGGGAGCGCTTCTTCGACCTGGTCAGGCAGCGAATCGAACGGCCAGGCGGCGAGTTCGTGCTCGCCGCGGACCAGGTCTGGACCGCCACCACGGCCGAGGACTCCGCTCCCCTCGGCTCGATCGCTGACTTCCTCGGTGACCAGGTGATCGAGGAGACCTCACAGTGGCGGCACCGGCCGACCTACCCGCTCGACCCGGAGACCGGCCAGGGCTTCGCCCACGTGCAGTACGCTTTCGCCGCCCACCGGGCCGTGGTCGACGTCGACATCGAGCTTGGCCTGGTCAAGGTCGTGGCGCTGGACTGCGCCCAGGACGTCGGCCGGGCGCTGAACCCCCAGGCCGTCGTCGGCCAGATCCAGGGCGGCAGCGCCCAGGGACTCGGGCTCGCCGTCATGGAGGAGATCCAGGTCCGCGACGGCCTGATCAAGAACCCGTCCTTCACCGACTACCTGATCCCGACCATCCTCGACGTGCCGCCGATGCGGATAGACGTGCTCGAGTACCCCGACCCGCACGCGCCCTACGGCCTGCGGGGAGTGGGCGAGCCGCCGACGATCTCCTCAGGACCGGCCATCGTCGCCGCGATCAGGGCGGCCACCGGACTCGCCATCGACCGAGTCCCGGTAAGACCACACGACATAGCCGCAAAATTGCGATGACGACGCGCCCGGCATCCCGGCCGGTCCTGCCGGACCTCGCCGCCGAACTCGACGACCTGCTCTCGGTCGCGGACGCCCGCCTCGCCGCGGGCTACCGGCCTGACCCCGGCTTGAGCCGCCAACCCGTGCACACGGCCTACGTCCCCGCCCACAAGTTCGGCCCCGACACGATCAGGCTCTGGGGCGGCGAAGCCCTCGCCGCCCTGGAGGAGTTCGCCGCCACCCCGGCCGAATTCGCCGTCGCCTTCAACCTCGGCCCCGAACTGGCCGAGCAGGTGCTCCCGCTCGTGGCGGCCAAGCTCGCCACCGAGCCGGTCGAGGACCTGCGGATCGACTTCGAAGACGGCTACGGCACCAGGAGCGACGACACCGAGGACGCCCATGCCCGCGCCGCCGCCCGCGCGCTGCGAGCCAGCCAGGTGCAGGACGGCGGCGCGCCGCTCGCCGGCCTGCGCTGCAAGAGCCTGGAGCCAGCGACGAGGCGCCGCGCGCTCGCCACGATCGGCGCCTTCCTCGGAGCCTTCGCCGAGAGCGGCGGCGAGCTGCCCCGGCTGGTCATCACCTTGCCCAAGGTCACCTCGGCCGCCCAGGTGACCGCCATGAACGTCATCTGCCAGCGGTTCGAGTCGGCCTACGGCCTGGTCCATCCGCAGCGGCTGAGCTTCGAGGTCCAGGTCGAGCTGCCCCAGCTCCTGCTCGGCGCCGACGGCACGGCCCCGATCGCCCAGTGCGTGCACGCAGGCCAGGGCCGCCTGACCGGCCTGCATTTCGGCACCTACGACTACAGCGCCGCGATCGGGATCAGCGCCGCGTACCAGAGCCTGGACCATCCGGCCGCCGACTACGCCAAGGCCGTGATGCAGGTCGCGGTCGCTGGCACCGGCGTGCGCCTGTCCGACGGCTCCACCAACGCAGCGCCGGCCGGCTCCCGCGATGAGGTGATCACGGCCTGGCAGCTGCACGCGCGGCTGGTTCGGCGGTCCCTGGAGCGCGGCTTCTACCAGGGCTGGGATCTGCATCCGGCCCAGCTGGCCAGCCGCTACGCGGCCACCTTCGCGTTCTACCGGCACGACCTCGCCTCAGCCTGCGATCGGCTGCGCGCCTACGCCGACCGGGCGGGGGCAGGCCTGGAAGAGCCGGCCACCGGCAAGGCCCTGGCCAGCTACCTCGGCCGTGGTCTGGATTGCGGGGCCTACGGTGCGGCGGAGGTCACCGAGCGGACTGGTCTTGAGCCGAGTGATCTGCGATACCTAAGGCGCAGGGGGATGCTGCCATGACCGATCTCGTGTTCAGGGCCCGCCGCGTCCTAACCCCGCGCGGCGTGCTGGCGGCGCAGGTGCGGGTCCGCGGCGGCGCGATCGTCAGCGTCGACGAGCTGGCCGGTGCAGCTGAGGTTGGCGGTGCTGGCGGTCCGGCCGAGATCGTCGAACTCGCCGATGATGAGGTACTCATCCCCGGCCTAGTCGACACGCACGTGCACGTCAACGAGCCGGGCCGGGCCGACTGGGAGGGGTTCGCCACCGCGACGGCGGCCGCCGCCGCTGGCGGGGTCACCACGATCATCGACATGCCGCTGAACTCGATCCCGCCGACCGTGGACTCCGCTGGCCTGGCCGCCAAGCGGAAGGCGGCGGCGGGCAAGTGCGCGGTCGATGTCGGCTTCTGGGGCGGGGCGGTCCCTGGCAACTCGGGCCAGCGAGCCCGCCTGCACGAGGCCGGGGTCTTTGG
The DNA here is from genome assembly GCA_035511035.1 of Streptosporangiaceae bacterium. Taxonomy (GTDB): domain Bacteria; phylum Actinomycetota; class Actinomycetes; order Streptosporangiales; family Streptosporangiaceae; genus Chersky-822. Next base: position 12,754 of record DATKFV010000048.1, read on the forward strand.
CTTCAAGTGCTTCACGGCCGACTCGGGCGTGCCCGAGTTCCCGCCGCTCGACGACGCCGCGCTGGCGCAGGCCATCCAGCAGGTCGCGGAGCTCGGCAGCGTCCTCGTCGTGCACGCCGAGGACGCCGCCGTCCTGGCCGGCGCGCCCGCCGCGGGCGGGCGCGCCTACCGAAAGTTCCTGGCCTCCCGGCCGCCGGAGGCGGAGGTCAGCGCGGTCCGGCGACTGATCGAGCTGGCCGCAGACACCGGCGCTCGCGTCCACGTGCTGCACCTGTCAGCGGCGCCGGCCGTGCCGTTGCTAGCAGCGGCCCAGGCCGACGGAGTCCAGGTCACGGCCGAGACCTGCCCGCACTACCTCACCCTCGGCGCCGACCAGGTACGCGCCGGCCAGACCCAGTTCAAGTGCTGCCCGCCGATCAGGGACCGGGCCAATCAGGAACTGCTATGGGAAGCGCTTGAGACCGGGGTGATCGGCTGCGTGGTCTCCGATCACTCGCCCTGCCCGCCGGAGCTGAAGCACCTGGAGACCGGCGACTTCGCCACCGCCTGGGGCGGGATCTCGTCGCTCCAGCTCGGCCTGCCCGTGACCTGGACCAGGGCCGCCAGGCGCGGGCACGACCTCGCCGACGTGCTCACCTGGATGGCCGCCAACCCGGCCCGGCTGGCCGGCCTGGACGCCAAGGGCTCGATCGAGCCAGGCCGGGACGCCGACCTCGTGGCATTCGCCCCCGACGAGACCTTCGTCGTCACCCCCGACCGGCTACGAACTAGGCACCGGCTGACCCCGTACGAAGGCCAGGAGCTGCGCGGGGTCGTCAGGAAGACCTGGCTCCGCGGAGTCGAAGCCGGACCCGGCCAGCCCGCTGGCCGCCTCCTCACCAGGCCGCCCCCACGGCCATGACCAGCCCCTTCACCGACCTGCCCGACCTCGCGAGCCGAGACCTCGGCGGCAGCGTCGGCTACGCGAACGACGAGTTCTTCGCCGAGAAGGAGAACCTGATCAAGCCGGCCCGGCCCACTTTCGCCCCGGCCGAGTTCGGCCTTAAGGGCAAGGTCTACGACGGCTGGGAGACCCGCCGCCGCCGCGAGCCGGGCCACGACCACGCGATCGTCCGCCTAGGCTGCCCCGGCATCGTGCACGGAATAGTCGTCGACACCGCCTACTTCACCGGCAACTACCCGCCCGAGATCTCGATCGAAGCCGCCCGCGCCGACGCCTACCCCTCCCCGCCCGAGCTAGCCACCCTGGCCTGGCACGAACTCGTCCCGCGAAGCCCAGCCCAAGGCGACAGCCCCAACAGCTACCCCGTAGGCGACCGGCACCGGTGGACCCACATCCGCCTGTCGATCTATCCCGACGGCGGCGTGGCCAGGCTCCGCGTCCACGGCGAGATCGTCCCCGACCCGGCCTTCCTCACCGGCACGATCGACCTAGCCGCCATCGAGAACGGCGCCCGCGTCACCGACTGCTCGAACGCCTTCTACTCTGCTCCGAGCCACTTGCTGATGCCGGGCCGCGCCCGCGACATGAGCGACGGCTGGGAGAACTCCCGCCGCCGCGACGACTCCCACGACTACGTAGAAATCCGCCTAGCCGGGGCAGGCTATATCCACCACGCCGAGATCGACACCACCTGCTTCGTAGGCAACGCCCCCGGCTGGATCCGCCTCACCGCCACCGACACCCCAGACCAGGCCAGCTGGCGCGACCTCCTCCCCAGAACCCGAGTCCAGCCCGACACGAGACACCGCTTCCGCCTAGCCGACAAGCGCCCCGCGACCCACGTCCGCCTAGACGTAATCCCCGACGGCGGCCTCTCAAGACTCCGCCTCCACGGCGAGCTAACCGAGTCGGCACTAGCCGAAGCCGAGGCCCGCTGGCGCAGCACCGCTACCGCCACCTCGGGATGAGTGTCACGGCCCTGGGGATCTTTCCTCGGTCAAAAGCGGGCGAGCGGCCATCCGGTGCGGGGCGTTGCGGAGCACAGCCCAGCACCGGATGACCGTCGTCCGCTTCAGTCGGCTTGAGGCCGAGAGACACCCAACCAAGGATCAGGCAGCAGTCCGAGCCGACACCCCGTCAGGGCCGGCATCGGCAGGAGAATTTCGCGGATCCGAATCTTTGGTCGAAGGCATGACGAACCGGGTCAGCGGGCTTGGCAGCAAGACCAGGAACCCGATGGTGCCGCCGGCGGCGGCGAGCCAGAGCGTCGTCCGGGTACCGATGAACGTGCCGAGGAGCCCGCCGGCGAGGGCGCCGAGTGGCCGGGTGCCGTAGTTGACGGCCTGGAACGCGCCGCTGACCCGGGAGCGTAGCTCGCTCGGGATCACCGTCGCGAAGATCGCGCCGATGCTGATGTCGAGCATCATGACGCCGAGCCCGATGATGAACTCGCAGGCGGCGAGCATCAGCAGGATGAGCCAGTGCGGGCCGGCGGCGGCCGGCACGAGCGCGCAGGGCGCGGTGAAGAGCAGGCAGCCGAGTGCGTAGGCGCGGCCGATGCCGATGCGCTCGGCGATCCGCGCGGTGACGAGCGCGCCGATCACGCTGCCGGCCGCGCCGATTCCGAGTACAAGGCCGAGCACGCCCGGCTTGACGTGCAGGTACCTGATCGCGAAGAGCACCACCAGCGCGGCGAAGACGAAGTTGAAGAAGTTGATGATCGAGACGGAGATCAGGGACGAGCGGACGATCTTCGACGTCTTGATGAACCGGGCGCCGGCCATCAGGGAGCCTTCGGCCTTGGCAGCGGTCGGGGGCTCGGCCGGGTGGATACGAGCGAGGAAGAAGGCCGAGCCGAGGTAGGACAGGGCGTCGGCGAGGATGGCGCCGGGGGCGGACAGGAGCTGGACGAGGAGGCCGCCTGCGCTCGGGCCGCCCATGAAGGAGAAGGCGCGGCTGCCGTAGATGAGGGAGTTGCCGGTCACGTACTTGTCCTCGGGGACCAGGCTCACGAACAAGGTCGGGTTGCTGACCGTGAACAGGACGCCGAACGAGCCGACGCCGAAGGCGACGACGTAGAGCTGCCAGAGGGCCAGGACGCCGGTCGCGTAGCAGACCGGGATGGCGGTCAGCAGCAGGGCCCGGCCGAGGTCGGCGACGATCATCATCGCGCGGCGGTGCCCGCGGCGGTCCACCCAGGCGCCCGCGTGCAGGCCGAACAACAGGTTCGGCAGCCAGACCAGCGCGGTCAGTATGCCCATCTGGGTCGGGCCGACGTGGAGCGCGAGCACGGCGACGAGGGGCAGCGCGATCGAGGAGACCTGGTCGCCGAACATCGAGATCGTCTGGCCGGTCCAGTAGCGGCGGAAGGCGACGTCGCGGAGCAATTCGGGAACGCGGTCGGCGAGCCTGCGGCCGAGCGGACCGCGCTTCGTGGTCGCGGTCACGACGTACCGCCTTCACTCGCTTCGCGGTCCCTGGCGGCGCGGGCCGGGCGGTTGTCGATCGGGAAGGCCAGCTCGACGTGCTGGACCAGGCGGGCGCCGGGCGGCCGGAGCGCGGGGTCGGTCAACCGGTCGAGGTAGACGTCTAGCAGCGCCTGGACCTGCTCGGTCAGCGCGACGAGCTCGTCGGGGGTGAGGAACATCCAGACGTCGCTCTGCGTGGCGGCGTTCTGCCACTCCTGCGGCTCGGTCGGGCGTTGCTCAAGCCACTGCATCGTGGCGTTGAAGTAGCGCTCGGCGACTAGCGCCCGAAACAGCCCCGATGCGGCGTCGAACTCGGGGTTGTCGGCGAAGTGCGGCACGTTGGTGAACATGGTCGTGGCCTGCCACGGGCGCTCCCGGCCGGTTCCGCCGCCGGCCTCCTCGACCAGCCCGTACTTGCTGAGCTGGCGCAGGTGGAACGACGCGCTCGCGGAGCTCTCGCCGAGCAGTTCGCCCGCCTTGGTGGCGGTCAGCGGGCCCTCGGTCCGCAGCAGGCCGAGCAGCGCGAGCCTGATCGGGTGCGCGAGGGCGCGCAGCGCCTTCGGGTCGGTGAGCTCTTTGACCGAGCGGGCAGGGGGGAGAGCGGATATTTCGTCGTCCGGCATGTACCCAAAGATAGCTTTGCAAAGCGTTCTTTGCAACTCGATCTTTCCAAAGTTATCTTTGGTTAACGACCAGGGTCACGCTCATACGTGTTGCGGTATATCGTTTAACGTAGTAGCGTCGCGCGTACTAGAGGAGCGCTAGGCAAAGCCGTCAGGAGCCAGTGTGGATCTCACCGAACCAGTCGTGCTGGTGCTGACCAGCCTCGCGGACGGGCCGAAGCACGGGTACGCGCTGGCCAAGGACATCGAGTGGTTCTCGGGGACCAAGCTGGGACCGGGAACCCTGTACGGCGCGCTGAGCCGGCTCGATGAGCGCGGCTGGATCGAGGCGCTGCCCGCGCAGGATCGGCGCCGTCCTTACCGGATCACCGCAGCCGGGGCGGAGTCTTTGGCAAGGCACCTGGAAGCAGCGCAGCGGGTCGCCGCGACCGGTCTGCGACGGCTCGAGCTCGGCCCGGTGCCATGAGCGACCGGCCTGCGGTCACCAGCTCATGGCCGGCCCGGCTGCTGATCTGCTATCCGCCGCACTGGCGGGCCAGGTACGGCGAGGAACTTGGCCTGCTCATCACTGACTTGCTCGACCACGGTCGCCCGGCCGTTCCGATGGCCGCTGACGTGCTAGGCGGCGCGGTCGCCGCCTGGATCTCTGAAAGGGGAACCGGCATGACCCAGCGTTCAAGGGGTGCGCTCATCGCCGTGTTGTGGAACTGGGTGGCCTTCGCCGCGGTCGCTGCCTGGTTCGGTCACGACCTCGGCAGCTACCCGACCGCGATCGAGGCCCAGCAGATGATGGTCTCCCATCCGGCTGTGCCGGACGCCTACCACTTGCTGATGGCCTCAGGAAGCGTAGGCGTCGTGGCGACAGCCGTGGCCGCGATCGCGTTCGCGATCGACGCCGCGAAGCATGCGTGGCGCCAGGGCAGGCGGAGCACGTTCGTCCTGATGGCGGTGCCGCTGGTGGTCGCGGCGGTCTGGCTCGGCGGGGTACGGCTCCTTCCCTTCAGCGAGCACACGGCATCGGGCCTGGCCCTGTCTGTCACCTGGCTGCTGGCCGGGGTAGCCGGGATCGCCGTGTCGACTCAGGCCGTCGTCACCGTCGTCAAGCGCAGCGAGTTCTCCGAACGCACCTGGCGGATCGCCGCCGCCGCCGCCGCTGCCGTCGTCGCCGCGATGTTCGTAGCGACCGGCGCGACGATCACCTGGGGCGTCGTCGCCAGGACCAGCCTGGCCCATCCGGGCGACGCGAGCGGCTGGCTGGTCGTGACCGCGATCCTGGCGGTCACCACAGTGCGGGCGGTGCTCGCCCTCCTCGGCGGCCGCCTCGAGCCAGCCGAGCATCCAGCCGTCGCCTAGGTCCACGACGCTCCGCCGCCCTCCGGTGCATAATGGCCGAAATGCGGAGCGGGGGTCGGCGGATGCCTTCGGCGGGCTATGACTTCATCATCATTGGCGGCGGCTCGGCTGGCTGCGCCCTGGCTAACCGGCTGTCGGCTGACCGGGGCACGCGAGTGCTCGTGCTCGAGGCGGGCCGTCCCGACTACCGGTGGGACGTGTTCATCCACATGCCGGCCGCGCTGACGTTCCCGATCGGGAGCCGGTTCTACGACTGGAAGTACGAGTCCGAGCCCGAGCCCTACATGAACGGCCGCCGCATCTACCACGCCCGCGGCAAGGTGCTCGGCGGGTCGAGCAGCATCAACGGGATGATCTTCCAGCGCGGCAACCCGATGGACTACCAGCGCTGGGGCGCCGACCCTGGGATGTCCGACTGGGACTACGCGCACTGCTTGCCTTACTTCAAGAAGATGGAGACCTGCCTGGCCGGCGGGGACGAGTTCCGCGGCACCGAGGGGCCGCTCCTGCTGGAGCGGGGGCCGGCCACCAATCCGCTCTTCACCGCCTTCTTCGAGGCCGTGCAGGAGGCTGGCTACGCACTCACCAGCGACGTCAACGGGTACCGGCAGGAAGGGTTCGCTGCCTTCGACCGGACCATCTACCGGGGGCGGCGCCTGTCGGCCGCCCGGGCCTACTTGCATCCGGTGCTGAACCGGGCGAACCTGACCGTCGCCTGCCGCGCGTTCGTGACGAAGATCTTGCTCGAGGGCAGCCGGGCCACGGGGGTTGAGTACCTGCTGCACGGGCAGCCGGTGCAGGCGCGGGCGGGCCAGGTGATCCTCTGCGGCGGGGCGATTAACTCACCGCAACTGCTGCAGCTGTCAGGGATCGGCCCGGCCGGCCTGCTGCGCGAGCACGGCATCGACGTGGTCGCCGACCTGCCCGGAGTGGGGGAGAACCTGCAGGATCACCTGGAGGTCTACGTCCAGCACGGCTGCAAGCAGCCGGTCTCGGTGGCGCCCGCGCTGAAGCTGCGGAACCGGCCCATGGTCGGCGCGAAGTGGCTGTTCGGCCGGACCGGCCCCGGGGCCACGAACCACTTCGAGGGCGGTGGCTTCGCGCGATCCAACGATGATGTCGGCTACCCGAACCTGATGTTTCACTTCCTGCCGATCGCGATCAGGTACGACGGCTCGGCGCCGGCCGGGGGGCACGGCTACCAGGTGCACATCGGCCCGATGTACTCCGACGCCCGCGGCTCGGTCCGGATCACGTCGGCCGACCCGGCGGTGCATCCGGCGCTCCGGTTCAACTACTTGTCGACCGAGACCGACCGGCGCGAGTGGGTCGAGGCGATCGCGGTCGCCCGGCACATCCTGCGCCAGCCCGCGCTCGACGCCTACAACGGCGGCGAACTGTCGCCAGGCCCTTCGGTGACGACCGATGCCGAGGTGCTCGACTGGGTCAAGCGGGACGGCGAGACCGCCTTGCATCCCAGCTGCACCTGCGCGATGGGGACCGGCGAGCAGTCGGTCGTCGACCCGGCCACGATGGGGGTGCACGGCATAGCCGGGCTGAAGGTCGTGGACGCCTCGGTCATGCCCTACGTCACGAACGGCAACATCTACGCGCCGGTCATGATGGTCGCCGAGAAGGCCGCCGACCTGATCCTCGGCAACGAGCCGCTGCCGGCCGCCGAGGTCGGGTTCTACCGGCACGCGCCGGCTGGCTCGACCGGGGCCGAGTGACGCGGCTCAGCCTGGTACCACTACTACCTTGCCGACCGCTCCGGCCTGCACGGCGTCCTGGGCCGCGACGATGTCGTCGAGGTCGTACCTGTGCACCGGCAGCTCGGTCAGCGCCCCGGCGGCGAGGGCGGCGGTGATGCCGGCGACCGCCTGGTCGAACGCGGGCGACGGGATCCCGTAGAGCAGCACGAACCGGAGCGTCACGTTGGCGCTCATGCAGGCCCGGACCGGGACGACCGGGTCGGTCGGGGTGGAGGCGTAGGTCACGATCTCGCTGTTCGGCGCGATCACGGCCAGGTCGAGGCCGATGTTGGCGTCCAGCGCCACTTCGATGACCCGGTCGACGAAGCCGAACTCCTTGATCCTGTCGATCGCGCCTGGCTCGCGGTAGTTCACGACCAGGTCGGCGCCGGCCTTGGCCGCCAGCTCGGCCTTGTCGGGGCCGCTGACCGTGGTCACGACCCTCGCCCCGGCGTGCTTGGCGAGCTCGATCGCGAAGTGGCCGACCGCGCCTGCGCCACCTGCGACCAGGACGGTCTTACCCGCCACCGGCCCGTCAGCGAACAGGCACCGGTGCGCGGTCATAGCTGGCACCCCGAGGCTCACCGCCAGCTCGTCCGAGACGCCGTCCGGCAGCGCGACCGCCTGCCGGTCCGGCACCACCGACCACTGCGCGGCCGTGCCCCACTTGCGCCCGCCCGCGGCCATCCAGGTCCACACCCGCTGGCCCACGCGCGCGGGATCGACCCCGTCGCCGACCGCATCGATCACGCCGGCGGCGTCGTGGTGCGGGATCTGGAACTCGTCGATCGGCCGCGACGTCAGCCCGCTCCGCGACTTCCAGTCGGTCGGGTTGACGCCCGACAACGTGACCCTGACCCGCACCTCGCCCGGTCCCGGGTCGGGCGTCGGGACTTCCTGTACCCGCAGTACCTCAGCGCTCGCGCCGATCTTGTCGTACACCGCTGCTCGCATGCCCCAAACCCTACCGGTGGTGCGCCCACCACCAGCGATCAAGCAGACTAGGCCGATGACCTCCGATGCACCTGATGCGGCCGCCATGTCCGATTCAGCCGCGCCAGGAGCCGGGCCGGCCGCCGACGCCGCCTTCGACCCGAGGGATCCGCGCGGCCTCCGGCACGACGCCCCGCTGCTTGACGGCTGGCTCCGCGTCACCGCGCGGATCGAGGCCGGCGATTTCATCCCGATGGCGGTCCCCGGCCACAAGCAGCGCCAGGACCTGACCGGCGCGGTCAACATCGGGGACGCGCCCCTGTACGGCGGTGTCGACTCGATCAAGCACGCCGATGTCCCCCGCGCCGACGCCGAGCGCCGCGCCGCCGCCCTCTGGGGCGCCGACTGGTGCCGCTTCTCGGTCGCGGGCTCGACCCACGGCAACCAGGCCCTCGCCCTCGCGGTCGGCTCGCCCGGCCGGGAGATCATCGTCACCCGCATCCTGCACCGCTCGCTCCTGCTCGGCCTCGTGCTCGCTGGCCTGCGCCCGGTCTGGGTCCGCCCCGAGGTCGACCTGGCGACGGGCCTGCCCGCCGCCGTCAGCGTGGATACGGTCAGGACCGCGCTCAAGGAGCACCCCGACGCTTGCGGCGTCTTCCTGGGCGAGCCCTCCTACGTCGGCACGATCGGCGACCTGCCCGGCAACGCCGCTGCCGCCCACGAGGCTGGCGTCCCGCTCCTCGTCGACGCCGCCTGGGCGGCCCACCTGGGCTTTCACCCCGACCTGCCGCCGCACGCGATCGCGGCAGGCGCCGACGGCATGGTCACCAGCGCCCACAAGGCGCTGCCCGCCTACTCCCAGGGCGCGATCGTCCTCGCTCGCACCGAGCGCTTCAACAAGGCCCGCCTCGACCGCGCCTTCGAGGCCACCCACACGACCAGCCCGGCCGGCTCGATCATGGCCAGCATCGACGCCGCCAGGGCCCTGCTCGCCCGCGACGGCGAGGAGCTCTGCGCCCGGCTGCTCGGCCTCGTCGCCCTGGCCAAGGCCCGCCTGCGCGAGGTGCCCGGCGTCGGCGTGCTCGACGGCCCAGGGGTCGAGCCGACGAAGCTGGTCGCCCTCATCGCCGGCACCGGCACCCAGGGCTACACGATCGAGAACGACCTGGTCGCCCGTGGCATGCCGGTCGAGAGCGCCGACCGCGACACCGTCGTCCCGATCATCACGCTGGCCGACGAGGAGCGGCACGTGCACGCCTTCCTCGACGTCCTCATCGCCTCGATCGAGCGCCATCGGACCACCCCCCGCCAGCCCGGCGTCGCCGCCTCATGGACCGTCGTCCCCGAGGTCGTCATGTCCCCCCGCGACGCCTTCTTCGCCGACAACGAGACCGTGCCCGCCAACGCCGCCGTCGGCCGGGTCAGCGCCGAGCTCATAGCTCCCTATCCGCCTGGCGTGCCGGTCCTTGCCCCCGGCGAGCTGATCACCGCCGAAGCGATCGACTCCCTGCGCGAGGTCAAGGCCGACGGCGGCCGGATCGCTTACGCGGCCGATCCTTCGCTGGAAACGTTCCAGGTCATCGCTCGCTAGGCACCCTGCTGGTTTTACGCCGATTGTGCTAAGACAGTGGCACCCGTTTATGCGAGGAGTCGCCGTGACAGAGCCTGTCGTCGAGCCGGGGTCAGCAGCTGATCCGCTTACCGATGCGATGACGGTCGCGCAGGGCGCGGCCGACGCGGGGGTCGGGCTGAAGCTGCTGGGCGGGCTTGCGGTGCGGGTGGTGTGTCCTGATTATCCGCCTCGGCTGCGGCGGGACCAGGATATGGACTTCGCCTGCTTGTCGAAGGAGCGTAAGAAGGTCGCGGCGCATCTGGAGCAGGCCGGGTGCCAGCCAGACAAGCGGTTCAACAACCTCAATGGTGACCGGCAGATGTACTTCACGGCGCCCTCGGGGCGGCCGATCGATGTCATGGTGGACAAGCTGACGATGTGCCACACGCTGGACTTCCGGCCGTCGTTCACCAAGCTGCCGTTCACGGTGGACGCGGTGGATCTGCTGCTGTCGAAGCTGCAGATCGTGGAGCTGAACGAGAAGGACGCGCGGGACATCGTGCAACTGCTGTCGTGCCTGCCGGTTCAAGCGGCGGGAGCGGCCGCGGATGGGGGCGGACCGTCGCTTGATAGCGGGCGGTTCGGGCAGGTGCTGGGGGCGGACTGGGGGTGGTGGCGGACTGTGACCGGGAACCTCGACAAGCTGCCCGCGCTGCTCACCGAGAACCCGGAACTGGCGCAGCCGGGGACGCCCTATGACCCGGTCGAGCAGGCGGCTGAGCTGCGTAAGCTCGCGGACGAGGCGCCGAAGAGCATGAAGTGGCGGGTCCGGTCCGGGGTCGGCGACAAGGTGCGCTGGTACGAGCTGCCGGAAGAAGTGGATCACTGAGCCTACTTCGGCATTTGTACCGAAGCTATCCTTGACGCCCGGTTAGGCCAACTGCTAGACCGTTGCCTAAGCGCGATGGCAGGGATGGTACGCCGGATGAAGATCTTCTTTGCTACGGATATCCATGGATCAGAGACCTGCTGGCGCAAGTTCCTGAACGCGGCCGCTTTCTATAAGGCCGACCTGGTCATTCTCGGCGGCGATGTCACCGGCAAGGTCATGGTCCCGATCGTCGCGCACGCCGGCTACTGGACCACGACCGTGCGCGGCGAGCAGCTCCGGATGGAGACGCAAGAAGAGCTGGCCGCGGTGCAGACTCAGATCCGCAACCGCGGCTCCTATCCGGCGATCGTCACCCCCGACGAGCTGAGCGAGCTCAGCGCGACCGAGGGGGCGGTTGATCAGCGGTTCAGCACCGAGATGATGGCGTCGCTTGACCGCTGGCTGGACATGGCCGACGGCAAGCTGCACGGCGGCGAGATCGGCTGCATACTCAACGGCGGCAACGACGACATCTTCGAGATCGATGGCCTGATCGAGTCGTCGCCGTGCGTGACGTTCGCCGAGGGCAAGCTGCTCGACCTCGACGGGTTCAGCCTGATCTCGATGGGCTGGACGAACCCGACGCCGTGGGACACGTTCAGGGAAGCGCCCGAGGACGACCTGGCCGCCAAGATCGAGGCGATCGCGACCCAGGTGCCCGACATGGGCCGGGCGATCTTCAACTTCCACGCCCCGCCCTACGGCACGGGGCTCGACGAGGCGCCGGCGCTCGATGCGAGCCTGCGCCCGATGCACGGTGGCGCGGTGATGAAGCCGGTCGGCTCGGTGGCCGTCCGCGACTCGATCAACAAACACCAGCCACTGCTCTCCGTCCACGGCCACATTCACGAGAGCCGTGGCGTCAAGAAGATGGGCCGGACCCTGGCCATCAACCCTGGCAGCGTCTACGGCGACGGCGTACTGCAGGGTGCCCTGATCGACCTGGACATCAAGAAGGCAAAGGTCCGTAGGTACCTGCTGGTCAACGGTTAAGACCTTTGGCAGCAAATAAACCTCGCCGCCCGGCTGCCCGGACGGCGAATTCGGCGCATGAGTGGGGAGGCATGTCCAGATGGCTGCAGAAGCAATCGGCGGCGAACAGCCGACACTTTTCCTGAGGAAGGCAACCGGCCTGGTCAGGGGCTGGTCCGTCCGCGACTCGATTATCTACGCGTGCCTGGCGACCAACTTCGTGACGCTGGCGCTGTATGAGTTCGCGTTCGCCGCGCCCGCCTTCCCTAAAGGACAGATCATCACGTCTGTCGTGATCTCGGGCATCTGGGTGACCTTCCTGGTCGTCGCCTACGCGGGCCTGATCGTGACGATCCCGCGGGCCGGCGGTGACTATGTCTGGCAGACGCGGATACTCAACGGCGGCCTCGGCTTCGTCATGGCCGCGACCGGCTGGTGGTTCATCCTGTGGCTGTGGGCGCCGATCTACGGCAACATCCTCGCCGTCCAGTTCTTCGAGCCGATCTGGGCGACGATGAAGTGGACCTGGCCGAGCGCGCCTGGTGCGGTCGGCGCCGCCTGGTTCGGCACGCACACCGGCATCTTCGTCGTGTCGCTGATCACGATCGTGCTGGCCGGACTGCTCGTGTCGATCGGCATGGGCGGCTACGCCAGGTTCCAGAAGTGGTGCTTCTACGGCGGCCTGGTCGGGTTCGCCGTCATCGTGGTGCTGCTGCTGGTCAACAACCACGCGACGTTCGTGAACTCCTTCAACCTCGAGGCGCACAAGCTCTTCGGCGTCAACAACGCCTATGCGAAGACCAACGCGACCGCCGCCAAGGTTCCCGGCTACGCCCCGATCCACCTGGGCTTCGGCCCGCTCGGGCCGACGCTGCTGCTGGTCCCCGTGATGATGTTCTTCATCCTCTGGCCTAACTGGGGTGCCACGCTGTACGGCGAGATTCGCGGCGCCAGCGACTTCAGGCGGGTGCTGACCGGCATGGCCGGCGGCCTGTGGATCACGGTCGTGCTCGTGATTGCCTTCCTGCTGCTCATCTTCAAGACGATGGGCTGGGCCTTCTACCAGAACTCCAACCAGCTCGCGTTCAACCTCGAGGGCATACTCAAGACGCCACAGTCGAGCACGGCGATCTGGCCCTATCCGGTGCTCTTCGCCGGCTGGCTGGTGCACAACACCGCGTTCCAGGTGATCTTGATCCTGGTCATGAGCCTGTGGTTCTTCGGCTGGGTCGGCACCTTGTTCCTGTCGTCGACCAGGGTCATCTTCGCGGCCGCCTTCGACCGGATCCTGCCGGACCGCGCGGCCGAGGTATCAGAGAAGCGGAAGGTGCCGTTCTACTCGCTGATCCTGATGCTGCTCCCGGCGGTGGCGCTGAGCGCGGTGTACGCCTATAACAGCACGTTCGTGAAGTACACCTACGACGCGACGCTGGTCATCGCGGTGACGTTCCTGTTCAGTGCGATCGCCGTGGTGCTGCTGCCGATCATCAAGAAGGACCTGTGGCAGGCATCGCCCGCCAGCAAGATCCGGATCCTGGGCGTGCCGGTCGTGCCGGTCTGCGGGTGGGTGACGATCGGCCTGCTCGGCTTCAACCTCTACGAATGGCTCACGAACAACAACTACTACGTGAACCTGAAGCCGTCGCTCGTCTTCATGGGCGCGATGTACCTGCTGGCCATCATCGTCTACGTGGTCGCCAGGCTCGTGCGCCGTCGCCAGGGCATCGACCTCGGCCTGATCAACAAGGAAATCCCAGTCGAGTAACGGGTAACTGTCTAG
>DATKFV010000049.1:0-4169 GCA_035511035.1 Streptosporangiaceae bacterium
GGGCCCGGCGCCCGGTCTGGCCGCCATCGAGCGACTGGCCGCCTCGACCCTGGAGGCAGGCGTGAAGGTCGACGTGGACTGGCACGGTAGCCGGGAGCCGCTACCGGCCGACATCGACCTGTCGGCGTTCCGCATCATCCAGGAGGCGGTCACCAACGTGGTCCGCCACGCCGGCACCGGCCAGTGCCAGGTCTGCATCGACCGGCAGGACGGGCAGTTGTCCATCGAGGTCACCGACAGCGGACGCGGCGGCAGCGGGCATGGGGGCGGGATGGCCGGGACCGGCTACGGGATCACCGGCATGCGCGAGCGCGCCGCGCTGCTCGACGGCGACTTCTCGGCCGGCCCGCGCCCCGGCGGCGGCTTCCGCGTCGCCGTCCGGCTGCCCCTCCCCGCGCGTGCCCGATGACCATCCGGGTCATCCTGGCCGATGACCAGCCGCTGGTCCGTGCGGGCCTGCGCATGCTGATCGAGCAGACACCCGATATCGACGTGGCCGGCGAGGCCGGAACCGGCGCCGAGGCGGTACAGCTGGTCAGGGACGCCGGCCCCGACGTGGTGGTGATGGATATCCGCATGCCGGGCATGGACGGCATCGAGGCAACCCAGATGATCACTTCCGGCGACACATCCGCCCGCGTGCTCATGCTCACTACATTCGACGACGATGACTACGTCTACGGCGCGCTGCGCGCCGGGGCGAGCGGGTTCTTGGTCAAGGACATGGCACTGGACGACATCCTGACCGCGATCCGCGTGGTCGCGGCCGGCGACGCCATCATCGCGCCCGGCGTCACCCGCCGCCTGATCGCGCAGTTCGCTGGCCAGCCCGGCCCTGGCCGCGAGCTCCGGGAACTGACCGGGATCACCGACCGCGAGCGCGAGGTGCTCAGGCTGGTCGGCCTGGGCATGTCCAACGCCGAGATCGCCACCGCCCTGTACATCACCGCGGGCACCGCCAAGACCCACGTGGCCCGGCTGCTGGCCAAGCTGGATGCGAGGGACCGGGTACAGCTCGTCATCACCGCCTACGAGACAGGCCTGGTCTCGGCACCGCACTGACCGCACCAGGCGAGCTGCGCTGGCTGGCTGCAATGACGCCGAGAAGCACTATCCACCAGGCTGGCGATTTATGGTGTAAATTGCCCATTCGCGGTTGCTTATGAAATTTCACGTAATGAGCGGATGGGTCGAGGATGTTTCATCGGATGGCGCGCCTCGGCGGGCTGAGTGCCCGGGTCGGTCTTGGGATAGCGTGTGGCGGCCTAGTGGTGGCTGGCGGATGGCTGACCGCCACGGCCGAGGCGGCAACGGTGACCTGCCCCACGGTCTCCGCGACCGGGGTGGTGACCCCCGCGCCCGTCTCGGGGGTGGACTGGGCTGGCTGCTCCCTCGTTGGCGCCGACCTGGCCGGCGTGTACCTGACGAACGCCAACTTCTCTTCTGCCAACCTGAAGGGCGCGAACCTGACTAACGCGTCCCTGTACAGCGACAACCTCTCCGGGACGAACCTGGCCGGCGCCACGCTCACTCACCTTTTCTCGGGCGGCATTGCCGGCACTCCGGCGGCTTTCCCGGCAAACTGGAGCATGCTCGCCGGACACCTCGTAGGGCCAGAGGCCGAGATCCTCAGGGCCGACCTCGCCAATGTCAACCTGTCTGGCCGCGACCTCGCTGGCATCGTCCTTAGTGGGGACAATCTGTCGGGTGCGGACCTTTCCGGGACGGACCTTAGCGGTGCGCAACTGGATTCCGCCCAGCTGACCGGCGCCAATATCTCCGGCGCTGACCTGACCGAGGGCAACCTAGGGGGCGTGTCGTCAGGCGCTGTTACCACCTCGCCGGCAACCAGCCTGCCAGCGAACTGGACTACGCTCGACGGCTACCTCATCGGGCCGAGTGCGAACCTGACTGGCGCGGACCTAGCCGGCCTGAACCTGTCGGGTTCTGACCTTAAGGACGCGGTACTTACGCATGCGAACATTGCCCGCACCGCACTCGGCCAAGCCGACATCACTGGCATCCAGACAGGCGGCCTGACCGGATCCCCGCTCTCGCTCCCGCCGAACTTCGTCATCACAGGCAACGGCTTCCTGGTCGGGCCTGGGGCCGACCTCACGAACGCGATCCTGTCCGGTTTCAACCTCGCAGGTGACGACCTGGCGGGGGCGAACCTGTGGTTGGCAACCCTGAAGGGCACCGACCTCGCCGGTGTAGACCTGTCCGGCGCAAACCTCCTTCACGCCAACCTGACTGGTGCCAGCCTGGTAGCGGCAGACGTTGCCGGCTCCGATTTCAGCTTCGTCAAGCTCACGTCGGCGGACCTGAGCCAGGCGGACTTCTCCTCGGTCGACCTGACCGCGGTGCTGTCCGGCAATATCACAGGCTCGCCGGCCGCGCTCCCGGCTAACTGGCAGGTCCTGGACGGGTACCTTGTCGGACCCGGCGCCGACCTGCAGCAGGCAAGCCTGCCGGGCGTGAACCTGGCTGGCGCCGACCTGGATGGCACCATTTTGGCGACCGCCAACCTGACCGCAGCGAACCTCACCGGCGCGAACCTAAGCAACGGGTCGGTTGGGAACGCGAACCTCACCGGCGCGCGACTCGACGACGCCAACCTGAACGACACGAGCGCTGAAGGGGCAAACCTGACGAACGCCAGCCTCGCCGGGATCTCTGACACCCCCGCGTATTTTGCCAACGACACCTGGCTGAACACCACCTGCCCGGACGGCTCCAACTCCAACGCCTACGATGACGGCTGCTTCAGCCCCCTGGACACGAAGCCGCCAGCAGTGAGCGTGACCGGTGTCGCCAATGGCAAGGTGTACGTGACCGGTGATGTCCCGAAGGCCGGGTGCACGACGACCGACGCGGGCACGGTCACGAAGCCGGCTTCCGTCAAGGTCACGACGACGGGCAAGAACGGCGTCGGGCGGTTCACCGCCACCTGCTCGGGCGCGGTTGACCGGGCCGGGAACACACAGAAGGCACCGGTCTCCGTGAGCTACATAGTGGCGTACGGCCTGCACGGGTTCATCGCGCCGGGCAATGGCGCAACGGTCGTGCGGTCATCGAAGACGATCACGGTCCGACTCCGGCTGACGAGCGCCAATGGCAGTCCGATCTCGGCCTCGGTAGAGAAGTCGCTCGCATCCGCCCACGACGTGCGGGTGGAGCTGGCCGGCCCAGGGATCACGGCGGTCACGGTGAACTGCGGCTGGAACGCACCCGAGGGAGTCTTGACCTGTGCCATCCGCATCCCATCCAGAGTCAAGACCGGCGGCTCGCGGAAGTACACCCTGACTGCGGCCGAGGGCCTCGTCAGCTACGGGTTCCTGACCATCCCGGCAGTGCACGGCACCGCCAACCCCGAGGTCATCCACTTCAAGTAAGCCAGCGACGACAGTCAGGGAACCACCAGTCCCACGATGACTACTGTGAACTTGCGGCATTCGGCCAGGGCGGTCATCCTCGACGAGAACGACCGTGTCCTGCTGTGCCGGTTCGCCATCCCGCATCCAGCTGTGCCCGCCGGAGCGAGGTTCGTCTGGGCAGCGCCTGGTGGCGGCGTGGAGCCCGGTGAGACTCTGCTTGCCGCCCTGCGCCGGGAACTTCATGAAGAAGTCGGGCTGACCGTCGATGACGATCCGGTCCATGTCTGGCATCAGGAGCTCGTCGCGCCTGGGCATGCGGAAGGCTATGACGGCGCGGTCAACGACTATTTCCTCATCCGCACCACGTCGTTCCGCCCAGCCGGGGCGCTGTCTGGCGGCGACCTGGCTGCGGAGGGCATCAGCGGGTTTCACTGGTGGCGGTGCCAGGACATCGCCGGGTATTGCGGAACCGGCCTGTTCTCGCCCCGCGATCTCGCGACGCTGCTGGCTGCGTTGCTCGCGAACGGCATCCCAGATGCTCCGGTGCTGCTGGGGCTGTAGCCTGCGCAGCGGCCGGGTGACCTGGGGACCAGGTGCGGCACGGCGAGCATCAACCTGTCACCTAAGCCCACCACGGTGCTGGCGATGGTCGGTGCCAGGTCAGCCGTCAAGCAGGGCGGCGTACCGGGCCAGGTAGAGCGGCCATCCCTGGTCGCCGTCGACGCCGTCGCTGACCGACTGCCAGCCGGAACCGTGCCGGTCGAGGTGGCGGTGCTCCAGTTCGACCCGGGT
>DATKFV010000050.1:0-9141 GCA_035511035.1 Streptosporangiaceae bacterium
CGGAAGGCCTCCTCTAGCCACCAGGAGCCGTGGTTGGCGGTGACCTTGGCGTCGATGAGCAGTGGCCGGTCGCGCGGGCCGTCCAGCCATTCGGCGACGGGGCCCAGGTCGCCGCGCTGGCGGACGCGGGCGGCGGCGCAGCCGAAGCCGCGGGCGATCTGGGCGATGTCGACCGGCGGGAACTTGACAGTGTCCAGCGGGTAGCCCTCAGGCCCGAAGTGGTGCACCTCGGCGCCGTAGGCCTCGTCGTCGTAGACGACGATGACCATGGGCAGGCGCAGCCGGACGGCGGTCTCCAGTTCGCTGATGCCCATCAGGGCACCGCCGTCGCCGAGTGCGGCCACGACGAGCCGGTCAGGGCGCGCGATCGCTGAGCCGATCGCTGACGCCAGGCCGAGGCCGACCGACTGGAAGGACTGGGTGAAGCAGAAGCCATCCACGTCAGGCACCGACATGAACATGGCCGGGTAGCCGATGAAGTTACCCGAGTCGATCGCGACGATGCGCTCGGTCGGCAGCAAGTCGTCGAGCGCGATGCTGAGGGTGCGCGGGTCGATCCTGGTCTCGTTGCTCTCGTCGTCATAGGGCACATTTCGCCAGCTGACCTCGCTGGCGAGGCGATCGCGAAGCTCGACCGATCGGTAGCCGAGCTGGTTGCCGCCCTCGCCCAGCGCCTGCGCGACCGCCTCGGCGGTCAGCGTGACGTCGCCGGTCACTCCGATGTGCACCGGGCGGTGGGCGCCGATCGCCTGCCGCTCCAGGTCGACCTGGGCGACGACGGTGCCCGGCGAGATGAGCGCGCCATGCCGCAGCGTCCACATGTTCAGCGAGCAGCCCCAGCCGACCACGAGGTCGGCTCCGGTGATCAGCTCGGCCGCGAGCGGCGAGGCGAAGCCGCCGCTCACGTCGAGGTTCCAGGCGTTGCCGGTGAACAGGCCCTTGGCGGCGGCCGAGGTCGCCAGCAGCCCTCCGCACCGGTCAGCCAGCTGCTCAAGCGCTGGCCTGGCGCCGGCGATCCTGGCCCCCCGGCCGGCGATGAACACGGGTCGCTCGGACCGGCTGATCGCCTGAGCCAGGCGGGTCACCGACGCCTCGTCAGGCGCCCGGGCGGTCGAGCGGGCCCAGGTCGGCATCGCCGCCGTCATCGGCCGGCCGGCCGTTCCCTCGCACTCGGCCGCCTGGACGTCGAGCGGCAGGGCCAGCACGACCGTGCGACGCTCGGCCGCCGCGAGCTGGTAGGCCCTGATCGTGTCGTCGACCGCGAAGCCCGCCGAGTGCAGCCGGGCCGAGACCGCGCCGACGCCACGGGTTATCGCGTCCATCTCGATCCTGAAGTTGGACTGCTTGGCCAGCGCGCCCACATCGGCGGCGAGCACCACCATCGGCGTGCGGCTCTTGGCCGCCTCGGTGATCGCGGTGAGGGCGTTGGTGTACCCGGGGCCCTGGTGCAGGGAGACGAGCGCGGGCCGCCCGGTCATCCGGGCCCAGCCGTCGGCCATGCTGGTGGCCCCGCACTCGTGCCTGGCCGCGATGAACCGGGCCCCGCGCGCGATCAGCGCGTTGGTGACATGGAAGTTGCCGCTGCCGACCAGGCCGAACACGGTGTCGGCGCCGAACCCGGTCAGCACGTCGGCGACCGCTTCGCTGACCTTCACGAGGCGTGCTCCACGAGGGCGATGACCCGGCACGGGCTGCCGGAGCCGCCGGTGATCGGCAGCGGTCCCGCGATCAGGACCGAGCCGGTGACCGGCAGCCTGGCCAGGTTCTGGAGCTGGGTGAGGCCGTACTTGCCCGCACCCAGCAGGGATGCGTGACAGGGGAACGGGGGGTCGAACGAGTGCGCGGTGCCCGCGTCGGTGCCGACCGTCTCGACGCCGAAGCCGAGCAGCGGCGACTCGCTGGCCAGCCATTGCGCGCATTCGACCGACACGCCCGGCGTATGCGGCCCGGTCTCGTTGGCGTTCAGGAACTGCTCCTGGCTGCCCGAGCGCACGTCCCAGCCGGTCCGGTACAGCAGCCACCCGCCTTCGGGCAGCGAGCCGTGCTCGCCTTCCCACTGCTTTATGTGCTCGACCTCGAGCAGGAAGTCGGGGTCGGCGGCGGCCTCGGCACTGAAGTCGAGCACGACCGCGGGGGCGATCAGCCGGTCGACGGGCACCTGCGACACATCCTGGCCATCACGGCCGGTCACCCAGTGCACCGGGGCGTCGAAGTGGGTCCCGGTGTGCTCCCCGGTCGAGATGTTGTTCCAATACCAGCCGGGACCGCGCTCGTCATATTTGCTGATCTGAAGAAGTTCAAAGGAGATCGTGTTACCGAACGGCTCGGGCAGCTTGATTATCGGCGTATCGGCTTGAAGTGGCGCGGTGAGGTCGATGACCTCGATGGTGCTCAGGCGCAGCCCAGCGATGAGCGCGTCGAGTATGGGCATGCCGCTTCCTCCTGCCAGCTGGATCACGATGAGTACGGCACCAGCCTGCCCCAGTGCGGGCCGGCTGGGAAGGCGCTCGCCACGGTGGCTTGTGTTTCTCATGGTCTGTACAGTTCAGGCCAGAACCTTGTCACACCGGCCCGCGCGGCTCGACGCGCCCAGGCCGCGCGAGCTCAGGAGGTCAATGATGGAGTCGGTGGCCGGGGCTGGCATCGTGGTGACCGGCGGGGGCAGCGGCATCGGGGCCGCGCTGGCCCGCCGGTTTGTCGCCGAGGGCGGGCGGGTGGTCGTCAACGACCTGAACGGCGAGGCCGCGGCCAGGGTCGCCGAGTCCTGCGATACGTCCGGCGGCGGCAGCGCGATCGCGATCCCTGGTGACGCCGCCAGCGAGGACGGCGTCGAGTCGCTCATCGCCGGGGCGCGGGCATCGCTCGGCGGGATCGACCTGTACTGCGCCAACGCTGGCATCGCGCGCACGGGCGGACCGGAGGCGAGCGAGGCGGACTGGGCCGACTCCTGGAACGTGAACGTCATGGCGCACGTCCGGGCCGCGCGGCTGCTGCTCGGCCCCTGGCTGGAGCGGGGCAGCGGTCACCTGATCTGCACCGTGTCGGCGGCCGGGCTGCTGGCGACCCCGGGTGCCGCCCCGTACTCGGTCACCAAGCACGCCGCGCTCGGGTTCGCCGAGTGGCTGTCGCTGACCCACCGGCACCGGGGCCTGACCGTGCAGGCGATCTGCCCGATGGGCGTGCGCACCGGCATGTTCAACGGCAGCGACGCGACCGCTGAGAAGCTGCTCGGCAAGGACGCGATCCTGCCCGAGCAGGTCGCGGACGTCGTGATGGAGGCGATCGCCGACGGGCGGTTCCTGATCCTGCCGCATCCCCAGGTCGCTGAGATGTACGCGGGCCGGGCGGCCGAGCCTGACCGCTGGCTGAAGGGCATGAGCAGGCTGCAAGAGTACCTGGAAGACGATTCAGCCAGCTGAGTTCTTTCCGGTCCGGGTTCTTTCCGGTCCGGGTTCTTTCCCGTGCGGCCATTAACGCCGTATTCGTTGGCAATAGTCGCGAATCGCCGGGCCAGTCTGCGTCGATTCTCACCTGTCTCGCTGCTTTGTCGCGCCATAATGAACGTCCGTTAGTGCCGCGCCAGTCTGGCCAGGCGAGGTCAGCGGGCGAGGGAGGGGAATCCCCATGGGCGTTGTGACCGCGAGCCGGACCGCGATCAGGGCCGGCGACCCGGCGGCGGCGGATGACTCCAGGCAGAGCGCGATCAGCCAAATCGCCACGTATATTCCGAGCGACGTGCTGGCGACGTATATCGCGCTGGAAGGAATCTTCCCGCACGGCAGCAGGACAGCTAAGTGGGTTCTCTTCGGCATCGGCGTCGGCCTGTGCGTGCTATTGCCGATGACCAACCTGATCTCTTCCAATCTCAAGACCCGGGATGGCTGGCCGAAGCAGATCGTGGTGATCGTCATGGCGGTCATCGCCTTCACCGCCTACGCGCTGGCACTGCCCGACACTGTCTTCTCCAGCTATGTCAAGGATCCCAGCCGCCTAGGCGGGGCGGCGGCGCTGGTGCTCGCTCTGGTGCTGCCGTCGGTGGCCAGCGCCTTCGGGATAAATCCCACCGCCCCTCCGGACGGCAAGACCGACGCGGAGCGGAAACAGAAGAAGCGGGACGACAGGAAGGCGCGCAAGGATGCCCGCAGGCAGCGGCGGGGCCGGGCGGGCACTGAGCTGGCGCCTGATCCGATGGCGGCTCAGTACGAGCCCGACACGTACTAGCGCTCCTCGCCGAACGCGGCCGGAGCTCGCGCCAGGCCGCCGTTCTTAGCCCAGGTCCGCGATGAACTCGGTGAGCAGCCGGGCGAACTCGTCGGTGCGCTCCAGGTGGGCCGCGTGCCCGGCTCCTGGCAGTACCTGCACCTGCTCGCGCCACAGCGCGGGGATGCTGAGCTGGCGCAGGTAAGGCAGGCGGACAAGCTGCTCGTCGGCGCCGTGGATGATCGCCAGCGGCTGGCGCAAGGCAGTCACGACCGCGATCTCGTCGGCGAACCGGCCCTCGCCGATGCTCGCGATCAGGCCGGCCCGCGCGGCACCGTCGGTCCGCAGGATGTCCGCGGTGAAGTCGTCAAGCGGCAACGACGAGCCGGGGGCGGTGAAGCTCGACGCGAAGGCCAGCGCGTCATCGGGGGTCACGTCGGCGGAGAATCCGACGTTCATGGCCGGGTTGGGGAAGAACGCCTCGCCCATCTGGGCGGCTGAGGCGACCGGGGGAGTGCCGAAGATCACGAACCCGGCTGCCTGCGGCAGCGCCGGGGCCACCTCAAGCACGATGTGCCCGCCCAGGCTCCAGCCCACGAACACCGCGTCGGCGGCACCGAGAGCCGAGGCGAAGCCGGTCAGCACCTGCGCGTAGCCGGGAAGGGAGTATTGCGCCGGGTCGATCGCGGGCGCGGAGTCGCCGTGCCCAGGCAGGTCAAGCGCCAGGGACCGGAACCGCTGCCCGAACGGCCCTTCGACGAGCGGGCGCCAGGTGCGCGCCGATGCTGAGTTGCCGTGCACGAACACAACCGCCCGCCCCGTGCCTGAGCTGCTCAAGTAGGCGATCCGCTGATCGCCGACGCGCACCGTCTCCTCGGTCACGCCATCCTCCCCGCCCGATCCTGACGACCCGATCCTGATGAACAGCGCCTGCGATACCAGCCGCGCGCCACGGCACGCACAAATGAACAGCAGCAAACTACCCTTCGCGCGGCCGACTCGATAGTCCCACGGGCGGCTGCCGCATCAGCGCACCTGTCGAGCGGGCCACCGTTGCTGCGGCTTGCGCGGCGCTACGAGCCGCGGGTGAAGACGGCGTGGATCGTGATGGTGTTCTTCATCGACGCCATCCGCAGTTGGCTCCAGGTCAGGCCGAACTCGGACCGGTCGATGCCGACCTTGGCATCGACCTCGAACGTGTCGTCGCCGGCGGCGGAGACCGTGGCCGGGAAGGCCAGCGGCTTGGTGTGATCCTTGACCAGCAAGGTTCCGGTCACGGTCGCGCCATCATCGCCGAGGCTGACCCCGCTGGCGGTAAAGGTGATGTGCGGATAGGCGTCGGTCTCGAAGAAGTCGGCCGAGCGCAGGTGATCGTCGCGCTTCTTCATCTTGGTGTCGACTGAGGCGGCGTCGATGGTGATCGTGCCGCTGGCCTCGCCTGCGGGCGTGATCGTCACGTCGCCGGAGACCTCGCCGAACGTGCCCTTGACCGGGGCCAGGCCCCACATGCTCTTGCTCTGCAAGGCCACCGTCGACCTGGCCGGGTCCAGCGTCCACTGGCCGGCGAGTGATCCGTCGGCTAGCCGGGTTTGCAAAGTCGAGGTCGGCGCTGGTGATGTCATGAGGTCCTCCCAGGAGGCCAGGTAGCGAAATAATTTGGTTTGAAGATCCAAATAGTTTGTATTCGAACCGTATATAGTGCTGAGAGTAGGTGTCAAACCGCCGGACCGCGAACGGCCGGGGGCAAACGGGGGAGCAGCGACGATGGCATCGACGGGCGGAGGGCCTGATCACTCGGCCGCCTGCCAGCGCCTGATGCAATTGCTTCCACGCATCGCCCGCGGCATGCGCCGCTCCCAGGACCTGGCCGCCCCGCAGTCCATGATCCCGCTCGGCCCAAGGCACGTCGCCGCGCTTGAGCAGCTCAGGGAAGGGCCGCTCACGGTCGGCGTGCTCGCCTCCCGGCTCGGCCTGACCTTGTCGACGGTCAGCGGGGTGCTGGCCGACCTGGACCGGGCGGGCTTCGTCGTCAGGGAGGCCGACGCCGGCGACCGCCGGCGCACGGTCGTGCGGATCACTCCGGGCAAGGATGACCTGATCGCCGACTGGCTCGATGGCGCGGCGCAGCCGCTGGCGCGGGTGCTTGACCGGCTCGAGCCCGCTGAGCGGGCCGCCTTCCTCAAGGCGATGAACCTGCTGGAAGAGGAACTGCGAGCGCAGGACAGCCAGCGGTAGCGACGACCGCCGACCGCCGGCCGCCGGCCGCCGGCTGCGTCAGCTAGCCTCTTGGCCGCCCGGCGATCCGCCTGGTCAGGTCGCTGTCGTAACCGCGGGTGGCTGCTGGCGGCTAGCCCGCCACACGGCCAGCATGACCAGCGCGGCGATGACCAGGGTCGGCAGGTAAAGCAAGCTCACGGTCATGGTGCTGCGCGATGGCGCGTACAGCGTGCTGTAGACCTGCACGTAGGCGAGTACCGGCCAGGCGGGCACGGCCAGCAGGGCGAACATGCGCTTCATCGCGTCCGAGCTGAAGATCAGCACCAAGGCCAGGCCAACGACGACGATCGCCAACTCGATCCGGGTTTCCCGCAGGACCTGGAGGAAGCTGGACTGGGAGAGTTCGATCACCAGCGCCACCGCGCTGACGACCACGAATCCGATCAGGCCCCGCATGCCGATCACTTGCCAGCCACGCCTCGGGCCGGGGGAGATCACCAGCGCGATTACCTCGACCACGTAAAGGGTGATGAACCCGAATAGGACGTCGTCCGATGGCTCAAGGACGATCAGGGCGTAAAGCACGGCCACGGTGCCGACGATGGCAGGCACGGCCCCGGTGAGCCTCGCCGCGAGCCGGTAGTTCCGCCGGGTGAGTATCGGGCACACGATAAGGGCCGCGACCGCGGTGATCGTCGCCGCCTCCATCAAGATCGCTTCGGTCGTGTAGGTGGATGACAACCCTGGCAGGACAACATGGCGAGGCAGCAAGTTCTGCCGCAGGCTGTAGAACCGGATCTCGAAGCGCACCTGGATGTATAGCTGGAAGGACAAGAAGAAGGCCATCAGCACCGGCGCGGCGACGCTAAAGGCGGCGAACGCGTCCCCCCACCTCGGCTCCACGTGCTCAGCCCGCGACCAGGTCCGCAGCCTGGTCCGCAGGCCGCTGATGGCGATGTCGACGGTCTCGGCCCCGCCGGGCCTGGACTGATCATCTGGTGCGGAGGCGAGCAGCACTCCGATCATCTCCTCTGCGTAGAAGGTGCGGTGCTCGGCCGGGAACCAGGCCAGCAGGCGACGGTAACGGCGCTCCAGCGCGACGTGCGGGGTCATGCGGCCACTCCCGGCTCAGGCCGGGCCGGAGCGGCGCCGACGTGTCGTGCCACGACGACCAGCACCGCGGCCAGCACGGCCGGCGGCAGGTACCTGGCCAGCAGCGCATCCGGCAGGCTCAGGTCGTAGAACTGGACGCCGGCGAAGGTCAGGAGCGAGGCCGCGAACGTTGACCCGGGGATGACGACGACTAGCATGATCAGGCGGCCGCCCAGCGGCGTGATCAGCGCTGGCAAGCCGGCCATCGCGATGAGGACGATCGCCACCCGCAGGACGAACTGCGGCAGCGGGTAGTGCGTGGGCACGAGCCCGCCCGCGTACGCCGCCGTCGCGATCCACGGCAGCGCCATCAGGACTCCCTTGGGCCTGATCAGCGTCAGCGCATGCCTGGGTCCAGGCGACGCGACGAGCGCGACCGCTTCGATGGCCAGCAAGACCAGGTAGCCGGCGAACCTGGGTATGTCATACGCGCCGGTGAAGCCCGGCTCGATCAGCATCCACACCATGAGCGCGATCGCCGCGCCTGACGCCACCCAGCGCAGGCGAAGTAGGCTGAGCACGAGCGGCACGAGCAGCATCCCGGCCGACACCAGTCCGAACACCGGCGAGGGAACCTGGCCGCGGAGCACGGCCAAGCTGATCCAGACGAGATCCTGATGCAGCATGAACAGCAGCAAGGGCGCGATCAGGCTGGTGAGCGCGAGCGCGTCCCGCCACTGGGGATCGGGCGAGCCGGTCATCAAGGCGCGCAGCCTGACCCGCAGCCCGCCGCCGAACAGGTCGGCCGTATCGGCCAGGTTGGGCCGCCGTCGCCCGGCCGGAGCGGCGGCGAGCAGCACGCCGATCATCTCCTCGCCGTAGACCTCCCTGTGCCTGGCCGGGTAGCAAGCCAGCAGTCGCCGGTAGCGCCTCTCCAGCGCCGCCGCGGCCATCAGGCGCCCGCCGCGAGGGCCTTGAGCCTGGCCACGGCGACCTTGGCGTTGGCCTGAAGCCGCGCGGCCTCGGCCTCAAGCGCGGCGACGCCGTCGGGCGTCAGCTTGTAGTAGCGCCTCAGCCGGCTGTCGACGACCTCTTCACGGTCGACGTCGATGATGCCGTCAGCGCGCAGCCGGTCGAGCGCCGCGTACAGGGTTCCGGCGCGCAGCTTGACCCGGTCCCCTGAGATGCTCGCGACGTCGGTCATGATCCCGTAGCCATGCTGCGGACCGGCCGCGAGAGCGGTGAGTATCAGGAACGTGGGCTCCTGAATCGCTTGCCTGGTCATGCCAAGGTTATATACCGATCGTCGGTACATGGCAAGCCCGACAATGACCAGGTATCCAAGATCGGATGGCGCATTGCCTAGACTCCATTGTGCCCGGCCGGCTCTCGCCGGCCTGTCCTGTTTGACCGTGCGGGGTCTTGAGAGAACTGGTGCAGCGCGGGCCGGCCGGGTCTCGCCAAGTCGGCATCCTCCCCTAGCGGGCCCCGCATCCGCTCGGACTCCATGATCTTGTTATTTTCCCGGAACATAGACCGGTAAGAATGCCGAGATCCTTGATGCAAACGATTGCAGGAGAACGCGGGAGAGGTCGGGCGAGGCGGGGTGGGGCAGGCGGCCTCCCCCTCCTC
>DATKFV010000051.1:0-24072 GCA_035511035.1 Streptosporangiaceae bacterium
CGGGGTTCGCGGACTGGCCCGCTCCGCCTGGCTGGTCGGGACCATCCGGTGCGGATTGTGGCGGCGGGCTGACGTCGGCGGGCAGTGCCGGTCCTCCGGTCATCGAGAGCTCATGGACAGTGTTCAGTCCTATTCCATCACCATCTCGCCACGGGTCAGTACCGCGTGAGGTGGTCCACGAGTAGCCGCCGGCGCGATCGCACGGCCCGCCAAGGGTACCGCTATCTACAGCGGTCAGCCGGGCCGTGCGATCGGCGCCAGCGGAGATTTCAGCCATCCGCACCTGGTCTACCGTGACGGCGGTCAAGGCCGGCGATGTCGGCCGGCCGCCGCCCGGTTACGAGGCTCGTTTGTTACGGGGCTCCGGTCGCGGACAGGTCAAAGGTCTGAGCCGGCGTGTGGGTGCCTTGCGGGCGCTTGCCGGTGAAGATCACGGTCATCCGGCTGAAGTACTTCTGTCCCGAGTGATGCGCCCATGGCTCGGCCCGCCAGAGCACGACCAAGATCGCGTAGTTGATGTACTTGCCGCTCGCGCAGTTCGGGTTGCAGCTGTTGACCTTGAACGTGCCGGCGCCGAATGCGTTGGTCTGCCAGTTGGTCCAGCTCACCCCGGAGATGTACTGGCTGGATGGCATGCAGAATGGCGCGTCGTACTTGGCCGGCTTGACTAGTCCCTTACCCGAGCATTCGACTAGGACGGTCGGGTGCGAGCTGGCCGGAATGGTTGGCTTGGCGGATGCGGGCACGGCGACCAGCACGGCGGCGGCCGCCGCCCCAGCGAGCGCCACCGCCCCGGCGGCGACGAGCGAGCGGGTGCGTGTGAGCCTCATCGGGTACTCCTCTTAGTTGATCGGTCTTCTACTATGACGTTCCCGCCGCCAAAACGGACAGGAGACGACTGGAGTTTGTGACCGCCATCCCAGCTGGTGCTGGCCGGCGTTTTGCGTCGGCCTGACCGGCGATGGTGGCCAGGACCAGCGGCCAGCGGCGCCCCCAGGCCAGCGGCGCCGAAGCTGCCTGCGGGACAATGGGCCATGCCCTTTCGCCTGGTGGTGCTGGCATCTGGAGTAGGGACGCTGCTGCAGCAGCTCATCGACGCCTGCGCGGAGGGGTCGGTCCCGGCGCAGATCGTGGCGGTCGGTGCCGACCGGCCCGGTACCCAGGCGGTGCAGCGAGCGGAGGCGGCTGGCATCCCCGCCTTCGTGTGCCGGCTAGCGGACTACCCTGACCGCGCCAGCTGGGACCGGGCGCTGACCTGCGCGTGCGACAGTTATGAACCCGACCTGGTCGTATCGGCTGGCTTCCTTAAGCTCTTTGGCCCGGCGTTCCTGGCCGAGTTCGCCGGCAAGACGATCAACTCGCATCCGGCGCTGCTCCCTTCGTTCCCTGGCCTGCACGGCGTGCGGGATGCTCTCGCCTACGGGGTCAAGGTGACCGGGTGCACGGTGTTCCTGGTCGATGCCGGGCTCGACAGCGGGCCAGTCATCGCCCAGGCGGCGGTGCCAGTGCGCGACGATGACGACGAGGAGTCGCTGACCGAGCGGGTCAAGGCGGCTGAGCGGGTACTGCTCGCGCAGACGGTGGCGAACATGGCGGCGAGGGGCTGGTCGGTTAGCGGCCGGGCCTTCAGCTACGGCTCTGCCGAGTCCGGCGGCGGAGCGGAGTTCTGGGCACGAACCGGCGAGAGGAATTGATTCGGTGACCAAGGTGGCCATCACCAGGGCGATCGTCAGCGTGTACGACAAGAGCGGGCTCGATCAGCTCGCGAGCGCGCTGCACAAGGCGGGCGTCCAAATCGTCTCGACCGGCAGCACCGCCGCGGCGATCGCGGCCCTTGGCATCCCGGTCACGCCGGTCGAGGAGATCACCGGGTTCCCCGAGTGCCTGGACGGCCGGGTCAAGACGCTGCATCCGGCCGTGCACGCCGGGCTGCTGGCCGACCTGACGCAGCCTGGCCACGCCGAGCAGCTTGACCGGCTCGGGATCGCGCCCTTCCAGCTCCTGGTGTCGAACCTTTACCCGTTCGAGCAGACCGTCGCCGCCGGAGCCAGCGACGATGAGGCGGTCGAGCAGATCGACATCGGCGGCCCGGCGATGGTCAGGGCCGCGGCCAAGAACCATGCCAACGTCGCGGTGGTGACCAGCCCGCAGGGCTATGCGGAGGTCGAGGCGGCGCTGGCGGCCGGGGGATTCACCTTCGAGCAGCGGCGCCGGCTGGCGGCCGAGGCGTTCGCGCGGATCGCGAGCTACGACGCCGCCGTCGCGAACTGGTTCGCCGCGAGCTACGCTCCCGACGAGGTGGCCGTGGACGCTGGCTGGCCTGACGTGGTCGCGACCAGCTGGATCCGGCACGATGTGCTCAGGTACGGCGAGAACCCGCACCAGCCCGCGGCGCTCTACCTTCCGTCCGCCTCGGCCTCGGCCTCGGCCTCGGCTGGGCCGTCGGCGCCAGGGGTGGCGACCGCGGAGGTCCTGCACGGCAAGGCGATGTCCTACAACAACTACGTCGACGCCGACGCGGCCTGGCGGGCGGCCTATGAGTTCGCCGAGCCTTGCGTCGCGATCATGAAGCACGCGAATCCGTGCGGCATCGCCATCGCGCCGGACATCACGCAGGCTCACCGCAAGGCCAACGAGTGCGACCCGGCCTCAGCCTTCGGCGGCGTGATCGCGACCAACCGGCCGGTCACGGTCGAACTCGCGGCGCAGATCGCGGAGATCTTCACCGAGGTCATCGTGGCGCCCGACTACGAGCCCGAGGCGTTCGAGCTACTGGCCGCGAAGAAGAACCAGCGACTGCTGCGCTGCCCGGCTCCCGTCGCGGCGGGCCGCGCCACTGGGCGCGGGTCAGGGCCGGGCGAACCTGGGCGGCCTGGCGAACCTGGGCGGCCGGTCGAGTGGCGGCGGATCAGCGGCGGGCTGCTGATGCAGGGCGCCGACGCAGTGACCGAGCCAGGAGACCGCGCGACGGGCTGGAAGCTGGCCGCTGGGGCGCCTGCGGATGCCGGCACGCTAGCCGACCTGGAGTTCGCCTGGCGGGCTTGTCGCTGGGTCAAGTCCAACGCGATCCTGCTCGCCTCCGGCGGCGCGTCGGTCGGCATCGGCATGGGCCAGGTCAACCGGGTCGACGCGGCGAGGCTGGCGGTCACGCGGGCGGGCGACCGGGCGGCGGGGTCGGTCGCGGCCAGCGACGCCTACTTCCCGTTCCCTGACGGCCTGCTTGTGCTCGCCGAGGCGGGGGTGCGGGCGATCGCCGAGCCTGGCGGCTCCATCCGCGACGCCGCCGTGATCGAGGCGGCGCAGGCGGCCGGGGTCAGCTTGTACTTCACCGGCGTGCGGCATTTCTGGCACTGACACCGAGGCGCTGGGAAGCCGCCGGCCACAATGGCGCCATGACCGCCATCATCTTGGACGGAAAGGCCACGGCCGCGCAGATCCGGGCTGAGCTGGCCGGCCGGGTCGCCGCGCTAGCGCTCCGCGGTATCGTGCCCGGCCTGGCCACGGTGCTCGTCGGCGACGATCCCGGCAGCACCATCTATGTCGCGGGCAAGCACAGGGACAGCGCGCAGATCGGGATCGCGAGCTTGCGCCGTGACCTGCCTGCTGACGCCAGCCAGCAGCAGGTGCAGGACGTAGTCGCCGGGCTCAACGCCGATCCGGCCTGCACCGGCTTCATCGTGCAGCTGCCGCTCCCTGAGGGGCTTAACGCTCAGCAGGTGCTTGAGCTGATGGACCCGGCCAAGGACGCCGACGGGCTGCACCCGATGAACCTCGGCCGGCTCGTGCTCGGCGAGCCCGCGCCGCTGCCTTGCACCCCGGTCGGCATCGTCGAACTGCTCCGCCGCTACGACGTGCCGATCCGTGGTGCCGACGTGACCGTGATCGGCCGCGGCGTGACGGTGGGACGGCCGCTCGGGCTGCTGCTGACCAGGCGGAGCGAGAACGCGACCGTGACCCTGTGCCACACAGGGACCGTCGACCTGGCCCGGCATACGAGGGGCGCCGACATCGTCGTGGCTGCGGCCGGAAAGCCTGGCCTGGTCACGGCCGACATGGTCAAGCCGGGGGCGGCGGTGCTCGATGTCGGGATCACCAGGACCGCTGATGGCCTGGTCGGCGACGTGGACCCTGGCGTCGTCGAGGTGGCCGGTCACCTTGCTCGGGTGCCAGGCGGAGTCGGCCCGATGACCAGGGCGATGCTGCTTGCCAACGTCATCGCGCTGGCTGAGCAGAAGGCGTAGGCTGCACGCCCGCAGAGCGGGACCGCGGCCGGACCCCCCAGACGGGACCGCGGCCGGGACCCGCGGAAGCGAACCAAGCTACTGGCGGGTAACATAACTCGGGAGTAGGCTACGGGGCTTGCGCTTGCCGGACCCGCGCTGAGAGTTGCCGAGGCCGTTTGGCAGGCTTGCTCTTGCTGTCGGCCTCGCCGGGCCTGGCAGCCGGGCACGCTCGCGCGGGCTTTGCGTGCCTATGGCAGTGGACAGGGAGGTTGGCCGCCGGTCATGAACATCGTCGTCTGCATCAAGCAGGTGCCCGACACGTGGTCGGAGCGCACTTTGAAGGCCTCCGACTCGACCCTCGATCGTGACGCCGCCGACGCCATCATCAACGAGCTTGACGAGTACGCGATCGAGGAAGGACTCCGCCTCGTTGAGGCGC
Source organism: Streptosporangiaceae bacterium (assembly GCA_035511035.1). Classification (GTDB taxonomy): domain Bacteria; phylum Actinomycetota; class Actinomycetes; order Streptosporangiales; family Streptosporangiaceae; genus Chersky-822. Next base: position 4,663 of record DATKFV010000051.1, read on the forward strand.
ACGGCGGCGAGGTGACCATCTTGTCGATGGGCCCAGAGCGCGCGGCCGAGTCCATCCGCAAGGCGCTGTCGATGGGCGCGGACAAGGCGGTGCACCTCGTCGACGACGCGCTGGCCGGCTCTGACGCGCTCGGCACGTCGGCCGCGATCGCGCAGGTGCTCGGCCAGATCGGCTTTGACCTGGTCATCCTGGGCTGCGAGTCGACCGACGCGCGGACCGGGGTGCTGCCGGCGATGCTGGCTGAGCGGCTCGGCGTGCCCCAGTTGTCCTACGCCAGCCGGGTCGAGACGGACGGGTCGGCGATCGCGATCGACCGGCAGGCGGACTACGGCTACGACCGGGTGCAGGCCACGCTGCCCGCGGTCGTCAGCGTGGTGGAGAAGATCAACGAGCCGCGCTACCCGTCGTTCAAGGGGATCATGGCCGCGAAGAAGAAGCCGGTGCAGACGATGAGCGTCGCTGACGCCGGCATCGATCCCGCGCAGGTCGGCCTGGCCAACGCCGCGTGCGAGGTCGTCAGCTTCGCCAAGCGCCCGCCCCGCCAGGCGGGCACGATCGTGGCCGACGAGGGCGACGGCGGCGCAAAGGCGGCCGAGTTCCTGGCCAGCAGGAAATTCATCTGACCGCGCCAGCACCGGCGCATGGGACGCGACGAGCTCAAAGACTGAAGGACTGAAGGGCTGCCGACAATGGCTGAGATCCTGGTACTCGCCGAGCACGATGGCGAGGCTGTCAAGAAGGTCACCTTCGAGCTGGTGACGCTCGCGCGCCGGTTCGGCGACCCGGCGGTGGTATGGACCGGGCCAGGCGCGCAGGCGGCGCAGAGCCGGCTGGCCGAGTACGGCGCGGCGAAGATCTACCTCGCCGAGGGCGCAGAGTTCGACGAGTACGTCGTCGCGCCTAAGGCCGAGTTGCTGGCCGACCTGGTGGCCAGCCACGACCCGGCCGCGGTCCTGCTAGCCAGCACGGCCGAGGGCAAGGAGGTCGGCGGCCGGCTCGCGGTCAAGATCGGGTCCGGCATCCTGACGGACGTGGTCGGTCTGGCCGATGACCTGACCGCCGAGCAGCTGATCTTCGGCGGCGCCATCAACGTCAGCGCCAGGGTCAGGACGGGAACGCCGATCATCACCGTCCGGCCGAACGCGATCAGCCCCGAGCCGGCGTCCGGCGAGGCCGTCATCGAGCCGGTCAGCCTGACCGTCAGCGACGGCGCCAAGCAGGCGAGGATCCTCGAGCGAGTGGTGCAGCAGCGGGGCGCGCGGCCTGAGCTGACCGAGGCATCGATCGTGGTGTCCGGCGGCCGCGGCGTCGGCTCGGCCGACAACATGGCCCTGATCGAGAAGCTGGCCGACTCCCTAGGGGCGGCCGTGGGCGCGTCCAGGGCGGTCACCGACGCCGGCTGGTACCCGCATCAGTTCCAGGTCGGCCAGACCGGGAAGACGGTATCGCCCCAGCTGTACGTGGCCGTCGGCATCTCAGGCGCGATCCAGCACCGGGCCGGCATGCAGACCTCGAAGACGATCATGGTCGTGAACAAGGATCCCGAGGCGCCGATCTTCGAGCTCGCCGACTTCGGCGTCGTCGGCGACCTGTTCAAGGTCGTGCCCCAGCTCGTCGAGGAGATCGAGAAGCGCACCAGCTAGATCGCGGGCGGCCGCACGGTCGCAGGCGCCCACTAGGCTGGTAGCACTATGGCGAACCTCGAATCCCCGGGTGCCGCGCACGTGGGTACCGCGAACCTGGGTACCCCAAATGTCGCTACCGCCGCGCTGGCCGGCGCTGGCCGGGGCGCCGCGTCACGGGTGTACCTCGACCACGCCGCGACCACGCCGATGCTGCCCGAGGCGCTCGCCGCGATGGTGGCCGAGCTGGCCAGGACAGGAAACCCGTCATCCCTGCACAACGCGGGCCGCCGGGCCCGCCGGGTCATCGAGGAGTCGCGGGAGCAGATCGCCCAGACCTACGGCGCCAGGCCCAGCGAGGTGATCTTCACCAGCGGCGGGACCGAAGCCGACAATCTCGCCGTCAAGGGCCTTTACTGGTCGCGTCGCGGGGCCGATGACCGTCGTCGGCGAGTGCTGGCCACGGCCACGGAGCATCACGCCGTGCTCGACTGCGTGCGCTGGCTCGGCGAGCACGAGGGCGCCGACGTCGACTGGCTCGGCGTGGACAGCCTGGGCCGGTGCGATCCCGGCGAGCTGCGGGCCGCGATCGAGCGCGATCCCGCTACCGTCGCCCTGGTCAGCGTGATGTGGGCGAACAACGAGGTCGGCACCATCCAGCCGATCGCCGAGCTAGCGGAGGTCGCGGCCGAGTTCGCGATCCCTTTCCACAGCGACTCCGTCCAGGCCGCGGGCCAGCTTCCGGTCAGCCTCGCGGCCAGCGGGGCCACCGCCCTGACCATCACCGCGCATAAGATCGGCGGCCCGGTCGGCGCCGGCGCGCTCCTGCTCACCAGGGGCACCGACCCTGTTCCCGTGCTGCACGGCGGCGGCCAGGAGCGCGATGTCCGGTCAGGCACCCTGGATACCGCCGCGATCGCCGGCTTCGCGGCCGCCGCGGAGTGGGCCGGGCACTGCCAGGCCGAGCACGCCGCCAGGATCGGCCTCCTGCGGGACGACCTCATCAGCCAGGTCCGCGCCGTCGTGCCCGACGCCATGCTGAACGGCCCCGAGCCCGGCCGGGAGAGGCTGCCAGGCAACGCCCACTTCTCCTTCCCGGGCTGCGAGGGCGATGCCCTGCTCATGCTGCTGGACGCCAAGGACATCGCCTGCTCGACCGGATCAGCCTGCACGGCCGGCATCGCCCAGCCGAGCCACGTGCTGCTCGCGATGGGCGCGGACGGGTCAAGGGCGAAGGGCTCGCTGCGGTTCTCGCTCGGCCACACCAGCACCCAGGCCGACGTCGACGCGCTCGGCCAGGTGATCGGCGAGGTCGTGGACCGCGCGCGGCGAGCGAGCCGGTGATGCGGATCCTGGCCGCGATGTCCGGCGGCGTCGACTCGGCCGTGGCCGCCGCGCGGGCCGCGCAGGCAGGCCACGACGTGACCGGCGTGCACCTGGCGCTGTCGGCCAACCCGAGCTCCTACCGCACCGGTGCCCGAGGTTGCTGCACGCTCGAGGACGCGCGGGATGCCCGCCGGGCCGCCGACGTGATCGGCATCCCTTTCTACGTCTGGGACATGGCCGAGCGGTTCGCCGCCGACGTGGTTGACGACTTCGTCGCCGAGTACGCGCGCGGCAACACGCCGAATCCGTGCCTGCGCTGCAACGAGAAGATCAAGTTCGCCGCCGTGCTCGACCGCGCCGTTGCCCTCGGCTTCGACGCCGTCTGCACCGGGCATCACGCGCGGCTCGAGCCGGTACCTGGTCCGCGCACCAGGCTCGTCCGCAGCGTCGACCTGGCCAAGGACCAGTCCTACGTGCTCGCCGTGCTGACCTCGCGCCAACTAGCCAGGGCGATGTTCCCGCTGGGCGACACCACTAAGGACCAGGTGCGGACCGAGGCGGCGCGGCGTGGCCTGGCCGTCGCCGACAAGCCGGACAGCCACGACGTATGCTTCATCGCCGACGGCGACACCCAGGGCTTCCTGCGCCGCCAGCTCGGCTCGGCCCCGGGCCCGATCATCGACCACGACGGCCAGGTCATCGGCAGCCATGACGGTAGCTACGGCTTCACCGTGGGCCAGCGGCGGGGCCTGCGGCTCGGCGTCCCGGCCGGCGATGGCAAGCCCAGGTACGTGCTCGACATCGAGCCGGTCAGCAACGCCGTCCGCGTCGGGCCCGCGAGCGCACTCGACGTGCGCGAGATCACCGCGATCCGGCCGGTCTGGACCGGCTGTCCGCCGCCGCGCGAGCCGATCGAGGCCGACGTGCAGTTGCGGGCCCACGGCGAGGTGCACCCCGCGACGTGCTGGCTGGAGGACGACGCGCTCATGATCAGCCTGCACCGCCCGGCCAGGGGGGTGGCACGGGGCCAGGCCGCCGTCCTGTACGACGGCGCCGCCGTGCTCGGCTCGGCCACGATCGCCGCCACCGCCCGCGAGCCCGTCGGCGCGCCTTCAGCCAGCTGAGCGCTGTCACCGGGGATCGCTACGATGGCTCGGTGGATCCACAGGGACAGGTACCAGGACAGGCCCATCCGGTGCTAGCACAGGCGGGGCTAGCACAGGCGGGGCTAGCACGGGCGGGACGAGCACAGGCGCGGCGGGTACTGCCGTGGCCGGCGAGCAGCGCGACCGGCGTGGGCTCGATGCCTGGCACCGACCCGCGCGAGGCGATCGCCGTCGTGCTCGGAGAGCTTCCTGAGCTCCCGCACCTGCCCGAGCTGCCCGCTCGCGGCCCTGGCGCTGACCTGATCGGCCGCACCGCTGGGCTCCTCGTGGGACTGCCGGTCCAGACCACGGCCCGAGGCTGGAAGCTCGCCGCCAGTCCGGGCCGGGACTTGCGTCGGGCGGCTGACCTGCTGTCTGAGGATCTCGACGTGCTGGAGGAGGCCGCCGAGGGGTTCAAGGGAACCTTCAAGGTGCAAGCCTGCGGGCCGTGGACGCTGGCGGCATCGGTCGAGCTCAGCCGCAGCATCGAGCCGGCCCTCGCCGACGATGGCGCCGTGGCCGACCTGGCCGCGTCGCTGGCCGAGGGCCTCGCCGGGCACGTCGCGGCGGTCCGCCGCCGGCTGCCAGGCGCGACCGTGCTGCTGCAGCTGGACGAGCCCGCGCTGCCCGGCGTGCTGGCAGGCTCCGTGCCCACCGCCAGTGGCCTGTACCGGCTGGCAGCGGTGGACGAGGCGGTGGCAGCTGACAGGTTGCGAGCCGTGATCGATGCGGCCGGAGCGCCCGCGGTCGTCCATTGCTGCGCGCCGGAAATTCCATTCCCCTGCATAACAAAAGGCGGCGCGACTGCCGCTTCCTTCGATCTCAGCCTGCTCCGCAGATCGGACGAAGACGCCTTCGGCGAGGCGGTCGAGGCTGGCATCGGCATGTTCACCGGCGCGGTCCCGACCGAGCCGGCGACCGGGCCGCCAGGGGCCGAAGCGGCCGCACGGGCGACCGCGACCGTCGTGATCGACCTGTGGCTGCGGATCGGGCTGCCCGCGACCGGGCTCGCCGATCAGGTGGTGATCACGCCTGCGTGCGGGCTGGCCGGAGCCTCCGCTGGCTACGCTCGGGCCGCGCTGTCCCGCTGCGAAGCAGCGGCCCGGTTCATACCTGAGCTGATCGAGGAGGGCGTGCGGTGAGCAAGACAGAACCTGAGGCGGCCGCGCCCGAGGGAGCCGAACTGGTCACTGGCGCGAGCGGGCCCGCGCCTGCCGTCGCCCAGGCGGACGAGCAGGCCAAGCACCGGCACGCCGACCTGGCCGAGCAAGTCGCCGAGCATAACCACAGGTACCACGTGCTCGACTCGCCGGTGATCTCGGACGCCGAGTACGACGCGCTGATCCGCGAGCTGCGCCAGCTCGAGGAGGACTACTCCGAGCTGCGCACTCCCGACTCGCCGACCCAGCAGGTCGGTGACGTCATCGCGGCGGGCTTCGCGCCGGTCCGGCACCTCGAGCGGCTGTTCAGCCTGGACAACGCCTTCTCGCTGGAGGAACTCGACGGCTGGTTCAGCCGCGCCGGGCGACTCGGCGGCGCCGGCCCGTTCCTGTGCGAGCTGAAGATCGACGGCCTCGCCGTCGACCTCGTCTATGAAGACGGCGTGCTCGTCCGGGCGGCGACCAGGGGCGACGGCGTCACCGGCGAGGACGTGACCGCGAACGTGCGCACGATCGCCTCCGCGCCCGCGCGCCTGGCCGGATCTGGCTGGCCCGGCACGCTGGAGGTCAGGGGCGAGGTGTTCTTGCCCGTCGCCGCCTTCCACGAACTGAATGAGCGCCAGGTGGAAGCGGGCAAGCCGCCGTACGTGAACCCGCGCAACACGGCGGCCGGGTCGCTGCGCCAAAAGGATCCGGCCGTGACCGCGACGAGGCCGCTCGGCCTGATCGTGCACGGCATCGGCGCGATCTCAGGCGAGCGGACCCAGCGCCCTGACAGCCAGTCGGGCTGGTACGACCAGCTGCGAGCATGGGGCCTGCCCGTCAGCGAGCTCTACCAGGTCGTCGAGGACATCGCCGGCGTCCGCGACTACATCGCGTACTACGCCGAGCACCGGCACGACCCGCCGTATGAGATCGACGGCGTGGTGGTCAAGCTCGACCAGACCGCGGTCCAGGCCGCGCTCGGCACCACGAGCCGGGCGCCGCGCTGGGCCATCGCCTTCAAGTACCCCCCGGAAGAGGTGACCACCCGGCTGCTCGACATCAAGGTCAACGTCGGCCGGACCGGCCGGGTCACCCCGTTCGCGGTGATGACGCCGGTCAAGGTCAGCGGCTCGACGGTGGAGCGGGCCACCTTGCACAACGAGGACGAGGTCGCCCGCAAGGGCGTGCTCATCGGCGACATGGTCGTGCTCCGCAAGGCGGGCGACGTCATCCCCGAGGTCGTCGGCCCGGTGGTTGACCTGCGGGACGGCACCGAGCGGGCGTTCGAGTTCCCCAGGGCCTGCCCGAGCTGCGGGACGACGCTGGCGCGGGAGGAGGCCGAGGTCGACTGGCGCTGCCCGAACACGAGGTCATGCCCGGCGCAGCTGCGGGAGCGACTATTCCACATCGCGAGCCGGGGCGCCTTCGACATCGAGGTACTCGGCTACGAGGCGGCGGCCGCCCTGCTCGACGCCGCGCTCGTCGGCGACGAGGGTGACCTGTTCTCGATCACGGCGGACAAGCTCGAGCAGTGCCCGTTCTTCGTCACCATCGGCGGCGTGCTGACCGCGAACGCGACCAGCCTGGTGCGCAACCTCGACGAGTCCCGCACCCGCCCGCTCTGGCGGGTGCTCGTCGCCCTCTCGATCAGGCACGTCGGCCCGACCGCCGCTCGGGCGCTCGCCGCCGCCTTCGGGTCGATCGACGCGATCGCGCAGGCGCCCGCCGAGACCCTGACCCTGGTCGACGAGGTCGGCCCGACCATCGCCCAGTCGGTCATCGACTGGTTCGCGGTCGACTGGCACCAGGCGATCGTCACCAAATGGCGGGAAGCTGGCGTCCAGCTCGCCGATCCTGGCTTCACCGGCTCAGGACCACAGCCAGTCGTCGGCGCGACCGGCCCGCTCGCCGGCGTGACCGTAGTGCTGACCGGCACCCTAGCCGGGCGCACCAGGGAAGACGCCGCCGAGGCCATCCAGGCACTCGGCGGAAAAGTCTCAGGCTCAGTCTCGAAGAAGACGAGCTTCGTAGTCGCTGGCGAGAACCCCGGCTCGAAGCTGGACAAGGCCGAGTCCCTCGGCGTCCCCGTCCTAGACGAGGCCGGCCTCCACCTCCTCCTCACCGAGGGCCCCGAAGCCGCCGCTGCCCCCCGCCCCCCGACCTAGTCACAAGCCGGAAGCCGCCTCGGGCCCCCGCCCCTGGCCCCCCGCCCTAATCACGACCCCGGAAGCCGCCTCGGCCCGCGTCCCCGGCTCTAATCACGACCCCGGAGCTTCCGAATTCATGATCATGTTATTCTTCCGGACCCTGGACCAGTCAAAATAACAAGATCTTGGGCATGAAGCCCCAGCGTCGTCCAGCTCTTCCACCGCAAACGATTGCTAGGAACATAGGCCCGCACGAGGGACGCCCGGAAGCATTCCACGCGGCCTCGCCCGGCCCCGGTCCAGAACTACCTGCCCGGCCCCGGCCCCGGGCGGGGCCTGCCTGCCACGCCAACGCCCCCGCGCAGCGGCGGCACTTTGGTGTCGTCTGGGCAGCAGCTAAGTGCCCCCGCTGCGCGCGGGGCGCCGCGCGGGCGCCGCGGGCCGGCTCACGGACGCCGCGGGCCGGCTCACGGACGCCGCGGGGGCGGAGAGCGGTGCTGGGGTGGTTGGTTATTGCCGGGTTGGTTGCGCAATGCCGCGCTCGTGGGGTCTGGTGTGACTGTAGTGCAACATCACAGTAGGTAGCCGGTTAACTACGACAAGGCAGCTAGTAACAGATAGTACGCGTTTGGCTGCGTCAAGTGTAATTCTCCGGTAGCCTGACCAGCAGTGAATCACGCACCGGCTCCCCCCGGTTACTCCGGCGGCTCGTGAGGACACCATGAAAGACGAGAACGACACGCGGAACATTGCGCCGCGTATCGGCTCTCCGCTGTGGATTTACATGACTGCGGTAACGGTCGTCGGCAGCGGCGTGCTTGGGCTGGCAATGTTCAATCTGGGCGGAGTCCAGACGAAGCTGCCGCACGCCATGTTCTGGGTCGTCGGTGGCATGATCCTGGCGGGCGAAATCTGGCGGATCGCAGCGCCTGGGCGGCCGATGGGCGAGTCGGCCGCGGCCTCACGTTCGATCACCGTCGGCGTCATGCTGATCTGGGGCTTCCCGATCGCGGTCCTGCTGCGCGGGATATCGGTCATCGTTGGCGGCATTGCGCAGCGCCATACCCCTCAGCGGGTCGCGTTCAATGTCGCCCAGCTCGCGCTGAGCCTGGCCGCCGCCGGCGGTGTGCTGCTTGGACTCGGGCAGAATCCGATGCCCGGGCACCCGTGGACGCCCGCGAACGCGCACGTGCTGGCGCTGATCCTCGCCGCCGGCGCCTACTTCGTAGTCAACTTCGGCCTGGTCGCCCTCGCGATCGCGTTGCGGACCCGGACCTCGCTTCGGTCCGTGGTCAGGGCCAACATTCGCTACCAGGCCGCCGCCTCGGTCGTGCTGTTCGCCACGGCGCCGCTGGTCGCGGTCGCCATGAACACCGGTTCGTCGCTGGTCGTGGCGTTGTTCATCTTCCCGCTGGCCACGATCTACCTCAGCGCGGCCATGTCCGTCCAGCGCGAGCACCAGGCCAACCACGACGAGCTGACCGGCCTGGTGAACCGCAAGCTGCTGGCCAAGCGCGGCAAGGAAGTGCTGGCCAGGGCGTCAGCGACCGGAACGAAGGCGGGGTTCTTGCTGATCGACCTCGACCGCGCGACCGGCCTGAAGCAGGTCAACGACACGCTCGGGCACGCGGTCGGCGACCGGTTGCTCCAGGTGGTGGCGCACCGGCTGTCGCACAGCGTGCGACCGGGTGACATCGTGGCCAGGCTCGGCGGCGACGAGTTCGCCGTGCTGCTGCCCTCGGTCAAGGAGCCAGGGGTGGCCAGGGAGGTCGCGTCCAGGCTCAGGGCGGCGCTCGCCGAGCCCGTCCGCCTTGAGACGATCATCTTCGAGATCAGGGCCAGCATCGGAATCGCCGTCTACCCGGACGACGCGGTGACCTTCGAGCAGCTCATGCAGCGGTCTGACGTCGCCATGTACGTCGCCAAGGAACGCGGGAACGGCACCGAGCGCTATAACCCTGACTATGACCGCAACTCGGCCGACCGGCTCGCGCTGCTCGGTGACCTGCGCGGCACCATCCAGCGGCGCGAGATCGAACTGTATTACCAGCCGATCGTGGCGTTGTCCGACGGCCACGTCATCGGGGTGGAGGCGCTCGCTCGCTGGGCCCATCCCCGGCGCGGCGTGCTCGCCGCCGCTGACTTCGTGCCGCTCGCCGAGCAGTCGCACCTCATGAGCGAGCTGACCGAGCAGGTGATCGACAAGGCGCTCGCGCAGACGGCGCGGTGGTGGGACGACGGGCTGACCGTGCAGGTCAGCGTCAACCTGCCGGCCAGGGATCTGCTCGGCGATCGGCTCGTGGAACTGATCAGGCACGCGCTCCGCCGCCACGACCTGCCTCCCCAGGCGCTGCGCCTTGAGATCGACGAGCACCTGCTAGCGGGTAAGGCCGCCCAGGCCGCGGTCACGATGCGGGCGATCGCCGACCTCGGGGTCGGCGTCAGCCTTGACGACTTCGGCACTGGCTATTCCTCGCTCGCCCAGCTCACCGGGCTCGGGGTCAGCGAGGTCAAGCTGGATCCCACCCTGGTCGGCGCCATGGCCGACTCGGTCGAGGACAGCGTGACCGTGAAATCACTGGTCCGGCTGGCGCAGTCGCTCGGGATCCAGTCGATCGGCGAGGGGATCGAGACCGAGGCAATCGCGTCCGCGCTCCGCAGCATCGGCTGCGACGGCGCCCAGGGCTGGCACTTCGCCCGGCCGCAGAACGCGCGCATGGCCTCGGAGTGGCTGGTGGAGAACTACGCGGCCGGGCTCGCGCCGCCGCGGCTTGAGGCCGGCTCCAGATCCGCGGAGGCGAGGCCGGCCAGCACGCCCGAGCTGGCCAGCGCACCCGAGCCGCAGTCAGGTCAGCTCGCGCCGGAGACCGGGCTGGCCGCCGCCGTGCCAGCCCGGCCGGCCCAAGTCGTGCGCCCCGTCCCGGCCAGCTAGTCCCGTTGACGCCGGCACCCCCGCCCGCGCCCGAGCGCCCGCCGCCCGAGCGCCCCGCGCTCGGCGCCCGCGCCCCAGTCGGTCTTAGCAACGGAAAACCGGTGGCCCGAGGTCACTAGGATTGCCCTCGTGTCCATTACCCGCGACGAGGTCGCGCACCTCGCTCAGTTGTCCAGGCTGGCGCTCACGGATGATGAGCTTGATCATTATGCCGGTCAGCTGGACGAGATCATTAGCGCCGTGGCCAGGGTCCAGGAGGTCGCGGCGGTCGGCATCCCGCCGACCACGCACGCGGCCGAGCTCGTGAACGTGTACCGCGACGACGTGGTCGAGCCCTCGCTCCCGGCCGACGTCGTGCTCAGCCAGGCGCCCGCCGCGCAAGACGGCCGGTTCCGTGTCCCCCGCATCCTGACCGAGGACTGAGCCATGGCCGCGGATACCGAACTGACCACCTGGACGGCCGCCCGGATGGCGCAGGCCGTCGCCAGCGGCGAGGTGTCAGCCGTCGAGCTGGCCAGGGCCCACCTTGACCGGATCGAGCGCACGGACCCGGCTGTGCACGCCTTCTTGCACGTCGGCGCGGAGTCCGCGCTCGCGGCCGCGCGGGCGGTCGACGACCGCCGGGCCGTCGGCGAGCCGCTTGGGCCCCTGGCTGGCGTCCCGCTGGCGCTCAAGGACGTGCTCACCACCAGCGACATGCCGACCACCTGCGGATCGAGGATCCTGGCCGGCTGGCAGCCGCCGTACGACGCGACCGTGACCAGGCGGCTACGCGAAGCCGGCGTGGTGATCCTCGGAAAGACCAACATGGACGAGTTCGCGATGGGCTCATCCACCGAGAACTCCGCTTTCGGGCCCTCGCGCAACCCATGGGATCTCAGCCGGGTGCCGGGCGGGTCATCGGGCGGATCGGCGGCCGCGGTCGCCGCTTACCAGGCCCCGCTGGCCATCGGCACGGACACCGGAGGCTCGATCAGGCAGCCAGGCTCGGTCTGCGGCATCGTCGGCGTCAAGCCAACCTACGGCGGTTCTTCCAGGTCTGGCCTGGTCGCCTTCGCCTCGTCGCTCGACACGCCAGGACCGCTTACCCGCACCGTGCTCGACGCCGCGCTGCTGCACGAGGCAATCTCCGGCCACGACCCGGCCGACTCGACCTCACTGGACGCTCCGGTGCCGCCGGTCGTCGCGGCCGCCAGGCACGCCGACGTCGCGGGCCTGCGGGTCGGCGTCGTCGCCGAGCTAAGCGGCGAAGGCTACGCGCCCGGCGTCATCACCAGGTTCAACGAGACGGTCGAACTGCTTGAGAGCCTCGGCGCGAAGGTCACCGAGGTGAGCTGCCCGCACTTCACCTACGCGTTGCCGGCCTACTACCTGATCGCGCCGAGTGAGTGCTCATCCAACCTGGCCAGGTTCGACGCGATGCGCTACGGCCTGCGGGTCGGCGACGACGGCGAGGCGAGCGCCGAGGACGTCATGAGCCAGACCAGGGCGGTGGGCTTCGGCGCCGAGGTCAAGCGCCGGATCATGCTGGGCACCTACGCCCTGTCCAGCGGCTACTACGACGCCTACTACGGCAAGGCGCAGCAGGTCCGCACGCTCATCATCAGGGACTTCGACGCGGCGTTCGAGCAGGTCGACGTGCTGGTCTCGCCGACCACCCCGACCACCGCCTTCTCGATCGGCGAGCGCGCCGATGACCCGATGGCCATGTACCTCGCCGACCTCTGCACGATCCCCAGCGACCTGGCCGGCAACGCCGCCTTGTCGGTGCCGTGCGGGCTGGCGCCAGAGGACGGCCTGCCGGTCGGATTCCAGATCATGGCCCCCGTGCTCGCGGACGACCGGATGTACCGGGTCGGCGCGGCCATCGAGGCCGCCCTGGACGCCCGGCGCGGCTACTCCTTCCTGTCACAGGCGAGCGGCCTGGCCCAGATCGACGACGCGGCGGAGGCGGCGCGATGACGCAGAGCACGACCAGGCCGGCTGACGTCACGCCGGTGCCCTTCGACGAGGCCATCACCAGGTACGAGCCGGTAATCGGGCTGGAGACGCACGTCGAGCTCGGCACCGTCACCAAGATGTTCTGCGGCACCCAGGTCACCTTCGGGGCCGAGCCGAACTCGGCCGTCTGCCCCGTGTGCCTCGGACTGCCGGGATCGCTGCCGGTCGTCAACAAGACCGCGATCGAGTACACGATCAAGATCGGCCTCGCGCTGAACTGCTCGATCGCGACCTGGTGCCGGTTCGCGCGCAAGAACTACTTCTACCCGGACATGCCGAAGAACTTCCAGATCTCGCAGTACGACGAGCCGCTGTGCAGCGACGGCCTCCTGAAGGTGGAGGTCGATGGCCAGGAGTTCACCATCGGCATCGAGCGCGTGCACCTGGAGGAGGACACCGGCAAGTCGCTGCACGTCGGTGGCGCCACCGGCCGCATCCATGGCGCCGACTACTCCCTGGTCGACTACAACCGGGCCGGCATCCCCCTGGTGGAGATCGTCACGAAGCCGATCCCCGGCACCGGCGCGCAGGCACCCGAGGTCGCCAAGGCGTACGTATCTGAGCTAAGGGACCTGCTGCGCTCGCTCGCGGTCTCCGACGTCAGGATGGAGCAGGGCTCGCTGCGCTGCGACGTGAACACCTCGATCGCCCCGGCGGGAAGCACGGAGTGGGGGACGCGGACCGAGACCAAGAACGTCAACTCGCTACGCTCGGTCGAGCGCTCCGTCAGGTCGGAGATCGAGCGGCAAGCCGCCGTCCTCGACGCGGGCGGCCGGGTCATCCAGGAGACTCGGCACTTCCACGAAGACACGGGAAAGACCACTTCAGGGCGAAGCAAAGAAGAAGCGCAGGACTACAGGTACTTTCCAGAGCCTGATCTCGTGCCCGTCGCTCCTGCACGCGATTGGGTCGAGCAGATCAGGGCCGCGCTGCCCGAATTGCCGGCCGCCCGCCGGCAAAGACTCAAGGCGGACTGGGGCCTGTCCGACCTCGACATGACCGCGCTGCGGAATGCCGACGCGCTTGACCTGGTCGCGCAGACCGTGGCGGCTGGAGCCGGGCCAGGCCAGGCGCGGAACTGGTGGCTGGAGGAGTTGTCGAGGCGCGCCAATGACGTCGGCCTCGAGTTGGCCGAGCTCGCGATCAGCCCTGAGCAGGTCGCCCGCGTCATCGCGCTGGTCGAGGCCGGCGAACTGAACAACAAGCTGGCTAGGCAGGTCGTGGACGGCGTGCTCGCGGGGGAGGGCTCACCCGACGAGGTCGTCGCGGCCCGCGACCTCGCCGTGGTCACCGATGCCGGCGTGCTGACGGCGGCGGTTGACGAGGCCATCGCCGCGAACCCCGACATCGCCGCCAAGATCGCCGACGGCAAGCTCGCCGCCGCCGGCGCGCTCGTCGGCGTGGTGATGAAGGCGACCAAGGGCCAGGCCGACGCCACCAGCGTCCGCGAGCTGATCCTCCAGCGCTGCGGCGCCAGTAGCTAACGTGCGGAGCCAAAGGGCGCAGCCCGGAGGCGACAAGAAAACACTGAGCGATCACTCAGCAGTTTGTCGTCGCACGTACGTCTTTCCTCAATCGAAGCGTGACCTGCTGCACGTAGAGTCATGCCAGGTCGCTCAGCGCACCAGCACCCGCAGACCGCGACGATGCCGTCTGCCGGGAGTGGCGCTCGGGCAGGCCATCTAGCCGTCGCATCGAGTGGCTGAGAACCCAATGGCGGGGGCACAGTCGGCGGGGTCCAGCGGGCGCGCGGTGTGGCAAACGGCGGTGTGGCAAACGGCGGTGTGGCACAGCACGCGGTGTGGCACAAGACGGTGGCGATCCCGGCGGACGCAGGTGAAGCCGGGGCAATGGCCCGGTGAACAATCCGTTGAGCGGGGACAAGCAGGAGGCCAAGGTGCTTTCTAGGGCGTTGGGGAGCTGGCGATGAGCCCGGCCACGCTCGCCTGGTCGATTGCCTGGATTCTGCTGACCGCCGGAGCCAGTGCCAGGCTCTGGCGGCTAGCGAGTCCCCCCGAGCCTTTTGTTAAAGATGGTTATCGGTGGCTCGCGGTCGCCGTGCTCTGCTTTGGCGTCGGCCGGGTTGGCCAGCAGGCCTTCGGCGGCGCCCTCGGCGGAGCGCCGCCCTTGCGGCTCGCCGACCTCATCAGCCTGGCCGGGCTGCCCGCGCTCGTCTTCGGGATCGCGACGCTCACGACCGACCAGGCCGATCCTGGCCGGTCCAAGGCTGTACCTGGCCGCTGGCGGTTCGGCCTGCACAACGTCGTCTCGTCCTGGCCGCCGACCAGGGGCCAGATCATCGACGGAGCCTTGCTCGCGGTGTCGCTGTTCTGGATCGGCCTGCTGACCATGTTCGGGCACGACTACGTGTCGTCCGGCGCCGGTCAGGCCGGCTTCGCGCTTGACCTGATCCGCCCGGTCGCGGACCTGGCCACGCTGGGCCTGGTGTGCTTGCTGATCCCGCGCAACCCGAAGCTGACGCTGCTGCCGGTGCTCGCGGTCGCGGCCGTGGCGGTCGCTGACTCGCTCGCCGTCGGCAGCCGGGCGGCTGGCATGAGCCCGGGCGTCGGCTCCGAACTGGCGCTGGCGGTGGCGCTCGGCCTGCTGGCCGCGGTCCCCGCGCCTCCGCAGGCGAGCGTCGCCGGGCCAGCGGGCCGGGCGGGCCGGGCTGGGTCAGGCTCTGAGCCGGTACTGGCCTGGTCGGCGTACATCCGGCTGGCCGGGCCGGTCGCGGCCTTCGTGGCGGCGCTGCTGACCGCGGCGTTCGCGCTCTTCGGCCACGTGGCGGCGATGCGGGCGGTCGCGGTGACCGGGCTCGTGGTGGTCACCTTGCTGGTGATCAGGCTCGCCTGGTTCACGAGCCAGGCAGTCACCGTGACGGCGTCGGCGCACGCCTTCGACTGGGCTTTCGCCTCGCTCGCAGGCTCGTCCAGCGACACCGTGCTGATCTGCGACGCGGGCGGGATCATCCAGTACGTCAGCCCGGCGATCGGCGAGTTCGGCTACGAGCCCGACGCAGTTGCCGGAGTCTGCCTGGGCGATGTCGTGCATCCAGAGGACCGGTCGGCGGGCGTCAGGGCAGCGACGGCGGCGCTGCACGGAGAGGCCGGCACGGCGACCTTCTCCGGCCGGGTCAGGGCCGCGGACGGAACCTGGCGGCGGGTATCGGCGAAGTTGTCGCGCTTTGGCCAGGCTGGGGAACCTGGCCGGCTGCTCATCGCCTGTCACGACGACAGCGAGCTGGCGGCGCTGCGCTGGCAGCTCGCGCAGGTCACTTTCCACGATGGGGTGACCGGCCTGCCGAACCGGGCCTACCTGGAGGACAGGGTCAGGGAATTGACGCAGGCCCCAGGCCAGCGCGATGCCGACGGCGCGGCCACTGTCGCGGCCGTTCTCGTCTGGCTCGATGGCGGCGTCACTCCGGCTGATCTTGGCTGGCGGCACGGGGAGAGCGTCGTCTTGCTGCAAGCGGGGCGAAGGCTGCGCGCGGCCGCCCCGCACGAGGCGGTCGTGGCCCGCTGGGGGAGCGAGCAGTTCGCGGTCCTCATCGGCGACCTCGGCGAGGATGATGGGGCCTTCGACGGCCAGGCGACCGGGGCGCAGGCGCGGACCCAGGCCCAGGCGGCTGAGATCGCGGCCCGCCTCGCCGACGCGATCGTGGGGGAGCCGTTCAGCGTCGATGGCCAGGAGGCATGGCTCACCGCGAGCGTCGGGGTCGCGACCGGGCCAGTCGCCGAGGCCGACCAGGTGCTCGGCCACGCGCACGCGGCGATGCTCAAGGCGAGTCAGGCAGGCGGCGGCCGGGTGGAGCTGTTCTGCGCCCCGATGCGCGCGCAGGCCACGCGCCGAGCCCAGCTCGGCGCCACCCTGAGCGAGGCGCTGACCGGCCACCAGCTGCAGATCGACTACCACCCCGTCGTCGAACTGGCTACCGGGCGCGTGACCAGCGTCGAGGCCGTGGTCAGCTGGACCCTGGACGGGGAGCGGATCGGCGCCGACGAACTGATGGCGGCAGCGCAAGACTTCGGCCTGGTTAACCGGGTCGGTGACTGGCTGCTGGCGCAGGCGTGTGCCCAGGTCGCCGGCTGGCGGGCCAGCGGGGCGATGCTCGGCCTGATGGTCGCCCTGTCTGGGCGGCAGCTTGCGGTGCCGGGGTTTGCCGGGTCCGTGCTGACCGCGCTTGACGAGGCCGGGTTGCCGCCGCAGGCCCTGACGCTCTGCTTCGCCGAGCAAGTGTTGCTCGAGCTGCCGGGATCCGGCCGGGGCGATCTGGCCGAGCTGCGGGCCGCTGGCGTCCGGATCGCGATCAGCAACTTCGGCACTGGCCATGCCTCGCTGAGCTACTTGCGGCGACTCGTCGTCGACATCATGACGATCGACGGCTCGTTCACGGCCGGGCTCGGCACCGACCCGACGCTGACGCTGCTGATGCCGGCGATCATCGACCTGGGTCGCGACCTGGGGATCGAGATGATCGCGACCGGGATCGAGCGCCCTGACCAGGCTGAGCTGCTCATGAAGATGGGTTGCGCTCTCGGCACCGGGGCCTTTCTCGGCCGGCCGCTGCCGGCGGGCGCCGTCGACCCTATCGCCGCCGAGCGGGCGGCGTTCTGGAGCGCGAGCGGCCCGGCCTCGGACGCCGGCCCGGGTAGCGATTCCGGGCCTTCTGGACAACCGGCGCCAGACCAGGCTGGGGCCCCGGCCTGCAGCCCGGCCAGCTGACCGCTAAGATCCGCGCATGGGGCGCACTATGCGAATCGCGGTCATCGGCGGCGACGGCATCGGCCCTGAGGTGATCGCCGAGGCGGTCAAGGTGCTCAGGGCGACGGTGACCGACACGCCGATCGAGACAACGAGCTACGACCTCGGCGCGGCTCGGTACGCCAGGACCGGTGAGATCCTCCCCGACTCAGTGCTGGCCGAACTCGCCAGCCACGATGCCATCCTGCTCGGCGCCGTCGGCGATCCCGGCGTTCCCAGCGGCGTGCTCGAGCGCGGCCTGGTGCTGCGGTTGCGATTCGAGTTCGACCAGTACGTGAACTTGCGCCCGGTCAGGCTGTTCCCCGGCATCGATTCCCCGGTCGCCGGGCTGCCGGCCGCGGCCCTGGACATCCTGGTCGTCAGGGAGGGCACCGAGGGCCCCTACATAGAGGCTGGCGGAATCTTGCGCAAGGGGACGCCCGCCGAGGTTGCTACGCAGGAGAACATCAATACGGCATTCGGCGTTGGACGTATCACGAGGTACGCTTTCGGGCGGGCGGCGATCAGGCCGCGTCGTAAGATCACCCTCGTGCACAAGACGAACGTGCTCACTCACGCCGGAGACCTGTGGCGGCGGACGTTCGACTCGACGGCCGCTGGCTTCCCCGATGTCAGCGCCGACTACTGTCACGTCGACGCGGCGCTCATGTACATGGTCAGGCAGCCTGAACTGTTCGACGTGATCGTTACCGACAACCTGTTCGGTGACGTGGTAACCGCGCTGGGAGCAGCGGTCGTGGGCGGCCTCGGGTTCGCTGCGAGCGCGAGCATCAACCCGGAGCGGACTGGTCCTTCCACCTTCGAGCCGGTGCACGGGAGTGCGCCGGACATCGCGGGGAAGCAGAAGGCGGATCCGACGGCAGCGATCCTGTCGGCGGCGATGTTGTGCGAGCATCTAGGCATGGCCGAACACGCATCGAGGATCGAGCAAGCGGTCGCTGATGACCTGCTCGTCCGTCAAGGTGAGTGGGCCGCGCGCAGCACGGCTGAAGTCGGCGACGACATCGCCGAGCGAGTATCCGGCTAGGCGTCGCGACCCGGTCCCCGGCAGCGACGCCAAAGCGGCTGCCGGGCGGGCCTGCATACCCGATTGGCGAGCCGCACTAATCAGTCCAGATGTCAGTCACTATGGAAGTGCGGGGGCGTCAGCAGGGACGCTAATCCGCTGCGGGTCGTGCAACGGCGCCAGGCTCGCACGAGGGAGGATCTGCGATGAGTGGCAGGAGCAAGTCTGAGATCACATTCGATCTGCTGACATCCGACCGGTGCGTGCCCGACGCGGTACGGGCGGCGATGCTCGAATCACCCGGTTTCGGGCAGGTATTCACTGATCACATGATTACGCTGCGCTGGTCGCAGAACCTGGGCTGGCACGACGGCAAGCTTGAGCCGTACGGCCCGCTCGTCCTTGACCCGGCGACGGCCGTCCTGCACTATGCCCAGGAGATCTTCGAGGGCATGAAGGCTTACCGACAGGAGTCAGGGCCGATAGTCACCTTCAGGCCGTACGCCAACGCGGCCAGGTTCCGCGCCTCGGCGGCTCGGATGGCGATGCCGCAACTGCCCGAGGAGACGTTCGTCGAGGCCATCGAGCTGCTGGTGACCCAGGACAAGGACTGGGTGCCTGGCAGCCCGTCGCAGAGCTTGTACCTGCGGCCCTTCATGATCGCCACGACGGTGGCGCTCGGCGTCGGCAAGCCGGCCAGCTCGTACCTGTTTACGGTGATCGCCTCGCCGTCGGGCGGGGTCTTCACCGGCGGGTTGCGGGCGGTCAATGTCTGGCTGGCCGAGGAGTACACCAGGGCCGCTCCGGGCGGCACCGGCTTCGCCAAGACGGGCGGCAACTACGCCTCGTCCTTCGTGGCCCAGCAGCAGGCGATCGACCAGGGCTGCGACCAGGTCGTGTGGCTCGATGCCGTCGAGCACCGCTGGGTCGAGGAAATGGGCGGGATGAACTTGTTCTTCGTCTACGGCTCGGGCTCGGACGCCCGGCTGGTGACCCCGCCGCTGACCGGGACGCTGCTTCCCGGCGTGACCAGGGACTCGATCCTCACGCTCGCACCCGACCTCGGCATCCCGGCTACGGAGGCCCTGATCTCCGTGGAGCAGTGGCGCGAGGACTGCGCGTCCGGTGCGATCAGCGAGGTGTTCGCCTGCGGCACGGCCGCGGTGGTCTCCCCGGTGGGCACGGTCAAGGGCAACAGCGGTAGCTGGCAGATCGGCGACGGCCAGCCCGGCGAGGTCACCATGCGGCTGCGGGAGGAACTGCTTGGCATCCAGTTCGGCCGCCAGCCCGACCCCTACGGCTGGCTCCACAAGATCATCTAGTCG
>DATKFV010000052.1:0-4091 GCA_035511035.1 Streptosporangiaceae bacterium
GGATCTGGAGACCTTCGACGCGCACCGGGTCTACGCCTGCTTCGACCAGCCGGACATGAAGGCCAGCTACGAACTCAGCGTCACCGCCCCGGCGGAGTGGCTGGTGGTCTCCAACATGGCGCCGGAGTCGACGAGCCAGGCGCCGGGCGGGCTGCGCTGGATCTTCCCGCCCACGCCGCTGATGCCGACCTACATCACGGCCGTCGCGGCCGGGCCGTACCACGTGGTCAGGGACGAGCACGACGGCATCCCGCTCGGCGTGTACTGCCGTCAGTCGCTGGCCGAGCACCTCGACGCCGACGAGATCCTGGAAGTGACCCGCCAGGGCTTCGACTTCTTCCACCACGCGTTCGGCATCAAGTACCCGTTCGGGAAATACGACCAGCTCTTCGTGCCGGAGTTCAAGGAAGGCGCGATGGAGAACGCGGGTTGCGTCACGCTGGTGGAGGCCTATATCTTCCGGTCCCGGGTGACCGACTTCGCCAGGGAAGCGCGGGCCGAGACGATCCTGCACGAGATGGCGCACATGTGGTTCGGCGACCTGGTCACCATGCGCTGGTGGGATGACCTGTGGCTGAACGAGTCCTTCGCCACCTGGGCCGGCACGCTCGCGCAGTCCGAGGGCACCCGGTGGACATCGGCCTGGACCACCTTCGCGCAGCTCTACAAGGCCTGGGCCTACCGGCAGGACCAGCTGCCTTCCACCCATCCGATCGCCGCCGACATCACCGACATCGAAGCGGTGGAAGTGAACTTCGACGGGATCACCTACGCCAAGGGCGCGTCGGTGCTCAAGCAGCTGGTGGCTTACGTGGGACGGGAGAACTTCCTGGACGGCGTCCGGAAGTACTTCGCCGGGCACGCGTACGCGAACGCGACGCTGGCGGACTTGCTGGCCGCGCTCGAGCAGACCTCGGGCCGCGACCTGGCGCCGTGGTCCCGCGAGTGGCTCCAGACCGCGGGCGTGAACACCCTGCGACCGTCCTACTCGGTCGACGCGGACGACCGGTTCACCGAGTTCGCGGTGGAGCAGGAAGCGACCGCCAGCCACCCCGTACTCCGCTCGCATCGCATCGCCATCGGCCTGTACGACCGGACCGCCAGCGGCCTGACGCGCCGGCTGCGGGTAGAGACCGACGTGGCCGGCCCGCGCACGGTCATCGCCGAACTGGCCGGCCAGCCGCGCCCGGACCTGGTCCTGGTCAACGACGAGGACCTGACCTACGCCAAGATCCGGCTCGACGAGCACTCGCTGCGCACCCTGGTCGGCTCGGGAGGGTCGGCGACCTGGGTGGACGGCGGCATCGGCGCGTTCACCGACTCGCTCGCCGCGGCGCTGTGCTGGTCAGCGGCCTGGGACATGACCCGCGACGGCGAGATGGCGGGGCGCGACTACGTCCGGCTTGTGCTGTCCGGCATCTCCTCGGTCACCGACATCAGCGTGGTGCAGACGCTGCTGCGGCAGGCGAGTCAGGCAGTGCGGCGCTTCGCCGACCCCAGCTGGCGGGCGACCGGGCTGGCCCTGATGGCGAGCAGGCTGCGTGAGCTGCTCGAGAGGGCCCCGGCCGGCTCGGACACCCAGCTCGCCTTCGTCCGCGCCTTCGCGGGGGCAGCCACGTCCGATGACGACCTGGCCCTGCTGGCCGGGCTGCTCGACGGCTCGGTCGCGCTCGACGGGCTCAGCATCGACACGGACCTGCGCTGGTCGCTGCTGTGGCGCCTGGTCAGCCGCAGCGCGCCGGGCAGCGCCTGGAGTTTCGGCGCGGCGGAAATCGACGCGGAGCTCGCCCGGGACCCCACCGACGCGGGCGAGCGGCACGCCGCGGCGTGCCGCGCCGCGATCCCGACGGCGGAAGCCAAGCAGGAGGCCTGGGACACCATGACGGCCGGCGAGCAGACCATCGCGATGTTCCGCGCCATGCTGTCCGGCTTCGCCGACCCGGACCAGCCGGAGCTCGTCGAGCGTTACCGGAGCAAGTACTTCGGCGTGGTCAGCGGCGTCTGGCGCCAGTGGTCGTCGGCGATGGCGCAGGACTTCGTCGAGGGCGCCTACAGCGTGTGCGCGATCTCGCCGGAGTCGGTCGAGGCGACAGACGCCTACATCGAGGCCGCGGAGCCGCCGGCCGCGCTGCTCCGGCTGCTCACCGAGGGCCGCGACGACGTGCTCCGCGCGCTGCGCTGCCGGGAACGCGACCGCCAGGCCGCGTCGTAGGAGGCCGGCCTTACGTAGGAGGCCTTACGGTGCACCGCGCGCAGCTGAGCCGCGGGCCGACGGCTACGGTGAGAGTTAACTGGACCGGTCCAGGCAACCGGGCTCGGATCTGATCGGCTTCTGGCGTTTCCAGCTCGGCGAAGCGGACGAGTGCCTCGTGCCAGTGGCGGCTCGCCTGCACATCATCACCGGAGGCCTCCTCGACGTAACCGAGGCCGCGATGGGCACGCGCTTGCTGATACGGATCGCCAAGCTGGATGGCAAGGACGAGAGCTCCGGCGTGCTGAGCGCGGGCGTCCGCCAGCTGCCCGGTCGCGAGGAAGACCGCCCCGAGCAGGTCGAGCACTTCGGCCTGACCGGGGAGGTCGCCGGTTTCCCGGCAGATAGCCAGCGCCTGCCAAAGATCATCACGGGCCTGCTGGTAGCTTCCGGTACGCAGGTTAAGCTCCCCGAGATGACACAAGGCCTGAGCTTCGCCGTTGCGATACCCGATGTCCCTGAACCGGGTGACAGCCCCGCGCAGCTGGCTGGCAGCCTGCGAGTACTGTCCTTGGCGCAGGTCGGCCAGCGCGAGATAACAGCCGACAGCGCCCGCCGCTCGAGGGGCCGGTCCGGGTGCCCGCCGTCAGCGGTTGCCCGCGACGGCCTGGGCGACGGCTTCCCTGACGTGCTTGGGCAGGTCGTCCAGGGGAACCGAGACGGTCGAGCCGGTAGCGCGGTCGGTCAGCTCGGCGCTGCCTGAGGCCAGGCCGCGCTTGCCGATGGTGACCCGGAACGGGATGCCGACCAGCTCGGCGTCGCTGAACTTGACCCCGGCCCGGACCGGCCGGTCGTCCACGATGACCTCGACGCCCGCGGCGAGCAGCGCCTGGTACACCCGCTCCCCCGCTTCGGCCACCTCCGCGTTGTCCTGCTGGGCGATCACCACGTCGACCTCGAACGGCGCCACCGCGGCCGGCCAGACGATGCCCTTGGCGTCGTGATGGACCTCGATGATCGCGGCCATCGCCCGCTCGACGCCGATGCCGTAGCAGCCCATGATCGGCTTGACCGGCTTGCCGTCCGGGCCGGACACGCTGAGCCCGAGGGCATTGCTGAACTTGTAGCCGAGCTTGAAGATGTGGCCGACCTCGATGCCGCGCTCCGCCTCGAGCTCGTGCCCGCAGTTGACGCAGCCCTGGCCGGCCGCCGCCTCGCGCAGGTCGGCCCACTGGCCGACGTTGATGTCCCGCTCGACGTCGACGCCGCGCAGGTGGGTGTCGTCGATGTTGGCGCCGGTGTACATGCCGCGGCGGCCGCGCAGTGCCTCGTCGGCGATGACCGGGTGATCGCCAGGACCAGGCGACGCAGTGCCTACCGCGCCGAGGCTGCCGGGCAGGGCGCCGAGGGCAGCGCGGATCTCCTCGGGCTCCGCCGGGCGGACGGTGACCGCGCCGGTAGCGTCGACGAGCTTCTGCTCGTGCAGCGCGTGATCACCGCGCATCAGGACCAGGGTCAGCGTGCCGTCAAGCAGGTAAACCAGGGTCTTGATCTGGCGGTCGGCAGCCGCCTGGTACTGAGTGGCGAGATCGTCGATGGTGCGTACGCCGGGGGTCGGGAAGGATTCGGGCGCGGCAAGCACCACAGTCCGTTCGGGAGAATCATCTACGGCGGCCAGCCGGGACGTCGCCTTCTCGATGTTCGCGGCGTAATCGCAGCTCGGGCAGTGGATGACGAGATCTTCGCCGGTCGGGGACGGGCAGACGAACTCGATGGAGTCCGAGCCGCCCATCGTGCCGTTGGAGGCCTGCGCCTGCCAGGCCGGGATGCCGAGGCGCTCGAACGCCCGGGCGTAGGCGTCACGGTGGGCGCGGAAGGACACGTCGAGCTCCTCCCAGCC